>CAYMHF010000040.1:0-28862 GCA_964390215.1 uncultured Dokdonella sp. | reverse complement strand
CCCTCGCACAGCCGAATTCTCGCCTCAACCGGCAAAGTCCGACAGGCTGCTAGAGCGATGTCATTGACATCTCCCCTCAGCTGCAGCCCCCATTCCGATGCAAGCACGCCGTCCGATGAAATCTTTTGCACCAACCGGGGCGTAGCCACGAAAATCGCCGTGCCATCCGCGCTGACCAGGATCCTCTTTGAATTAGGTTCGATTCCCAGGGTGACAGGCCATTGCGGATCGACCTGTCCCGCAGAGCCTGCACGAATCTTTGCCATGAAGCTGTGTGCCTGACCACCGATCATGAAGAAGCGGCCTCCGACATAAACATTCCCAGCTGCATCGACGCTGAGTGCTGTCACCGAGCGATCAGGTTGCGGCTTCCAATCCGGATCTACTTCGCCATTTGCGAATACCCGAGCTAGGTTCCTGCGGCGCTGTCCGTTGATAAGCGAGAAGTTTCCGCCGACGATCAACGAACCATCAGGAAGGTAAGCAACGGCATAGACTTCGCCGTCGTAAAGCAGCTTCAGATCCGGCGCATCGAGCAATCGAGCAATCGATCATCGGGCGCCTGCGCAAGCGCGCTGGGTGCGACAAGACCGAACAGGACAACGAGCGCAATCGCCCTGACCCGATTCACGAAATCCAATTGATGCATGATTTACTTCCTGTTTGACCTGGCGCGTCCAAGCGCGTCACTTCAAAGAGTATATCAAGCGATTTAGTGAACTGCTCGCATATTTGCATGGCGTCAGCCTCAACCTGTCGAGCGATGCACGAGTCGGCGGCTTAGGGATGCTTGAGCTGCGGCAACGCATCGAAGCCATCGACAAAGATCAAATCCGAGGCCGCGGCACAGGCTTGCATGCTCACGTCATCGAGATAGAAACCATCCGGAACGCGGCCGGTCGAGGCATCGGTGGCCATGCGGAAGCGGAACTGCACGGTTTCGCCAGCATGCGCATCGAGGTCTACGATGAAGCGTGACCAGTCCTGTGGATCGCCGCACCAGGCCTGTCGGCCACCGGCCGGATTGTTGAATGAACGGCTGATCGGCCCCCGGTACTGGCCGAGCAGGAGTTTCGACGGCGGCAGCTGATTCCAGCTGGCGCCGGCATCGCTGGATATCTCCAGAAATGCGCCGTCATAGCATCCACCGAGGCGATCCTCGATGGTCTGGTGGCTCCAGAACTGCAGGCTCAGCGGAGCGGCGTCCGCGGGCAGCGCAATGGCCGGCGAAACGAGGCGCTGATCGGAATCGTAGGCCACATCGACGGCGAGCATCGAGTGGCCCGGGCCGTGTGAACGTGCGCTCGACAGGGTCCATGTGTCGTGGTCGCCGGAATGTGTCCAGGTGCCGGGGCCGTTCTCGAAATCGCTGTGCTCGATAACGGTCGGCAGGCTGCCAAGTGCACATTCGCCGGGCGGCGGCGTGGTCGTGAACGAGAAGGTCGGCGCCGACGGGCTTTCACCACACGAATTGATTGCCGTGATCCGCCAGAAATAGCGCGTCGCGTAATCGAGCTCGCTGGCAACAGTATGCGTGGCCGCCTCGGTACTCGCCGCGTAGACGACATCGTTGAATTCCGGATCGCGGGCGATCTCGATATGGTATTCGGCGGCACCAGTGATCGCAGCCCAATTCAACAGCGGATGGCGGGCAACGTTGACGGCATTGTCC
This sequence comes from uncultured Dokdonella sp., assembly GCA_964390215.1. Classification (GTDB taxonomy): domain Bacteria; phylum Pseudomonadota; class Gammaproteobacteria; order Xanthomonadales; family Rhodanobacteraceae; genus Dokdonella. The sequence goes on along the minus strand of CAYMHF010000040.1, from coordinate 27,190 downwards.
GCCGGCAGGTTGGGCAATGGCGCTGCGGGCGGCGTTGCCGCCAATTGCAACTGTGCATAACGCGTTCGGGTGACGCCGGCAGCCTGCGCCGTGATCGCAAGAACGCTGTTTCCGCTTGCGCCGGCGGCAAGATTGCCGACGCTCAACGTGGCATTGCCTGGAACCGCAATCGGATTGTTCGAGAGCGCCGTTGTCGTGCCCGCCGGATTGCCTGCGATCGACACCGCAACCGGCGAACCGAAGCCGAGGATCGACTGCGTAGCGAGGGCGAAATCCACCGTGTTGGTCGTCGCCGTGCAGACGCTCCGCGACGCCGGAGTCAGCCTGAAGGTGAATGTCGGTTGCCGAGCGCAGTTGTAGCAGACCAGGGCGAAATCCTGATCCGTAGCATCGGCATTGCCGGGCACACCGTCACCGGCAATATTGAACGCACTGACCGCGATCGTCAGTGGTTCGACTGAGCCGGGAGGCAGATAGATTGCCTCGATGTTGTTTGCCGGATCCGGGCTGCCGCCGGGCGTACTCCAGGCCCCTTCCAGATGATTGCCATACCACTGTGCCGAGCCGCCGATCGCCGCCAGGTCGAGGTTGTTGACTTGCGGACTGGTGCCGACCGCGCCGGGCGCATCGGTCCAGGCCAGCACGATGCGGGTCGGCTTGCCCGCATCGACGCGCTGCACCTGGGTCGTCCAGGCCTGACCCGACTCGCCGAGCAGATGATCCTGATTGACCAGCCAGGTCGGGGTGTCGCTGAACATTGTGCCGAGATTCGGCATGCCAAAACCCTGCGCATTGCTCGGCAGAGTGTCGTTCGCGCCATTGCCGGTCAGCCAGGTTGGATGCGCGACCAGCCAGGCCTTCATCAGCGCTGGCGTGGGCGCGGATGCGGCGCCCGCATCGAACTGGAGACTGCCCTGCGCGTTCGCGATCCACCACCAAGACAGTGAGGCAGCGCCGGAAACCGCCGGTGCGGCATGGCTGGTTCCGGACGATGCCGAATAAGTGAAATTTCCGATTGGTCGCGTTGCATCGCAAATACCCTCACCGCTGCCGGGATGCGCTCGCGTTCCGGCGACGTGCGTCCCCGGGGCGACCAATTCCGGCTTGACGCGCTGGCCTGGCGCCGGGCCGCGTGAGGAAAAGAAAATCACATCCATCGCATTGTCGGCAGCACCGGCATCGATCGCGCAGCCATCAGTCCAGGTGCCATCTTCATCGATCGGTCGCGGATTCTCGCTGGCGCCCACGGTAATCATGTTCTTGCCGTTGCCCGGCGAGCCGATGCTGTTCGCATTCGGGCCGCTGTTACCGGCCGAGAAGATCGTGATCAGCTGCTGATTGCCCGCCGTATCCGGATCGGCATCGCGAATGCCGGCATCGTAGGCTTGCGAGGACACATCGTACTGACCCGCACACGCCGCACAGCCCCAGGAGTTGGAGGAAATGCGCGCACCGGCGGCATAGCTGGCGGCGATCACGCCGGCATAGGTTCCCCCGCAGGCGGCCAGGTCAAAGGCCGGCGCGAATACCCGCGTGCCACCGAGGCGTCCAAACGGATTCATGCCCTGCCCGCGCTGGTACTCGCCGGGGAATCGGGCTCCGGGGGTCAGCGCATTCTCACGCACGTCATAGCCGAGCGCGATATTGGCATTGATGTGCCCGTGGCCATCGACATCACCGTTGTTAATCGTGCATTTCTGGTTGTAGACCATGCGCGTCGCATTTGCGCTGCTGCCGAAGCGATGCAGGGTCGGATCGCCGGTCTGAATGGTGCGATCACCGATACCCGAGTCGGTGATGTCGAGGATCGGATAGGCCGCCGGATCATCGGGAAAGCCCAGCGATTGCAGCCACGGCAGATACCCGGGTTGCAGCGGTGCCGATTGGTTCGCATTGAACTGGCCACGCAGGATCTGTGCCTGTACTTCATCGTTCATCGTCGGCGCGATGTACTCGCCGAGCCAGAACACATCGGGCAGATCGATGAGCCGGCGGATCTGCTCATCGCTCGCCTCGAAGCGTGCGATCTCGTAGGCAAGCTGGGGCGTCCAGTCATCCAGCGGCTTGAGTTCGAGCTCGGAAAAACGCTCGCGCCCGGCATCGCCATCGTGCCGGAAACGCTGCACGATGATCGTCAGCTTGTTGCCACCAGCACTGCCGCGCTGCAGGCGATCAAACAGGGAATTGCCCAGCTTCAAGAATCCCGGCAGCGGCTGGCTGAACTGCAAGACCCGCGCCTCAGCGACCATGGCAGCAAGCCTGGTTCGCGCCGCCGCATCGGCCCAGACCAGATAGCCGTCGCTGTCGATGTACTGAATCGGCGTGGCGCCGGTCGCGCGCAACTGCTCAAGCCAGGCATCCTTGATCGGGCCGACAAACTGGACAATCTGCAAGGCGGATGAGTTTGGCGATTTGAGCGCAAACCCCGCCGGTGCGTCTATCACGGGCGATCGCGTATCGATCTGCAAGCGATCGAACTTGAGCAGGTGCGCGTCGGCAAGCAACCAGGCCTTGTCCGGCAAGGCGTCCGCGTCGCCTTCGAGCAATCGGTACGAGCCGTAGTCGGCGATGACGCGGAGTCCCGCGGGTACCGGCACAGCCGCCGGCAGGATCACCGATGCCGCGAGGCCTTGCGCCGCACTCGACAAGGACGCGCTTACCGCAATGGCGAGAGCACACAGCTTGCGCATGACGACGGGATCTCCTGCCGGAGCTGCCTGGGCGAATCAGCTGGCGAGCATCCCGGGTTGCCGCAAGGGCGTCAAGCAGGCGGGCGCGGCAGAACCCGATGCTGCCAATGGATAGCTGCGCAGCGAACCTCAGCGGCGCGAGACGTTGGCATCGCCGCGGACATACCAGCGCCAGTTTTCCGCAGCCGCCAGACGAATGCCGACCCGCGTGGTCACCACCGGCTCCAGCGGCGGCGGCGTGCCGTCATCGACAATGCAAAAACCACCGTTGCCGGTGACCAGATCGATGCCATCGTGCTGGCCACTGATGCCCATGGCCTGGGCCAGGCGGGCCGGGCCACGGCACAGGTCGCGATCGCGCTGTGCCTTTGGGCGCGCTGCGTGCATTGCCTGCAGACCGCTCAGCGGTGCCAATGCGCGCAACAACACGGCGACACCTTCATCTGTCTCGCCGCACACCGCGTTGCAGCACCAGTGCATGCCATAGGTGAAATAGACATACATTCGGCCCGGCGGCCCGAACATGGTCGCGTTGCGCGCGGTCTTGCCCCGAAAGCTGTGCGCGGCCGCATCGATCGAACCGCAGTACGCCTCGACTTCAACGATGCGACCGCTGCGTCCATCCGTTGCGACCAGTACCTTGTTGAGCAGATCCACGGCCACTTCGCGCGAATCACGCCGGTAAAACGCACGCGGCAGCAGCTTGCCTGGCATCGCGGTGCGGATTGCCGACTTCGCCGGAATAGTTGCCACCCGATTACTTCGACTTGCTGGAAACCACGTAGTCGCCGACGCTGGCATTGAATGCGATTGCCATGCGGTTCCAGCCATTGATGGCGATGATCGCCAGGTTCAATTCGACCAGGCCCTTTTCTCCGAACTGCTCGCGTGCCTCCGCATAGATCTCATCGGATACTTCGGTATCCGATATCAGGGTCACCGCTTCGGCCCATGCCAGCGCTGCACGTTCACGCGCACTGTAGATCGAGGCCTCGCGCCAGGCTTGCAGCAGGTACAAGCGCTGCTCGGTTTCCCCGGCCGCGCGCGCTTCCTTGCTGTGCATGTCCAGGCAGTGGCCGCAGCCATTGATCTGCGAAACACGCATCTTGACCAGTTCAATCAGTGACCACTCCAGCCCGCCGCGATGCACGGCAGCTTCAAGATCCAGCATCGCCTTGAAGGCGTCTGGCGCTGACTTTCGATAATCGAGCCGGGGATTCATGTCTGACTCCTGCATGGGGGAATGGATACAGCGCTTGAATGCGATCGCGCACGATGGCGGCCGACGCGCCTCGCCCGGCGCTGAAAACGCGGCCCTGCGCCTTGCGCGTGCCGATCCATGGATGAACCAGCTATCGCATCTGTTCGCTGAAACGATACGCCCCCGACAAGCGGTTGGCGAACCACGGCCGACGTGTTTGCCGCGCGTACGCCGGCTCGATCTGGCCTCCGAACATGAACGGCCGCGCGCTCGATCTTCCTACACGACCGGCCTTGCTTGCACTTGAACTCCCTGTCGCCGCCACCACCTCGAAAGCTCGCGGTTCGGCGCTATAGTTGGCGGTTCCGCACTCCCCCTGTTTCGAGCCTGATCCTGCCCATGGATACGATCCGCATTCGCGGCGCACGAACGCACAACCTCAAGAACATCGATATCGATCTGCCGCGTGACAGCCTGATCGTGATCACCGGCCTGTCCGGCTCGGGCAAGTCCTCACTCGCCTTCGACACAATTTATGCCGAAGGCCAGCGCCGTTATGTCGAGTCGCTGTCGGCGTATGCGCGGCAGTTTCTTTCGGTGATGGAAAAGCCCGACGTCGATCACATTGAAGGTCTGTCACCGGCGATTTCGATCGAGCAGAAATCCACCTCGCACAATCCACGCTCGACGGTCGGCACGATCACCGAGGTCTACGACTACCTGCGCCTGCTGTATGCACGGGTTGGTTCACCACGTTGTCCGGATCATGGCGAAGCACTGGAAGCACAGACGATCAGCCAGATGGTCGATGCCGCGCTCGCGCTGGATCCGAAGAAACGCTACATGCTGCTTGCGCCGGTCGTGCGCGAGCGCAAGGGCGAGCACGTGCAGGTGTTCGACCAGTTGCGTGCGCAGGGCTTCGTGCGCGTACGCGTCAATGGCATTGCCTGTGAACTGGATGACGTGCCGACCCTGGCCTTGCGCCAGAAGCACACCATCGAGGCCGTCATCGACCGCTTTCGCGCAAAACCCGATATCAAGCAACGTCTGGCCGAATCCTTCGAGACCGCCTTGCGCCTCGGTGACGGCATTGCCCTGCTCGTCGACATGGACGACGACAAGGCGTTGGCAACGACGTTCTCCTCGCGCTACTCGTGCCCGATTTGCGATTACGCCCTGCCTGAACTCGAGCCACGCCTGTTCTCGTTCAACTCGCCGGTCGGTGCGTGTCCGGGTTGCGATGGTCTTGGCATCACCCAGTTCTTCGATCCGGAGCGCGTCGTCGTGCATCCGGCGCAGGGCTTGTCGGCTGGTGCCGTGCGCGGCTGGGATCGGCGCAACATGTACTACTTCCAGATGATCCTGTCGCTGGCCAGGCACTACGGATTCGATGTCGACATGCCATGGAACGAGTTGCCAGCAAAAATCCGCGAGCGCGTGCTGTATGGCTCGGGCGACGAGCAGATCGCGTTCAACTACGTCATGGAGAACGGCGGCAAGGTCACCCGCAAGCACACGTTCGAGGGCATCATTCCGAATCTCGAACGACGCTACAAGGAGACCGAATCACCGGCCGTGCGCGAGGAGATCGCCAAGTTCATCAGTCCGCGTGCCTGCCCCGAATGTGAAGGCCAGCGCCTGAACCGCTCGGCACGCAACGTTTTCGTCGCAGAGGTCAATCTGCCAACGATCACCGCCCTGCCAATCGACCAGTCGCTTGATCACTTCAGGAATCTGAGCCTTGCGGGATGGCGCGGCGAGGTCGCGGTCAAGATCATCAAGGAAATCCGCGAGCGCCTGAACTTCCTCGTCGATGTCGGCCTCAACTATCTGACTCTCGATCGTCAGGCGGATTCGCTTTCGGGTGGCGAAGCGCAGCGCATCCGTCTTGCCAGCCAGATCGGTGCCGGCCTGGTTGGCGTCATGTACGTGCTCGATGAACCCTCGATCGGCCTGCATCAACGCGACAACGAGCGCCTGCTCGGCACCCTGGTGCGCCTGCGCGATCTTGGAAATACGGTGATCGTGGTCGAACATGACGAGGATGCGATCCGCGCCGCCGACCATATCGTCGATATCGGTCCCGGCGCCGGCGTGCATGGCGGGCGCATCGTCGCCGAGGGCAAGCTCAAGGACATTCTCAAGGCACCGGAATCGTTGACCGGACAGTATCTTTCGGGAAAACGCCGCATCGATGTGCCGAAGCAGCGTCGCCCTGCTGATCCTGAGCGCGTGCTGCGCATCATGGGCGCCAGTGGCAACAATCTGAAAAATGTCGATGTCGAAATCCCGGCCGGCCTGATGACCTGCGTCACCGGCGTTTCCGGCTCGGGCAAGTCGACCCTGATCAACGACACCCTGTATCGGCAGACCGCCGTCGAACTGAACGGTGCCAGCGAGAAGCCCGCGCCGTTCACGGCCATCGAAGGGCTCGCCCTGTTCGACAAGGTGGTGGAGATCAACCAGTCGCCGATCGGGCGCACGCCGCGCTCGAATCCGGCGACCTATACGGGCCTGTTCACGCCGTTGCGCGACCTGTTCGCGCAGATTCCCGAATCGCGAGCGCGCGGCTACGGTCCGGGCCGTTTCAGCTTCAACGTCAAGGGTGGGCGCTGCGAGGCCTGCCAGGGCGACGGCCTGATCAAGGTCGAGATGCACTTTCTGCCCGATGTCTATGTCACCTGCGATGTCTGCCACGGCAAGCGCTACAACCGCGAGACGCTCGATATCACCTACAAGGGCCATACAATTTCCGATGTGCTCGAGATGACCGTTGAGGATGCGCAGACCCTGTTCCAGCCGGTACCGGCGCTGGCGCGCAAGCTCGACACGCTGATGGATGTCGGCCTCGGCTACATCAAACTCGGCCAGAGCGCGACCACGCTGTCGGGCGGTGAGGCGCAACGCGTCAAACTCTCGCGCGAATTGAGCAAGCGCGATACCGGGCGCACCCTGTACATCCTCGACGAACCGACCACGGGATTGCATTTCCACGACATCGAGCAGCTGCTCAAGGTGCTGCAGCGACTGGTCGATGACGGCAATACGGTGGTCGTCATCGAACACAATCTTGATGTCATCAAGACCGCCGACTGGGTCATCGACCTCGGCCCCGAAGGCGGCGGTGGCGGCGGCACCATCCTCGCCAGCGGCACGCCCGAGCAGATCGTCAAGGTCAAGGCCTCACATACCGGGCGTTTCCTCGCCCCGGCGCTCACGCCATCGAAAAAGAAGAATGCCGCATGAATGATTCAAGCCCACGCATCCTGGCACGCGTACCGCTCACCGTGCGCTGGCGCGACCTCGATGCCTACAACCACGTCAACAATTCGACTTTCCTGACCTATCTCGAAGAAGCACGACTGGTCTGGCTGGCCGGCATCGATGGCGAGTGGATAAATGCACAATCGACTCCGGTGCTTGCCGCCAGCCAGATCAATTTCCGCGAACAGATCGAATGGCCCGGCCAGCTCGTCGTCGAAATTCTCTGCGACAAGCTTGGCAACAGCTCGCTGACTCTCGGCCATCGCATCATCTCGGCCGATGAACGGAAGCTGCACAGCGATGGCAGTGTGGTCATGGTCTGGGTCAACCCGGTCGATGGTCGTCCCGTGCCGTTGCCGAAGGCGGTACGTGCGGCCTGCTCGTAGCAGCGCGCTACCAGTCCGCGCTCAGCTTCAACATGGCATTGCGCCCCGCTTGCGTGTACAGGTCGAGGTCGACGGCATCGGGCTTGATGCCGCGCAGGCTGACCCAATCCCAATAGCGCCGGTTGCCGAGGTTGCCGAGGGCGAGATCAAGGCGCAGGTGGTCGCCGATATTGAGCCAGGCATTGAGGTCGATACGTGCATAGCCCGCCGGTTGATAGAGAGAACCGGCGCTGTCGTCGACGCGTGAAACGCGGCGCACCCCGGTCAGCGACATTTGCATGCCCCAACGCTCGGCATCCCCCTGCCATCCGCCAACCACGGTGGCACGACCCGGCGCGACACTGTTGAGAGGCTGGTCGCGCACCGTGTCGGTGCCGCGCAGCCAGTTCGCGCGCAGCTCGACATAGGCACCGCGCCATGCCTGATGCCAGGCACCGAGGGTCCAGTGCGCATCCGCTTCGATGCCGCGGATGCGGGCGCGATCGCGATTGACCGACTGAAAAATCAGCGCGCCGGTGAGCGGATCGATCCCCAGATTGGCGCGCGATTCGATGAGGTCGCGGAAACGGTTGTCATAGGCGGCCAGCGAGCCGCGCAGAATCGATCCGTTCCAGCGCAGGCCGGCCTCCAGACCGAGGCTGCGCTCGGGTTTGAGGTCGGGATTCGGCTTGACCAGATAGTTGAATGCCGGCAGGTAGAGGCCGACATTGACATCCGAGAATGGCGGCGCGCGATAGCCGCGTACTGCCTGCAAATAGAATGTTGCACGCTCGCTGGCGCTGAAACGCAAGCCGAGCTTGGGCGTCCACTGCGTATTGTCGACATCGGCCAGCGTCGTCTGCGGGTTGTCCTGCAACCAGATTGGATCCGCATCGGAATTGAGCGAGTAGCGTTCCCAGCGCAAGCCGGGAACCAGGGTCCAGCGCGGCGCAAAACGGATTTCGTCCTGCCAGAAAACACCCAGCTCGTGCACCTTCGAGTTCGGGAAATCGCGCACCGGGAAAACTTCGCCGAGGACGATATTGGAACTTTGCCCACTGTTGAGGTTGATCTGCGCACCGTTGCGCAGACCTTCGTAGTTGTGTCGGGTCAGATCAATACCAAATACCTGCCAATGCGCGGTATCGCCCCATTGGTTGCGCGATTGCGCGACCAGCTCAAGTCCGCGGCTGATTTGCCCGTAGTTGAACTCACGCGCACGCAGGGTCGGATACGGCGTCTGCACATCGGCAATACGATACTGGTCGGTCGCCTGGCGCGTAGTCGAATCCTGCCGGTAGACGAGCAGATCAAGCGCATCGATCGCGGCCCAGGGCTGCGACCAGCTCGCGGCAAGACTGACGCGATCGCGCTTCCAGCGATCGTCGGCGTCGAGCGCATTGGTTGTGCTGTAGCGACCCGGCCCGAAAACCAGCGACTGCACATCGGTCTGCTGACGGCCGGCTCCGTGATCGAGGGTCAGCGTCCAGCGCCCGGTACGTTCGCCGTCGTAGACGAGCTTGGCCAGCGCCGCATCGCGTTGGACATCCGCCGGATTGGCCGACATGCCCCCCTCGCGCGGATGATTCTCGGACGCATGCCCCTGATGCCTTGAAACGAGAACCATGCCACTCCAGCGACCATTTGCCGCAGCCAGATTGGCCGCCTCGAAATGGCTGTCGTCGCGACTCGAAACACCGAACGACGCACCCATCGCCAGCGCATTGCCGCGCCAGAGGAAATCCTCCGGATTGCGTGTGGTCAAGGCAACCACGCCGGCCAGCGCCTTGCTGCCGTAAAGCGTCGACGCGGGCCCACGCAACACCTCGACGCGCTGCACGGCATCGAGGGCGACCAGATCACGACCGGCCAGGGCGAACTGACCGACACCGAAACCATCCGGCAGCGGAACGCCATCGATCTCGATGCTGACCCGATTGCCTTCGAGTCCGCGAATATTGAAGCCCTGGCGCCCAAATCGCACCGCATCAACCGGCACACTGACGCCCGGCACCAGCGCGGCGAGGTCGGCAATATCGATGACGCCATTGCGCTCGCGCCGATCGCGCTCGACCACGCTGACACTGCCGACGACTTGCTGCAGCGGCTCTGCCGCACGACTGCCGATCACCACGATTGGATCAAGCGCAACCGAATCGGCGTCGGCAGCGGGCTGCGCGATGGCCGCGGCCGAAACGAGAAATCCCAGCGCGCCTGGAATAATCAGGCGACGCGGCAGAAACGAAACCATGGGGGTGATCCAGCGAGAATACTCGGTGGATTTTACCGCGCACACCATCCCTCAACTTGATTCCGCTCAAGTGAAATCGATCCGGCACGAATCAGTACCGAAAGAGTACTGATCTCCCCTACTTGATCTGAGTCAGGGCAGCCTCACCGGATACCGGGAAACTGTAGTTCATGGTGCCGCAAGCAAGGCGCCCAGCGAACCAGAATTGTCAAGGGAGTCAAAGATGAGAACCATGAAACTCAGTGGGATCCTGTTTGCGATGTTGTGGCTGGGGGGCCAGGCCATCGCCTCGGATGTGACCAACGAACGGCCGCCCAAACAGGGTGACGAAGCCGGCAAAGCTGCCTACATGGCCAATTGCGCGGCCTGCCATCAACTGGATGGAAAGGGCTTGCCGGGCGCATTCCCTCCGCTCGCAAAGTCCGACTATCTTAACAATCGCGACGGCAAGGAAATTGCCGGTCATGTGCTGCAGGGAATCAGTGGCCTGCTGACCGTCAACGGCGAGACGTTCAACAACGTGATGCCGGCGCAGAGCCATCTGAGTGATGCCGACATCGCTGCGATCATCAACTATGTCTATGCCAATTGGGACAACTCGGGCAAGACGCTCAGCGAAGCCGACGTGGCCGAACAACGCCGGAAGCTGGATGTCACCAGCGACAAGGCTCAGGGCGAGATGCATCCGGGTACGCCGCAAAGCATGGAGAGCTATCAGGGCGCACCCTCGCCTGCCGGTGCCAAAGGCGTCGAGATGATCATCAACCCCGACGCGCCATCGATAAGCAAGGCCGAGTACACCGAGGCCACGAAGATCTTCTTCGAGCGTTGCGCAGGCTGCCATGGCGTGTTGCGCAAGGGTGCCACCGGCAAGCCGTTGACTCCGGACATCACGCGCAAGAAGGGCACCGACTACCTCAAGGCGCTGATCAACTTTGGCTCCCCGGGTGGCATGCCGAACTGGGGCACCTCGGGTGATCTGAGCCCTGAACAGGTCGACATGATGGCGCGCTTCCTCCAGCACGAACCACCGGCACCGCCGGAATGGGGCATGCCCGAGATGATGGCTTCGTTCAAGGAAATCATTCCTGTCGACAAGCGTCCGAGCAAGAAAGAAAACAATTACAATATCGACAATTTCTTCGCAGTGACCCTGCGCGATTCCGGCGAAATCGCCCTGATCGATGGCGACACCAAGAAGATCGTCAGTATCATCAAGACCGGCTACGCGGTGCACATCTCGCGTCTCTCGCACTCGGGCCGCTACGTCTACACGATCGGCCGCGACGCCAAGATCGATCTGATCGACCTGTGGATGAAAAAACCGGAACGCGTTGCCGAAATCAAGATCGGTCTTGAGGCGCGCTCGGTGGAAACTTCCAAGTACAAGGGCTTCGAGGACAAGCTTGCGATCGCCGGTGCCTACTGGCCGCCGCAGTTCGTGATCATGGATGGCCCGACCCTGAAGCCGCTCAAGATCGTCTCCACGCGCGGCCTGACCGTCGACACCCAGGAATACCACCCGGAACCGCGTGTCGCCGCGATCGTGGCCAGCCACGAGCACCCGGACTTCATCGTCAACGTCAAGGAAACCGGCCGTGTGCTGATGGTCGACTACAGCAACCTCGATGCGCTCAACATCACCACGCTGGATGCCGCGCGCTTCCTGCACGATGGTGGCTGGGACAGCACCAAGCGCTACTTCCTGACCGCCGCCAACCAGTCCGACAAGATCGCCGTGGTCGACTCGAAGGAGCGCAAGATGGCCGCCCTGATCGATGTCGACAAGATTCCGCATCCGGGCCGCGGCGCCAACTTTGTTCATCCGAAATTCGGCCCGGTCTGGGGCACCTCGGCACTCGGCAACGAGAAGATCACCCTGATCGGCACCGATCCGGAGAAGCACCCGGACAATGCCTGGAAGGTCGTCCAGGTGCTCAAGGGCCAGGGTGGCGGATCGCTGTTCATCAAGACCCATCCGAAGTCGCGCAACCTCTGGGTCGACACCACGCTTAACCCGGATCCGAAACTGAGCCAGTCGATCGCGGTGTTTGACATCGACAATCTCGATGCCGGCTACAAGGTATTGCCGATTGCCGAATGGGCCAAGCTCGGCGAGGGTCCGAAACGCGTCGTCCAGCCCGAGTACAACTCGCGTGGCGATGAAGTCTGGTTCTCGGTCTGGAACGCCAAGGATCAGAACAGTGCCCTGGTTATCGTCGATGACAAGACGCGCAAGCTGAAGAAGGTGATCAAGGACAAGCGACTGATCACGCCGACTGGCAAGTTCAACGTGCACAACACGGTCGACGACGTCTACTGATCCATGCGGATTGGTACGCCGATCGAAGAAGTCGAGGCCCCGCATGCGGGGCCTCTTTTTTTGCCCACCAGCGCCGGTTTCGTGATCAGGCGAGGTTCACTGTGCAGCAATGCAAGGCGATGCGACAATGACGGTTGCCAGCGGGCTTCGCCCGCGTCAGGATTCCTTGCCAAGTCGCCATGCAGAAGCCGAACCAGCCACCGACGCCTGCCAACCCGGACAAGATCGCCAAGACGGCGCCGATGCCGGCCCAATTGACCATCAACGGCAAGCCGTACTTCCATGACGGTGACCCGGCAATGCCTCTGCTCTGGTATCTGCGCGACGTGCTGCGCCTGACTGGCACCAAGTACGGCTGTGGCATCGGCGCCTGTGGTGCCTGCACGGTGCTGGTCGATGGCAAGGCGACGCGCGCGTGCCTGACAACGATGCTGGCCGTCGCTGGCCACGCCATCACCACGATCGAGGGGCTCGCAAGCGACAAGCTGCATCCGGTCCAGCAAGCATGGATCGAGAACGACGTGGCCCAATGCGGATATTGCCAGGCCGGCCAGATCATGGCGGCAGTTGATCTGCTCACGCGCAAGCCCAAGCCTTCGGAAGCGGATATCGCAGGGATCGACAACCTGTGCCGCTGCGGCACTTATCCGCGCATACGCAACGCAATCCTGCGCGCTGCGGCATTGAGCGAGGGCAAGGCATCGTGAGCGAAGTTATTTCGCTGACCCGGCGCCGCTTTCTGCAGTTCGGCCTGACCGCCAGCGGGGCACTGCTGGTCGGCTTCCGCAGCCAGGCCATGGCCGCCGCGATCCCTGCCGAACTGCTCGGCGATGATCTCGTCCAGTTGACCGCCTTCGTCATGATCGAGCGCGACAATCGCGTCGTCATCGGCGCACGTGGCTGTGAAATCGGTCAGGGTGTGATCACCTCGCTGCCGATGCTGATCGCCGAGGAGCTCGACGTCGAGTGGTCAAAGGTGCGCGTGATTCAGCTGGCGTACGGCTACGAGGTTGTCGACGGCAAGCCGGGCAATCGCTACGGCGACCAGTTTGCTGGCGGCAGCACGAGCATCCCGAACGCATGGAAGGATCTTCGCCAAGCCGGTGCCGCAGCACGCTGGCTGCTCGTGCAGGCGGCGTCCGATGCCTGGTCGGCGGATGCCGATACCCTGCGCACCGAGGCGGGCCATGTACTCAACCCTGACGGGCGCAAACTCAGTTATGGAGCACTCGCCAGAACCGCCGCCGCGCTCGAGCTGCCCGATTCACCGATCCCGACCAAGGATCCCGACAGCTTCAAGCTGATCGGCAAACCGACCCGTACCGCCGACGGGCGCAGCATCGTCACCGGCCAGAACCGTTACGGCATCGATGAATACCTGAGCGGCGCACTCATCGCAGTGATGCTGCGCTGCCCCTTCCTCGATGGCAGCCTCGAAAGTCTCGATGACAGCGCGGCACGCAAGGTTCCCGGCGTGCGCGATGTCGTCACGATCGACGGCCCGAAACCCGGCGACCCGTTCGATGGCCCGCTGGCAGCCGGAATCGCCGTGCTCGCCGACAGCACCTGGGCGGCGATCCAGGGTCGCAAGGCGCTCAAGCCGGTCTGGAAACAGGGATCCTGGCAGGATGAATCGAGCACGGCACTATCGGCCCGCGCAAACGCGCTGCTCGACAACGCAGACGATGGCATCGCGGTACGTCGGGATGGTGATCTGGCCGCTTCGCGCAAGCGTGCCCGACATCGTGTCGGTGCACGCTATGAGGTGCCGTTTCTCGCCCACGCGACGATGGAGCCGCCCGGCGCCCTGATTGAGCTGCGCAACGACGGCGCGCTGCTGATCGCCTCCATGCAGAATCCGGATGGGGCATCGCGAACCATCAGCCAATTGACCGGACTTGCCCGCGAAGCCATCGAGATCCGCCTGCCCCGCTCCGGCGGCGGGTTCGGGCGACGCCTGCAGAACGATTTCGTCGCCGAAGCCGTGTTGATCGCCCAGAAAGCAGGCAAACCGATCAAGCTGATGTGGTTGCGCGAGGATGATCTCGCGCATGATTTCTATCGCCCCTTCGGCGTGCACGCAATGGAAGCCACGCTCGATCGACGCAACCGCGTGGCCGGCTGGTCGCATCGTTGTGCGGCAACCTCGCGCACCTGGCGCACGCCGGGCATGCAGGATGATCCGTTGTGGAAAGGCTGCCTGGAACCGGATGATTTTCCGGCCGGCCTGGTCGATAACCTCGACAAGACCTTCTTTCCGCTCGAATCGGGCATGCCGCGTGGCTGGTGGCGTGCTCCGTTGCACACGTTTCACGCGTTTGCCGTGCAGTGCTTCATCGACGAGATCGCCTACGAAGTGCGCCGCGATGCGGTCGAACTTCGCCTCGAAATGTTGGGCGAGCCACGCGAGATCCCCTATCGCGGCCATGGCGGCCCGGTCTTCGATACCGGTCGCATGGCCAACGTGCTCAAGCTGTGTGCCGAAAAGATCCGCTGGAGCGAGAAGAGAACCGACGGACGCGGCATCGGCATCGCCTGTCATTTCACCTTCGGCGGCTACAGCGCGCACGCGTTCGAGATCTCGATGCAAGGCGACAAGCTGAAGATCCACAAGGCCATCTGTGTCATCGATGTCGGTCGCGTGATCAATCCGCTCGGGCTCGAGGCACAGATCATGGGCGGCACCATCGATGGCATCTCGACCGCATTGAATCTCGCCATCACGGTTCGCAATGGCGAGGTGGAGCAGAAGAACTTTCCGGACTATCGTCTGCTGACCATGGCCGATGCGCCGAACAAGGTTGACGTGCATATTGTCGATTCGACGCGCGATCCGGTTGGCGGCGGTGAAATGGGCATTGCCAGCGTTGCACCGGCGCTGGCCAACGCGATCTTCGCCACGACCACCGTGCGTATCCGCAAGCTGCCGCTGTTGCCGGAACTGATGCGCATGCTCTGATCACCGCTGGCCGGGTTTGCAGAACGGGGTTCGCAGGCGAACGGCAGGTCTGAGCAACGTCAATCAAGACGCAATCTGCAGGCTGCCACCAGCTAGCCGATTGAGCGAGGCATCGATCGTCGCTTGATTCAATCCGCCGGATCGCAACCCTCGCTTGCACGACGTTGTTTGGCGGCAGCCCGCTCGGCGATGACGGCACCATCGGCGAGGCCAATCCAGCTCAGATACTTGCGCGCAACCGCGTCGCCGACCGATTCGTCGCGGCGGAAAGCGTTGGCAAACCGGGTCTTCCTGCAATCCAGCGGATTCTCGCCACGGTTCTGGATCTCGGCCCATTGCGCCCTGGCCGCTTGCTGCGGGTTGTCGATCTTCTCGGGCCCGATGCGGGTGTGCGATTTGGGCATGCGCAACGAACCGTCGGCGTTGAACAGGTTCAGTGCAGGCTCCCCGGCCGTGCCGATGCGGGCCTGGGTTTGTGAACCTGTCTCGGCGGGCAGCGGCGGCGGCGTGCTCTTCGTCTGCGGCGGTGTGATCCGCACCCTGGACGGACGGTCCCTGAATTCGATGTGTTCGGGCTGCGGTTCGGGCGGGATCTCGAAAACCTCGGGTGGCGTGATGATGTTGACCACGATCGGGCTGCGATCCGGCTCGATTCGATCCAACGGCGCCATGATCAGTTCCAGACCGAACATCCAGAGCAGGTTCGCCAGCAGCGCAACGGCAGCCATCGCGTAGACGACATTGCGCTGAAACTGCGGCCGCCGCCACAGCCGGTTGCGCCGGATCAATTGACCGGCATAGACATTGCGCAGCCGCGCCTGCTCCTGGGCATCAAGCAAGGTTGCCGTTGCGGGTGCGGCGGGCAGGTTCGACATTCAGCAGGTTGGCTCGGCGGGTGATGGGGCCCGCGCAGCATACGCAGGCGACGCTAAACCGCGGTTAAGGATTGGCCCGGGTGTCATCGAGACGGCAGGGAATCGATCAGCCAGTCCGCCGCCGGTTCGGCGACATCGGCCTTCGGCCGGCCGGGCAAGGATGCAACATGGCTGCTGTTTGGCAGGCACACACCCTCGCCGCCATGGCGATTGCGCGCTTCCAGCTGATCAATGCGGCCATCCCGGGCCCGGGCATGCAGTACACGCGCGGATCCGACGCCGCCGCAAGACCACGCACGCAAACTGCACGCACCGGGACAGTCCAGCCCCAGCCAGCGTCGCTTGTTACCCTGCACGAACATGATGTGGGGCGGTCGGGATGAATCGTCTGGTCGTGTCCGGGGCATCGCGCATTATCACCGAGCGTAGCCGCCGGGACATGCTCTGTCGCAGCGCCACTTGACCGCTCCGGCTGATCGCGCAAGTCTTGCCAGGAAGCACCCGATCCGTCCTGCCCCTGGCTGCGCGATTGCGGCCAGCATCGCAGTGACATCCGCTACTCCCATGACTGGAGATGCACCATGTCGCACAACACCGAGGCCATCCGCAACATCGCCCTGGCAGGCCATGCCGGCGCCGGCAAAACCACCCTGCTTGAAGCCCTGCTGCATGCCGGCGGCACGATCCAGACGGCGGGCACGATCGAACGTGGCAATACCGTTTCCGATTTTGATCCGATGGAGAAGGAGCGCGGTCATTCGATGCAGGCGACCCTGGTCTCGATCGATCATGGCGACTGCCACATCAATCTGATCGACACTCCCGGTTATTCGGATTTTCGCGGCCCGACATTGTCTGCGCTGGCCGCAGTCGAGACCTGCGCCGTGGTTGTCAATGCCAGCAATGGCATCGAGCACACCACGCGACGCCTGATGGACTACGCTCGCCAGCGTCGTCTGGCCCGCATTCTCATCGTCAATCGCATCGACACCGAATGCGACCTCGCCACCTTGACCGACGAACTGCGCGCGGAATTCGGCCCGGAATGCCTGCCGATCAACCTGCCCGCCGATGGCGCCAGCAAGGTCGTCGACTGTTTCTTCAAGCCCGCCGGAAAATCCGATTTCTCGACGGTCGCCGAGGCTCACCAGCAAATCCTCGACCAGGTCGTCGAGATCAACGAAAAGGTCATGAACCGCTATCTCGACGAAGGCGAAAAGGCGCTCACGGGAAGCGAGCTGCATGATGCCTTCGAGCAATGCCTGCGCGAGGGTCACCTGGTACCGATCTGCTTCGTCTCGGCACGCAGCGGTGCCGGCGTGCCGCAATTGCTGGAATTGATCGAGCGCCTGCTGCCGAATCCGCTCGAAGGCAATCCGCCGCCCTTCGTCAAGGGCGAAGGCGCGAACGCCAAACCGATCACTGCGCTTGCCGATCCGGACCGGCATGTCATCGCCGACGTGTTCAAGATCGCCAACGATCCGTTCGTCGGCAAACTCAGCATTTTCCGCATCTACCAGGGCACCGTGCGCAAGGACACGCAGTTGTTCATCGACGACGGCAAGAAGCCGTTCAAGGTCGGTCATCTTTTCCGCATCCACGGCAAGGATCACATTGAAATCGATGAAGCGGTCGCAGGGGACATTGCGGCGGTGGCCAAGATCGACGACATCCACTTCGATGCCGTCCTCCATGATTCGCACGACGAGGATCAGATCCACCTGAAGCCGCTGGATTTTCCGCAGCCGATGTTCGGGCTCGCCATCGAACCCGCGCACAAGGGCCAGGAGCAGAAGCTCGCCAACGCCCTGGCTCGACTTGGCGAGGAGGATCCGTGCTTCCGCGTCGAGCACAACAAGGAACTCAACGAAACCATCATCCGCGGCCTCTCGGATCTGCACCTGAAACTGGCCCTTGAACGCATGAAGCAGCGTTATGGCGTCGAGGTCACCACGCATCGGCCGAGCATCGCCTATCGGGAGACGATTTCAGGCAAGGCCGAAGGCCACCACCGGCACAAGAAGCAGACCGGCGGCGCGGGCCAGTTCGGCGAGGTGTTCCTGCGCGTCGAGCCGTTGCCACGTGGCAGCGGCTTTGAATTCGGCGACGAGATCAAGGGCGGCGCAATCCCCGGCCAGTTCATCCCGGCGATCGAGAAAGGTGTGCGCATGGTGCTCGAACACGGTGCGGTCGCCGGATACCAGATGCAGGATGTCCGCGTCGTCGTCACCGATGGCAAATTCCACAGCGTCGATTCCAAGGAAGTTGCCTTCGTCTCGGCCGGCAAGAAGGCCTTTCTTGATGCCGTCGGCAAGGCCAAGCCACTGCTGCTTGAGCCGATCGTCAACATGGACGTCAATGTTCCCGAGATTCACATGGGTGATGTCACCGGCGGTCTTGCCGGCAAGCGTGCGCGCATCCATGGAACCGATTCGGTGCGCGGCGGCGAGCTGGTGATCAAGGCCCAGGTGCCGTTGGCCGAAGTTGCCGACTACCAGACCGAACTGAAGGCGATGACCGGTGGCCGCGGCCGTTACACGATCGAGTTCAGCCACTACGAAGCGGTTCCGGCGAGCGTGCAGCGTCAACTCGTCGATGCGTACAAGCCCCATGTCGAGGAAGACTAGCCGGCCCGAAAAGATCAAGGAGGATTACCGATGAGCCTGACTCGCCGACATTTCGTGCTTGGCGCTGCCAGCCTCGCCAGTGCGCCACTCTGGCTGTCGATGCAACGCGTTCTGGCCAACGCCATCCCCGACGGCGGCAAATGGCCCGGCTATGCAGAGGCGATCGTCATCGACGCACTTGGCGGCCCTGGCGAATACAACGCCGAACCATTGACTACGCTGAGTCCAAGGGCGCTGGATGACGTGCGCGCCAGCGGCCTGACCGCAGTCAACATCACGGTCAGCGGTGTTGGCAGTTATGCCAGGGATGCCGACCAAACCATCCGCAATATCGCCTACTGGAATGCACAGATCGCCGCGCATCCCGAGCGATTGATGCAAGTGCGAAATGGTGGTGATCTTGCCATCGCAAAGCGCAGCGGCCGACTCGGCCTGATCTTTGGCTTCCAGGATGCGACCGCAATCGGTGAAAACCTCGATCACGTTGCCCTGTATGACGATCTCGGTGTACGCGTGTTCCAACTGACCTACAACCGGCGCAACCTGGTCGGCGATGGTTGTCTGGAATCAGGCAATGCCGGACTCAGCGCGCTGGGCCGGGATCTGATCGATCGTCTCAATGATCGTCATCTGCTCGTCGACCTGGCGCATGCGGGCGAACGCACGACACGCGAGGCCATTGCCCATTCGCGCGCACCGGTTGCAATCACACATACAGGCTGCGCCGCAATCGCCGCATTGCCGCGCAACAAGACCGATGTCGAACTGCGTGAACTCGCCGACAAGGGCGGCGTTGCCGGCATCTACCTGATGCCGTTCTTGCGCACGAAGGGCCAGCCGACGGCGGACGACCTGATCACGCATATCGAGCACGCGATCAAGGTTTGCGGCGAAGATCACGTCGGCATCGGCAGCGATGGCACGATTTCTCCGATCGATATCAACGCCGAGTTCAGGCGCAAGCATGCCGCCGATGTGGCGGATCGTCGCAGTCGCGGCATCTCGGCACCCGGTGAGGATCCGGAAGTCTTCACCTTCCTGCCGGATCTCAACTCAGCCGATCGCCTGGATAGCCTGGCCGCGCTTCTTTCCAGGCGCGGTCATGCCGATGCCCGCATTGGCAAGATCATCGGCGGGAATTTCGCTCGTCTGTTTCGCGAAACCTGGGGTTGAGCTGCGGTCGAGCGTCAGCGCTTCCCGAATGGATTGCGCAAGCGATCCAGGAACGAAGGCTTCTTGTCCTTGCTTTCGCCCTCATCCTCGAGATGGCGGGAGCGGCGCGGAGTCCACTCGAGCCAACCGATCGCGTCGTAGGCATTGACCACGTCGAATACCGCCGACATTTCGCATTCGCTGTTTGCCGCAATCTCATGCAGCCGCTGGGGCTGCATCAGTGCCGCCGAAATCCGCGCATGGATGGGATAGTCGCCTGCGATCTCCAGCCAGCGCTTCAACTGGAAGGTTCCACCCGGATCGAGCTTTGAAGCCAGCCGACCATTGGAATGCAGCAAGACCTCAAGCCAGATCAGCTTCTCATAAGGCTGGCCCGGCTGCGCCTCGCGCAACGTATTCATTTCCGAGGAGGTCAGTCGACGCCAGTCGCTGAGGCGCGAAGACTCCCGGCAGTAGATTTCCAGATCGCTCAAACGCCCTGGGTTGTGGAAAACCCGGTTTTTCGGATCCAGGGTCAACGTTCTCGCACCTGGCCACGCGATCTGCATCGGACCGTGAATCAGCTCACCTTCAAGCAGCTCGCGCAAACGATAGACCGAGAGATCCTCAAGGTTCTGCTTGCGCTCGGGCACCCGCGCCGATGTTGGCGTGCCCAGCGGCACGGCAAGTGCCTCGCGATCCTGATCCGCACGCAGCGCACTGCGGCGGGTCGGGTTGCCCGAGCCTTCAACGCGTGCGGTTTGATCGAATTTCTCTGGCTTCAGATTCAGATAGGGATCGGCCAGCGGATGATCCTTGAGCATCTCTTCGAGGCCGAGTGCCACGTTGGCGTCAGCCGGCCGGTGCTGTGCGGAATCATCCATCATCTTGAAATCCGGCAACTCCGCGATGCCCTCGAACTCGGGCGAGTGGCTCTGGAAGTACCCGGATTCGGTCTGAACCTGCGCTTTCAGACCTGTTGCAGCGGCTGTCGCCTGGTTGAGTATGGCAACCAGATTCTCGGCCTTGAACGGGCGTATCAAGACTGGATCGCCCTCGTCGTCGGCACCGGCATCGCGCACGACGGCAACCCGCATGCCAATGGTTTTCGCCCTTGAACGGGCCATTTGTCCAGCAAGATTTGATGAATCGACAACCAGCAGATCCGCCTGGGAATCGGTGCCCCAGCGCCAGACGCAATTGAGCTGCCCGGCCGATTTGCGGATCAACAAGCGGATGTGTGCGACTTCCTCGTCGGAAACACCATTGGCGGCAATGATCTTTTCGTTGGCCAAGTTCTCTCACCTCTTGCGGCCAGCCTATTCAGACAGCGGCGCACTGAACCATTGAACCGCGAACCGATTCGGGTTCTAACAGCCTGTCGGACTTTGCCGGTTGAGGCGAGAATTCGGTTGTGCGAGGGCAGATTTTCGACGATTTGCAGGCCCATGGTGGTGCTATGGGTCAAAAAGCGGCGGAAACATGAACCGCACAGACGGATTCGCAGCCCGGCTGGGTAGAGTCCGACAGGCTGCTAGACTGCAGCGTTGTGACACACTTTGCAATCGCGCTTACAATAAAATCAAGACTTCAAAGCGCCGCGTTTCCGGCCTTCGCAGGGGATTTGCGTTTCGGTTTCAGCATGGTTCCGATACAAACCGGATCGCCACACCGGCAGGCCCAGATGCGCTTCAGTCGCGGAGTCAGCCGCTCGCCGAGACAGATGCCATAATCGTAGGTGAGTTCCTCGCCTGCACGAATCTCGCGCACACTCTCGATCAACACGCGATCCTGACGACGCTTGCCCTGCCGGTTCTCTTCGATGACGGCACGACAGTTGGGTGCACAGCTATGGTTGATCCAGCGCGCGACATTGCCGTCGACGTTGGCATCGATGACATAAGTTTCGTTCAGGGTAAAAAGAAAGGTATGCCCTGTGCTGCTGCTGCCGTCATAAAGTCGATCCGCCTGGGCGTGGGTCAACAAGCGACCACGGTATTCGATCAACTCGGTCTGGGCGGGAATGTCGGCAATGGCGAATACACCGTTGCCGTGGATCGGCGAGCGGCGCTGCTTGATGAGTCGGGACATGCGCAAGAAGTTCAAGGAAATTCAATAGCGACATGATAGCGATTCCACGCGCAAAGCGTGATCGGCAAACCATGAATTCGTTCGCCCCGGGTTTCCTGCTAGCGTTGCGCGCACCCCATGCATGTTCCCGCCATGAGCAAGCAACGCATCGTCCGTTCAATCCCTGCCGTCATCGTGCTGCTGGTGATCGCCGCCTACGGCATCCATGACCAGGCATTCCGTGCGCACCAGGCTGAGGCCCCGCATGCAAGAGCAGGGGCAACGGGTGGCTTTGACTACTATCTGGCAAGTCTGTCCTGGTCGCCGACCTGGTGCGAATCGAATCCCGATGACCGCGAACAATGCGGCCGCCGCGGCTACGGTTTCATCCTGCATGGCCTATGGCCGCAATACGACAGCGGCAGCGGCCCGCAAGATTGCGCCAGCAACCAAGCACCCGATCAACAGACGATTTTGCGCACGCTGGCCTTCATGCCCAGTCGACGCCTGATCGAACACGAATGGCGTGCACACGGAAGCTGTTCCGGCCTCGCACCGGAACCCTATTTCGACCTGGCTGATCGCGCCTATGCCGGAATCCGGATTCCGCCGTCGATGACCGCAACCTCGAAGCCGCCGTCAATGACCGCCGAAGAACTGCGCTCGGCGTTTGTCCTCGCCAACCCGGATCTGCAACCCGACATGCTTGGCGTGAGTTGCCGTGGCAACGCATTGGCCGAAGTGCGCATCTGCCTCGACACCGATCTGAAGCCCAGATCCTGCGGTCTCGGCATCGGCATGCGCTGTCCGCGCAACGTTGCCCTGCACATACCCTTGATTCGCTGACGCGGATCCGTCTGAAACGGGTCGCCCGCCAGGCCTCGCACGGATGCGCCCGGATCCCTGTTCAGTCAACTGATCTTGCCGAACAACACCTGGGTCTTGATGCGCCTGAATCCTTCACGCTCGTAGAACTGATGGGCGCGCTCGCGGATCGTGTTGCTGTGAACGCGCACTTCGGCGAAGCCGTTGATCGTGGCCCAGCGCATCGCCGCTTGCAGCAGGAGCGCGCCGATGCCAAGGCCACGCATGGCCTGATCGACAACCAGACCGGCCACTTCAGCCCGCGGCGGCGCTGTCAGGGAGGTCATCGACACGACCAGAATCCAGCCACAGACCTCACCATTGCCAAGTTCGGCAACAATCGCCGAGCCCGCATCGGCCTGCAGAATCCGACCCAGTCGCTTGCGGATTTCCTCAGTGCTTGCCGGATAGCCCAATTGCGTCGCCAGCAAAGCGATCGATGCCGAATCCTCTTCACGTGCGGTGCGTATCGTCACCGCTGCGAAGCTATCGGATGATCCGCTCATGAGACCTGAATCTGGATCCGGATCTGGATCAGCAACAGCCATCCTCGCCTTTGTGGGTGTGCGCGCCGGTCGCTGCCACGCCAGTGGTCAAGCCTTTTTCGCTGGCATTGAAATGATCGGCAACCACCTTGGCGACACAAGCGGTGACGCGCTTGCCGGTCGGGATATGCAGGAATTCATTTGGCCCGTGCGCATTCGAATGCGGGCCGAGGACGCCGGTGATGAGGAACTGGGCGCCGGGGAATTTCTCGCCGAGCATGCCCATGAACGGGATCGAGCCACCCTCGCCCATATAGGCCGGTGGCGGACCGAAGAACGTGCGCGAGGCCTCATCGACCGCAGTCTCCAACCATGGGGCAAGGGCGGGCGCATCCCAGCCACTCCCGGCCTTCTCAAGCTGGAAGCTCACCGTTGCGCCGTAGGGCGGGTCGGCCTCGAGCAGTTGCTTGAGGAACTTGCCGCTCGTCACCGCATCGACCGTCGGCGGCAAGCGCAAACTCAGCTTGACCGCGGTGAACGGGCGCAGCACGTTTCCGGCGGAATCAAGCGTCGGCAGGCCGTCGATTCCGGTGACCGACAAGGCCGGGCGCCAGGTTCGGTTGAGCACGAGCTCGGTCAGATCCGTGCTGACCGGCTGCATGCCATCGATCATCGGAAACTTGGAATAGATGTCATCGCCGAGTACACCGGCGCCGAGCCTGGCCTGCTCGCTGCGTTGCGCCGGAATCGCCGCATGCAATTCGCGCGGTCGGATCTCGCCGGTATTCTCATCCTCAAGCCGCGACAGAATCTGGCGCAGGATGCGAAAACTCGACGCAACCACGCCCGACGCGTCACCCGAATGCACACCCTCGTCGAGCACCTTGACGGTCAGGTTGCCGCCGGTCATGCCACGCAGCGAGGTGGTCAACCACATCTGCTCATAATTTCCGCAACCCGAATCGAGGCACACGATCAAGGAAGGCCGGCCAATGCGCGCGGCCAGATGGTCGACGTAATACGGCAGGTCGTAACTGCCTGATTCCTCGCAGGCCTCGATCATCACCACGCAGCGCGAGTGTGGAATCTTCTGCGCCTGCAAGGCCATGATCGCGGCCAGCGAGCCGAAGATCGCATAGCCGTCGTCGGCACCACCGCGACCATACAGCTTGTCGCCCTCGATGACCGGCTTCCACGGGCCGAGGTGTTCGGCCCAGCCGGTCATCTCCGGCTGCTTGTCGAGGTGTCCATAGAGCAGCACGCAATCCTCGCCCTGCCCCGGAATCTCGATGAAGATCAGCGGCGTGCGGCCCTCCAGCCTGACCACCTCGATTTGCATGCCCGGAATCGGCTGCGCGCGCGCCCAGTTCTCCATCAGGCTGACGGCCTGATCCATGTAGCCGTGCTCGGCCCACTTCGCATCGAACATCGGCGACTTGTTCGGAATGCGGATGTAGTCGACCAGTTGCGGCACGATCTGCGCATCCCAGAGCTTGCCGACGAAACCTTCGATTGCCTTCGAGTCCATGCCGTTCCTCACGCGCTGCGCATCCAATGGCGAAACCTCGATTCTAGCGCGCCGCACCGCGCTTTCCGACCCCGTTGTAGGAAAACTCCTACACATCACCGCTGGCCTGGCCTACGCGCCGAGACCGCGATTTGCCATCCCGCCCGGGAACACCTCGGCGGAGACTTTGCTCACCGGGGACAGATGGACCCGGCCCCAACCAGACTCAAGGAGAACACCATGAACTTCAAAACCCTGCTCGCCAGCCTCGTGCTTTCCCTCGCGCTCGCCCTGCCCGCCTTCGCCGCAGAACAAGTCGACATCAACAGCGCCGATGCCAGAACCCTGGCCGAAGGCCTCAATGGTGTCGGCATGAGCAAGGCCGAAGCCATCGTTGCCTACCGCGACGAGCACGGTCCGTTTGCGAATGCCGAGGATCTGACTCAGGTCAAGGGCATCGGCGAGAAGATCGTCGAGAAAAACCGCGACAATATCGTTGTCGGCGGCACCAGCAAGTCGAAGTCGACCGCGAGCCGCAAGAGTGCCAAGTCCGCCGCCAGCGCAAGCACTTCCGAGTAATTCAAAAATTCCGGTGGCGGCGCGATCATCGGGATCGCGCCGCCTTGTGTGTTTCCGAAACCCGGTCTCTGACAGGAACATCTTCAGACGCGACGCTCTGCGCAATTGGTTTTGAAAAGCATCGCGCCTGAAGGCGCTCCTACCGGTTCAGAGCAAGCTGAAGGTTCGCGGCGAATTGCTTTCGCTTGAGCCCACTCCATGCTCCCTGCTGACGCGCCGCATCTTGCGGCTTGCCTTTGGATCAGCTACGCAGTTCGTTCCGACTTCCTGTCTCCACAGTCCAGCTCGCGGCCTTTTAGCGCCATGCTAAACTTCGCATCCCCCGCCGGTGCGAACATGATTCTTCCCCGCTATCACATCAATCCGTCCAGCATTCCGGGCGCCGGCCAGGGCGTGTTCATCGACGAGCCCGTGGCACGAGGCAGCATCCTGATCGCTCCGGATGCGATCCCCCGCACCTGGTCGCTGGATCAGATCGAGGCCATGCCCGACGCGCAAGAGCTCCTGCCGGCCACCGTGCGCTGGTTCGAGAATCACTACACGATTTCGACCGACTGGCCCGACGAGTGCTACATCAACCATTCGTTTGCGCCGACCGGGCTCTGGCATCTTGGCTTCATTTTTGCATCAGCCCATCTCGATGCCGGCAGTGAAATCACCGTTGATTACCGCCACCTGCTCGGTCCCGGGCAAGTGGAGGATTTCCGCGATGCCGAGAGCGGCCAGCGCATCGTCGGATTCACCTGGAAAGAGAGTCTCAGAACGTCCTCGCAGGCGTTGCTCGGGCTCATCGGTTGACCAAGATGCTTGAGATTCCCGATTTGACTACTGAACGACTGCGCCTCACCGGGCTATCGGAACGCCACTTCGAATTGTATTCAGCCATGCTCGCCGATCCGTCGAGCACACGCTATGTCGGCGATGGCCAGCCGCTCGATCGCATGAACGCGTGGCGCTCGATGGCCATGCTGATCGGTCATTGGGCGCTGCGCGGCTATGGCATGTGGGCGGTTGAACTGAAAGATACCGGCGAGTTCATCGGTCGGGTCGGCTTGCACAATCCAGAAGGCTGGCCCGATCTCGAGGTTGGCTGGATGCTGCGTCCCGAGTTCCGCCATCACGGTTATGCCACCGAGGCTGCCCGTTGCGTACTCGATTATGCGTTCACGCGCCTCGGTGCCGAACGCGCGATCAGCCTGATCCGCGCCGAGAATACCGAGTCCGAACGTGTTGCCCGACGCCTCGGTGGCCGCCAATCGACGACGATCGATTTCCTCGGCAGCGCCACCCTGGTCTACACCTACCACCGTCCCGACGGCGGCAACTGAGCGGATCAGCAGGATGCGCCTGATCCGGATTCGTGATTACCAGCGCAACCGCTGGAACAACGATGGCGGCTGGACCACCGAAATCGCCCGTGAATCGCTGGCGGATTCCAGCGACGGATTCCGCTGGCGGGTCAGCATCGCCGACATCGAGACTGATGGCCCTTTCTCGCTTTTTCCAGGTGTGGATCGAAAGCTGTTGCTGCTCGCCGGCAAAGGCATCGAACTCGACATCGACCACTCGCCGCCAACCAGACTGGATCAGCGCTTCCAGCGCATTCAATTCGATGGCGAGGCCGCAGTCCAATGCCGCCTGCTGGCCGGACCGACACGCGATTTCAACGTAATGACGGCCCGTGGCCATGTTTCGGCCGAGCTCCATGCGCGTCCGCTCGCGGGCACCATGCTGGTCTTTGTCGAACCACGCTGCTCATGGTTGATCCATGTCTTTGCCGGTCAGGCATCCGCCCGCAGCGACGTTCAATCGGTAACCGCCGAATGTGGAGAAACGCTGATCCTCGATGCACCGGCCAACACACGCGAGCGGGTCGTCATCGAAGGCGGCGGTGAGCTCGTGCTGGTCAAGCTCACCGATATCGACTAGCAGCCTGTCGGACTTTGCCGGTTGAGGCGAGAATTCGGCTGTGCGAGGG
>CAYMHF010000039.1:9541-29439 GCA_964390215.1 uncultured Dokdonella sp. | reverse complement strand
GCCTTGGAATGTTAATTGTTTTCATGCGTCTGGGCCGGCGCTGGTTGTTGGTTAATGTGTTATTGGTGTGCGGGCTGCACGCCGGCACTCCGATCCGTCAATGCGAGTGCAACGTGCCGGACTTCGGGCAGTGGCACGGCGCGGTCGGGCCGTATTCGATACCGAACGTGCGGCCTTCGTGGTGGCGCTGCCAGTAGAACTCGGGTGCCGGGCGATTCTTGCCGCCGACTTCGGCCATGTCGGCATTGACGTCGAAGACGCGACCGTTGACGGCGACGTAGCGGGTGTCGACGGTGGCGCGGATGTTGTCCAGCGGGTTGCTGTTGAGAACGACGAAGTCGGCGCGTTTGCCCGGCGTCAGCGAGCCGATCTGTTTCGACAGGCCGATGGTGTCGGCGCCGTCGATGGTGGCCGCACGCAGGGCCTCGAAGTTGCTGAAGCCACCCTGGGTCAGCATCCAGGTTTCCCAGTTGAGCGACAGGCCCTGCAACTGGCCATGGCCGCCGGTGTTGATCTTGATGCCGGCGTCACGCAGCTTCTTCGCCGCCCTGGCGACTTCGATGTGGTAGTAGTCCCAGTCCGGTGCGGTCTCGCGACGGATCGAACGCGCATCCAGCGTTTCGCGAGGAAAGTAGCGGTTGAGCTTCTTGTCTTCCCAGACATTGTCACGCGCGTACCACCAGTATTCGCCGCTGAGGCCGCCGTAGCTGACCACCAGGGTCGGCGTGTTGCGCACGTCGGTTTCCTTCCACAGCTTGATGACGTCGGCGTACAGCGGCGCGACCGGAATGTTGTGTTCGATGCTGGTGACACCATCGAGCATCATTGTCATGTTGTGGTTGAAGGTTGAGCCGCCCTCCTCGACGACGAGCATGCCGAGCTCGCGCGCGGCCTGATTGATCTGCTGACGCTGATCGCGACGCGGCTGGTTGTAGCTTTTCACGCTGAACGCACCGTTGGCCTGCATGCGGCGCAAGTGCGCGCGCGCATCGTCGAGTGAATTGACCACGGCCTTGAAGTCGCCATCGGCACCGTAGAGGATCGTGCCGGTCGAGAAGATGCGCGGACCGACCATGTCGCCAACCTTGACCAGTTCCGATTGCGAGAACACGGTTTCGGTAGTCGCCGACGGATCATGGGTGGTGGTCACGCCGAAGGCGAGGTTGGTGTAGTAGGCCCAGTTCTGCTGCGGCACGACGCCGGAGCTGAAGTGATTCACATGGGCGTGGACATCGACATAGCCGGGCACGATGGTCTTGCCCTTGACGTCGATGACCCGGGCGTTGGACGGGATGGAAACCTCGCCGCTCGCGCCGATTGCCTTGATCGTGTCGCCATCGACGACGAGGACGCCAACTTCGATGACTTCCTGCTTCGATTCGGCATCGTTCATCGTGACCAGACGCGCGCCAGTGAAAGCGAACACTTCGCCCGGTGCGTCATAACGCACGCTCAGGCCAACATCGATGGCCTTGTCGCTGCCGGGCTTGGGCAGTTCCTTGCGTGCGCCAGGCAGAAAGGTGAACGAATCGGTCAGATCGCGCGAGTGGTAGTCGCGACCGACCATCCAGTGCAGGGACTTCGAATCAGCCGACCAATGCAGGTACGAGCCGACATCCTGGCTGACCACACTGACCGGGATCGCCTTGGTCTCCTTTGACAGTTCAATGCTGCCGCCGGTTGTCGGCATCGGCGCGACATAGGCATTGAACAATTCGCTGAAAGCGACCCACTTGCCATCCGGACTGATGCTGACGAAGTTGACGTACTTGAGATCAAACACATCACGCGGTTCGCTGCCGTCGATGCCGATGCTCTTGAGCTTTTTCTTGAGGCCATCGCCGGTCAGGAAGGTGACGCGCTTGCCATCGGCCGAGAACGCCGGATCGCCACCCTCCCTGGCCAGTCGACGCGCTTCGCCGCCGTTGCTCGGCATCAGGTAGATACCCGACTGGCCGGAGTTGAGATTGCCGGTCAGCGAACTGCCCGAGGTCTTTGCATAGACAATGCGCGAGCCATCGTTCGAATAGCGCGGGCCGTAGTAGAAGCCTGGCTTCGGGGTCAGGATGCGTGCGCTGTTGGTCGCGAAATCGTGTTCGACGATGCGACCTTGCTCGGCGTCCGACCAGGTCGTGTAGAGCATCTTGTTGCCATCGGCGCTGAAACTCGGCTGGTATTCGAAGCGGCTGTCGTCGGCGGTCAGGCGGGCGGGCTGGCCGTTCGGCAATGCCTTCACCCACAAATGACCCAGCGCATGAAAGACCAGGGTCGTGCCATTCGGGCTGGTGGCGACATCGCGAATCATCTTCGGCTGGAACGTGCCTTCGCCGATGCTCTGCTCGAAACGCAGCGGCTCGGTGACGGTCTGCTCGACATCGGCCGTAAACGGGATTTCGCTGTGCTCGCCACTGGCGGCATCGACGCGCCAGAGCTTGCCCTGGGCCCAGATCACCAGTGATTTGGAATCCGGCGTCCACGCGTAGTTCGGATACGGGCCGAAGATGGCCCAGGCTTCCTGCATGTCATGCGAAAGGCCATCCCAGAGGGCCTTGACCTCGCCGCTGTCGAGATCAACCTTCTCCAGCACGGTCTTCTCGCGCACGCGCTTGACGAAGGCCAGTGACTTGCCATCCGGCGACGGCTCGGGACGCACCGCGCCACCGGCGGTGGCGATGATGGTTTCGATTTCGCCATCGCGGCGATCGAGACGCTTGACCGCGTAAATCAGGCCGTGCGGGTCCTTGTTGTACTGGAAGCTCGGCCCGCGGCTGACATCTTCGGAGAAATAGACGTAGTTGCCATCGGCGCTGACCGCCGGCTCGCCGAGATCCTGCTGATCGTTCTTCTGCTTGGTCAATTGCAGGCCGGCACCGCCGGCAATGTGATACATCCACAGTTCGCCGGCACCGAGCGAACGCTCGCCGGTGAAGTGCTTGCGCGCGATCAGGTACTGGCCATCGGGCGTCCACGCCGGGTTGTTGAGCAGGCGGAAATCCTCTTTCGAGACCTGGCTGGCGTCGCCGCCGATGACCGGCATGCGCCAGATATTGTTGCCGCCGCCGCGATCCGAGGTGTAGGCGATTTCCTTGCCATCCGGCGAGAAGCGCGGCTGCACATCCCAGGCCGCTCCCTGGGTGATGCGCCTGGCCTTGCCGCCTTCGATCGGCAGCAGATAAAGATCGCCGAGCATGCTGAAGGCGATGGTCTTGCCGTTCGGGCTGACATCGAGATCGAGCCAGGTACCTTCATCGGTACTGAAGCGCACGGTCTTGGTCTTGCCGTGGGCGGCGTTGACGTCCCATTTGGGCTCGCCCTTCTTCTTGTCGGCGGCGAACGCCAGGCCCGGCAACAGCAGCAGGCAGCCGAATACGGCGGCGATGGATCGATAACGCATCATCAGTACCCCGGATGAGAAACAGCAGACCCACGATCCTAGCCCGGATCGCGCTGTCGAACATGGGGCTAAAGTCCCGATCTGCTGATTCCAACCCGCGGTCTGCGGTACATTCCGTGCCTGCAAGGCAAATCGGAATACGAACTCAGCATGATTGAGGTGGATTCCCGCCAGGGCGTTGTCGACGCTGAGCACCTGCGCCTGCTTTGCTGGGGCTATGTCTTTTCTGGCGTCATGACCGGCTTGCTCTCGCTGCTCGGACTGGTCTACGCCGGCATGGGTCTGATCATGGGCCGGTTTTTCGCCGAGGCCGCGAAGAACGCCGCGCATGCCGAGAAGATTCCGCCGGAGTCGCTTGGCACGATCGTTGGCATATTCGGTGGCGTGTTCTTCCTGATCGCGATCTCGCTGGCCCTGGCCAAGCTGTGGACGGCACGCTGCATCAAGCGCCGCCAGTCGCGGCTGTTCTGCATGGCTGTTGCCGGCGTCTCCTGCCTCGGCATCCCGTATGGCACGGCGCTCGGCATCTGCACATTTCTCGTGCTCGGTCGGCGCAGCGTGATCTCGCAATTTGCTGCAATCGATGGCCAGGCGGATCAGCAAGCGCCATGAGCCTCCTTCCGCGCGGCCTGCTGGCGTTCGTATTTATCGTGGCGCTCGGATCACACGCCGTGGCCGCCACGGCTACCTCACGCAGCGAGATCAATGCACTGCTGCAGGCGCTTGGCGCATCCCAGTGTGAGTTCTTCCGCAACGGAACCTGGTACGACAGCAAAGCGGCCGAATCCCACCTCAAACGCAAGTTCGACTATTTCGAGCGCAAGCATCTGCTCTCAAGTGCAGATGCTTTCATCGACGATGCGGCCAGCCGCAGCAGCATGAGCGGCACGGCCTATCAGGTGCGCTGCCCGGATCAGCCGGCACAGCCAAGCGCGGACTGGTTGAAGCAGAAGCTTGAGCAATTGCGGCTGCGCGGATCCGAATCGTTGCACTGAAGCAACGGCCCCGAACCCGGCAAACGGCGGGATTTCGCCAGTTCGACCACCCCGGCGGAGGCCGGGGTGGCGAGGGCGTGGCGAGAAATCAGCGCGCGCGGAACAGGGTCGGCGCCCAGTTGCTGCCACTGCCATATCCATCGCGGCGGCGGCGACGCATGCCCTCGTGGGCTTCGAGACGGCGGGTTTCCAGCCATTCGACGCGCTCGGTCTTGAGGCTGGCCGGATCGACGCCGTGACGCGCCGCTTCCTGGTTGCGAAAAAGCACGAAGTCTCCATAGGCCTCGAGTTCCGGCCTGAGTTCGCGCACGCACAGTTCGATCATGATCGCGTCATCGAGGAATCCGATCACCGGCACGCTGTCCGGGATGATGTCGTTCGGATCGGCAAAGTAGGCGAGACAGGAAAGCACACGCTTGCGATCCTCGTCCGGCAGGCCATAGCCCTCGTCGACGACCAGTTGGATCATTTGGTCGAGATTGTCGAGACGATCCTTGATGAACTGCGGAACCTTGGTTCTGGGTACGTCGACGAGCAGTTTCGACGCCGCATCGACGATGGCCTTCGGGGTCAGATCTGTCGCCTTGGCTTGCGCGCGTTGCATCGCTTCGATGAAGTGATCGAGGTCTTCATCACCCAGTTGAATCGTGATGTCCAGGGACATGGGTACCACTCCGCAGGGAAAATACGAGCGCTGAGACTAGACGGCACTTACGGGCACGTCAATCGGCGCGATTTGGCAGTGGCGGCAGGGGCTGCCCGGATGCTCGCCGCTCAGAGTATGCCGACCGCGCTGGCCCCGAATGCCGTGACCATGCGCGTATAGATCGTTTTCAGCGGCAGATCGACCTCGGGAAAGTCGCCAACTGCCGTATAGCACGCGTAGAAGCCCGGATCGGTCTGCTTGATTGGTGCGCAACCCGGATTCAGCTCATAACTGGTCGCATAGCGGAACGGCCAGAAATCGAACAGCGGCAGGGCCGAGGAGAAATCCGCGATTGCATTGTTGATCCGGTGCAGCAAGTTGGTGCGTGGACGCTTGGCGATCGTCCATGAGTTCTGCGGCTCGATATCGCCAAGGATGGCGGAACGAACCAGCTCGGCCACCGCCTGATCATGGATGATCAGGCCCGATTCGGTATTGTAGTTGTCCGAGCGCGGATCGAAATTGTGCGATCCGATCAGGGTCAGCTGGCCATCGATGACGATCGATTTGGCATGCATGCCGACGCGCACACCCGGTGAGGTCAGGGGCGCCTTGCCATAACGTTCGTAGCCCTCCGGTCCGCTGCCGCCGCTCAGTTCCTCGTAGTGCGAGAACAATCGATCGGCATCGCCGGGAAACGGCTTGAACTCGTAGATGCGAAAGCCGAGCTTGAGATAGCGTTTCTTGTACTTGTGCGAAAGCGCGTAGACATAGAACGCGTCGGTCGCGGCCAGCGAATTGGTCGAGACAATGATGTCGGGTGGGCTATCGTGCTGCTTGAGGTCGCGGAATACGCGGCGGGCTTGCTTGCTGATGACCAGATAGGGCGTCTGCAGGACGATCTGATGGTCGGCGCCGGCGATCATGCGCGCGATCTGCTCGCCGAGCTGCCTGTTGCTGTCGGCGGCATCGTCCTGCTTGGCCGGGCTGTCCGAGAAGTAGTCGACCTGGCCGACCCGTTGCGCATGGGCAATGAAGCGGCGCTCGATCTCGGCAGCCAGTCCGGCGTGTGCGCGCAGCGTTTCCACGCGCATCGGATCAATGCCACGCTGAGCGCTAGGCAGGGGCAGATCCTGATCCGCCTCGGCGACCAGGCGGCGGTTGACGTCGTTGAGCTGGGTCAGTGGCGTGGCGCGCTGGTAATTCCAGAATTGTTCGAACGACGCGGCCATTTCACGCCCGGCGGCGACGCCGGTGACGAGTACATCGCGGTCGCGATAGTCGAACTCGTGATCCCAGTCGAAATAGCGATTCTCGTAGTTGCGCCCGCCGGTGATACCGAACTCGCCGTCGACGAGGAACAACTTGTTGTGCATGCGCTGGTTGAAACGCGTGAAACAGCAGAGGATGCTGGCGGCGAACTCGAGGGGCTGGGTCACCGCCTTGTGAAAGGTCGGGTTGTAGATGCGCACCTGGAAGTTGCGATGAATCAGGGCCAGACGCGAGAGCAGTTCGGTATCTTCGAGCGAGAACAACTGGTCGGCGAGAACGCGCACGTGCACGCCGCGCCGCGCCGCCGCGAGCAGCTCGTCGAGGATCAGGCGTCCGGCATCGTCATTGACCCAAATGAAGGTCTGCACATCGATGCTGCGTTGCGCCGCGCGGATCAGGTGGATGCGCACCAGCAAGGAATCCTCGCCCTGTTCGAGCACGTTGACAAAGTGCACGGGCTGGCTCGGGGTGCCGGCCGTGCGCGACGTCACGGCCAACTGGCGGAACGGCGTTTCGATCGCGCAGTGATCCTCACGCGAGCAGGTCAGGGCCTGGCCCTGCTCCCTGACCACGATGCGATCGGCCTGCCGCGCCAATTGCCGATTGACCGAGCAGGCGGCCAAAGCGATTGCGCACAGGCCCAGGG
This sequence comes from uncultured Dokdonella sp., assembly GCA_964390215.1. GTDB lineage: Bacteria > Pseudomonadota > Gammaproteobacteria > Xanthomonadales > Rhodanobacteraceae > Dokdonella. Next base: position 22,486 of record CAYMHF010000039.1, on the reverse strand, counting down.
CAAGCACGCGCAGCGGTCGATTTCGCCGCGCCGGCGACGACCCGCCACTCATGATTCCGAAATGCTCCGGGGTGCTTCGGCGATGCGGACACTGAAACTCAACTCGACCTTGTCGGCCAGCGTCGCACGCCGCGTGGTCATGCCGAATTCGCTGCGCCGAACCGTACCAACGGCTTCGATCGCGCATTCCACGGCAGGCCTTTCACAAGCCGAGGGCAACACACTGAAGACGACGTCGCGGGTGATGCCGCGCATGGTCAGTTGCCCGGGCACCTGCCCGCCCAGATGCAGGCGCGTCATCGAAAAGGCGTCCGAGCGGAAATGGATCTCCGGGTAGTGCGCGACATCGAAGAACTCGGCGGATTTGACCCAGGCCAACGCGCCTTCGCGGCGCATCGTCACATCCGCAGCATTGATATGCGCATCGACCGTGGCCTGGCCGCGAAAGCGATCGATGCTGACCGTGCCGCGCACGTTGCCGAATTGTCCATCGACAGCAAACATCCACAACACCCTGACGCTGAAGGCTGCGCGGGACTGTGCGCTATCGAGGGTCAGCGTTTCGGGAGTCAGCGGATAGTCCGCAGGAGACGTGGCCGCCAACGCAATCAATCCGGCAAGACAGCTAGCCGCGAGCATCGGATCCCGGCCCGGTCAGGGCCACCAGAAATGACGCAGATTCGCCGCACCCGGCTCGAGCTCGGCGTCACCATCGACATGCAGCCAGGCGATCGCCCCGGGCGGCATGCCGCGGCCTTGGTCGGAGGTGCCGTCGGTGAGCAGGGCAACCAGGGTTTCGAGGCCCGGATTGTGGCCGACTAGCAGGATGCAGTCGGCATCAGGATACTCACCGAGCACCTGGATCAAATCGCCAGGTGTCGCGTCGTAAATGCGCGGCTCGACCCGGATCGGAAGTTCGCCACCCAGACCATTGGCGACATGGGCTGCGGTTTCCTGGGTGCGCATGGAGGGCGAGCAAATCAGGACATCCGGTTCGGCCGCATGCGATTTCAACCATTCCGCGGCAGCAATCGCTTCGCTGACGCCTCCTTCGGTCAGGGGCCGTGAGTCATCGGTCTGATCATCGACCGGAGGTTCCGCGTGGGCGTGACGCAACAGGATAATCTGACGTACGGACATGGGAATTCCTTGGCGTGAACCCACATCATGCCGTATGCCCGGCGAAAATCCCAAGTCGCGACGATGCGACGCAGATCAAGCGGGCAAACTCTGACAGGCCACGTGCCCGAGACGGAAATCAGTTTCCCCGATAACGAGGGCTCAGCCCTGCCTGTTCAGCCAGCGCAGCAGCTTCGCCCAGTCCTCCTGGTGCGAGCGGACGACCTCGGAGTGGTAATCGAAGATGCTGCGGCCGAGGCCGTTCATCAGCGAATAGGCCTGGGAATCGCGCAGTTGCGCAATCAACGGAAACGGGAACTCGCGAATCTGCTCCAGCCCGGACAAGCTGACATTCGTCCACGGTTTGGTGCGATTGGCGACGAGTCCGACCGCGACCTTGCCCTTCTTGATGCGCGGCAGGCTGGCGAGATCGGTCAGAAACGGCCGGGTCGCCTCGAGATCGACGACGGAAGGCAGCACCGGCACGACAATGGCATCGATCTCATCGAGGAATTCGGCTATTTCGCTGACGCGGATGCCGGCACCGGAATCGATGATGACGCGCGCGGCGTCGGTCGGAATGCGCTGCTGCCAGTTCTTGCGCGTCGCGTCGATTGGCAGCACGGCCGTATCAAGATCGGCGCGCTTCTCGCACCAGCGGCTGCTGGAGCCCTGGCGGTCGGCGTCGGCAAGCACGGTCGCCTTGCCCTTGAGCGCCGAATGCGCCGCCAGATTCGTCGCGATCGTGGATTTTCCACAACCGCCCTTGGAACTCGCTACCAGGACTTTCAGCATCACGGCCTCCGTCGGACAGCACAGCGAGGCAGAGCGTACACCAGGCGGGCGGAGTGTGTGGAATCAGGCGTCTTTTGGGCGAACGAGCCTGGCCATGAATGCCTTTTGATCCGGTTTCCAGTCCGCGGGAGGCAGCAACGGAACACCCGCTCTGTTCAGCAGATTCTTCGCCGCCTGAAGTTCGCTGCCCATTTGCAACCAGTCGGCCTGATACCACGCGAACTCCGCTGGATCCTCCAATGCCGCACTCGAAAGCACGGCGCCTTCCTGGGTCAGGTACTCGGCATTCCGCGTGATTTCGTCGATGTCCTCGGCTCCGGCCAGCCGCAGCAGGGCGAGGCCGATTCGCATCGATATCACGGTGCTCGATTCATTCAGCATAAACGTGCAAAGACTCGCGTATCCGAATCCGATTCCAGCTTGATTGCCCCCCCTGCCGATCGTTCTCCAAGTTTGCGCGCCGGGCAAACAGGCGGACATTGCACTTTCGACGTGTCGCCTCGATATGTTGATCCGGTGCCGCACCGAGGCGTTGAATCAATTCGATCAGGAAACCGATGACCGTCAGTGTGAAAAGACAATGGAAGCATTTCCTGGCGATGCCGAGTGGCCGTCGCTTCCAGACACGCCATCGTCTGCGTCGAGCACGAACGGGTGGAATGATGCGCAAGACCCTGATCAGCGGACTCGGCGGATTGATCATGATCGCGGGAGCGGCGATGCTGGTTCTGCCGGGGCCGGGACTGCTCGCCCTGGTCATCGGCGCAGCTCTTGTTGCCGAAGAGTCCCTGTTCGCCGCGCGCATGCTCGATCGCCTTGACCGCTGGGGTACGCGCCGCTATCGAGCGTGGCGCACGCGTACTGCGGCTCGGAAATGATTGCAGGTAAAGCGTTGACAGGTCGCCTCGGCACCACGGCGCAATTTCATAACAGTGCACATCGTGTGTATGGTGCGCGCATGCGCTACCCCGTCGCCTTGCCATTTCTTGCCCGTTTGCGTCGCTCGCCGCGATTTGTCCTGCTCATGTTGATGGTTTTCATCTTGAGGATCGGCGCAGACGTCATCTGTGCAGCGCACGATATGGTCGAGGATTCGGCAGGCTCGCCGGGCATCGAACTGAGCGTGGCCACAGTGGATCGCGATCATCCGGGAGAAAATCCGTTTGATGTGTCCGGCACATGCAATCACTGCGGCTGTCATCAGGTTGCCGCGATTCTGCCTCCGATCCCTGCGCCTGCGGGGATTGAGCGGGCCCTGCCATTGGCGGAACGACTGTCCTTGTCACTGCCGGACATGCAATCGACGCAATTGCGCCCTCCCATCGTCTGAATGACTCGGTAACACTCCCGGCGAGATATGCCGGGGACGATTCATTCAGAGGATTGCTTCATGCCCCCTATTCGTTTGTCGCGACGAAACCCCGTCGCGCACGTAGTTGTTCTTGTGTCACTTGCCATCTTTCTGGCGCCCCCGATCCATGCCACCGAGAGCCCTGTCGCGCTCGCTCCAAGCGATATTCGTGCGGCACTTCAAGGCGCATGGCGGCAGCACCCGAGCTTTCGTGCGACCGAAGCGCAATTGGCCGCAGCCAATGCCCGCAGGGATGCGGCGGCAAAACCGCTCTACAACCCGGCGATCGAACTCAGCGTCAACGACGAAGGCCCCGATCGGACGGCCACCGCAGGCATCAATCTGACCCTGGATCTGAGCGGCAAGCGGCGAGTTCGTGGTGAGGCGGCCGAAGCCCGTGTCGATCAGGCAACGGCCGAAGCGCGACTGATACGTCGCGAGTTCACCCGCCAATGGTTTGCTGGTTGGGCAGATTTGTTGATCGCCATGCAATGCGTCGGAATCGGCGAGCGACGGCTGGCGCTGGTCGCCCGTTTCGCGGATCTGGCGGAAAAGCGATTTGCCGCAGACGATGTCTCGGGACTGGATCGCGATTTGGCGACACTCGCCCGGGATGAAGCGCAAGTCCAGCAATCGCTGCTCGAGACGGAGCGGGCCGATGCGCAAGCGCGTTTTCGAGCGGTCGGCGGTGCGATCGATCAGACGTCGAACTGGGAGCTTCCCACCAATGCACTGCCCGAACCCTCCGCGCAAGAAACGGGAAACCGCGAGGAACAACCGGACTGGCAGGTTGCACGGTCCGCGGCGATCGCTCGCTCCCGTGAAGTGGTGGTCGCACGGCGCAATCGCGTGGCCGATCCTACACTTGCTGTCAGCGGGGGACGTATCGACTACGGCAGCTTTCGCGACAACGTGATCGGTGTTTCCTTGAGCGTGCCGTTGTTCATGCGCAATTCCCATGCCGCCGAAGTGATCGCGGCACAAGCCGACGCGGATGCCGCTGAGGCTGAAGTCGAAAAAGTCGGTTTGCAACTCGACGTGGAGCGTGAACGAGCCATTTCGAACTATGAATCATCGCGTTCGGCATGGATCCGTTGGCAAGCCAGTCGTGGCACTGATGTCGAGCGCCGCGCAAGTCTGCTTGAACGACTCTGGGAGCAAGGTGAGTTGTCGACGGCTGACTACCTGTTGCAGCTCAGACAAACCCTGGACACCGCGCTTGCCGGTGCCGAACTGGAAGCGCGCGTCTGGCGCAGCTTCGTTGAATACCTTGCCGCCACCGGACAGCTCGAACGCTGGTCTGGCCTGGAGGGCAGCCCATGAGAATCCCTCCCATGATCGTTCGATCCCTGTTTTCCCTGTTGGTTTTCACGGCGCTCGCAGCGGCGCTATCGGCCTGCTCACGTTCAACCGAGCAGGGCAATGGTGATGTTGACAAGGCTCAATCCAAGTCTGAACCCACCCACCCGGAAGTCGGCACCGAACATGCCGATGAGGGCGAAGCCGAACAGCGCGTGGTGATGGACGACGCGGCACTTGCCGCCGCCGGCATCGAATTGCAGAGGCTTGCACCGTCCCAGCTCAGCGAGGAACTGCGTGCCCCCGGCGAAGTCGTCGACAACGCGTATGGCACTACCCTGATCACTCCCCGGGTCGAGTCGCTGGTCATCCGTCGGCACGCCCGGATCGGCGATGAGGTGCAAGCCGGCGCCAGGCTGGTCACCTTGTCCAGCATCGACGTGGCCAATGCACAAGCCGAATTGCGCATTGCCGAAGAGGAATGGCGGCGCGTATCCGCATTGGGCCGCGAGGCGGTGTCTGGTCGTCGCATCAAGGAGGCCAAGGTCGCCCTTGATCGCGCCACAGCCACGGCCCGAGCCTATGGCTTGTCGGGCACGGCAGACGGTCGCAGCAATGGCGAGTTCACCCTGGAGGCGCCGCACGCGGGCCGTCTGACCGAGGATGATTTCGTGGTCGGTCAACGCATCGAACCGGGTACGACGCTGTTCCGCCTGGTCGATGAATCCACCGTATGGGTTGACGCCAAGCTGCCATCGGAATCCGCTTCACACGTCAAGGCCGGGGCGCCGGCCGTCATTGTCTCGGGCGGTCAACGCATTCCAGGTACGGTCATGCGCAATGCGCATCGCACCTCGGAGGCCACGCGCAATGCGACGGTTCGGGTCGAAGTACCCAACCCGGATGATCACTTGCACAGCGGCGACTACGTCGATGTGTATTTCGAGACAACCTCAAACGCAGATGCGGCATCTCAAACGGCTACCCGATTGGCTGTGCCGACCAGTGCGCTGGTCCAGATCGATGGCGAAACCGTCGTGTTTCGTCGCGACACCAAAGACAGCGCATTGCAACCAGTGCCCGTTCGAACGGGTGAGGTCATCGGCGATCACACCGTCATCAAGGAGGGCCTCCAGGCGGGCGATGTCGTCGTCATCGACGGTGTCTTCACCGTGAAGTCGCAGATGCTCAAGGCGCAGTTGGGAGAAGGTCATGGGCATTGATCGAATTCCACGGGGATCAGGGGGTGCGCCATGCTGAACCGTCTGGTCGAACTCTCCCTGCGCTACAAGTTTCTCGTATTGATCAGCTTTGCCATCATCGCCTTTCTCGGCCTGCGCGCCGTGCGCGATGTACCGATCGACGCGTTTCCTGATGTCACCCCGGTGCAGGTCAACATCTACACCGAATCGCCCGGGCTTGCCGCGGAGGATGTGGAGCTGCTGTTGAGTACGCCGATCGAGTCCGCGTTGGCGGGCTTGCCGCGTGTGCAGGAGATCCGCTCGGTGAGCTTGTTTGGGCTGTCCTACGTCTCGGTCTATTTCGAAGACGAAATGGACGTCTATTTCGCTCGCCAGTTGGTCAATGAACGCCTGCAGGAAATCGGCGATCGGCTACCCGATGGCTACGGCAAACCGGCCATGGGGCCCAATGTATCGGGGCTGGGTCAGGTGTTCTGGTACACGGTCGAACGCGGCCCCGGTGTGTCGAGCGAGCAAGTCAGCGACATGGATCTGCGCACGTGGCAGGAATGGATGGTGCGTCTGATCCTGCGCACCGCGCCCGGTGTCGACGATGTCACGTCGTGGGGCGGCGGCGTGCGCGAATACCAGGTTCAGATCGATCCGCAACGCCTGTATTCACGCGGGCTCGCCTTTGCCGACGTGATCGCGGCAATTCCGGCCAACAACGGTCAGGTTGGCGGCAATGTGATGGATGTCGGTCGCGAGCAGTTTCTCGTGCGGGGTCTTGGCCTGCTCAGGTCGAGTGCCGACATCGGCGCGATCGTGCTCAAGGCCGAGGATGGTGTCCCGGTTTTCCTGCGCGATGTCGCCAGCGTGGTCGAGGCGCCGGCACCACGCTTTGGCGCGGTCACCCGCGATGGCGAGGAGGTTGTGCTTGGCATCGCCCTCGCACGCATTGGCGAAAATGCCAAGGCGGTCGTCGAGGCGGTCAAGGCCAAGCTCGACGCGGTGCGTGACGCCTTGCCCGAGGGCATGGTCATCACCCCGATTTACGAGCGTACCGATCTGGTCAACAAGGCGGTGCGTACGGCGGTCATGGCGCTGGTCGAGGGCACGATCCTTGTTGCGATCATCCTGTTTGTCTTCCTTGGTGATTGGCGTTCGGCGCTGGTCGTGATCGTGACCTTGCCGATGGCGATGCTGATCGCATTTATCGGCATGGGCGAAGCCGGTTTGTCGGCCAACCTGATGTCACTGGCCGGCCTGGCCATTGGCATCGGCATGATGGTGGATGGTGCGGTGGTCATGGTCGAGAACGCGTTCCGAATCATGGCCGAACGCCTTGAGAGGGGCGAAGCGGTTGATCGTCGCTCGGCGGTGCTGGCGGCGGCAAAGGAGGTCGCCGTCCCGATCACCTTCGCGATCACGATCATCATCGTCGTGTTTCTGCCGCTGTTCGCGCTGGATGGTCTTGAGGGCAAGATGTTCAAGCCGATGGCTTTCAATATCGCCTTCGCCATGGCCGGTTCGCTGATCCTGAGCCTGACCCTGATTCCGGTGCTGGCTTCGATGATCCTCAAGCCGAAACCCGAACGTGACACCTGGCTGGTCGCACGCATCAAGCGGAGTTACCAGCCCGTGTTGAGCGCCGCCCTCGAACACAAGCGCATCGTGGTCGTCAGTGCGGTGCTCGCGCTGATCGCGAGCCTCAGCTTGTTCCCGTTTCTCGGCAAGGAGTTCATGCCCCAGATGCAGGAAGGTTCGATCATGTGGCGGGTGACCGGCATCCCGTCGACGTCGTTGGCCGAATCCATCGAAACCAGCAACAAGATTGCCCAGGCGTTCAAGAAATTTCCGGAAGTAGAGACAACCGTAGCCATGATTGGTCGCCCGGAAAAGGGCGAGACCGCTGATGTCAACTACATGGAAATCTACACCTCGCTCAAGCCCGCGAGCGCGTGGAGCAGCGGACGCGACATCAAACAGCTCGAAGATGCCATGCAGGAGACCCTTGAAGTTGTCGTGCCGAATGTCGTCACCGGCTATACCCAGCCGATCCAGATGCGCGTCGAGGAGTTGATCTCGGGTGTCCGCGCAACCCTGGCGCTCAAGCTTTATGGCGAGAACCTGCAGCAACTTGATCGCATCAGTGGCCAGTTGAAAAACGTGTTGGCGGGGGTCGAAGGCGTCGCTGACCTGTCACTCGAGGCGAACATCGGCAAACCCCAGATCCGCATCCAGGTCGATCGAGACGAGCTGGCGCGCCATGGCATGAATGCCGAGGAAGTACTGACCATCGTCCGCAACGGCTTGGGCGGCGAACCGGTGAGCGTCCTGCTCGACAGCGTTCGGCGCTTCGACATTGCGGTGCGTCTCAGCGATGTGACGCGTAATTCAGTGGAAGCCCTGCGCAAGATTCCCATGCGAACGGCTACCGGCGCCCTTGTAGCGCTGTCCGAGGTCGCCGATGTCAGCGTCGCGGAGGGTTATTCCTTCGTGCGCCGCGAGCAGCTGCAGCGCTATGCCGTGATCCAGATGGATGTGCGCGGCCGCGATGTGGACGGCTTCGTCAAGGATGCTGAAGCAGCCATCCAGCAGCAGGTGACTTTGCCCTCCGGCTACTGGATCGAGTGGGGCGGTGCGTTCGAGAATCAGCAACGTGCGCTGGCCAAGCTCGCCTTGATCGTACCGGTCACCATTTTCTTCATCTTCGTGCTGCTCTATACCGCCTTCAATTCGGTGAAGTACGCGGTTCTCATCCTGGCCAACGTGCCGTTCGCCACGATCGGCGGCCTGCTCGCCTTGTTCGTTACCGGTCAGTATCTCTCGGTGCCTTCGGCGATCGGCTTCATTGCGGTCTTTGGCGTGGCCATGCTCAACGGCATCGTGCTGGTGAGTTTTCTCAACGAGCTGCGCGACAAGGGACTCAGTCCGCGAGACGCAGTCACGCAGGGCACGGCATTGCGCTTGCGACCGGTATTGATGACGGCGAGCGTGGCGATACTCGGGCTGGTGCCGATGCTGCTTTCCAGCGGCGTCGGTGCGGAAACCCAACGACCCCTGGCCACGGTCGTGGTCGGAGGCCTGATCACCTCGACCTTGCTCACGCTGATTCTGCTTCCGGTTCTCTACGAATGGATGGAGAACCGCGCCGAGCGAAAAATGCTCGATTCACGGAGTCAGGAGGCGGCGTCATGAAACAGATCAAGGCATTCGTGCACAAGCACCGCGTGCCCGACCTTATCCATTCGCTGGAGGAAGCGGGGTTTCGGAAGCTGAGCCTGTTTGACGTCAAGGGCCTGTTGCGCGCAATCAGTGCGCGTGAGCAGGAATATTCGATCGATTTTGGCGACCGAGTCATCAGCGAAATGCAGATGGAATTGTTTTGCGAGGACGAGCAAGTCGATCGCGCCGTGGAGATATTCCGCCGGGTCGGTCGAACGGGCTGCCGTGTGGCCGGTTGGTTCCATGTCGCTTCCGTCGAGCAGTCCTACACCATTGGCGATCCCGACTAGTGGTGCCTGCGGGTTTCTCACCTGCAGGTACCGGCAGATTTTCGGATCAGCGTGGAGATGTTGGAAATAGATGCAGGACATGATCCCGGCACCTGCCACAGCAAGATCAAGCGCGGGAAGCCGCGCATCCCAGCAAACTCGATCCCCAATATCCAACTTTACCAGTCGACTCTGACGATGCTTGAGTTCCGACATGTCTCGGAACACAAGCACCGACACGCACGCCAGAACCTCTTGATGACAAGCAGATGCGCTGCCCATTCGTGCAAACGAGATCGGTAGCCTGACCACATCAGCCCTGCTCGGCCTCGTGCCGTTGCCGCCGACTTGCGACTCGCTGGCGAGCAGCAGGAAAGCGACGGCAACCATCGGGAATCAGGAGAATCCGTTCGTCCCAGTCTTCCCATCGCGACCGCTGTTGTCCGGTCGATAGCGTCGGAATCGGCCGATATCCGCGCAGCTGGCGAGACTGTTTCGAGGCTTGGCGCTACTCCGCAAACAGTCCGGCCTGTGCACCAAGGTCGTCAGCGTCAACGAAGTTGCCGATGCCGACGCCAACCAGTCGATAGCGGGTCGAAGCGGGCAGTTGCACGCGCTCGCGCAGGGCCAGCGCAATTGCGGCCAGTTCCTGCGCCGAAGCGGGCATCGTTGCCGGCGTCAGGCTGCGCGTGAAGATGCGGAACTCGCGGGTCTTGAGCTTGAGCACGACGGTGCGACCGACACGTTCGACCTTGCAAGTGGCTGCCCATACCTTGACCGACAGTTCGCGGATTTTCGGTTCGAGATCGCTCAGCGGCAGGTCTTCGGCGAAGGTGTCTTCGGCCGAGATCGACTGCACCGGTCGATCCGGCGTCACCGGATTTTCGTCGATGCCGAGACTGAGTTCGTGCAGGCGTCGGCCGTAGCGGCCGAACAGATTTTCCAGTTCACGCAAATCGCGCTCGCGCAGGTCGCCAACCGTGCGGATACCGAGCGCGGCGAGTTTTCTGTCCATGACTTTGCCAACGCCGTGGATGCGCGCGACTGGCAGCGGCGTCAGGAACGCCTCGACGGCATCGGGTCTGATGACGAACAAGCCATCGGGCTTGTTCCAGTCCGAGGCGATCTTGGCGAGGAACTTGTTGGGCGCAACGCCAGCCGATGCGGTGAGCGAAGTTTCCTCATGGATCTGGGCAAGGATCTTCTTCGCCACTGCAGTCGCGGATGGCAAATGGTCATGGTTTTCGGTGACATCGAGATAGGCCTCATCCAGTGACAACGGCTCCACCAGATCGGTATGGCGCAGGAAGATCTCGCGCACCTGACGCGAGACGGCGCGGTAGCGTGTGAAGTCCGGCGGCACGAACACCGCATTCGGACACAAGCGCTCGGCCGTTACCGCTGGCATCGCCGAACGCACGCCGAACTTGCGGGCCTCATAGGAGGCGGCACAAACAACCGAGCGCGATCCACGCCAGGCCACCACAACCGGCCGTTCGCGCAGCGCTGGATCGTCGCGCTGCTCGACCGAAGCGTAGAAGGCGTCCATGTCGACGTGGATGATTTTGCGCGATGACATGGGAGTGGGGAGTGGGGAGTGAGGATGTCGATACAAACAGCGTAGCCGACCCGAAGGAATCGTAGGAAGCGGCTTCAGCCGCGATGCTTCCCGGCAAACTGCATCGCGCTCGAATACGCCCCCCGGAAGCGGGTCGCAAAACACCGATCACTGGAGACCACCCCTGCGAGAGCATTATCGCGACACGCGGCCACAGGAGCCGGGAAAGCACCATCCAATTTCGCCCCCTGACAGCACCTGCGGCTCCCCGCCAGCGGAAAGCGCTGTCGGCGAGTCAGCTATAGCCAATTTCCTACACGCAGTAGCGGCGATTTGCGCTATGCGTTCGTGCCCCCTCTGGCGAAAATTCCGTCTCCCGACCCGGATAGCCGCCGTGCCCCAATATCCTGTTGCCGCATTCACTTTGCTTGTCGCCGCAATCGCCCTGTCGGCTCCCGCCAGTCGCGCCCAGGCAGAAACCGTTTTCAAGTGCACGGATCGCGAAGGCGGAATTGCCTACCAGGCGGATCCTTGCCAATCGGGCAAGCGCGAAAAGCAGATTGAAATTCAGCCGGCGCCAGCGCGCTCCGTGCCAACCGCCCATGCCAGTCCGCCTCGCCCGCGCAAGACACGGCCGTCTGCATCGAGACCCGCGCCGCGCGCCGCCATTGTCTATTCGTTCGAGTGTCGAACCCATGGCGGCGCTTTGTTCTATCGCCATGATCGTTGCCCGGCATCAATCGATCGCAGTGGCCTGATCGGCGGCCGCCACGGCGCGGCACGCGAAGCCGTCAGCGGGCAACGGATCCCTCGTTCGGATGCCTGTCGCAGATTGCGTTCCGTGGGCCGTGACGGACGCGAATTCGATGAGGTGCCATCCACCTATGAGCGCAACCTCGGTCGCGATCCGTGTCGCAGGTATTGATCGAAGGGCCATACGAGAACCCGAGATCGGCGCTATATTCGAGTGCCTTGTCTGTTTCCGGAATCGATACCGATGCGCCATTTGCCAAACCTTGTTGTTGCCTTGCTGATGATCGCCAGCATCAGCGCCTGCTCGAATCAGAACCAACCCGCTGCACCCTCCGCCGACGCTGTCGCTGCTGCGAAGGCACAGATGGAAGCCAAGGCCGAGCAGCACTACGCAATGTACGAGCAGATGCTCAAGGCCGATAACGCCGAGCTGGCTTTGCCGCTGGGCGACGAGTTGCTCAAGATGTATCCGGACAGTGCCGCGGCGGCGCGGGTTCGCCCGACCATCGAGGCCCTGCGCGACAAGGCGTCGACGGAAGGCGAAACGCGGCGCATGTCACGCTTGTGGAGCTACCAGGTCTCGCCAATGGCCGGTGGTACGCAGAGCACGGCAACGATCTACAGCAACGAGGATCTGGGTGCGGAAAAGGTACGCCTGGTGTTTCGGCGGCATACCGAATGGGGCCAGAGCGTGTTCCTCTATGGCAGCGAACCCGGCTTCAGCTGCGCCAAGGTTTGTCGCGTTACGATGACCTTCGATGACGGCAAGCCAACCACGATGGAAGGCAGTATTCCGCCCACCGGTGAGCCGGCGATCTTCATCGAGGAAGACAAGAAATTCATAGCCCAAGTCGGAAAATCGAAGAAGGTCGCCATCGAGGTCACGGTCAAGGGCAAGCCCTCAACCACCTTGCATTTCGATGTCGGCGGCTACGATGAGAAGAAATTCCAGCCATTGCCGAAGAAGTAGGCGGCAGATCCATTTGTCGTAAAGGAGAAAAGCCACGCCCGGTGAGGTGTGGCTTTTCTTCGCAGGTCAGATCCTGCGCAATGGTCGGGTGGTGTTGATCAGTGCAGCGTCTTCTCGAAGCGCTTGATCTCCTCCTCGGCCTTGTCCTTGGCCCAGCCGTAGCGCTCCTGCAGTTTGCCGGACAGATACTGGTGGTTGCCTTCGAGACGATTGACATCGTCATCGGTCAGCTTGCCCCACTGGTTTTTCAGCGAGCCTTTCAGTTGTTTCCATTTGCCCTGGATGATGTCCTGGTTCATGGCGTTACCTCATTGCTTGGGGGGGGGGGGAAGTGCCGCAGCGAAGCCGGTTGAAGATTTAAGGGGGGGAATACCCGGGGCAAAAACCAAACCCCCCGGCCAGAGACCGTTTGATTACGCCAA
>CAYMHF010000039.1:0-9531 GCA_964390215.1 uncultured Dokdonella sp. | reverse complement strand
CCTCCCCCCCCCCCCACCCCCCCCCCCCCCCCCCCCCCCACGCCCCGCAGCGACCCCGGCTGAAGCTTTCAGAGGGGGCATCACCGCGGCAACAACACTACCCGCCGGCCTGAGAACGTTTGCTTACGCGAAAGTAATTGCGATGTTATCGGTTGGCCTAAATTCATTCACATGAACAACGTCCTCAGTCCGTTCAAATCCATCCGACCGCCGAAGCCAACCTGCTCGGAAACGACAATATCGCTTGTGCTTGGCCGAGTGTCGTGGCGGTAGTCATGAGTCTTGCGCACCGGCCAAGTGCCGCACTCATCCGCGAGTTGCGTGCGCATTACCGTCGACTTCGTACCCCGTGATATCAATGGGATCCCCCGGGGTAGAGAACCGGACCGCATTCTCCAACCCATTGAGTTGCCGCCGCTCGAGAGGCGCCGCGTGTAGCCGAATCGGCGGCAAATTCCTTGTCTGATCCATCTGCAGCCGACCACCGAGACCAACGGCGAACTCTGGTCGTACAGCACCGATGACAACAGCGCCGACCGCAGGCGCCCAGTCTCGTTGCTGACGCCACAGCAGTTTCTTTCAGTCTCATCTTCTGAGACCCCGGGTGGCTAAACAGCGGTGCCTACGTCGATGGCCACCCTGATGTCTCTCGCAAACGAACCGGTTGTCCAGGACTCGGCCTCCGCCAGTGTCGAACGGCTGGTGGAACGCTGGGCCAGCAAATATGGCGATCGCATCACCGGCTATCTGCGCAGGCCCGCCCAGCCCGCGGTCACGGCCGACTTTCCACACGAGATGTCCGATCAACTCCGCGAGGCACTGGAGCGGCGCGGGATTGAGGCGCTGTACTCGCACCAGCGTGAGGCGTGGGATCACGTGCAGCGAGGTGAGCACGTCGTCGTGGTCACGCCCACCGCCTCGGGCAAGACGCTTTGCTACAACCTGCCGGTGATCGAAGGGGTGCGCCAGGCGAAGGCCAAGGCGCTGTACCTGTTTCCGACCAAGGCGCTGGCCCAGGATCAAGTGGCCGAACTGCTCGAACTGAATGCCGCCGGCACGTTGGGTTTGCGCGCCTTCACGTTCGACGGCGACACGCCGAGTGATGCGCGGCAGGCCATCCGCGTCAAGGGCGATATCGTCGTCAGCAATCCGGACATGCTGCACCAGGCGATCCTGCCCCATCACACAAAATGGGCGCAATTCTTCGAATCCCTGCGCTACGTTGTCATCGACGAAGTGCACACCTATCGCGGCGTGTTCGGCTCACACGTCGCCAACGTGATCCGCCGCCTGCGCCGGGTCTGCGCGTTCTATGGGGTTTCGCCCACCTTCATCCTTTGCTCGGCGACGATCGGCAACCCAAAGGAACACGCCGAGGCATTGCTCGGCGAGGCGATCCATGCGATCACCCGCAGCGGAGCCCCGTGTGGAGAACGCCATGTGTTGTTGTGGAATCCGCCGGTGATCAATCCGGATCTGGGCATTCGCGCCTCGGCGCGCTCGCAGTCAATGCGGCTCGCCCGCCACGCCATTCGCGCGAAGATGAAGACCATCGTGTTTGCACAATCGCGGTTGATGGTCGAGGTGCTGACCAAATACCTCAAGGATGTGTTCGATCACGATCCGCACAAACCCGTTCGTATCCGCGCCTATCGCGGCGGCTATCTGCCCACCGAACGCCGCGAAACCGAACGTGCACTGCGGGCGGGCCAGGTGGACGGTGTGGTCAGCACCTCGGCGCTTGAACTTGGCGTCGATATCGGCGCCCTCGATGTGGCGATCCTCAATGGCTTCCCCGGCTCGATCGCGGCAACCTGGCAGCGTCTCGGACGCGCCGGTCGGCGCCTGAAGCCCTCACTCGGAATCCTGGTCGCCACGAGCCAGGCGCTGGATCAATACGTCGTGCGCCATCCGGAATTCTTTGACTCGGCCCCGCCGGAGCAGGCGCGCATCGCCCCGGACCAGCTTCTGATCAAGCTGGACCATATCCGCTGCGCTGCCTTCGAACTGCCGTTTGTCAGCGGCGACACGTTTGGCGATTCCGCAGTCGATGACTTTCTCGGCGTATTGGCCGAATCCGGCGTGCTTCATCATGAAGGCGACCGCTGGGACTGGATCGCCGACAGCTATCCGGCCGGCGCCGTGAGTCTGCGCTCGGTCGCCGATGGCAATTTTGTCGTCGTTGATCGCAGTGACGGCCGCCAGACCGTGATTGCCGAAGTCGACTATTCGAGCGCTGCCTTGACGCTCTACGAAGGCGCGATCTACATGATCCAGTCCAGTCCGTTCCAGGTCGAACGACTGGATTGGGAAGGACGCAAGGCGTTCGTCACGCGCACGACCGCCGATTACTACACCGATGCCATCGACTACACGAAACTCAAGGTGCTGGAGCGCTTCGATGGCGCCAACGCCGGCCGCGGCACCAGCCACCATGGTGAAGTGCATGTGGTTCGACACGTCTCGGGGTACAAGAAGATCCGCTTCTACAGCCACGAGAACATCGGCTATGGCCCGGTCAACCTGCCTGATCAGGAGCTGCATACCAGCGCACTCTGGTGGCAACTGACCCAAGCCGTACTGGAAGCCAACTTCGCCAGTCGCCAGGACGCACTCGATGGCTTCCTCGGGGCCGCGCATGCGTTGCATACCGTGGCATCGCTGCGTGCGATGGCCGATGGCCGCGATCTGCAGAAAGCGGTGGGTTCCGGTGATGCCGCCTGGTTCGCCACCCGCGATGCCAAGGGCCGTGGCCAGTGGCGCGAACCGGACGGCCAGGCCGGCGATCCCGAGCGCGCCGATGTCTTCCTTCCGACCCTCTACCTGTATGACAACTTCCCGGGCGGCATGGGCTTGTCCGAGCCACTGTTCCGAAGTGCACGACTGCTCGTACGCGAAGCGATGATGCTGGTTGAGAGTTGTGACTGCAGCTACGGGTGTCCCGCTTGCATTGGCCCGGTAAGCGAGGCCGATGAAGATGCGCGTGCGACGCAGCGTGAATGTGCGGCGGCGGTTCTGGCCCTGCTCGACGCATGAACCGCGTGGCGGAAAAGCTGCGGCAGCTCAGGATCGATGCAGGGTTGCTGACCGGTTCCAGCACGGCCGGACATTCCTCGTGTGCGCTTCCGCCACCGCGTGCCGGCGTCTCCGGCAATCTGACCGGAGCGCGCGAGCCCTCGCGCCTGGATGTATTGCGCAAGCTGATGCATCAGCGCAAGTTGCAGCAGCAGAAGAAGCTGGAAGCTCCGGCCGGCGACGAAATCGCACCTGGATTGCGCCTGGTGGAACGCACATTCCCCTATCAAGCCTCGACGACTCTGGTCGTGCCCGCCATCGGCGATATGGCATTCGACCGGCGTCGCTTGCTCTGCTTCGATACCGAGACCACCGGACTCGCCGGCGGCGTCGGCACACGTGCCTTCATGATTGGTGTCGCCGCCTGGAAGGACGATCACCTGTGCGTACGCCAGCTCTATCTCACCGCCATCGCCGGCGAACGCGCCATGCTGCAGATGTTCGCGGATTGGTTGTCCGCCGAGACCATTCTGGTCAGCTACAACGGCAAGAGCTATGACGCGCCGTTGCTGAAGGGGCGCTTTCGCCTCAATCGGGTTTCCCATCGCCTGGCCGAGCTTCCGCATATCGATTGGTTGCACCCGACCCGCCGGGTTTACAAAGAGCACTTGCCGAATTGCAAGTTGTCGACGATCGAACGCGAAGTACTGCGCATTGTCCGGGAAGACGATCTGCCCGGATCCGAAGCGCCCGCCGCCTGGCTTTCATTCCTGCGTGGTCAATCAAGCGTCAACCTGGCCCGCGTGCTCGATCACAATCGCCAGGATGTCATCACGCTGATGCGGCTCGGCGATCATCTCGTCTCGCAAAAAAAGGGGACGGAGGAATTTTCTGTTTGAATTGCGCCGGGATGACGGGCGCACTGCCCAAAAAAATGCCTCCGTCCCCATTTTCAGACTACTCCCTGATACTTGATCCCACAGTCCGGACTCCTGCCTGACTTCAGCCATGACCGAAATCATTTTCAGCGGCGCGCGTGTCGACAGCTTTCCAGCGCAGGTCGCCGACGACTGTCGCGTGCTCATCCTCGGCACCGCGCCCAGCGTGCGCTCGCTCGCCGTACAGCAGGCTTATGCCCATCCACGAAACCTGTTCTGGCCGTTGATGGGCAAAATGTTCGGAGCGGCACAGGAGCTTGCCTACGCCGAACGTATTGCCCGCCTGCACGCGCACGGTGTCGGGATCTGGGACGTGTTGCGCCAGTGCGAGCGCAAGGGCAGTCTCGACAGCGCCATCATGCGTGACAGCGAAATCGCCAACGACATCCCCGACTTGCTCCAGCGCATACCCTCGATCCGCGCGATTGCCCTGAACGGCGGGCGCGCTGGACAGGTGTTTCGCCGGCTGGTCCTGCCGCGCATGGAGGCGGCACGGCAATCCACCCTTGTCCTGCTGGATCTGCCCTCGACCAGTCCGGCCCATGCCGCCATGACGCGTGAGGAAAAGATGGATCGCTGGCGCGTCCTCCACGATTTCAGCAACTGAACCACGTCGTTCAGTAACCTGCTGAATCGGAGATTCCGGTTTCGTCGCGTTCAGCAAATCAGGGTGAGACTCCGCCCACCCCAACGAGAGGAGATCGAACATGACAATGATCAAGACAGGTATCGCCGCCACCGCGCTGGCTCTGGCCATGGGCATCGCAGCCGCGCCGCAGACGCAGGCCGCCGAGGCAAACCTCGATTGCTCGATGCGCTTCAGCCTGACCGGCTGGTCGGCCATCTACAAGCATGCCGAAGGCACCGGGGTGGTCACCTGCGAAAACGGCCAGTCGATGCGCGTGAAGATCTCGGCCAAGGGGGGCGGCTTGACCGTCGGCAAGGCACATATCGATGATGGCAAGGGCAAGTTCACCGACGTGCACAGGATGAGCGACGTCCTCGGCACTTATGCGCAGGGCGAAGCGACGGCTGCGGCCGGCAAGTCGGCCACCGCGCAGGTGCTGACCAAGGGCACGGTGTCGCTGGCCCTGGCTGGTACCGGTGAGGGCGTCAATCTCGGCATCAGTTTTGGCGGCTTCACGATCAGCAAGGCCGACTGACCGACATCCTCGGCTCCATCAAAGCCGCAGCATCCCGGGACGCTGCGGCTTTTTCATGCCCCATGACTTTCGAGCAATACGCGCGAGCGTCTGCTGATGTACTGTCCGCTCTTCGTTGCTTCGGGGAGTTGCCGCATGAAGAGGTTTCATTGGCTGACCGTGCTCGTCCTGCTCGGTTTCCTGTTGACGACACCACTGCAGACGATCGCTGCACCGGTCGCCGAATTGCCGCCTGGCCTGCAGATTCCCGACGCTGCCCGGCCTGGCCCCGACTTCGATGTCGACAAGGCTACCGAGGCCTATCTGGCGCTGCTCACGCCTGCACAGCGTGCGCAGTCGGACGCCTATTTCGAGGGCGGCTATTGGCTGCAACTCTGGGGCTTGTTGTACGGCCTGGTCGTCGCCTGGATCCTGCTGCGCAGCGGGCTGTCACGCAAGATGCGTGACATTGGCCGACGCGTCAGCCGAAAGCCGTGGTTGTACACGATGATCTACACCGCGCAATGGCTGCTGATCGGTACCCTGCTCGCGCTGCCGCTGACGATCTACACGGGCTTTTTCCGCGAACACGCCTACGGTCTTGCCACGCAAACCTTTGGTGACTGGTCGGTTGATCAGCTCAAGGAACTGGTGGTCGGCCTGATCATCCTGCCGCCGATATTCGCCCTGCTCTATGCCGCGGTGCGCAAGGCCGGTGCACGCTGGTGGATCTGGGCCACTGGCGGTGCCTTCGTGATGATCCTGTTCTTCATGATGATCGCGCCGGTTTTCCTCGATCCGGTATTCAACGACTACAAGCCGCTGCGTCAGGGTGAAGTTCGCGAACGGGTTTTGTCGCTGGCCCGGGCGAACATGATTCCCGACAACAATGTGGTCGAATTCGATGCATCGAAACAGACCACGCGGATCAGCGCGAATGTCTCCGGGTTCCTTGGCACGACCCGGGTTGCGCTCAATGACAACCTGCTCGATCGCACCTCGAAGCCCGAGATCCTGGCCGTGCTCGGCCACGAAATGGGCCACTACGTGCTCAATCATGGTCTGCGCCTGGTTATCTACATGACCCTGATTCTCGGTCTCGGTTTTTGGGTCGTGCATCGCCTGTTCGATCGCGCCCTGGTTCGCTGGGGTTCGCGCTTCGGGCTCGAGGATCGCGCTGATCCGGCCGCGTTGCCACTGGCCGTGGCGATCCTCTCGTTGTTCTTCTTCTTCGCCACGCCGCTGACCAATTCGGTGATTCGTCAGGCCGAAGCCGAGGCCGATGCCTACGGCCTCAATGCCGCCCAGGAACCGAACGGCTTCGCGATGGCCGCGATGCGCTTGTCGACCTATCGCAAGATCAAGCCCGGCGCACTCGAGGAAATCATCTTTTACGATCATCCGAGTGGCTACGCGCGTGTGCACCGCTCGATGATCTGGCTCAAGGAGCACCAGGGCTCCAGGAGCGGGAGTGGGGAGTAGGGAGCGGTGAGCGGTGAGCGGATAGCGGGGAAGGCCGGTCAGGCAAAGTCTGTTTGCTGGCGAAGACCGGATATGGTTGTTGACCACATTCTGAAAGCCGCAATGCTCTTCCCGCTCACCGCTCACCGCTCACCGCTCACCGCTCACCGCTTACCGCTCACCGCTTCCCACTCCCACCCCTTAAACCATCCCGACAAACCCGGCATCGAAACATCGACTCCCCCGCTTGAGGTTGCGCCATGAACATCCGTCCACTTGTCAGTCTGGTCGCCGTCACGTTTGCGCTGAGCGTTGGCAGCACCATGGCCAAGGTCAACATCGACAGCGACCACTGTGACGTCAGGAGCAGCTATTCGACCAGGATCGATGCGCGCCGGATTTCGTTCACCGACGACAAGACGCAGCGCGTCGTGACCTTGTTGCCGGGTGGCGTGATCGAGGTCGATGGACGTGCGCTGGCACTCAATGCCGAAGACCGCGGCCATGCGCTCGAACTTGAGCACGCGATCCGCGCGATCATCCCCGAGGCCAAGGCGCTGGCGGTCGATGCCGTGGCGATCGCATTCGAGGCGGTCGGCCATGTTTCCACCGCATTTGCCAGCGATGCGCACCAGGCGCGCGCGAGTGCCGAACGCATCGCACGCACGGCCGAGGAGTTGAAGCGCTCAATCAATGCGCGCGATGACTGGGGTTCGCAATCGGAACACGAAATCAGTCGGCTGATCGAAGGATCGGTCGGATCCCTGATCGGAGAAATGGTCGGCAATATCACGGCCCAGGCAATCAAGGTTGCGCTGAGTGGCGATGAAGCCGCCGTCGCCGAGCTCGAAGCGCGCGCGGAGTCGATCGAGAAGAACGTCGAGAAAGCCGTCGAAAAGCACGCCAGGGAGCTGGAAATTCGGGCCGACGCGCTGTGCCAACGTGCACACGAGCTCGACCGCATCGAATCGCGGATCAGCGCGCGCCTGCCGGATGGATCAGCACTCGATCTGATCCAGGTCAAGCGCTGACAGGCGATATCACGGCGAAGTCGACTTGCGCGAACGCCATTCGACTTCCTGCTTCGGCTTCGCCCAGGCCTGGTAGAGCGCGATGAAGGTGTCGACGACATCCTGACTGCGCGGATGGCTCGGAGCAAAGCCATCAGCCTTGCTCAGCACGTCCCAGGCGCGATTGAGTTCGGCTTCGGCTTCCTGATATTTCCTCTCGGCAACCAGAACCGTGGCCAGCTCACGATGCATGATGCCGCGGTAGGCATGGTTGGCCCAGACCTTGTCGGCATGCTTCACGGCGACGCGACCGTGTGCTTCGGCAGCCGTCAGATCTCCACTGTCGCGCAGCAACAGTGACAAGTTGGATTCGGCGATGATCGTGGTCGGGTTCTCCGCGCCGTAGAGCATCTGCGCCAGTGCCACCGAGCGTTCGTAGTACGGGCGCGCGTCCTCGTTTCGACCTTGCTGGCGAATCGCGCCACCCAGGTTGCTGATCAGTCGCAGGGTAACCGGGTGATCCTTGCCGAACTGGCGCTCGATGATCGGCAATTGCGGCGCAAGCAGTTTTTCCGCATCGGCAAATCGCTTCTGTTCGAGGGCGATGATGGCCAGTCCGTTGATCGCGCCAAACGTATTGAAGTGCTCCTCGTCGTAGTGGGCGCGGTAGCGGCCAAGCAATTCCTCCAGCAGTATTCGTGCTTCATCGAGATGGTTGGTATCGATATCGACGTCGGCCAGGTCGTCCAGCGTGTTGAGGACATCATCGCTATCGTCACCGAACAGTTGCCTCTGCAATGCGAGCACACGATGGAAACGTTCGAGCGCCTGTTCTGGTTTGCCGGCGGCGGCCTCGATACCGGCAAGGGTCGATTCGACACTGAGGCGATCGCGATCATCGGCCGGCAATGATTTGAGCTCATCGAATGCCGTCTGCACCGCAGCCAATGCATCGGCCAATCGACCCTGGCTCTCGAGATTGACGGCGGCCCGCGCCGCCATTCGCGCCATCTCGCCGCGCGGCAGCCGACCCGCGCGCGCAGAATCGATGGCCGCATCGAAATGAATCTGGGCCCGCCCGTAGTCGCCGAGCAAGGAGTAGCTGCCGGCGATCGTGCGCTCGATCTCCGCGCGCACATCGGGTTGGTCGGCGAGTTCGTCGCCAACACGCTTCGCTGCTGAATCGAGAATCGCATACATGAGCTTGTTGTCCATGCCGCGGGCACGATCGGGATCGATGCCAGCCAGCATCGTGCGCACGAACTGCGCCACGCGATCCGCCTTGACGGCTTCGGCATGCGCCAAGAGCGCCGATTGGCGCGCTTCGCCAAGTCCGTGCATGGCAACGGCCGTGCCGGCCAGCAAGGCGAGCAGGATCAGACTTGCCGCCGCAATGCCTAGGCGGTGCCGGGCAATGAACGAACGTGCTCGATGACTGCGCGTCTGCAGCATTGCGCTGACCGGGCGCCGTCTGTTCGGCCAGATAGACCTGGCCCATGCCGCCTTCGCCGAGCGACCGGCGAATCCGGTAGACGCCTATTCGCGTGCCTGCGGCGAGTGAGTCGGTGCCACTCACGCTGGGCGAAATGCCCTCGATTTCGGTCGCGGCGGTGGCTGAGGGCTCCTTGCCACTGTTCATCCTGAATCCCTCCGGTTTGAGTTCAAAGCTATTCGATTATGAGAGAGTGGGGAGTGGTGAGTTCGAGTAGGTTGGGGTAAGCGCCAGCGCACCCCAACGGTTTTCTATCCATCGTGCGATGAGTCAATTGCAAGCCGTTGGCGTTGGGGTTCGCATTCGCTCACCACCAATCTACGGGATCGCTGCTGATCGCGATGGTCTTGGCGAAAGTTCGTAGGAGCCGGCTTCAGCCGCGATGCGCTTGCGTTTCCATGCAGGAAGCGGCTTCAGTCTGAGGTTTCCCCACTTATTTTCGCTCCTCGATGGGAGGTGGAACGGAGTCTGGA
>CAYMHF010000038.1:0-30899 GCA_964390215.1 uncultured Dokdonella sp. | reverse complement strand
AGCCGCACATCATACAACCTATTTCCCGACCGTCAACACCCCGCGAGAACTATTTCACCCTCCCGACACCGCGTTCCGATCGCCCCTGAACACCAGCCGATTGCTCAGCCGTCCGTCCAGGGGGCGCGCATCCTAACCGCACTCGGGGGTTTGCGGAAGGGGGGATCCGATTTTTTTCGCCGAATCATTTGCGGCCAGCCATCGGCTGGGCTCGACGACCCTCGTCAAGCACCTGGTGCGGGCCCTGAATCGATCGACAGCCCTGACCGACAGCCGGCCGCGAAGCCGATCTGCGTACATCATCAGTTCCCGCACGCAATGCATGCTCGCAAACGACACCGCACCGATAAGGAATCAGCATCGGAATACTTGCGCTGGAGGGAGCATCTTCCACCGGAACAAAGACTTGCATCTCGACCACCTTCGCCTTGCTGGCGCTTGTTGACTGGTGGTCAGTTGAGCAATCCGCGCGGTCACCGGAGCGACACAGCGAGCCCGGCCAGGGATGAATTGTGGCGTAGCGAGGGCAATAGCATTGCGATGATCCGGCGGGATCAGATCTCGATCATCTCGAAATCGGACTTGGTCACGCCGCAATCAGGACAGGTCCAGGTTTCAGGCACATCTTCCCAGCGCGTGCCTGGCTCGATCCCGTCGTCTGGCCAGCCGTCGGCCTCGCTATAGAGGAATCCGCAAACCACGCACATGAAGGTTCTAAACGGCATCTCTGTCCTGGTCATGGTCACTCGGGGTGGAAATGAGGATGCGCGCGAGCGCTGCGCATATCATTGTGTCAGCTTGCGCATCGTGCGCAAAGTCGGAACGCTGAATCACATGCCCAGAATCAGAGGCCTCTACGCGATCACGAACGGGCCCCGACATGATCTGCGGGCGGCCGTCGAAGCTGCCCTGGCTGGCGGCGCCAGTGTCATCCAGTATCGCGACAAAACCGGCGATCAATCGCGACGGATGACCGAAGCAGCCATGCTCGCCGACCTCTGCGCCATGCATTCTGTGCCCCTGATCATCAACGACGATATCGAACTTTCCTTGACCTGCCATGCGGCGGGCGTGCATCTTGGTGCGGACGACGCCGACATCGCCTCGGCGAGAAATCGCCTCGGCAAGCAGGCCATCATCGGAATATCCTGCTATGACTCGTTTGATCGCGCCCGGCGAGCCGCCCATCAAGGGGCCGATTATGTCGCCTTTGGCGCGTTCCACTCGTCGTCGACAAAACCAACTGCACGCCATGCAACGCCTGAACTTCTATCCGCTTCGAAATCACTTGGGCTGCCGGTGGTGGCGATCGGCGGTATCAGCCCGGACAATGCGCCAGCATTGATTGGGGCAGGTGCCGACAGCGTGGCGGTCATTTCATCGCTGTTTAACGCGACCGATATCGAAGCCGTTGCGCGGCGCTTCAGCCAGCTTTTTTCCTGACTCCATCGAGAATTCAATGCGTTCAAATCACGAGTTGTTCCAGCGCGCCCAGACCCTGATGCCGGGCGGCGTGAATTCGCCGGTACGTGCGTTCAAGTCGGTCGGCGGCGAACCGTTCTTCACCCAACGCGCCGATGGCCCGTATCTCTGGGATGTCGAAGGCAAGCGCTACATCGACTACGTTGGTTCCTGGGGGCCGATGATCGCAGGTCACAACCATCCTGCCGTGCGCGAAGCCGTGGCCAAGGCCATCGGCAACGGCCTGTCCTTTGGAACACCCTGCCCGGCCGAAATCACGATGGCCGAGACGATCAGCAAGCTGGTGCCTTCGATCGAAGTCTCGCGCATGGTCAACTCGGGAACCGAAGCGACCATGTCGGCGATACGACTGGCGCGCGGCTTTACTGGCCGCTCACGCATCGTCAAGTTTGAGGGCTGCTACCACGGACATGGCGACGCGTTCCTGGTCAAGGCCGGATCCGGCGCATTGACATTCGGAACACCAACCTCGCCGGGCGTACCCAAGACGCTGGCCGACCTGACCCTGACCCTGCCGTTCAACGATTTCGATGCGGCGACACGAATGTTCGACGACGTCGGCAGCGATATCGCCGGACTGATTGTCGAGCCAGTGCCGGGCAATATGAACTGTGTTCCGCCACATGATGGTTTTCTGCAACACCTGCGCGAGTTGTGCACAAGGCATGGCGCACTGCTGATCTTCGACGAAGTGATGACCGGATTCCGCGTTGCCCTCGGTGGCGCGCAAGCGCACTACGGCATCAAGCCGGACCTGACCACGCTCGGCAAGATCATCGGCGGCGGCATGCCGGTCGGCGCTTATGGCGGCACGCGCGAGATCATGAATCAGATCTCGCCGGCCGGGCCGATCTACCAGGCCGGCACACTGAGTGGGAATCCGGTGGCGATGGCCGCAGGCCTGGCCATGCTCGAGCTGATCCAGGCTCCTGGCTTCCACGCCGAATTGAGCCGTCGCACGCAACTGCTCGTCGATGGTTTGCAGGCTCTGGCCGACAGCGAAGGCATTGCGTTCACGACCACACGCGTGGGTGGCATGTTTGGCTTGTTCTTCAGCGACAAGAAGATCGAAACCTTCGCACAGGCAACCGCTTGCGACATCCCGCGGTTCAACCGATTCTTCAAGCTCATGCTGGACGGTGGCGTATTTCTCGCACCTTCGGCCTACGAGGCGGGATTCATGTCGATGGCGCACGACGAGCAGATCATTGCTGACACCCTCAAGGTCGCTCGCGAAGCGTTCAAGACCTTGGCAGCATAGGCGGTCGGGTTGCACCACCACGAGATGGCCGACGTTGCCCCAGGAGACCCGAGATGCGCCTTGAAACCCTAGCCATCCATGCCGGTGGTGCGAGCGATGCTGCAACGGGCGCGCTGACGCCGCCGATCCATCTGGCCACGACGTTCCGGCATGGCCCGGCGGCCGAGCGCATTGCCGGCTACGAGTACCAGCGCGAGGGCAATCCGACCAATGATCGCCTTTGTGCGGCGCTTGCCGCGCTAGAAGGCGGCGCCACCGCGCTGACGTTCGCTTCGGGCATGGCCGCCATCAGTTGCCTGCTGGAGTCGCTGGATTCAGGCTCGCATATCGCGATACCGGATGATTGCTATACCGGTTTGCGCGTGCTCGGCGCGGAGTTTCTTGCGCAACGCGGCGTTCGCGTGAGCACGATCGACATGGCGGATCTCGATGCCCTGGAACGGCTTTGCCGCGATGGCATCGATCTGATCTGGATCGAGACGCCATCGAATCCGCGCATGAAGATCACTGACATCCAGGCGCTGGCCGGAATCGCAAAGGCGCACGGGAGCTTGCTGGTCTGCGACAACACCTTTGCCTCACCGGTACTGCAACGTCCGCTGGAACTTGGCGCCGATATCGTCATGCATTCGACGACCAAGTATTTCGGTGGCCACAGCGATGTGCTCGGTGGCGCGCTGGTTTTCAAGCGCGCGGACGATCGGCATGAACGCGTGGCCCATCGTCTGCACATCACCGGCGCAACGCTGGCTCCTTTCAGCGCCTGGCTGACCTTGCGTGGCTGCCGCTCATTGCCGGCGCGGATGGCGATGCACTGCACAAATGCACGCGCA
The DNA here is from genome assembly GCA_964390215.1 of uncultured Dokdonella sp. GTDB lineage: Bacteria > Pseudomonadota > Gammaproteobacteria > Xanthomonadales > Rhodanobacteraceae > Dokdonella. The sequence continues at coordinate 27,323 of CAYMHF010000038.1, read as the reverse complement.
GTCGCCGGTTTTCTTGCCGCGCATTCGGCCATCGAGCGGGTCAATTATCCGGGTCTGGCCAGTCATCCGGGACACGCAATTGCGGCGCGCCAGATGAGCGACTTCGGCGGCATGCTCAGCATCGAGTTGCACGGCGGACGCAGCGCCGCGATCACAATGGCAGGCCGACTCAAGGTATTCACCAATGCCACCTCGCTTGGCGGCTGCGAATCACTGGTCGAACATCGGGCCTCGGTCGAGGGAGCCAGGCCGACCTCGCCGGAAAACTTGCTGCGGCTTTCAATCGGGCTCGAGCATCCGGATGACCTGATCGCCGATCTCGCCCAGGCCCTCAAATAACCCTGAGTTCCCGCGTCATCCACGGCGTCGGCTCAAACCGATAGCGTCATCAGCGCCGCGCGCAATCTTTGCAAGCCCGCCGCGACATCCGCGCTCTCGATATTGAGTGCCGGCACGAAGCGCAACACCTCTGATCCTGCCTGCAGCAACAGCAAACCTTCGCGCGCCGCCGCATCGAGGATCTCGCCACCGCGCGGGAACCACGCCGACGCGAGAACGGCACCGAGCATCAGGCCGCGCCCGCGGATTTGCGCGAACACGCCGAGTTCGCTTCCGATTGCTTCCAGGCCTTCGCGCAATTGCTGCGAACGCTGTTCGACATTGGCGGCGATGGCAGGCGAAGCCAGGCGTCGCAAGGCCACACGTGCGACGGCGGCAGCCAGCGGATTACCGCCGAACGTCGTACCGTGGGAGCCGAACTGCATCGCCTCCGCAGCCTTCGGATCTACCAGCATCGCGCCAATCGGAAAGCCACAACCGAGCGCCTTGGCCAGGGTCATGACATCGGGTTGCACACTGGACCATTGATGCGCCCACAGTCTTCCGCTGCGGCCCATTCCCGACTGGATCTCGTCGAACACCAGCAAGGCACCAATCCTGTCGCAGCGTTCGCGCAGCGCCTGCAGAAATTCGTCCGTCGCCGGAACCACACCGCCCTCGCCCTGAATCGGTTCGACCAGCACGCCGGCGACGTCGTCGGTCAGCACCTGATCCAGTGCGGCAATGTCATTGAAGGCCGAGTAACGGAATCCGCCAGGAAGAGGCTCGTAACCCTGCTGATATTTCGCTTGTGCCGTTGCGGTGACGGCTGCCAGCGTGCGCCCGTGGAACGAGCCGGCGAAACTCAGGATCACGCGCTGATCCGGCCCACGGCCCTGATCGGCCGCATGTTTGCGCACCAGCTTGATGGCCGCTTCGTTGGCTTCGGTTCCCGAATTGCACAGGAAGACGTGCCTGGCGAATCCGCTCGCCGCGACGAGTTCTTCGGCTAGCCGGATCGACGGTTCGGTAAAGAACACGTTGCTGGTGTGCCAGAGCTTGCCGGCCTGCGCGTGAAGGGCGGCAAGCATCTCCGCATCGCCATGACCCAGCGCGTTGACCGCAATGCCGGCGGCGAAATCGATGTACTCCTTGCCTTCCAGATCCCAGACGCGCGAACCCTTGCCACGATCCAGGATCAGCTCGCGCTGGCGGTAGATCGGCAGCTGAGATTCCCGCGCTGCGACAATCAGCTCGGCGGTTTCGTTCATGCCGGGAATTGCCTCCACCTGCGCACGATCGGTTTCAAATCACGGAGTCGACAACGGACACACGGATTGCTCCAGGGTATCGGTGCGCAGACGCGGCTCGATCGCCGCGGCGACATTCGCCTCAGCGGCCGAAACCGCTGCCGCCACATTGCCACTGATGAGACTGAACAAGGTTGCATTGCAATCGATATTGCTCAGAACATAGTTGCTTATCGCGACAGCCGGAGGCATGAGATTGATGCTGTAGACGCCGTCGACACCATCGGTCTGCATCAGATAATCGAGCGTATAGCCGAGCGTGATCGTATTCAGACTGATCGAACAGGCCGGAAACAGACTCGTGGTTATCGGCACGATGATGTTCGCCGCGCTACCCGGGCCGGTGAAGTGTCCCGCGGCGAAATCCCCGGAGAATGCCCCAGCCGTGATCGAGACGGGACATCCACTGATGCCGATCCCGCAGCCATTCGTCGCCGAACAAACCGTGTAGTCGATTCCCGTCTGGTTTCCCGACTGTGCCGGAATGCAGGCACTGGTGCCGTCGATGCTCGTGCGTATCGATTCGAGAAACTGCGGTTTGGTTTTCGCCGTCACCCAGCAAGTTTCGAAACCATCGTGGATCAGCAGGTCGGCTACGGCAACCGGCGATGCGGACGCGGCAAGGACGAGGGTGGCGCTTGCAGCCAGCCGAATGGTGTTGAACATGGTTTCCTCCCCGGAAACTCTTTGATTCTGGCCAAGCCGGTGTGGATAGCGTGCCTAATCGAGAAAGAGATCCGGCAATAACGGTTTTCCGGGTGAAACGGCATATCGGTCAAGATCTGTCACGCCCTGCCCGGCCAGCACCTCATCATCGATCAGGAAGCCGCCGGTCTGCTCGCGACTCGGCATGGTCAGGATCGCATGCGCGGCATCGGCGACGATCTCCGGCGTGCGCGCGTTTTCCGTGCTGATGCCGGGAATCATGTTCAGCGCGTCGGTCGCGATCACCGTGCGCGGCCACAGCGCATTGACTGCAATGCCGATGTCACGGAACTCGGCCGCCATGCCGAGCACACACAGACTCATGCCGTATTTGGCCATCGTATAGGCGACGTGCGGGGCAAACCACTTCGGATCCATCGACAACGGGGGTGACAGGTTGAGGATGTGCGGATTGGCCGCCTGCTTGAGATGTGGCAGGCATGCCTGCGAACAAAGAAACGTGCCGCGCGCATTGACCTGATGCATGAGGTCGTAGCGCTTCATCGGCGTCTCGGCCGTACCGCACAGCCAGATCGCGCTGGCATTGTTGACCAGAATATCGATGCCACCGAAGCGCTTGACCGCCTCGGCCACGGCGGCAACCACGCTCTCTTCGTCACGGATATCGACTTGCAACGGCAAGGCCTGGCCACCTGCTGCCTCGATCTCCGCAGCCGCGCTGTAGATCGTGCCGGGCAGCTTCGGATTCGCCACTGCACTCTTGGCGGCAATGACGATGTTGGCTCCATCGCGCGCCGCACGCCTGGCGATGGCCAGTCCGATGCCGCGCGATGCGCCGGTAATGAAAAGGGTCTTTCCCTTCAATGAACTCATGGTCATCCTCTCAAGCGCTCTGGAAACGCGGCAGGTAGTGCATCAACTGTTGCAATCGCTCGATCGGGCCGGGCATCTGCAGCAGCAGCTGCCGCTCTGCCTGCTCCAGCGGAAGCGCTTCGGCGAGCCGGTAGGCAACCCAGGCCGCATCATCATAGCGGGCGCGCTCGATCTGCGCGTACTCGCCGCCGGCCTGTTCATGGAATCGTTCGAGGATGGTCGCCAGCAAGCCGCATTCGGCGGGCACCGGTTGCGCTTCGCCGTCATCAAGCCATTCGACCTGCGCATGGATCAGGCCAGTGTCGCGCACACGCGTGTGCTGCACGCGAAATCGCCGCTCACCGCGGGCAAGGATACCGAGCAGACCATCAGACCTGGTATGGAAATCGACGATGCGCGCCAGCGTTCCCACCGTCACCGGCGTTGCAGGCTCGCCGACTTCCCCGCCATCAAGGATCAGGCAAACACCGAAGCCCGAGCCGTTGCGCGCGCAATCGCGGATCAGATCGAGATAACGACGCTCGAAGATACGCAGGTTGAGCGCACCCTCCGGAAACAAGACCGAAGACAGTGGAAACAGCGGCAGATCGGATCCGCTCATGTCGCGATCAAGCGCCCAGCCGATCCGCGAATCGGCGCGGTGCCGATTCGAACCCGCCGTTCGACATGAAAACAATATGATCGCCAGGACGAGCCGCTGCGTGCAGTGCATCGAGCAGCGCATCGACATCGGCAACCGCCTGCGCACGACCATCAAGCGCGGCGATCACTTTCTGCGCATCCCAGGGCAGCTCCGGGCGTCGCAGCAGGAAGACCTGATCGGCGCTGGCCAGTGACGGTGCCAGTTGCGCGGCATGCGCGCCGAGTCGCATCGAATTGGAGCGTGGCTCGATTGCGACGAGGATGCGGGCATCGCCGATTTTCGCGCGCAGACCGGCCAGGGTTGTCTCGATCGCGGTCGGATGATGGGCAAAATCGTCGTAGACAACGATGCCCTCGCGCTCGGCAATCTGTTCCATGCGTCGCTTCACACTGAGGAAATCCGCGAAGACCGGAAGCAGTGCGGCGACATCAGCTCCGGCCGCCCGCGTCGCGGCGAGGGCAGCGAGTGCATTCATGACATTGTGGCGCCCGAGCAAGGGCCAGCGCACCGTGCCGATCAAACTGCCCTTGTGCCTGACTTCGAAAACCGAACCGTCTGCATCAAGCAGATTCGCACGCCAGTCACCGGCATTGATGCCGAAGCTCTCGACATGCGACCAGCAACCCATCGCCAGTACTTCGGCCAGGTGCTCGTCCTCGGCATTGACGATGATCAGGCCATTACCCGGGATAATCCGGACCAGATGGTGGAACTGGCGCTGGATCGCTGCGACATCGGGAAAGATATCGGCATGGTCGAACTCGAGGTTGTTGAGGATTGCGATCGATGGGCGGTAGTGGACGAACTTCGAGCGCTTGTCGAAAAACGCCGTGTCGTATTCGTCAGCCTCGATGACAAACGGCGCGCCTTGGCCGAGCCTCGCCGAGACCGGGAAATTGCCCGGCACGCCGCCAATCAGGAACCCCGGATCGAGGCCGGCAGCCTCGAGCAACCAGGCAATCAGCGAGGTGGTGGTGGTCTTGCCGTGCGTACCCGCTACGGCGACCACGCGGCGTGGTCCAAGCAGCTGCTCGCCCAGCCATTGCGGGCCGGAGATGTAGGCCAGGCGCTGATCGAGGACGTGTTCGACGGCGGCGTTGCCACGCGACAACGCATTGCCAACGATGACCTGATCGGTGTCGGCGGCGATGTGGTCGGCGGTATAGCCGGGCTTGAGCGTGATGCCGAGCAATTCGAGCTGGCTGCTCATCGGCGGATAGACATTGCTGTCGCTGCCTTCGACCTCATGACCGAGCTCGCGCGCGAGCGCGGCGATACCGCCCATGAACGTGCCACAGATTCCGAGGATATGGAGTTTCATTCTGGCCGGTTAGCGGTTAGCGGTTAGCGGTTAGCGGTTAGCGGTTAGCGGTTAGCGGCGCAAGCATCGCAAGCCTTTGCAGATTGTCAACAACGATTCGATCTCGTCGGCGAACAAACAGATCGCCGGAAATGCTTTTCCCGCTCATCGCTTACGGCTTTCCGCTCACCGCAGCCTCAAGAAGCTGCTCCAGCGAACAGAATGCGGCTCAAGGAGAAATCGGCGATCGTCCATGCCAGAGCCAGCGAGAAACCGAGCCAGAAGGGTGCATCCATTGCCTGGCGGACATTGTGCCCGTCGACGGCGATCTTCCACACGAGAACACCGAGGCCAAGCCAGGCAATCAGCGTTTGCTCGGGAGTAAGCACAGTCTCGGCACTCTCTGGCGTGCCGAACAACCAGGCCAATGGAATGATCAGTACCGAGAACACCATTGAGCACGCAACCAGGGCGGTCGCGGTCTGCACGTAACGACTGAGCAATCCGCGAATGCCGAGCGCAATCCAGCACAGGGCGAGCAGCAGTGATGTCGAAAACAGGCTGCGCGCGAGTGCGCTGTCACCGATATCAAGCAGGTTTGCCGTGGTCAGGTCGAGGATGACGCTGGCCGCGAGGAGGACAACCAGCAAACCGGCGTTGTGCGGAAGATCCTGCGGACCGCCACGAAAGCGGCAGAGGTTGACGATTCGGACGACCAGTTCCGACATCAGCGACGACGGCTCATGCTAACGCCCCACGGCCATTGATGGTCGGAATTGCGCGCATGCATCGACGGCGCGCATCGGGTTCAAGCCGGCAGCGCGCCGAGGATGCGTTGGAACACTTCATCGAGTTCACCGACTCCGTCGACCGTTACCAGCTTGCCGATCTCGGCAAAGTGATCGGCCACCGGCGCGGTCTGCTCTGCGTACACGCGCAATCGCGCACGCACGGTTTCCGGGGTGTCATCGACGCGCCCTTCGGCCGCCGCGCGACCGGCGATGCGCTCGACAATCAGCTCATTGGGAACCTCCAGCTTGACCGCGACATCGAGTGGCTGACCGAGACGCTCGAGCAGGGCTTCGAGTGCGCCGCACTGGGCGACATTGCGTGGATAGCCGTCAAGAATGAAACCAGCCCGGGCATCATCCTGCGAAACGCGCTCCTCAAGCATGCCAAGGACGATGTCGTCGGAAACCAGATTGCCCGCATCCATTACCGCCTTGGCTTGCATGCCAAGCGGTGTCCCGGCCTTGACCGCGGCGCGCAGCAGATCGCCGGTGGAAACATGCGGGATGCCCAAGCTGTCGCGGAGCATGGCCGCCTGGGTGCCTTTGCCCGAGCCGGGCGCGCCGAGTAGCACGAGTCGCATACAGATCCTTGAGGTGACGCACGCGCGGAAATTCCACGACGCTGCGCTAGACTTTGAGCAGGAAAACAGCGGCGTAAAGCTATCCGCTGGAGCCATCGCAGTCAAACCGTCACACTGACCCCTTCCGATCACCTAGGAGCCTCCTCGATGCAAGGCAACCTGTTGTACGCGCAGTCCGGCGGTGTCACCGCCGTCATCAACGCCAGCGCCTGCGCCGTCATTGAAACCGCGCGCAAGCACAAGGTTCGCGTCTACGCTGCCCGCAACGGCATCATCGGTGCCTTGCGCGAAGAGCTCATCGACACCTCCAAGGAGTCCGCGAGCGCGATTGCGGCATTGCGCCACACTCCGGGTGGCGCGTTTGGCTCGTGCCGCTACAAGCTGAAGTCGATCGAGCAAAGTCGCCCCCAGTACGAGCGCCTGATCGACGTGCTGCGCGCCCATGATATCCGCTGGTTCCTCTACAACGGCGGCAATGATTCGGCCGATACGGCGAACAAGATCTCGCAGATCGGCAAGGCGCTCGGCCATGAGGTGAAGGTGATCGGCGTGCCGAAGACCGTCGATAACGATCTGGCCGTGACCGACTGCTGCCCCGGCTTTGGTTCGGTGGCCAAGTACACGGCGGTTTCGGTACTGGAGGCGAGTCTCGATGTGGCCTCGATGGCGGAGTCCTCGACCAAGGTCTTCGTCATGGAAGTCATGGGACGGCACGCCGGCTGGATCGCCGCTGCGGCCGGGCTTGCCGGCAAATCCGCCGATGAGGCGCCGCATATCATCCTGTTTCCGGAAATCCCGTTTGACGAAGAGGTCTTCCTGAAACGGGTCAAGGCGACGGTCGAGCGCGTCGGCTGGTGCACCGTGGTCGTTTCCGAAGGCGTGCGCAACAAGGAAGGCAAGTTCCTCTCCGAGGTCGGCACGCGTGATGCGTTCGGCCATGCCCAGCTCGGCGGCGTCGCGCCTTTGCTCGCTGACCTGGTCAAGCAGAAGCTCGGCTACAAGTACCACTGGGCCTTGCCCGATTATCTGCAACGCTCGGCACGGCATATCGCCTCGAAGACCGATGTCGAACAGGCCTATGCGGTCGGCAAGGCCGGTGTCGAATACGCCCTGGCCGGCAAGAATGCGGTGATGCCGGTGATCGTGCGGACTTCAGATGCGCCGTATCGCTGGAAGATCGAACCGGCCCCGTTGAGCAAGGTTGCCAACCACGAGAAGAAACTGCCGAAGAGCTACATCAGCCGCGATGGCTACGGCATCACCGAGGCGGCCCGCCGCTACCTCGAACCACTGATCCGTGGCGAGGATGCACCACCGTATGGCAAAGACGGCCTGCCAAAGTACGTGCGCCTGAGAAATGTGGCCGTCAAGCAAAAGCTTCCGCTGTACTCGATTTCCGATTGATCGTCGGGAAAACCCGCTTGCGGCAAGGTTGCTGCACTGCAAGGCTGTGATGGCTGCGCGGGCGCAGCTATACTCGACCGGTTAGGGATGGTCTTGTCCGTGCCGTGTTCCGGCGTTCGCCGGCATGCGGCAGCGGCATGACGGCCAGCCCTGGTGGGGTCTCCAGTGGTTTTTTCCTTTGCTTGCCTGCTCCTTGGGAGGAATGATGTTGCAGCAACATGGTTTACTGTTTTCACTGATCTGCGCGGCTCTCGCCATCGTCTATGGCGCATGGTCGATCCGCTGGATCCTGTCCAAGCCCGCCGGCAATGAGCGCATGCAGGAGATCGCTGCGGCGATCCAGCTCGGTGCGCGGGCCTACCTCAACCGCCAGTACCTGACGATTTCGATCGTCGGCGTGGTGCTGCTGGTTGCTATCGGTTTCGCTCTGAACTGGCTCACTGCGATCGGCTTTGCGATCGGCGCGATCCTCTCGGGCCTGACCGGCTATATCGGCATGAACGTTTCAGTGCGGGCCAACGTGCGCACCGCCGAAGCGGCACGCAGCGGAATCGCCACCGCGCTGGCGGTTGCTTTCCGCGGCGGTGCGATCACCGGCATGCTCGTGGTCGGCCTCGGCCTGCTTGGCGTCGCCGGCTACTACGTGCTGCTGGCGAAGTTGGGCTACTCCACCGATGAAGCGCTGCATGCGCTGATCGGCCTCGCCTTCGGCTCCTCGCTGATTTCGATTTTCGCCCGCCTCGGTGGCGGCATCTTCACCAAGGGCGCGGACGTCGGTGCGGATCTGGTCGGCAAGGTCGAAGCCGGCATTCCGGAAGACGATCCACGCAATCCGGCGGTGATCGCCGACAACGTCGGTGACAACGTCGGCGACTGCGCCGGCATGGCGGCCGACCTGTTCGAAACCTATGCCGTCACCCTGATCGCGACGATGCTGCTCGGTGGCGTCATGTTCGCCGGCAATCCGAACGCCGTGCTGTATCCGATCGTGCTTGGCGGCGTTTCGATCATCGCCTCGATCATCGGCACGTTCTTCGTCAAGACCAGCGAAGGCGGCAAGATCATGAATGCCCTGTACAAGGGCGTCATCGTCTCGGCCGTGATCTCGGCAATCGCGTTCTGGTTCGTCACCCGCGAACTTTTCCCGACCGGGCTCGATGTCGGCAACGGCATCAGCATCGCGTCGAACGGCATTTTCTACTGCGCCCTGGTCGGCCTCGTCCTGACCGGTGCCATGGTCGTCATCACCGAGTACTACACGGCCACCGAGTACGCCCCGGTTCGCCATATCGCCCAGGCATCAACCACGGGCCACGCGACCAACATCATCGCCGGCATCGGCATCTCGATGAAATCGACCGCCTATCCGGTGCTGTCCGTGTGTGCGGCGATCTGGGCCGCCTATTCCTTCGGCGGCCTCTACGGCATTGCCGTCGCTGCCACCGCGATGCTGTCGATGACCGGCATGATCGTCGCACTGGATGCCTATGGCCCGATCACCGACAACGCCGGCGGCATTGCCGAGATGGCTGACATGCCGCCGGAAGTCCGCGCCGTCACCGATCCGCTTGACGCGGTTGGCAACACCACCAAGGCCGTGACCAAGGGCTATGCGATTGGCTCGGCCGGCCTGGCCGCACTGGTACTGTTCGCCGATTACACGCACAAGCTCGGCGTCGAACACCCGGAAAACATCTACACCTTCGATATCTCCAACCACTACGTGATCATTGGCCTGCTCATCGGCGGCCTGATTCCGTATCTGTTCGGCGCTATGGCGATGGAAGCGGTCGGTCGCGCAGCCGGTTCGGTGGTCGAAGAGGTCCGTCGCCAGTTCCGCGAGATCAAGGGCATCATGGAAGGCACGACCAAGCCCGATTATTCGCGTGCGGTTGATCTGCTGACCAAATCCGCGATCAAGGAAATGATGGTTCCATCCCTGTTGCCGGTGCTGGTGCCGATCGTGGTCGGCTTCGGCTTCGGCTGGATCGGCGGCCCGATGGCCGGCGCGCAAGCACTTGGCGGCGTGCTGATCGGCACCATCGTCACCGGCCTGTTCGTCGCCATCTCGATGACCACCGGCGGCGGCGCCTGGGACAATGCCAAGAAGTACATTGAGGATGGCAACTTTGGCGGCAAGGGATCCGAGGCGCACAAGGCCGCGGTCACCGGCGATACCGTCGGCGACCCGTACAAGGACACCGCCGGCCCGGCGGTCAATCCGCTGATCAAGATCATCAACATCGTCGCCCTGCTGCTGGTGCCGCTGCTCTGATGCGCTGATTGCCTGGCTTTACCCGCACATGGAAAACCCCCGGATTCCGGGGGTTTTTTTGTGCGCACCACGAACAAGCCGAGTTGCGAAGTTGTTCCGCCACCTGGTTTTGAATTGCCATCAGCGTCGCCGCGAGTCGAAGCCCGGACCGGTCAACGGCTTTTCGAAGGGCATTCATGCCCGATGCGTTTTGACCATGTTGATGGGCATCACGGCTGAAGCCTGAGGTTTCCCACCTAATTTCCGTTCCATCCCAACAGATACGCTCCTGCGGAGCGCGGCATCCATGCCGTTTTTCACTCGCCTCCCGGCGAGCGAGTCACTTTCTCTTGCGTGGCCAAGAGAAAGCAACCAAAGAGAAGGCCACCCCGATGCAGCGGTCTCCGGGCTCCTGCCCTTCGACTTCGCGAAGCGGTTCCAGGGTTGGCTGACAGTGCATCCCTGCACTGACAGCCAACTGGCTCGCATCCTTGCGAGCCACCCTGTGGGCAATTCCTCCACCGCTTCGCCGCTGCATAGGGACCCCAGTCACTGCGCATCCTGCGCAGCAAAGCCAAAGCAGTATCCCGCCCGCTCCGGCATCTCGTTTTTTTCCTTCTCCCCTTGCGGGAGAAGGTGCCGACTGCGAAGGCAGGATGCCGAAGCGAACGGCGGAGCCGGCCCGGAGGGCGTGCCGCAGGAGCGGCACGTAAAGCGGATGAGGGAAGCTTTGGCAACTGCTCTGGCTTCTTGCTGTCAAGGGCATTCCTGCCCGATGCGTTTTGGTTATGCTGATGAAGAGCATCGTGGCTGAAGCCACTTCCTACTCGTTCACGCTGGGGGATCAGGTTTTGCGCGTCACCAGCCCGCGCAACTTGCCCATGGCATCGCCGATGCGATTGAAACGCGCGCCGATTCCGTATTCGCGCTTGAGCATCGCGAGGTCGTCCTGCTGACGCGAGAGGATCTGTGATTCCCAGCGTCGCTTGACCTCTTCGTGGTGGACGCGGGCGCGCAGCTGGCTGCGGTAATCCTCCGGCAGCACCTCGCGCAGCAGATCGGTCGGCTCGCGCATCAGGTAGCGGCCAATCTGATCGTACAGCGCTTCATTGACTTGATCGGGAGCAACCGTCTTCGTGACTGTCGAAAAGTCGTCGAGATTCGAAAAGCTCATGCGCAACTGTCCGCTGGCCGCATCGGCAAGAAACACTGCGGCCAATGGAATGCGGCCCTTGGCCTTGAACGTCGCACCGGCAACTTCGCCTGATGCATCCTTGCCCGCCGCCAACGGCGCGCCAAGCCGATGTCGCTGGAACAGCGCTGCAACCGCACGCACGCGCGCCGAGCCCTCAACCTGAACACTCGGACATTCAGAGCTAGCCACGGCGGCAAAGAACGACACGGTGATTTCCTTCGAGGAAGGTTGGCGTGCCTCGCGAACCTCATATTCGTGCTCGACATAGGCCACGACATCCCCATAGCCGGCCAGCGTGTGACGGATCGCGATCTTCGGCTGCAATTCCTTGAGCTTGGCAGCCAACTCGGTGAGATAGGCAAACAGGTTGCCCATGGCCGGTTCAAGCACCGTGCGATACGCCGTCTCACGCGCAGCCTTCAGCGCAACAAGGTCTTCATCGTTCGACTTGCGGCGTTGAGCTTCATCTTCCAGTTCATCAAGCAAGCCCACAATCAGCCTCCCACCGATGGTGTCCAATCATGTTGGCGACAATCGCGCTCGATATCATTGCACAGAGCAACCGTTTGCCGTGACCAACCTGCGGACGATAGCCCCGACGAAACAGCGAAGCAAGAACTCGGCCAGGACCGAGTCATGCAAAGGTGACGAGTCATTCCTCATCCTGACTAACGCCGAAGCTCAGCTGCCAAGAGTCCCTCCCCCACCGGGAGAGGGGTTGCGGTGAGGGTTTGACTGGAGCGAACTGAAGCAGCGATCGAAACGGTGATTCCACGCAAGATCCGTACCCTCATCCGGCGCTCCGCACCACCTTCTCCCGACGGGAGAAGGCTAGGCTCAGCTGAGCTTCGAGGCTGATCAGTTTTCCGGTTGACGGTCGACAGACCCGGACGGCGGCGTCAGGCGAATAAGCGGTCACCAGCGGACTGCCTGCGCGCTCATCAAAAGCGAGGATGCTGACGACGCCTTCCTGATGGGGCGAGATGTCGACCATCCACGGCTCTCCTCTGGCCGGCATCAATCCTGCCAATTCTCAAAAAAGAATCCAAAGCCCGATACAATCCATGGTTCACGCAACCCGCCACGGACTCCGGCCATGAGCGCTCCCGCCGAATCGGTACTCGTCCTGGGCTCGGCCGGCTTCATCGGTTCCGCCCTGTGTTCGCATCTGGCCGGGCTCGGTCATCATGTGCACGCGTTCGGTCGCTCCGAAGAGGACGGCGTCCAGGATGGGGTCACTCACATCCGCGGTTCGATCGAGGATCGTCAACTGCTTCGCGATGCACTGGGCCAATGCGACCGCATTGTCTATGCCGCATCGATGACGACACCGGGAGTTTCAGCGCGCGATCCCTCGCTTGAAGTCCTCGGCAACCTGCTGCCGCTGTCGCGACTGCTCGAATGTGCCGTCGATTTCCCCCGGCGTCGAATCGTCTACCTGTCCTCCGGCGGCGCCATCTACGGCGACGATGCGGCCGATGCCAGCGAATCACGGCCGCTGCGGCCACGCTCCTACTACGGGGCTGGCAAGGCAGCCGGCGAGGCCTTTCTGCACGCCTGCGTTGCAACCAGCGACTGGTCCGCAGTCATGTTGCGACCAAGCAATCTCTACGGCCCCGGTCAGAAGGTGACCAAGGGATTCGCCATCGTGCCGACCATGTTCGACCGCGCCCTCGATGGCAAACCATTCCAGATCTGGGGTGACGGAACGACCATCCGCGACTATTGCTACATTGATGATCTCGTCGAAGCGGTGACTTCGTCACTGTTCGTCCCGGCAAGACAGGCGTTCAATGTCTACAATGTCGCCAGCGGTCAAACGGCATCCATCCTTGAACTGATCGATGCCTGCCAGATTGCCAGCGGTCGCACCATCAATATTGAATTTCATCCGCCGCGTGGCATCGATGTCGCCTGCGTTTCACCAACCCATCAGCGCATCGCCGATGAGTTGGGCTGGAGCGCACGTGTCGACCTCGCCAGCGGACTGCGACGGACCTGGGCCTGGCATCAATCGCAGAGCAGTGCCTGAACCCCTCAACGAGAGCTTGCCGAATGCCCCAGCCATCCTCGCCAATGGAACTCGACGTCACCGTGGTCGTGCCGGTGTTCGGTGGCAGCGATGCACTGGCGGAGCTTCATCAACGGCTCGCGGCGAGCATGGCGGAAGCCGGATTGACCTGGGAGTTGATCCTGGTCGACGATCGCGGTCGCGCCGAATCCTGGCCGGCGATACGTGCGTTGGCAAGCCATCATCCGGAAGTGATCGGCTTGCGTCTGAGCCGCAATTTCGGCCAACACGCGGCGACCATCTGCGGAATCGAGAACGCGCGCGGACGGTGGATCGTCACCATGGATGATGATCTGGAACATCCGCCCGAAGCGATCACCTCGATGCTGGCCGCCGGCAATGAGGAAACACCCCTGGTATATGGGTTGTTCCCACGCCGCACCCATTCGGGTGTCCGCAACCTGAGTTCCGAACTGATGCGCTGGACGCTGAAGCGCGCGTTCCCCGACCTCAACGAACATTACTCGTCATTCCGCGCGATCCATGCCCCACTCGCCCGCCAGTTGGCCGGATTCAGGCTCGCCAGGCCTTATATCGACGGAATGCTGTCGTGGATGACCTCGTCCGCGCAAACCGTCGAAGTCACCCACGGCGAACGCAAGCATGGCGAGAGTGCCTATACCTGGCGCAAGCTGATTTCGCATGCGGTCAACATCTTTGTGACGTTTTCGCACTTGCCGCTACGCATCGCCAGCTACGGCGGCGCGACACTCGCCATTCTCAATTTTCTATACATGATCTATATCGTGTGGGCGTATTTCACCGGCAGAATCATCAACCCCGGCTACACGTCATTGATGTCCGTGATCCTGTTCGCCTGCGGCGTTCAACTGCTCATTCTCGGCGTGCTCGGCGAGTATGTTGCGCGACTCATGGGCGCCGCGTACAGAAAGCCTGTCTACCTGATCGAAATCCAGACAACTTCCGCAACAGACCAGGCGCGCAACAAGCCATGACTGCTGGCTCCAGGTCCAGCCTTGGATGCATCGGGGCCGCCAGCACCGATCGGGATGACCCTGACGCATGAAGCCGTCGTATCGGCGCTGGATCAGAACCGGCATTGGCATCGCGATCTCGATCGCCTGCCTGGTTTTCATATTCTCGAAGATCGACTCGCGGGCACTTCTGCAAGCACTGGAGGATTTCAAATGGCCTCTGCTCGGCGCAGGTATTGCAGCGCTTGCCTTCGATTACACACTGCGTATTGTTCGCTGGAGAATCATGTTGCGGGCCGCAGGAGCAAAGGTATCCTTTAGCCAATGCGCACCGGCTTTTCTTGGCTCGATGGCGCTCAACAACCTGTTGCCGCTCCGCGCCGGAGACATCGTGCGCGCCATGGTCTTTCCTGCATCACTCGGCATTTCGCGTGCGACTTCAACAGCGAGCCTGGTTCTTGAGCGACTCGTCGATCTTCTGGCATTGCTTGCCTGCCTTGGCATAGGCATTGTGCTGGCCCGAGATCATCAGATTCCCGACACGCAGCAACACTGGATCACCCTGATCAGTGCCGGCGGCATCGTCGCACTCATCGCCACGATTGCACTTGCTGCACCGATCGCCCGCCTTCTGGCAAGCCTTTCAGATCATCAGAATCGCAGCCACAGGCGCAAGCTGTCCCTGCTCGCGTCGCAACTCTCGCAGCTGCTGGCAAGTCTCGCCAAAATGGCGCAGCTGCGGATCCTGATGACAGTCGGCGGTCTTTCGCTGCTGATCTGGTTTGGAGAAGCAGGCTTGTTCCTCGCCCTGTTGCACGGATTCGGACTGGTGGCGACCCCGCAGGCAGCCTTGGTCATCATGGCACTGGCCACACTCGCGACCCTGGTTCCCTCCTCACCCGGCTATGTTGGTCCGTTCCACCTGGCCGCGTTTTCAGCCGTGATCCTGTTCGGCGGTAATGAGGCACTGGCAGCGGGATTTGCCTTGCTCGTCCACCTGGCACTTTGGGTGCCTGTCACTCTTGCCGGCGTGATCAGCATGGTGGCCAGTCCTGCTCTGTTCCGGCGTTCATCTACAAGAGAAAAATCAGATGCATGAACCAACGACGCGCTACGACGTTGTCATTGTAGGCGCTGGATTTACCGGCCTGGCGGCTGCACTTGAACTGGCCAAGGCTGGCAGGAAGGTGCTGGTTCTTGAGCGAGACTCCGCTCCGGGCGGGCTTGCAGGCACCTTCGAATTCAATGACGGCGTGAGAATCGAGAAGTTCTACCATCACTGGTTCAACAACGACGAGTTTGTCCCGCAACTTGTCAATGAGCTTGGGCTGAGTTCCGAAATGCTCACCCTCGCCTCAAAGACCGGTATGTACTACAACGGACGCCAGTGGCGCCTGTCCACGCCATGGGATCTCATCCGCTTCAAACCCCTCTCCCTGTTGAGCCGCATTCGCCTCGGCCTGCTTGTCTTCCGCGTGCGACAAATCAAGGATTGGCGATCCATTGAGCATCTGAGCATTCGTGAATGGCTCGAACCGCTCTGCGGCAAGGAAGCATTCCGCGTGGTCTGGGAACCCTTGATCCGCGCAAAATTTTCCATTTACGCCGACCAGGTAAGCGCCGTCTGGTTCTGGAAAAAGCTCGTGTTGCGCGGCAGCACCAGAGACAGCAAGGGCGGCGAACAACTTGCCTATTTCAAGGGCGGATTCGGAAGGCTTGCCCTCGCGATGGAGAATGCCATCCGACAACACGGCGGCGACGTTCGCTACGGACAACACGTAACCGGCGTTCATGCGGATGGCCAGAAGATTTCCCGACTAAGCTCGGATGGTGGCGAGTTTGCCGCCAGCAAGTATCTCTTCACGCCAGCGTTTCCGGTGATCGCCGATATCTTTCGGGATCATGTGGATACCGCCGTGCTCGAGCGCTGGCAACGCGTCAACTACCTCGGCAACATGTGCCTGGTGCTGGAGCTTGATCGAAGCCTGTCTGACACCTATTGGCTCAACGTCAACGACCCGGGCTTCCCGTTTGTCGGCGTCATCGAACATACAAATTTCGACCAGCCGGAAAACTACAATCACAAACGTGTCGTATATCTTTCCCGTTACCTGCCGATCGAGGACCCGCTGTGGAGCTACACCGATGCGCAGTACCTTGAGTTTGCAACAGACCACATCAAACGGATGTTTCCCGCCTTCGACGCTTCCTGGATCCTCGACCATCGCATCTGGCGAGCCGAGTACGCCCAGCCGATAACCGAACGAGGCTATTCCGGGTACATGCCCGGTCATGAGACACCGTTCAGCAACGCCACGATCTCGACAATGGCACATATCTATCCGGAGGATCGTGGAACGAACTATGCCATTCGGGAGGGGAAATTGGCCGCTCGGAGAATACTTTCTCTCTTCCAATCGCAGTCTGGCTCATAGATGGAACCGTTTTCTTGCCACGTCGTTAGCTACGGCAGCTGAATCTTTGCCCACTTCTTTCGCAAACCAACGCAAACCCACACACATAAATTTGCGCGACCACTAGTCGAGTTCGATTGGAATCAGTGGACTCAATATTCAGCCCTGACTAGAAATCTGAAGAAAAGATGGTGGCTGAAGATCTATCTATAAGCGACGATCCTGGCCGGGCTTGCCTGCTGTACGACACTCGAACGCTTGAGACGTCCAAAGGATGTGAGGAACGCCCTTCGAATTCGCATACGTCACATTCGCTGGGGCCAAGCTGCATGGAAAATTCCGGATAAACGGAACTCTTCTCAGCTTCGCTACCAACCACTATCCGGTACTCGCAATGAGTTTCGCTACAGACCTGATAGCTAGCCGATAGTCCAATCTGATCGTTTCTGGTATTCACCAATAACGAGAACTCGCGGGTCAATAGCGCACCTTCATCACCGAATTGAATCTTCGAAAAAATAATCGATTGATTGTATCCGCGAGATTCATCCTCGAACACGAGTACATAGGTTGGGTGCGCTGACGGCTCAATGCTTTCAGCGCCGGATATAAACTGGACCTCCTTCCCTGATCTCGCTCGCGAGTAGTAAGTCCAGTAAATCGGGTCGGTTACTGCAATTCCCCTAGCCACGTCGAGGCCGAGGTAGTAAACACGACTCCCGCTAGCAACATTGGAGTAGGTGTGCGACTTGAGGAAGTGATCAAACGTCTCCCACTTTCTTGCAGACAACTTTTGCTGAAGGTTCGTTTCGTAGTTCGACCAGTCTGCCACGAGGGAACCAGCTGCACCCGCTATCGCCAGAATGATGAAGAGCATTTCGGAACGGGCGTACTGCACCAGACAGACGAACGACATCGCCACAAGCGCTATCCAGGCGAAATACGAAAAATGTGAATATACGTACGCATGTGATCCGCTTTGAACCCAATCCTGATATTTTGGCGTCAAACCAAGCAAAGCTACGGGGAGAAAAACCAGGATCAAAACGCCGACAAAATGCTTAATGGAGATAGTTCCCACAGCTTGCTGCGCGAATATTTTGGCCAGGAAAAACAATCCCGCTGCCACGGCACTCGCCTTGACTACCCAACCTATTCCGAACCCTTCCTTGAACGTTGCCAGCGTAACAACAGCAGTATCGTTCCAGATCGTAGCGAAGGGCGCACCACCGGTTCCATACACCCAGATCGCGTGAAGTATCCGCATCGGAGCAATGGCTCCAGCAAAGGACGACCCTGCGTACTGCGAGGGATGGGATTGATGCCACCAAAGCCACAATCCCATCCAGATTGCCATCACGATGGCGTACGGAAGAAGATAGATTCCGTTTCGGCGCAAGCCGCCCCTATTGACCTGCGCAATTGCCAAGAAGAGCAAGGCAAAGGGCACAAAAGCCTCAATCATCCCGAGCAGAACAAGCAGCGCACCAACAACGGCAACCAGGATTTTTTGCTTGCCAATAGCGTGTTGCAGAAGAAGCGCACCCGCCAACAGCAGGACCCATGCAGCCTCCCACACAAATGGTACGGCGCTGAATGGATTGTGCTCAAAACTGTTCTGCGCAAACGCGAAGAACAGCAGGAGAAAGAGGCATGCCATCCCGACGATTGGAACAGCTACTCGCAACAGTCTGGCCGCCAACAACGCCGCTAGCACTATCGGCCCCAGGTATGTAAGCGTGTAATAGACCGGATTGTCGAATGCATAGGGTACGAACAGGGCAAAACTCGCTGGCTTCAATAGCCTCCCATGAGCTGCAGCCAACTGCTGGCCGACGGCGAACCAGTCCCCGGACCATCTCCAGGCGGCTTGCCAGATATCATCGTTCGTTACGTACCTGATACCCACGAGCGATGCGAGGAATATCGTGGCAGAAATCAAGCAGCAAATTCTCGCCCACAGTACTAGCTGACTTTCACAGGCCTGATTTTGGGTAGATCCTTGATTAAACGAGCGAATCATCGAGTTCGTTCTTGAGGTCTTGAATGTCCTCTACTCCGACGGACAATCTTATGAGTCCATCGCTTATGCCGAGACGCTTTCTATTCTCTTTCGGCACCGAAGCGTGAGTCATGATCGCCGGATGCTCGATCAGGCTTTCGACTCCGCCGAGTGATTCGGCCAATGCGAACAGCTTGCAGCGCTCGAGCATGCGACGCGCCTTGCGCAGCCCACCCTTCACCTCAATCGAAATGATACCGCCGAAGCCATCCATCTGGCGCTTGGCCAGCGCATGTTGCGGATGTGATTTCAAGCCCGGATAGATGACCCGTTGAACTGCCGGATGCTTGTCCAGCCATTGGGCGAGGGTCATCGCGCTTTCGCAGTGTGCGCGCATGCGCAGGTGCAGGGTCTTCAGGCCGCGCATGGCGAGGAAGGAGTCAAATGGACCCGCCACGGCGCCAACCGAATTCTGCAGAAACGCCATCTGCTCGGCCAGTTCGGCACTCTCACCGGCAACGACGATGCCGCCGACCATGTCTGAATGACCGTTGAGATATTTCGTCGCCGAATGCAGGACCAAATCCGCACCAAATTCCAGCGGCCGCTGCAACATCGGTGAACAGAACGTGTTGTCGACAACAAGGATCAGGCCGTGCTTTTTCGCAAAGACTCCGAGCTTGGCCAGATCGACTAGTTTGAGCATCGGATTGGTCGGCGTTTCTGCCCAGATCATGCGTGTATTTGGCTTCAGCGCGGCTTTTACCGCTGCCATGTCGTTGAGATCGACGAAGCTGAAATCTAGACCGGCCGAGCGCTTGCGTACTCGCTCGAACAAGCGATAGGTGCCGCCGTAGAGATCATCCATCGCGATGATATGGCTACCTGAATCCAGCAGATCGAGGACGGTACTTGCCGCCGCCAGACCCGAGGCAAAGGCATAGCCCTGAGTGCCACCTTCCAGATCTGCCACGCAACGCTCGTAGGCCATGCGCGTCGGATTCTGCGTACGTGAATATTCATAGCCCTGATGCACGCCCGGGCTCGATTGAACGTAGGTCGAGGTGGCGTAGATCGGCGTCATGATTGCGCCGGTCGATGGATCCGGGCTCTGGCCGGCATGGATGGCTCGGGTACCAAGGCCGTGTGGCGCGGGAAATTTCTTGCTCTTGCTCATGTTCTGGCTTCCGATAGTGGCGACAACGAAAAAATTGCGCACAGGCGCTCAATCTAATCGCATCAAATGGATGCTCGCCTATTGTAGCCTCCGCGGCCTGCGCGCGGCCTACGCCGGTCTCTCACAACAGCATTGAATCAGGGAGCGCCGGTCAGCGCTCGCGCGCCACCTCGACAGCCGCTGCTCGATCGACAACAAGTTGAACGATTCCGCCATTTGCCCAGCTATCACCGGGCGCAATAGCTGGCCGTTCGCAGACTCAGAAGGAACAGAGTCGCGCCCAAGCAATCATGGGCGCACTCACCACACCAAAATCAGCCGTATCAACGCTCACGACTTGTTGACCGATCTCATCTCGCGGCCATCGTCGATCTCGAGCAGAGAATCGGCAGCCTTGTCTATCCAGATTCTGAAAGCAACGTCGGCGCAGACCGAGTTGCGATGCGCCGGCGAAGGCGAGATGGCGCGAAGGCTTGCGCGTTGGCCTTACTTTCGTGGTAACAAAAACAGATCTAGATGCGAGGTACCGTTGCCACCGTGCCTCTTATCACTTTCCCGCCACTGCGCCATCACTTGTTCATAGCTGGAACATGAAACGGTTTTCTCGACCGTCTGCATGACCTGTATTTCGCTCGTATACTCAAACATCATTTCTACGTAATCGCGACAGTCGATGCCGGCGTTCTCGCGCATGGCATGCGGATGAAACTCCGTTGCAATCTTCGGCTTGCAACGAGAAAATGTTTCTTTCGCTCCGCGCCAGGCGAACACTTCATGACCTTCGATATCGATCTTCATGAAGTCCACGCGTTCAAGCTCCGCACACATCGAGTCGATGCTGCGTGTCGGCGCATACAGGGACGGCTGTCGAGCTGAAGGCGCACTCTGCACCAATGCGTTCGATGTTCCTGGATCGGTAATGATCGCTACCAAACCGGAATGTTCGGAAGCACCGAACGGATGCACATCCACGTTTTGGAATCCGTTTTTCTTGATGCCGAGATAGATCAGTTGCAGGTTTTTGTCCATCGGCTCGATGGCGACCACGCGGCCCTGCGGGCCGACCAGCTTGGCGGCCATCATGGTGAAGTAACCAATGTTGGCACCAACGTCGAGAAATGTATCGCCGCGCGCGAGTTGACGCTTCAACAGCGCACTTACATGGGGCTCGTAGGAAACACCTTTTCCGATTGCATTGCCTATGTCTCTGTCCGAGGAGCGCACAAACACACTATACCCATCGAGTACGATCTCAACTGGATCATCGGATACGCCCCCCCTACTCTTGAACTCATCGGAGCGGATGAGCATCTGCGCGATATCATGCGCGTCAAGGTTCTGCGACTGGGCCATCGCTGAAAAATACTGGAGCCCTTGAGCGTCTGACGCTCGCCCAAGAACAAGCTGATATGCAAGTTCAATATCATCGGGAGAAGCCGCTGAATTCTTCAACCTCATTTGGGTTCGCTCATCATGATGAATTAAAAAAGGATTGACAATTTGCTGCGACTTTGGATGGAGCTCTTCCTCTAAAGCTTATTCTCTACAACTTTCATTTTTCTTCGCCCTAATTCATGCCTGACACCCACTCCTAAAGGCAAGACGCCGCGGGTAGAAGTCCGCGGCGCGCCTAAGGTTCCGTCACTTAGAGTTTCAACCAAACAGTCCGTTTAAGACAATCAGAGTTTCCCCTTCAATCAACTCCAAGTCGTTGCAAACGGACATATCCCTTATCGTACCACCAAAACCGAAATTCCAGTTGATGACCAAGTTGGGCAGGCAAGAGAGCAAACGGTAGAGCGAAGCATTCATATTGCATTTCTCTACCCCAATCTTCGCGAGTTAGGAGCCGAGAGGCCAATACAGCGTAACCGGCGGATGAGTCGACAACCTCAATTCTAGCCACAGGCCCTTTTCCTCTATCGAGGCCTATCGATCTGCCACCAATCATGGCCTTCCACTTCGCAAAGTGATTCCCCGCACTTAGGAACGTTGCATACGGACCGTATTGCAGGAACCCTGGACTATCCAAACCGTGGGTTGCTGACCATCCATCGGCTTCGCTGCGGCCTATCGAATGACCAATCCCAGGGCTGTCCTGATCCCAATGCGTACCAAACGAACATTCACTGACAGATGGCGAAATATTAAGGTACATCTCATCGGCTCGAAACGTTGCCAGCGAGCTATCGAGGTAAATCTGGTAACGAATCGTACTCGTGTCAGCCAAGATCGGAACTGACTGACTTGCAACTGAGGTCCAGGAACTCGTCGCGCTAACTAATTGGCTCGTTGCCTCCAAAATTCCAGCAGAAGAAAGCTGAAACTCGGCCATAACTAGGGTGCCTGTTGGCGCGCCAGCACCATCCAGCGTAGCAAATTTCCCTCCATACGTTATCCAGTGCCCCTTCCGACCCGCTGCGCTTACGTCTTGATAGATGCTCTGGCCTGGCTGGCACGGTACAGGGTTGGTTCCACAATTCATTGCGATATATTGGTTACCATCGGACGCATTGGCCGGATCTCGCATTACGGTCAAATTAGTGGGGCCGATTGGAAAAACGTTCCAGTAGCTCGAATCTGCCATCCAGAGGTCGCCATTAATTAGCGTATTTGTTGTTTTTGTTAATTTGTAAAGGTAATGCATCTGGGCGGCACTATCGCCACTTATGCGATAGTGCGTCATGTAGATCGCATCATCCTGCGGATCGCGAAACAGCTGCCCATAGTCAACACTGCAGGGAGGAATCACTAGAGCGGGTGGGTCACCAGTTGGGTAGTCAGCGGTTCTCGTCGAATAGACTATTGGATTCCCTTGCGGAAATTGTTGCCAAGAAACACTAGACAGATTAGCGCTTCGGAACAGCCCAAGATCCCAGTGCTGTCCATTTGTACAGCCAAGATTATGATCCGCGCCCTCTGTCAGCAAATAATAGTAGCCACCGTCTTCGAGGATGCTTCCCGCGCCCACACCAATCGCGCCCGGAGCGTCCCATAGTTCTCTCCACATGGTCAGATCATACTTGTCGACGATTGAGTCCCCTGGAACTCCTAGAAGTGAGTTTCCGGCCACCCAAGAAACAAAATTTGTTGTTTTTGCTATTCCACGATAGCCGCGCACCCCGTCATATCCGTGAAAAGACACCCAGTAGTACGTCCCATCGAATTTAAAGATATTGAAGGTTCCTTCACCAGCCACACGCCCTGGCCCACCAGCCAGTGCTGAGCAATCATCTTGTGCCGTATTGCAGATCTGATTCCAAAGAAATCCACTATTTATTACAGGATTTTGAGCAACTGGTGTGAACGGGCCCATTGGGTCAGAGCCGGACCGCTCCGCGTAGCAACCTCTCCAATCCGCAGTAGTATTGTCGAGACACTGAAATAGAAAGCGCCATTTGTTATTTGCCGCATCGTAGTAGGCGTCGCCGTCTGTAGCGGCACAAGCCCACAAAGTGTTGCTCGCAGGCGCGAGGACAACAGTTGGAGCGCTCCAAGTAACACCTTGATCAGTAGAGCTTCTGACTCTTGTGCCCAACGCATGGTGATATTGAGGATTAATTCGAGTGCAATTGGTCGTAGTGATATATCGCTCAAACTGATACCAAACTCCGTCATTTATCTCCAGATGTGAAGCTCCCGAAGCAGCTCCCACTTCCCATGTCCTAGCGAGCGCCCACTGTGCATTGCCAGACCAGTAGTCGGCCATGGTTGCCTGTCGCTGCAATGTCTGCGCAAGCAGCGAGCCAGCGTGGGAAAGACAGCAAATAAGCAGAGCGGCACAACTCATGGTTCTTGCCCAAGCAAAAGCGCTGTGTCCAATTCCTCTGGTGGCAGAATACATACTATGCTCCAACTGGATTCAAGGCATATCGCAACATACTATAACTCACATTATTCTTTAAACTCCGGGTTATGTAAAGAACTCCGTGAGCCTAAAACTTGTACCTATGATCCATGACTTGGCCGAAAAGGCGGAGCGCCAGCTGAAACTTCGAAAGCTCAAGCGACACGGGTGTCAACCAACAAATCGAGATGCAATCTGCCATCCATTCCCATTCGCTTATTGGCAGCGTTCCATTCGAGCATGACTTCGGCTGCGTTCGTGCAGGCAGCACGCGGCTCATCGCGGTGCAGCACTTGAATAGGCCCAGTCGAAAACTCGAATAATTCTTTAAGGTAGTCTTCGGCATCGACGGCCAAGGTGTTGCGAATGGCGATCGGACTGAACTCGCTGAAGATAAGCGGGCGCAACCGTTTGACCAGTGATCGAAGCCCTTCCCAAGCACGAGGTTCGTAGCCTTCAATATCGATCTTGATGACATCAAGACGCTCGATTCCATCCAACAAAGTGTCGATTCGGTTCATGGGCGCCATATCCGTTTCGCCCGGCGCCGAGACTCGCTCGTCCACGATGCCGTTCGACGAATTTTGAGTTGGGTGCATCGAAACTGCACCCGCTTTGTCAGACGCAGCCACTGGGATCAACGAAATGTTGTTGAATCCATTGCCGACAATTCCGGCGCATATCGACTGAATATTTCTTGCGATCGGCTCAAAAGCATAGATGTGCCCGTCGCCGCCCACGCGCTTTGCCGCAAGCAGTGTGAAAATCCCGATGTTCGCACCGACATCGAGCACGTAATCACCCTGCCGGAGCGCATTGAGAAAGACTGGCAGTACATTGGGCTCGTAGTCGCCAGTCGTGAAGAGCGAATCACCAATGAGTCGATCGCCCTCCCAGGGATAGATCTTCACGTCATCGATTTGGATTTCCCGAAACCTCGACGGCTTGTCGTTTCGTTCGCGATATTCGTTGGACGCCATAATGTTTCTGGCGATTGCGTCTGGTGATAGAGAATATTGGCTGGCTTCATTGAAGTGATGAGCAAGACCTTCGGCATCCGGCTCACGCCCAAGTAGCAGCCGGTACGCATAGCGCACGTCGTCCCGGGTCGCTTTCATTTGTGAATCCACAACGGTTTCCATTATCTGTCCAGCATAGATTGATCGTGTAGATCGCTACTGCACGCGCCGGCGCAAATAATTGAGCAAATCAATCCGCGTGATCAGGCCGAGGAATTTCTCGCCATCCATGACGATAGCAACATGGCCGGCGTCAAAAACCGGCAGCAGGCTTTCGATTGGGGACTTCACATCGAGCTTGTCGAGGCGGCTGACCATCGCGGTTGAGACCGGATCGCGGAATTTCGACTCATCGGCGTAGACGTGCATGAGCACATCGGATTCGTCGAGGATGCCGACAATGGCGTCGCCTTCCATCACCGGCAGCTGCGATACATCGTACAGCTTCATGCGGTTGTAGGCGGTGACGAGCAGGTCCTTCGGGGCGACGATGACGGTGTCGCGCATCGAGTAGGGTCGCAGGATCAGGTCGCGCAGGTCACCGTGGGTTTCGCGCTCAAGGAAGCCGTTGTCGAGCATCCAGTAGTCGTTGTACATCTTCGACAGGTACTTGTTGCCGGTATCGCAGACGAAGACGACGACGCGCTTGGGTTCGACCTGCTCCTTGCAGTATTTCAGCGCCGCGGCGACGAGAGTGCCGGTCGATGATCCGCCGAGGATGCCCTCTTTCTCCAGCAATTCGCGGGCGGTCAGGAAGCTCACCTTGTCGCTGATCGCATAGGCCTTGCCGACGCGGGTGAAATCGCTGATGTCGGGCAGGAAGTCCTCGCCGATGCCTTCGACCATCCAGCTTGCCGACTTGTCGGAGAGCGTTCCCTCGTTGATGTATTCGGTGAGTATCGAACCGACCGGATCGGCGAGCACGAATTCGGTATCGGGCGAGTGTTCGGCGAAGTATTGCGAGAGTCCGGTCATCGTGCCGGACGAGCCGCAGCCGAATACGATCGCATCGACCTTGCCGTCCATCTGTTCAAGGATTTCAGGGCCGGTGGTCAGTTTGTGGGCGAGCGGATTGTCCGGATTGCCGAACTGGTTGATGAAATAGGCGCCCGGGGTTTCCTCGGCGATGCGTGCGGCGAGATCCTGGTAGTAATCGGGGTGGCCCTTGGCCACGTCCGAGCGGGTCAGGATCACCTCGGCACCCATCGCCTTGAGGTTGAAGATTTTCTCGCGGCTCATCTTGTCCGGGACGACAAGGATCAGGCGATAGCCTTTCTGCTGGGCAACCAGGGCAAGTCCGATGCCGGTATTGCCGGCGGTGCCTTCAACCAGGGTGTCACCGGGCTTGATCCGGCCGTCGCGTTCGGCGGCATCGATCATGCTCAGGCCGATGCGGTCCTTGATCGAGCCGCCCGGATTGTTGCATTCGAGTTTGAGAAACAACTCGCAGACACCGGTGTCGAGACGCTGGGCCTGGACCATCGGCGTGTTGCCGATCAGTTCAAGGACGCTTTGATGGATCGACATGCCGACTCCGCAATTGCTTCAGGGGGATTGCGGCATGATAACCCAAGGTGGATTTTGTGAGTCCCGATTCGCGGCTAGCTTGGCGACAACCTTGGCTCGAACTTGACGCGCGGCATCGCGACCGGAGCAAGTCCCCTTCCGGGGCGGCTGAAGCCGCTTCCTACGACGAAGCGGCAACGCCTTCAACATCAACGATTCCCGCGCCACAGCGCGCCCGCTCTTCGTAGGAAGGGCATTCATGCCCGATGCTTACCGTCACGTGACGAAGAGCATCGCGGCTGAAGCGCTTCCTACGACAGGCGGCAACGCTTTCAACGTCAACAATTCCCGCGCCGCCGTGCACGCGCTTTCTGTAGGAGAGGCCTTCAGGCCCGATGCTGCACACGCTCTATGTAGGAAGGGCATTCATGCCCGATGCCTTTGGTCGGATTGACGACTTTCAACCGCCGAACGGCTGGTCAAAGCATCGCGGCTGAAGCCGCTTCCTACAGAGGAGCACGAAAGGCATCGCGACCGGAGCAAGTCCCCTTCCGGGGCGGCTGAAGCCCTACAAGGGAGCACGAAACGCATCGCGGCTGAAGCGCTTCCTACGACAGGCGGCAACGCTTTCAACGTCAACAATTCCCGCGCCGCCGTGCACGCGCTTTCTGTAGGAGAGGCCTTCAGGCCCGATGCTGCACACGCTCTATGTAGGAAGGGCATTCATGCCCGATGCCTTTGGTCGGATTGACGACTTTCAACCGCCGAACGGCTGGTCAAAGCATCGCGGCCAACGAGCGGCAGTCTGAAACCTCGGCGTTGGGGTTCGCTCGCGCTCACCGCCAACCTACAATTCCCGCACCGCCGTGCACGCGCTTTCTGTAGGAGAGGCCTTCAGGCCCGATGCCCTTCGTTCAGATTGCGAAAAGACCGTCGCGACCGAAGGAAGTCCCTTTTTCGGGGCGGCTGAAGCCTGAGGTTTCCCCACTTATTTTCGCTCCTCGATGGGAGGTGGAA
>CAYMHF010000037.1:5166-35072 GCA_964390215.1 uncultured Dokdonella sp. | reverse complement strand
CCCTCGCACAGCCGAATTCTCGCCTCAACCGGCAAAGTCCGACAGGCTGCTAGAGGTAACGCCTATGTCTGATCGAAGTACCGACACGACGCCTAAATTACCATGCACTTTTCGTACCTAAAACGGCGGAAATGCCGCATGAAGGCCCTTGTCTGTCACCGATTTGAGGTCAGGAACAGGATTCAGCACCCGCAACGGGCCTCCCCACTCCGCAGACGCAATGGATCGGGATCGGCACTCGGACGCTGCTGGCTTGCTTCTTCTCCCGTCGTGGGAGAGTCTCGAAACGGCAACCATGCCCAATTGCGCGTCTTCATTCCTTCGACTTCGTTCGCAGAGATTCCATGTACCGATTTGCCCCGATATTCGCCGCGCTGCTGACCGCAGGTATCTTCACGAGCCTTGCGGCACGCGCCGACCACGATCGTTTCTCGCTTCGCCTCGGCGCAATCCAGGTTGAAGGCAATGCCCATGTCGATGCAATCGAGAACTTTTCTGGCAATGCTTATTCCTACTCCAGCGGGCAGCTCGATTTCGGCGCACAAACCGTGCCACGAGTTGATGGCACCTTCCGGTTCAGCCAGCGCAACCGATTGTTGTTCAATTATTTCAGCTACAAGAACGACAATCGCTACATTCTCGACGACGATCTGTCATTGGACGAAGGCTTTCTGCCGGCAGGTACGGTTGCCCGAACGGAGGCCGCATTCGATCTCGGCAGCCTCATCTACGACTACGCATTTTTCCAAACGCGAACGATGAGTGTCGGTGGGCAAATCGGTGCAGCCTGGGCCAGGCTCAGGGGCAGAGTCTCAGCCGACAACGAACTTCTCCGGTTGCGTATCCGTGATGACATCAAGGGCGCGGCACCGGTCGCCGGCTTGCGCGTCTCGGCGATGACCGCAGATCACACGTGGGGCTTCACCGGACAGGCGCAGTATCTTGACGCGCGCTGGGGAAATTTCGATACCTATGCGGGCAATATCAGCCGCGCGAATGCACTGATCGAATATCGCTTTACGGAAAACTTCGGCGTTTATGGAGGCTACGATTGGTTCCGCCTCAATGCCCGACGCAGTCAAGACAACGACAACGTTGGAATTGACCTGCGCTTCATGGGGCCGACCGCCGGAATGTCCTTCGCCTTCTGATTGTTCCGCCCGAAGCCAGACTGGAAATCAGACCCCTGCCCGCGCTAGCCCGGACTATTCATGAAAAACACGCGCCCTCACTTGTCCCTTGAACCCGCACGAATTTCCACTCACTCGCCCATGGTTCCTGCTATGCCCTCAATCACGAAAGCCGGCAAAGCCCGACAGCTTGCTAGTGCCGTGCCCCACAAATAACTCGGCAAACTCGCTTGGTCTTCGGCCCCGATCCTGCGTTGCTCGTCGTCACCATAGCCGCCGGCAGGCCCCGATTTTCAGAATATGCGCACAATCGAAGCGAAAAGTGACGCGTTCGCGATGGTATTCGTCTGACACGTCAACGCCCTGTCGATCAGATGCATGTCGGTGACCTGTCGTCGCAGAACGAGCAGGAAAGCAATGTCCTCTTTCATGGCCGGCCGTGCATTCGCCGCGACTCCCGAATTCTTGCTGGCGGATCGCTGCACACTTGCGACGATGAGTGCATGGCATGGATCCAGCCCCGCGTTCGATTGCGACACATGTGTGCCTGCCAACAAACGGGTTCAAAGGATTTGAACTATCTGCCGGTTGCGCCTGCTGCGGGCTGGCCAAGAACGACCGACCTGGCGATCGCGAGTCTTTAAAGGACGATGATCATGCGGAGCTTCGGCACACGTCTCATTGCCCGGCCGGTGGCTGCCACAACTCGACCTTGTTTCCCTCCGGATCCATGACCCAGGCGAATCTTCCGTACTCGGATTCATCGATCCTGTCGAGGACGTTGCAGCCCTCTGCCTTGAGCAGCTTGACCAGACCGTGCAGATCTTCAACGCGGTAGTTGATCATGAACGAGGCACTGCTCGGCGCGAACTGGTTTCCATCCATGGCTCCGACCGACCAGATCGTGCTGCCGCCGGTTGGATTGCCGTCCGCATCGGCCCAGCTGAATGCCGTGCCGCCCCAGTCCTGTACATCGAGGCCGAGGTGGCGTTTGTACCAGGCTCGCAGAGCTGGTGCGTCCGTGGCTTTGAAGAAAACGCCGCCGATGCCAGTGACTCGCTTCATGTTGACCTCCGATATGGGGCAGGCCGAGAAGTTCGAGCTTTCTTCGACCAGACGAAACTGCGGAAAAATCTCGCTGAACTTGCTGCAATGGTGTATCGCAGTCAACAGGAACTCGTGGAAGATTTGCCATCAACACTGCCGGCGCGGGTCTCGTTGACATGTTCATGGCTCCATCCGTTCAGACGTTGGAGTCAGCAGACCAGCCGGGGCGGCTCACAAGCCTCCCGGTTCTGGTCCGTGACTTCTGATCCTTGCGTCAAATCGCCGCGACCCCTATTATTGAACCGATTAGTTTTGTAACTCGGATCCAAGATGAGCATCCCCGATTCCCGCGTACCGCGAACAACAGCGGTTGCGGACAATTCCGCGTTTCCACGATTGGCCAGGCCCGCAATGGTTCTTGTGCTGATTGCAGCACTGGGCGGCTGTGCTGTGGGCCCCGAGTTCCGGGTGCCGGCGCTGCCAGCGGAAGCCGGCTACCGTAACGACGCGCTGCCTGCCGCAACCATGGCGACCGATGCGCCCAGCGGCGATGCCCAGCGCTTCCTGCAAGGCGCACGGGTTCCCGCGCAGTGGTGGCAGCACTTCGCCAGCGATGAATTGAACCGGCGGGTCGAACAGGCGCTGACGAACAATCCGAGTGTCGCCTCGGCCCAGGCGGCCTTGCGCCAGGCCGAGCAGGAAGCGGGCAGCGCACGCGGCGGGCTGTTGCCCTCGCTCGACGTCGCGCTCGGGGCGAATCGGCAGAAGGGTTCGAGCGCGACAGCGGGAGTGGCCAGCGCATCACCCTATACGATCCACAACGCCTCGATCGAAGTCGGTTACACCCTGGATCTGTTCGGCGGCATACGCCGTGGTATCGAAGCGCAGGCCGCACTCGCCGACTTCCAGCGCAACCAGCTTGACGCAACCTATCTGAGCCTGGCGGCGAATGTCGTCACCACGAGCATCCGCGAAGCATCGCTGCGCGGACAGATTCGTGCGACCGAAGAAATCACCGGCGTTTACCAGGAACAGTTCGACCTGGTCGGCAGACAGTTCGAGACCGGCGCGAAATCGCAGGGTGACGTACTCTTTGCGCAAAGCCAGGTTGCCGCTGCGCGTGCCCAGCTGCCGGCCTTGCGCAAGGCATTGGCGCAGACCCA
This sequence comes from uncultured Dokdonella sp., assembly GCA_964390215.1. Lineage (GTDB taxonomy): Bacteria > Pseudomonadota > Gammaproteobacteria > Xanthomonadales > Rhodanobacteraceae > Dokdonella. The sequence goes on along the minus strand of CAYMHF010000037.1, from coordinate 31,732 downwards.
GACCCAGTTGGCCGTCTATCTCGGAGCCTTTCCGTCACACTCCGAATTCGAGGCGCTCGATCTCGACGCCTTGAGCTTGCCGCCCGAGCTTCCGGTCAGCCTGCCGTCGAGCCTCGTCCGCCAGCGGCCGGATATCCGCGCGGCCGAAGCGCAATTGCACGCGGCCAGCGCCCGCGTCGGCATTGCCACAGCCAATCTGTTCCCGAACATCAGCCTGTCGGCCTCGTTCGGTTCTCAGGCGCTCAATCGCAGCGAGCTGTTCGGCAGTTCGGGTGAAGCCTGGAAGCTCGGCTTGAATCTGCTGCAACCGATTTTCCATGGCGGTACCTTGCGTGCGCAAAAGCGTGCCGCCGAAGCCGGGCTCGACAAGGCCACCGCCGACTACCGCACGATCGTGTTGACCGCTTTCCAGAACGTCGCCGACAGCCTGCGTGCGCTTGAGCTCGATGCCGAAAGCCTGGCCTCGCAGACCAATGCGGCCATCGCCACGGCGAGCAGTCTGGAATTGACTCGCAAACAATATGCGGATGGTTCGGTCGCCTACCTGCAAGTACTCGATGCGACGCGCCTGTACCAGCAATCACGCCTGGCCGTAATCGATGCGCGCGCTTTGCGCCTGGCTGATACGGCAGCCTTGTTTGCCGCACTCGGTGGTGGCTTCGGCGATCAACCCGACCTCTCGTCTGCCACCGACGGCATGCCGCGATAGATCAATATGTGGCTCCACACTCCACCGTCATTTCGCCACCGGTAGCGCGAACCCATCCTGTACCCATGAACCAAGAGGAATGCGCATGATCCCGCGCAGAGAACGCAAACCCAGCACACGCAATCGCATGATCATCATGATCTTCTTTGTCGGCGGCTTCATTGCCTTGCTGGTCGCCTGGAACATCTTTGGCAAGATCATGGGTCAGCGTGCCGCCGCAAACATGCCGGTGCCACCGCAGACGGTCACTTCGACCCGGGCTGGCAGCCTGCCGTGGCAGCCGGAACAAAACAGTGTCGGCACGCTGCGCGCCGCCAAGGGCGCCGATCTGGCGTTCGATGTGGCCGGTATCGTCGACGCGGTCAAGGTGAAATCCGGGCAAGAGGTCAAGCAAGGCCAATCGCTGATCGAGCTCAACGCCGATGACATCGTCGCCCAGCGGCGCCAACTGGAAGCCAATGCCGCCCTGCTCAAGGTCAATCTGGATCGCGCCCGCCAGCAGCTCGCCTACAAGGGCATCAGCAAGGCCGAGTTCGACAGCGCCGAAGCGAGCTACAAGGCGGCTGAGGCCGGTGTCAGCCAGCAGCAGGCGCTGATCGACAAGCGCCAGTTGCGCGCGCCGTTCAGCGGTCGCGTCGGCATTGTCACGCTGACCCCCGGCAGCTATCTCAAGGCGGGTGACGTGGTGCTCACCCTGCAACAGCTCGATCCGGTCTTCGTCGATCTGAATGTGCCGCAGGACAAGCTCGCCGAGATCAAGGTTGGACAGAAGATCGTGCTATCGCTGGAGGCCTTCCCCGATCGTCCCTTCCTTGGCGAGATCACCGCGATCAGCCCGAAGCTCGATGTCGCCACGCGCAACGCGCAGGTCGAAGCCAGCGTACCGAATGCCGAAGAGCTGCTGAAGCCGGGCATGTTCGCCAGCGTGGCGATCCAGGTTGGCGAGCAGAAACCGTATCTGACCCTGCCGCAGTCGGCGATTACCTTCAATCCGTATGGCGAGACCGTTTTTCTGGTCAAGCACTCCGGCAAGAAAGATGCCAAGGGCAAGGATGAAATGCCGAGTGCGCAATCCGTCTTTGTCACCACCGGTGCCAAGCGCGGCGACCAGATCGCGGTGCTGAGCGGCATCAAGGAAGGCGACGAGGTCGTTACCAGCGGACAACTGAAGATCAAGAACGGCACGCCACTGATCATCGACAACAGCACCAGGCCGCCCAACGACGCCGCGCCGACTCCGCAGGAGCAGTGATGCCGACAGCGGGATCGACCGGTTCATTCCATCCCGGTGCAAGGCCACGGTTCCCGTGGCCCATCAACGCGGCATGAGCGCAAGCAAGGCAAAACGTCATGAAATTCACTGATGCATTCATCAACAAGCCGGTCTGGGCGATCGTGGTCAGCCTGATCATCCTCGTGCTCGGCCTGCGCTCGGTCATCGACATGACCGTGCGCCAGTTCCCGAAGACCGAGAACGCCGTGGTCAGCGTGACCACGGTCTATTACGGCGCCGATGCCGAGACCGTGGCCGGCTTCATCACCCAGCCGCTGGAATCGGCGATCGCCCAGGCCCAGGGCATCGACTACCTGTCCTCGTCGAGCACCAGCGGCGTGTCGTCGATCACGGCCACGCTCAAGCTCAACTACGATTCCAACCGCGCGCTCACGGAAATCCAGACCCAGGTCAGCACGGTCAGCAACCAGCTGCCCGCGCAGGCGCAGCAGCCGGTCATCTCGGTCCAGGTCGGCGAAACCACGGCCACGATGTACCTCGGCTTCTACAGCGACACCCTGCCGACCAACAACATCACCGACTACATGCTGCGCGTGATCAAGCCGCAGCTCGATTCGATCGAGGGCGTGCAGACAGCCGAGGTCATCGGCGGTCGCCAGTTCGCCCTGCGCGCCTGGCTCGATCCGGTGCGCATGGCCGCCCAGGGCGTGACCGCCGCCGACGTCTCGCAGGCGCTGGCGTCGAACAACTACCTGACCGCGGTCGGCGCGACCAAGGGCAATGCCGTCACCGTCGCCCTGACCGCCGCCACCGACCTGCACTCGGTCGATGAATTCCGCAAGCTCGCGGTGAAATCCATGGACGGCGCGATCGTGCGCCTCGAAGATGTCGCCAATGTCGTGCTCGGCGCCGAGGACTACGATTCCTTCGTCGCCTTCGACGGCAACCAGTCGGTATTCGTCGGCATCAAGACCGCGCCGGACGCCAACGTGCTCGACGTTGCCGAGCGTGTGCGCAATGCATTTCCCGACATCCAGGCCCAATTGCCGACCGGACTGACCGCGAACATCGCCTACGACGCGACCCAGTTCATCAACACCTCGATCGAGGAAGTGATCAAGACCCTGGTCGAGGCGCTGCTCATCGTCACCCTGGTCATCTTCCTGTTCATGGGCAGCGTGCGCGCCGTGATGATCCCGGTCATCGCCATGCCGCTGTCCCTGATCGGGGCGTTCTTCATCATGCTCGTGCTCGGCTACACGATCAACCTGATCACCCTGCTCGCACTCGTGCTCGCCATCGGACTGGTCGTCGACGACGCGATCATCGTCGTCGAGAACGTCGATCGCCACATCACCGAAGAGGGCAAGACGCCGTTCGAGGCGGCCCTGGTCGCCGCACGCGAGCTGACCGGGCCGATCTTCGCCATGACCGTCGTGCTGATCGCGGTCTTCGTGCCGATCGGCTTCCAGGGCGGCCTGACCGGTGCGCTGTTCACCGAATTCGCCTTCACCCTGGCTGGCGCCGTCACTGTCTCGGCGATCATCGCGCTCGCCCTGAGCCCGATGATGTGTTCGCGTTTCCTCAAGAGCAGCCATGAAGGCAGCCGCTTCGTGCAGTTCATCGACCGCCAGTTCGAACGCCTGCACGGAAGCTACCAGCGCCGCCTGCACGGCACGATCGACACCTGGATCGTGCCCGTGGTGATGGGCCTGATGCTGCTCGGCGGCACCGTGTTCCTGTTCATGAACTCGCAGACCGAGCTGGCCCCGCAGGAAGACCAGGGCTTCGTCGTCGGCATCGCCAATGGTCCGCCCAATGCCGCGCCTGCGCAGGTGAAAGCCTACATGGAGGAAATGCAGGCGATCACCAGGAAGATTCCCGAAGTCGCGCAGACCTTCCAGCTCAGCGGCATCGCCGGCCCGTCGTCGATATTGACCGGCGCCAAGCTGGTCGACTGGAGCAAACGCAGCCGCAGCGCGACCGAAATCCAGAACGAACTGCAGGGCAAGTGGGGCGCGATGGCGGCGACCAACGCGTTTGCCTTCCAGTTCCCGTCCCTGCCCGGCGCCCAGGGCCAGCCGGTCGAGGTCGTCATGTCGACGACCGAACCGTTCCAGAACCTCTACGAGGTTGCACAGAACGTGCTCGGCAAGTTGCAGACCAGCGGCAAGTTCTGGTTCGTCGACATGAACCTCAAGATCGACAAGCCGCAGAGCACGCTGAACGTCGATCGCGACATGATCACCGCGCTTGGGCTGACCCAAGCCGATGTCGGCGCCTCGCTCGGCGCCGCGATGGGCGGCGGCTACGTCAATTATTTCTCGATCGCGGGCCGCTCCTACCGGGTCATCCCGCAGGTATTGCAGAAGGATCGCCTCAATCCCGACCAGGTGCTCGACTACTACATCAAGACCGGTGACGGCTCGCTCGTGCAAGCCTCGACCGTGGCCAGCATCAAGAATACGGTGGTGCCGCAATCACTGACGCGCTTTCAGCAGCTCAATGCAGTCACCTTCTCGGGTGTGCCCGCAGTCGCCCAGGGTGAGGCGATCGACTTTGTGCGCGATACGATCAAGGAGATTGCCCCATCCGGCTATCAGGTCGACTACGGTGGCCAGGCGCGTCAGTTCATCAACGAGTCCGGTGGCTTCGCCCTGACCCTGTTGTTTGCCGTGATCATCGTCTACCTCGCTTTGGCCGCCCAGTTCAACAGCCTGCGCGATCCGATCGTGATCCTCGTGTCCGTGCCGATGGCGATGTTTGGCGCGATGATCTTCATCAACCTGCTGCCGGGTTTCGTCGGAATGGGCTTGATTTCGACACGCTGGGCGACCTCGCTCAACATCTACACCCAGGTCGGTCTGGTCACCCTGATGGGCCTGATCTCCAAGCACGGCATCCTCATTGTCGAGTTCGCCAACGAGTTGCAGCGTTCCGGCAAGACCAAGCGCGAGGCGATCGAACAAGCGGCAGCGACACGACTACGCCCGATCCTGATGACCACCGCGGCGATGGTGCTCGGCGTCATGCCGCTGGTCATCGCCAGTGGTGCCGGTGCCGCCGGTCGCTTCAACATGGGCCTGGTCATCACCAGCGGTTTGTCCATCGGCACGATATTCACCCTGTTCGTAGTGCCTGCGTTCTACATGCTTCTGGCCCAGGACCATCATGGCGAAGCGGCCAAGCGACTTGCGGATGAGGGCGAGGGCTCGCCTGCCCACGTCTAACCAGGCGCTTGCTTGCAATTGCCCAAAGTTGCTTTCGCAGGAGCGCCTGAAGGCGCTCCTGCCATAAGCGCGATGGCGCATTTCCCCCGAAATGCATCGCTCACGGCCCTTTCACGTGCGACGTCGGTAGAATCGGCGCATGAGCAATACCGTCCATGATTCGGCGCTTGGAAAAAGCGTCGCTGGCAGCGCCGAGTACGATCCGTCGCTGCTGTTTCCGATTCCGCGCTCCAGCGGGCGCGAAGCGCTTGGTCTTGCGACACCCCTCACCTTCCATGGCGTCGATATCTGGAATGCCTACGAATTGTCCTGGCTTGACGTGCGCGGCAAGCCGCGCGTGGCGATGGCGGAATTTCGGATTCCGGCGAGCTCGCCAAACCTGATCGAATCGAAATCTTTCAAGTTGTATCTCAACAGTCTCAATGCGATGCGCTATGCAGATTTCCAGACTGTACAGCGCTTGCTGAGCACCGACCTGTCGAAGGCCGCCGGTGGCGAAGTGGGCGTCATCTTGCACGAACTTGGCGCGTCAGCGTCATCGGCCATGCAGGTGCTTGATGGCTGCAGCATCGATGATCAGGATATCGGGATCGAGTACTTCGGGCCGCCGCAGGCTGATCTGCTCGGCATCGCTGCGGGTGCCGAGCCCGTCGCGGAAACACTGGTTTCCAACCTGCTCAAGTCGAATTGTCCGGTAACCGGCCAGCCGGATTGGGCCAGCGTGCAGATCCGCTACGCCGGTTCGCAGATCGATCGTGCCGGCTTGTTGCGCTATCTGGTTTCGTACCGAAATCACGACGACTTCCACGAGCAATGCGTCGAACGCATCTTTCGTGACGTGCTTGCGCGCTGTGGCGCGCAACAGCTGACCGTGTACGCTCGCTACACCCGGCGCGGCGGCCTCGATATCAACCCGTGGCGCAGCAACGTGATCGGAACCGATGCTGCAAATCCGCGCCTGCAGCGCCAATAGCCGTCGGCGTGAACACGGCGTAACCAGTGTTGACAAACGGACATCCGAAAAACGGTTTCTTAACGCGGCAACGGTGTATTTTCGAGGATCGATCCCGTCTGGAGACCAGCACCATGCCCAACGATCCCGGCAAGCCGGACTTTTCCAATGTGAAAAGTGGCGTCGCCTCCACAGCATCCGCAGCTGCGCCGAAACCCGATTTCAGCAATGTCGGCAGCGGCGTCGCATCGACCGCGCCGCGGGGTGACGCTCCGACAATGCAGACCTATACCGTCGCCAAGGGCGACAACCTGTCGAAGATTGCCAAGAATTTCTATGGCAACGCCAACAAGTGGCGCCTCATCTTCGAAGCCAACCAGGACCAGATCAGCAACCCGGATCTGATCAAGATCGGCCAGGTCCTGAAAATTCCCGCCGCCAAACCCTGACCCTAGGAGCCTCCCCATGATCAAGATCACGCGTTCCAGTACCATCGCGATAACCCTCGCCGCCGCCGTTGCGCTGGCAGCCTGCGGCAAGAAGGAAGAAGCCCCGGCGCCCGTGGTCGCGCCGGCACCCGCACCGGTAGTCAGCGAACCGGCACCGGCACCAGTGGCCGAAGTGGCGAGCTTTGCCGGACTCGCTCTCGGCAATGCCGTTGACGCGGGTCAGAACGTGACCACGCCGATGACGACCTTTGCACCGACCGACACGATCTACGCTGCGGTCACGACCAAGGGCGCCGCACCGAACGCGGCCATTGTCGCGCGCTGGACTTTCGGCGACGGCCAGCTCGTCGACGAGAGCAGCCAGTCGATCGCGCCGACCGGTGCCGCCGTGACTACTTTCCACATCGTCAAACCCGACGGCTGGCCGGTCGGCAAATACAAGGTCGACATCAGCCTCGACGGAAACCCGGTCGCCAGCCAGGAATTCGAGGTCAAGTAAGCCTCATCGGTTTGCGTTTCAGGCAGGAAGGCGCGGAGAAATTCGCGCCTTCCTGCATTGGGTCAACCAACGGCATTGGCGCATGTGCGTCAATCCAGCGACAATAGATGCGAACTGCGCCCGCCGCTGCGATCGGCATGCGGCCCTTCTGCGCAACAACCCCAAGCGGAGACTTACATGGCCGAATCCACCCTTACGCCGCCCGCCGGTGGCGGCAAGATCACCATCGCCAACGGCGTCCTCAACGTGCCGGATCAGCCGATCATTCCGTTCATCGAGGGTGATGGCACCGGACCGGATATCTGGAAGGCTTCGGTGCGTGTGTTCGATGCGGTGGTTGCCAGAACCTATGGCGGCAAGCGCAAGATCCACTGGATGGAAGTGCTGGCAGGCGAGAAGGCCTTCAACGAAACCGGCAACTGGCTGCCCGATGCGACGGTCGAGGCCTGCCGCGAATATCTCGTCTCCATCAAGGGCCCGTTGACCACACCGGTCGGTGGCGGCATCCGCTCGCTCAACGTCGCCCTGCGCCAGATGCTCGATCTGTATGCCTGCGTGCGTCCGGTGCGCTGGTTCGACGGTGTGCCGTCGCCGGTCAAGGATCCGTCCAAGGTCAACATGACGATCTACCGCGAGAACACCGAAGATATCTACGCCGGCATCGAGTTCCAGCAGGGCACCGATGACGCAAGGAAATTCGCTGCCCTGGTCAAGGAACATTTTCCGGATCGTTACAAGAAAATTCGCTTCCCCGAAACCTCGGGCTTCGGCATCAAGCCGGTGTCGAAGGACGGTACCGAACGCCTGGTGCGTGCGGCGATCCTCTATGCAATCGACAACGACAGCGAGTCGGTCACCCTGGTGCACAAGGGCAACATCATGAAGTACACCGAAGGTGGCTTCCGTGACTGGGGCTATGCACTGGCGCACAACGAGTTCGGCGCGGTCGAGATCGACGGCGGCCCATGGTCGAAGTTCAAGAATCCGAAGACCGGCAAGGAGATCATCATCAAGGATGCGATCGCCGATGCCTTCCTGCAGCAGATCCTGCTGCGTCCAGCCGAGTACGATGTGGTTGCCACGCTTAATCTGAACGGCGACTACCTTTCCGATGCGCTGGCTGCCCAGGTTGGCGGCATCGGCATCGCCCCGGGTGGCAATATCAACTATGTCACCGGGCATGCCGTATTCGAAGCAACCCACGGCACTGCGCCGAAGTACGCCGGTCTGGACAAGGTCAACCCCGGCTCGGTAATCCTCTCCGGCGAAATGATGTTGCGCTACATGGGTTGGCACGAAGCTGCCGACGCGATCATCGCGGCGATGGACAAGGCCATCGGCCAGAAGCAGGTCACCTACGACTTCGCCCGCCTGATGGAAGGTGCCACGGAAGTGAAATGCTCGGAATTCGCGGATCGTTTGATTGCGGCGATGTGATTGGGGGCCGGGAATCGAGAATAGGGAATGGGGAATGGTTTGAGTTTCACGGGTCGTGGAGTCGCGTGGCTCGATTCTGATCTCCTGTCAGCCCGATCATTGACCACGGGCGGTGCGCTGCATGCCGCCGCTCGTGCTCTCCCATTCCCTACTCCCCACTCCCCACTCCCGGCCGTCACTTCGTGACGGCCACCATCCAGTCCCGCGCGGCGGCGTTGATCCTCGACGCCTTCCTCGATTACAACGCGCGCTTCTCCGACATCACGCGGCGGGCCAAGCGGCGCTTCGAGCGGCGTGACTGGAAGTACGTGCGCGTCGATGCCGCCGCACGTATCGATCTTTACGAAGTCTGTGTGCGCGAAACCCTGGGGCGGCTGGAGCTGCTGCTTGAGGAGCGCGTGCGCTCGCGTCCGATCTGGGCGCAGATTCGCAACGAACTTGAAATCCTGGTTGCGCCGATGCTCGATCACGAGTTCCCGAAGACCTTCTTCAACTCGATGTCGCGACGCTTTTTCCACACCGATGGCGTCGCCATCGACATCGAATTTGTTGCCCTCGACAGCGAGCCGACCGAAGGCATCGATGATGCAACCGATCTGAACAGCTACTCGGCAGCGGATGGCCTGGCTGCCGTGTGTGAGCGCATCCTTGCCGACTATCCGTTTGCCAATGGTTACGCGGACATCGCCGGATGCGTGAAATCGATTGCACGCAGGCTGGGCGCACACATGCGCGCAATTGGCGTGAAGCGGGCCGACTCCATCGATCTGATCAAGACGGCGTTCTTTCGCGAGCGACGCGCTTATCTGATTGGCAGAATCAGCACCACGCAAGGCGACGTGCCGCTGGTCATTGCCCTGGTCAGCAGCGCCGATGGCGTGCGTGCCGATGCAGTCATCAGCAACGTCGATCAGGTTTCGCTGATCTTCAGTTTTACGCGCAGCTACTTCCATGTTGATCTGCCGACCGTCAGCGATGTTGTCGTGTTCCTGCGTGCCTTGCTGCCACACAAGCCGATCGAGGAGCTTTACACCGTGCTTGGCCGGGCCAAGCAGGGCAAGACCGAACGCTATCGACACCTGTTCCGCCATCTGGCCAGCCATCCGGACGAGCGCCTGGTGCGAGCCGATGGCGAACGCGGCATGGTCATGGCCGTGTTCACGCCGAAATCCTGGCCGTTGGTGTTCAAGGTCATCCGCGACCAGTTTGCCTACCCGAAGGACATCGCGCGCCGACAGGTCGAGGAAAAGTACCTGCTGGTGTTCCGCTACGATCGCATCGGTCGCCTCGTCGATGCGCAGGAGTTCCGTCATCTGCGATTCCCGCGTCGCCAGTTTGATGAGGACATGCTCGGGGAGTTGCTCACGCAATGCGGCGAAACGGTGTCCCTTGATGGTGATGAGGTGCTGGTTCGCCACTGCTATGTCGAGCGACGCCTGCGGCCGATGAACCTGTATGTACGCGAGATGCCGCCAGAGGCGGCGCGGCGGGCCATGCTCGATTACGGCCAGGCGATTAAGGATCTTGCGCGCAGCAACATCTTTCCCGGTGATCTGTTGCTGAAAAACTTCGGCATCACCCGCGGCGGGCGGGCGATCTTCTACGACTATGACGAACTCTGCTTGCTCGATACCTGCTGCTTCCGCAAGATTCCCGAGGCACGCTTCGAGGATGAAACACGGCCACTCGAAGAGTGGCTGACGGTACGCGAAGGGGATGTGTTCCCGGAGATGTTCCCGCGTTTTCTTGGCGTCCCCGCCGAACTTCGCCAAGTGCTGATCGAGACCCACGGCGAGATATTCGATGCCGACTGGTGGCGCGGCGTCCAGCAAGGCATTGCCGACGGCGCCTACAGCGACATCCCGCCGTATCCGCCATCGGTGCGCCTGCATCAAGCTTCCGCTTCCTGAAAAAGCAGTAAGCCCGCGAGGCGGGCTTTGTGTCGTTCCTGTGCTGTGCCGGTGCAATCAGAATCGCTTGCGGCCAAAGATCAGCGAGACGATAAACAGCACGATGAAAATCAGGAACAGGATCTTGGCGATGCCCGCCGAAGCCCCGGCAATTCCGCCAAAACCGAGTACAGCAGCAATCAGCGCGATGACTAGAAAAACGATAGCGTAATGCAGCATGGGAAAATCTCCTCGTTGATTGGGCATCCACCGCTGCCGTCGACAACTGCAGTTTGGTGATGACCTCACCCACGGTAGGTGTCCGCTGATGAATTGGGCCCGAGTTTTCCCCTGCTGCAGGCTGAACGAATGGCTGCCGTTCAGGCTTCGCGGGCATGCCATATCGGCGTACCGACGCGGATGAGGCGCGGCCCTATGCTAGGCTTTGCGGCCCTCCGCCGCCCTGTCGGCAACGAACTGGAGTCGATCATGAAACAGATCTCCCTGGCGCTCGCCATGACTGCCCTGACCCTTGTGCTGGCTGCATGTGGACCCGCAACCGAAAACACCGCGGCACCCGAAGCGGCCTCCGATCAGCCTAGCGTCGCGGTACCGCCACAAGCCGCCGAAACCGCGAATCCGATCGACAGTGTGCTCGCCGGTGCCTGGCGTTCGGACGCGAACAAGGCCCGCGACCGCTATCGCCATCCTGCGCAAACCCTCGAATTCTTCGGCGTCAAACCGAACCAGACGATCATCGAGATCAATCCCGGTGGCGGCTGGTACACCGACATCCTCGCGCCGTTGATGAAGAATGGCAGCTACATCGCCGCCATCCCGGCCGATGCCAGTTCCGAGTACAACGCCAAGGCCAATGCCAAGTTTCGCGCGAAGCTTGCCGACAATGCCGAAGCCTTCAGCACGGCAAAGGTCATCGAGTTCGATCCGAAGGCACCGAGCTTCGGCGCGGATGGATCGGCCGATGTCGTGCTCACCTTCCGCAACGTGCACAACTGGGTCGGTGGCGGCAATGCCGAGGCGATGTTCGCCGGCTTCCATGCCGTGCTCAAACCCGGTGGCACGCTGGGCGTGGTCGATCATCGTGCCGCCGATGGCGCGGATCCCGCGGCCATCGCCAAGTCCGGCTACCTGACCACCGATTCGGTGATCAAGCTGGCCACGGATGCGGGCTTTGAGCTGGCCGCTCAGAGTGAGATCAACGCCAATCCGAAGGACACCAAGGATTACGAGAAAGGCGTCTGGACCCTGCCGCCGACCCTGACCCTTGGCGACACCGATCGCGACAAGTACGAGGCAATCGGTGAATCCGACCGGATGACGCTGAAGTTCGTCAAGCCCATGGGCGACAAGATCTTCGAGCAGGGCACCGACCGCGCCGGACACCCGGCCGACAAGCAATAGGCGATTCGATGCAACCGGCCGACACGCGGCCGGTTGCACCCCATCCATGCTGCTGCTGTTCAACAAGCCCTATGGCGTGCTCTGCCAGTTCACCGATCGCGAAGGCCGGCCCACGCTGGCCGATTACATCGCGCAAGAGGACGTCTATGCGGCTGGACGTCTCGATCGTGATTCCGAAGGCCTGCTCCTGCTGACCGATGACGGCGCGCTCGCTCACCACATCACCGATCCGCGTCACCGGCAATCGAAGACCTACCTGGTTCAGGTCGAAGGTCGACCACGCTCCACTGCGCTCGATGCCTTGCGCAAGGGCGTGATTCTCAACGATGGCCCGACCTTGCCGGCTGGCGCCACGGTTCTTGATGGCGCACCGGCGTGGTTGTGGCCGCGCGATCCGCCCGTGCGCTTCCGCAAGAACGTACCCGACAGTTGGCTTGAATTGACCATTCACGAAGGACGCAATCGCCAGATCCGACGCATGACCGCCGCCGTCGGCCTGCCGACGCTCCGTCTCGTACGCACCCGGGTCGGTGCGCACGCGCTCGGTACCCTGCAACCCGGCGAGCATCGGATGATCACGCAAGCACGATGACATTCAAGGATCACTTTTCCGCTCACGCGGCGGTTTATCGTGAGGCAAGGCCGCAGTATCCGGCCGCCCTCTTTGATTTCCTCGCCGCCGAAGCTCCCTCGACCGGGTGCGCCTGGGATGCCGGCTGCGGCAATGGCCAGGCCAGCGTCGACCTCGCCGCCCGATTCGACAAGGTCATCGCCAGCGATCCGAGCGCCGAGCAGATCGCCAACGCCACGCCGCGACCTAACCTCGGCTACCGAGTCGAAGCGGCCGAACAGTCCTCGTTGGCGGCTGCCAGTGTCGACCTGGTCTGCGTCGCCCAGGCCCTGCACTGGTTCGACATCGCCCGCTTCCATGCTGAAGTGCGTCGCGTGCTCAAGCCGCACGGCGTGGTCGCGTTCTGGAGCTATGCCGATTGCCGTGTTGATGCGGACGTGGATGCGCACAAGGATCGTCTCTACAACGACCTGACCGGCCCATACTGGCCACCGGAGCGAGCCCTGGTTGAAACCGGCTATGCCAGTTTGCCGTTTCCTTTCGCGCGCATCGATACGCCCGCGTTCGAGCTCTGCATGCACTGGACGGTTGATCAATTCCTCGCCTACCTGCGTTCGTGGTCGGCGACCCAGCGCTACATCCGCGCGCATGAACAAGATCCGGTCACGCTCGTTGATACTGATCTGCGCGCGGCCTGGGGAGACTCGGGCAGCGTGCGCGAGGTTCACTGGGATTTCCACCTGCATTGCGGGCGGATCTGACTGCGCAGGCGTGTCCGTGAAAAGATCGATCCACAACGGGCGGATCCCGACCGATTTGCCAGCCAACCCTTGAGCACCGACAATCGGCGCCCACTTCATCCCCACGCACGTCGTGTGCGCACCATCAGGCAAACCCCGAACCGTGTCCGAATTCCTTCATCGTCTGCCCGAGTTCATCGGCAACCATCCGTTTCTTTCGTTCGGCTTCATCGGCGTTCTTGCGGCGATGATCGCCACCGAAGTCGGTCGTCTCACGCGCGGCTACAAGGCGCTGACGCCGGCCGGACTGACCCAGTTGATCAACCGCAACAATGCCCTGCTGATCGACGTATCGAGCATCCAGGATTACGAAAAGGGCCATCTGCCGGGCGCACGCCACGTCGCCATGAGCCAGTTCGATCCCGAGAGCAAGGAGTTGGCCAAGGCCAGAACCCTGCCGGTGGCGGTCTACTGCAAGAGCGGACAAACCGCCGGATTGGCGGCCAAGCGTCTGAAGAAAGCCGGCTTCACCGACGTCTATACGCTCGATGGTGGCCTGCGCACATGGGTGGAAGCACAACTGCCCCTGGTCAAGGGTCGCAGCGCAAGCTGACTCGGCGAACCGGCGCGGCGTGCGTTGACATCCCGGGCATGGGATAATCCGTGCCCTTTTTTCCCTCGATTTCCGGAGCAAACGCAACATGGCAGAGAATTCCCCCGCAAACGGCGCGGCCAATCCCGTCGCCGAGGCCAACCAGGCTCAACTCAACCTGCAGAAGATCTACACCAAGGACATCTCGTTCGAGGTGCCGAACGCGCCCAACGTGTTCCAGTTGCAGGGCCAGCCGGCCGTCGAGCTGAATCTCAGCCAGCGCGTCAACACGCTTGCCGAGGCGGTTTATGAGGTCGTGCTCAGCGTGACGGTTACGTGCAAGATCGAGGAAAATACGGCCTATCTCGCCGAAGTTCATCAAGCTGGCATCTTCGGTGTCGCAGGATTTGATGCCGCCTCGCAGGAAGCCGTGCTGGCCACCTATTGCCCGAACGTGCTGTTTCCGTACGTGCGCCAGATCGTGTCCGACCTGGTTCAGGGCGGTGGTTTCCCGCCGCTGTACCTGCAGCCGATCAACTTTGATGCGATCTTTGCCGAGCAGCAGCGCCGCCGCGCCGAAGCGCCGGCCGAGAGCCCGGTATTGAACTCCTGAGTCAACCGTCGATGAGCACGCCGGTTGCGGTTCTCGGCGCCGGATCGTGGGGCACGGCGCTGGCCGTGCTGCTTGCGCGCAATGGCGTTCCCACGACCTTGTGGGGACGCTCGCCGCAGGCCGTGGTCGACATGGCCACGGCGCGTGCGAACACGCGCTATCTGCCGGAAATGAAATTCCCCGATGCGCTCGGTATCAGCGGCGTGCTCGAAACCTGCGTGCGCGATGCCGGCATCATCCTGATTTCGGTGCCGAGTCACGCTTTTCGTGATCTGCTCGACACGATCACACCCTGGGTCGCGCCCGCGGCCGGCATTGCCTGGGCAACCAAGGGCTTCGATCCCGGCTCGGGCCGCTTCCTGCACGAACTGGTCGAGGAACGCCTTCCCGATCACCCGGCCGCCGTGGTCACCGGACCCTCGTTCGCCAAGGAGGTCGCCCAGGGCCTGCCGACCGCACTGACGGTACAGTCCAATGACGCCGAATTTGCCCAGCGTCTCGCCCGCCTGCTGCATGCCCCGACCTTCCGCGCCTACACCGGCACCGACATCCTCGGCGCCGAACTCGGCGGCGCGATGAAGAATGTGCTCGCCGTCGCCACCGGTGTCGCTGATGGCATGGAACTCGGACTCAACGCCCGCGCCGGCCTGATCACGCGCGGCATGAACGAGATCCTGCGCCTCGGCACCGCGCTTGGCGCCAAACCGGAAACGCTGATGGGACTGGCCGGTCTCGGCGACCTCGTCCTCACCTGCACCGGCGACCTCTCGCGCAACCGTCGCCTCGGCATTGCGCTCGGCCGCGGCGTCTCGCTCAAGCAGGCGCTCGCCGACATCGGCCAGGTGGTCGAAAGCATCGTCACCGTCGATGAAGTTGTCCGCCTCGCCCAGCGCGTTGGTATCGAGCTGCCGATCGCCGAACACGTGCAGCATGTCCTGCACGAGGACATGACCCCCGAACAAGGCCTGCGTGCGCTGCTCGCCCGCGAGCAGAAACCCGAATATCCCGAATAGGCGGGGATTCCGGTCTTTTCGGCGATTCATTCGAGCGACCGCTGCGCGGTGCTGCCGCCAGGGCGCGATCACGGTCGCGCGGATGCCCATGCCGAGCGGCATGGCTGATCAAAGCGCGTGCATCCCGTACAATATCCGGCTGCATTGCTGCGCGTGCGGCTTGCCGGTTCCATTGCAAGCGCCGCCCCACGTCACTCCGGAACACCATCTGATGATCTCCTTTCGCAGTTTCGCCCTGCGGCGTGGCGAACGCCTGCTGCTGTCCAAGGTCGACATCACCCTGCATGCCGGCTGGCGTGTCGGCGTGGTCGGCCGCAATGGCTGCGGCAAGACCAGCCTGTTCGCCGCGATTCTTGGCGAAGTCGAGGCCGATTCGGGCGACCTCGAGAAATCACCGAAGCTGCGCATCGCCAGCGTTGCTCAGGAAACTCCGTCGTTGCCCGATGCCGCGATCGATTTCGTCGTCTCGGGCGATACCGAGGTGCATGCCGTGCTGATGGCCGAGGAAGCAGCCATGGCGGCCGAGGATTGGGATGCGGTCGCCGTCGCGCATCAGAGGATGGCCGAGATCAAGGGCTACGATGCCCAGGCGCGCGCCGGAAAACTGCTGCATGGACTCGGCTTTCCTTCCGACACCCATCAACGGGCGGTATCAACGTTCTCCGGCGGCTGGCGCGTGCGCCTGAATCTCGCCCGCGCCCTGATGATGCCGAGCGATCTGCTGCTGCTTGACGAGCCGACCAACCATCTCGATCTCGATGCCGTGCTCTGGCTTGAACAATGGCTGCTCAAGTATCCGGGCATGCTGATGATGATCTCGCATGATCGCGAGTTCCTCGACGGCGTCGGCACGCACATGCTGCATCTGCATGACGGTACGGCCAAGCTCTATACCGGCGACTACACCAGCTTCGAGCGCCAGCGCTCCGAGCAGTTGCACCAGCAGCAGATCGCATTCGAGAAAGAGCAGGTCGAGCGCGCCCACTTGCAGTCCTTCATCGATCGCTTCAAGGCTTCGGCGGCCAAGGCCAAACAGGCGCAGTCGCGGGTCAAGCGTCTGGCCAAACTGGCCGGCACCGAGGCGGTGCGGGCCGAGCGTGAAATCCGTATCAACTTCGCCGATCCGGTCAGACTGCCGAATTCGCTGACCCGGCTCAACAAGGTCGATGCCGGTTACGGCGACATCAGGATCCTGTCCAAGGTCGGTTTCGGCCTGGAGGCCGGCGACCGCATCGGTCTGCTCGGCCCGAACGGGGCCGGCAAGTCGACCCTGGTCAAGACCCTGGTTGGCGAGTTGCCCATCCTCGCCGGCGAGCGCAGCGCGCATCCGGACATGGAGCTCGGTTACTTCGCCCAGCACACGGTCGAATCGCTGCACGAGGGCCAGTCGCCAATCGATCATCTGCGCGACATTGCCCCGGCTTCCAGCTTGCAGGACTTTCGCGATTTTCTCGGCCGCTGGAACTTCGCCGGCAATCGCGCCTTCGAGAATGTCGACGGGTTTTCCGGCGGCGAACGTGCGCGCCTCGCCCTGGCCCTGATCGCCTGGCGCAAGCCAAATGTGCTCCTGCTCGACGAGCCAACCAACCATCTGGATCTGGAAATGCGCGAGGCGCTGGCCGAGGCCTTGAGCATCTTCCCCGGCGCCATCGTCATGGTTTCGCATGATCGCCATCTGATCGGCCTGGTCTGCGAAACCTTCTGGCGCGTCGCCGACGGCAAGGTTGAGGAGTTCAAGGGCGATCTCGATGAATACGCGGCGTGGCTGAAGTCGCGGGCGTCGAAGGGTTGACGGTCGGATGCGGCAACTCGGAGCCATGGATTTGACCGCGCATCTGTCGTGATGCGTTGCAACAAGGTAGGCTTTGCGGATGACAAATCCAGCCAGCCATGCCGCAGACAGCCTGCGTTCGATCGACCTCCCCGACACCGACAAGGCGCTTCGCGATGATGTGAACCGGGTCGGTTCACTGGTCGGGGAGATCCTCGCCGAACAGGAGGGCGACGCCTTTCTCGATGAAGTCGAACGCATCCGCGTTGCTGCGATCCGGCGGCGTGAATCGCATGCGGGCACCGAAGCGATGCAGCGGGAACTGTCCGGTTTCGATGTCGCCCACGCGACCTCGCTGGTGCGTGCATTCTCGACCTATTTCCAGGCGGTCAATGTCGCCGAACGCGTGCATCGCATCCGTCGTCGCCGGCACTACGAAATGACCGATGCCGCGCCGCAACCCAGCGGCTTGCGCGATGTCGTCGGCAAGCTGCGCGAGAGCGGCATCAGCGAAGACGAATTGCGCGATTGCCTCGGTCATCTGCGCATCGAGCCGGTGTTCACCGCCCATCCGACCGAAGCGGTAAGGCGCGCCTTGCTGGAAAAGGAAACCGAAGTCGTGCGCGCCCTGGTCGCCGACATCGATGGCGGTCGGACACCGGTCGAACGTCGCGCCGATCTCGAACGCATGCGCATGGCCCTGACTGCCGCCTGGCAGACCGCCGAGTTCGCGCTCGACAAGCCGACCGTCGGTGATGAGCTCGAAAATGTCGGTTTCTATCTGACCGATGTGCTGTATCGGGTCGTACCGGTGTTCTACGAAGTGTTTGCCGATGCGCTCGGCGAAGACTCGAGCGGATTCGACCTGCCGACCCTGCTGCGCTTCGGCAACTGGGTCGGCGGCGACATGGATGGCAATCCGAATGTCGGCGCCGAGACGATCGCGGCCACGCTGGCGACGCAGCGCCGCCAGGTACTCGCCTTGTATCGCCGCGAGGTCTATCAGCTGGGACGGCTGCTCAGTCACTCGCTGTCGCGGGTCGCCTGCTCGGCGGATCTGCTCGCGCGCACCGATGTCTATCGCGCGTTGTTGCCGACCGCAGCGGCACGCTTGCGTGCGCGTCACGAGGATATGCCGTACCGCCAGTTCCTGAAGCTCGTCGGCGAACGTCTGGGCGAGACCGAACGCGGCCAGGAGGGCGGCTACCCCGACGCGAAGACTTTTATCGAGGATATCGGCATCGTTGTCCGCAGTCTGGCCGAGAACCGCGGCGTCCATGCCGGCTGGTTCGCCGCACGCCGCTTGTTGCGCCGCGCCGAGACCTTCGGCTTCCATCTCGCCACACTCGACCTGCGCCAGGACGCGGCCGTCCATGATGCAGCTCTGGGCGCATTGCTCGGTGATGCGCAATGGGCGACGCGCGCGGTCGACGATCGCGTCGAGCGCCTCAAGGCCGTGCTCGCCGATCCGGCCAACGTGCACGCAAGCAATGACGAAGCCGCGCGCAAGACGCTGGCCGTATTCCGCACCGTCGCGCAATTGCGACCGCGCTATGGCGAACAGGCATTCGGCCCGTACATCGTCAGCATGAGCCGCAGCGCAGCCGATGCACTCGCGGTCGTCGCACTGGCCCGGATCGCCGCCTGCGTCGATGCCGCAGGCAACGTGCCGCTCGATGTCGCGCCGCTGTTCGAGACGGTCGCCGATCTCAATGCCGCCGAGAGTGTAGTCAAGTCACTGTTCGCCGATCCTGCCTATCGCGCACATCTCGCCGCGCGCGGCAACCAGCAGATCGTCATGCTTGGCTACTCCGACAGTGCCAAGGATGGCGGACTGGTCGCCTCGCGCTGGGCCTTGCAGCAGACCCAGATCGCGTTGACAAGACTGGCCCGGGAATCCGGCGTGCGCATCATCTTCTTCCATGGGCGCGGTGGTTCGGCCAGTCGTGGTGGTGGCAAGACCGAGCGTGCCGTCATCGCATCACCGCGCGGATCAGTTGGCGGCGTGTTGCGTCTGACCGAGCAGGGTGAAGTGATCCACCGCAAATACGGCATCCGCGCGATCGCCTTGCGCAATCTCGAACAGATGACCGGTGCAGTCATGCGCGCGACCCTGCGTCCGCGTCCGCCGGAACCGCGTGAGGCGCAATGGCGTTCGATGGCCACGGCAATCGCGGGCGAGGCGCGCAATGCCTACCGTGGCTTCGTTCACGAGAATGCCGATTTCACCGAATACTTCCGCAATGCGACGCCGATCGATGTGATCGAGCGCCTGCGCATCGGCTCGCGCCCGTCGCGTCGTGGCGGCACCGGCGGGGTCGAGCACCTGCGCGCGATTCCGTGGGTGTTCGCCTGGTCGCAGAACCGCGCCGCCTTGACCGGCTGGTACGGTGTCGGCAGCGGCCTTGTCCACGGCATCGAAACCTTCGGCCGCGAAGCGATGGCCGAGATGACCCGCGACTGGCCGTTCTTCGCCCAGCTCGTTGACGACGTGGAAATGGTTCTGGCCAAGGCCGACCTGGCCATCTTCGAGCGCTATTCGCGCCTGACCGGCGCGCTGCACGAGCCATTTCTGGCCATCATCACCGGCGAATTCGAACGCACGCGCACGGCGATTCTCGATCTCAAGGGCGAAGACGAACTGCTCGCCCACGACCTGCGCCTGCGCCAGTCGATTCACCTGCGCAATCCCTATGTCGATCCGATCAGCCTGATCCAGGTCGATCTGCTGACCCGCTGGCGTGCCACCGGGCGTGAAGACGACGACTTGCTGCATGCACTGATTGCAACCGTCAACGGTATCGCCGCCGGTATCCAGAACACGGGGTGATCGGTGCTGCAATCGAGAGTCGCTGTTGTTCCTTCTCCCACCTGTGGGAGAAGGGAGGTTCGCGTCGGCGATTGATGGCGACAGGAAAATGGTTCTCTTGCGCGACCTTGGCCAGACCAAATTGGCAGCCTCATTGAATCGGCGAATATTTCCCTCTCCCGCGTGCGGGAGAAGGTGCCCGCAGGGCGGATGAGGGCTTCATGGATGCAGGAGGTAGAACCGAGTCCGGAACAACGGTCGCGGGATGCTCTCGTTACACCGATAACGTCAACGGCTCAGCTCTCCGCCTCGGGCTTGGTCGCGTAGCGATACAGCAGCCAGGCGATAAAGCTCAGCAGCAGCAAACCGAGCCAGCCGCCAAACCACATGTTGTCGGGTAGGGCAAGTACATCGGCTCGGCCCGTGAGGACGATCGGAACCGCGATGAAGATGCCCATCAGCGCTTCGCCGGTGATCAGGCCGGCCGAGAACAACATGCCATTGCGATGAATCTGACCGTGTTCTTCTTCATTCTTCGCGCCGCCCATCTTGCGTTCAACGATAAAGGCGAGCAGGCCACCCAGAAAAATTGGCACCATCAACTCGATCGGCAGGTAGATGCCGATCGCGCAGGCGAGTACCGGCACGCGGAATTTCCTGCCGCTGGCCTGCAGCCACAAATCGAACACGATGATGGCTGCACCGATGGCCGCGCCGATGCCGATCGTGATCCACGGCAATTCGCCGCCAAAGATGCCCTTGGCCACCGAGGCCATCAGGTTGGCCTGCGGCGCCAGCAGCGGATTCGGATGTTCGGCAGTCGGTACGCCAATACCGTAGGCATGCAGAAGCAGATTCAGCACCGGCGCCATGATCAATGCCGATGAAACTGCGCCGATCGCCAGCATCAGCTGCTGCTTCCACGGCGTTGCGCCGACAATGTGGCCGCATTTGAGATCCTGCAGATTGTCACCGCCGATGCAGGCCGCACAACAGACCACGGCGCCGATCATGATTGCGGCGACGGCGCCGATCGGTGAATCGCGACCGAGCAGGAGCACAAGAATCAGCGCGGCAAACAGGATCGTCGAAATGGTGATGCCCGATACCGGGTTGTTCGATGAACCGACCAGACCGGCCATGTAGGCCGATACCGATACGAACAGAAATCCGGCGACGATCATGATGATCGTCATCGGGATGCTCGCGGTCCACTGCTGGACGATGCTCTGGTACAGCCACAGCAGGGGCAGCGTGAACAGTACGAGGCCGATCGCGATGTATTTCATCGGAATGTCTTTCTCGGTATCCGCGACCACCGTGGTGACGCCGGAACGCGTCGCCGCGAAGCCGCTCTTGATCCCCGAGAACAGCGACTTGCGCAGCGAGATCAGGGTCCAGATGCCACCGATCAGCATCGCGCCGACGCCGAGATAGCGGATCTGTGCCGACCAGATCATGTAGGCGGCATCTTCCGCACTTGCCGTGGCGACTTGCGCTGCCAGCGCCGGATCGGTCTGCAGGAAAAAACTGCTGTAGATCGGAATGGCGATATTCCAGCCGATCATCGCGCCAGCGAGAACGACGATGCCGATGTTGAGACCGACGATATAGCCGACGCCGAGCAAGGCCGCTGACAGATTGGTGCCCATGTAGGCGATCGCCTTGCCCACCCAGGTCGCGCCCGCCGCAGTATCCGGAAAGAGTCGCAGGCCACTGGCCGCACCGACCTTGGCAAACGCGCCGAGCAGGGCGGCGACGCCCAGCACGCGGATGCCCTGGGCCGGATTCTCGCCGGTCTTCAGCACTTCAGCCGCAGCCTTGCCTTCCGGAAAAGCGAGGCCCTGGTCGACGATCAGCGAGCGGCGCAGCGGCACCGAAAAGATCACGCCCAGCAAGCCGCCGAGTCCGGCAATCGCAAACACCCACTGGTACTCGAACTCCTGCCAGTAGCCGAGGATGACCAGGGCCGGAATGGTGAAGATCACGCCCGATGCAATCGACGATCCCGCCGACGCGCCGGTCTGCACGATGTTGTTTTCGAGGATGCCACCACCGCCGAGCAGGCGCAGCACCGCCATCGACACAACCGCCGCCGGAATCGCCGAGGCGATGGTCATGCCGGCAAACAGGCCGAGGTAGGTGTTCGCCGCCGCGAGAATGACGACCAGCACGATCGACAACAGGATCGCGCGCAAGGTCAGTTGCGGTGCAGGTTCAGCGATGACGCTCATGGATGTATCCCCGTGTGGTGCCGATCCATCGGCGAACTGACATGCTTGCTGGATGGCGCGGCACCTGGATTCCCGGCAAGCGCCGCTCGCTCGTGATCCCGGTGCAAACCGGCATCATCGTCGCGAGCAGTCGCTTGCATCGAAGGTTCCGATGCCCTTCCAAGGTTCCCGCCCCGCGCCGCAGCGTGCATAGTAGCCCGCAAATCCATCGATGCAGAACCCATCATGAAGCCGATTCCCGCAAAGCCCGAGATTGACGACGACGCGCGCATGCCGCGCCAGATTCCCTACATCATCGGCAACGAGGCCTGCGAGCGCTTCAGCTTCTACGGCATGCGCAACATCCTTACGCCGTTCCTGATCACCACCCTGTTGCTGTACGCGCCGATCGCCGAACGGGCCGGGATCGCCAAGGATGTCTTCCACACCTTCGTCATCGGCGTGTATTTCTTCCCGCTGCTCGGCGGCTGGATCTCGGATCGCTTTTTCGGCAAGTATCAAACCGTGCTGTGGTTGTCGCTGCTCTATTGCGTAGGCCACGCCTGCCTGGCGATCTTCGAATCCAACCGCAGCGGTTTCTACGCCGGCCTGTTCCTCATCGCACTCGGCTCGGGTGGCATCAAGCCACTGGTTTCGGCCTTTGTCGGCGACCAGTTCGACCAGCGCAACAAGGCCACCGCGAAAGTCGTCTACGACGCCTTCTACTGGACGATCAATTTCGGTTCCTTTTTCGCATCGCTGCTGATGCCACGCATCCTGGCATCGTGGGGCCCGGCCTGGGCGTTTGGCATTCCCGGCATTCTCATGTTCATCGCCACGGTGATCTTCTGGAGCGGGCGCAACAAATATGTGCACGTGCCGCCCGCAGCGAAGAATCCGGATTCATTGATCAATGTCGCCCGCACTGCACTGATGGCGTCGGGCAGCGGTCGCAGCGGATTGATTCTCGCCGTGTTCGGCGCCTTGGCCGGAATCGGCATGTTTGCCGCGTGGGCCATTTCGCCCGCGTGGTGGCCCGAGCATTTCAGTTTCG
This sequence comes from uncultured Dokdonella sp., assembly GCA_964390215.1. GTDB lineage: Bacteria > Pseudomonadota > Gammaproteobacteria > Xanthomonadales > Rhodanobacteraceae > Dokdonella. The sequence continues at coordinate 8,535 of CAYMHF010000037.1, read as the reverse complement.
TCATCACCTTCTGTCTGGCTCTGGGCGTATTCATCCTGTTCGGCGGCATCGGGACTTCGCTGCAACTCGACCGCGCACGCGGGCTGCATCCGGATGCGGCGGTTGATGGCGTGCGTGCCGTGCTGCGCATCCTCATCGTGTTTGCCCTGGTCACGCCATTCTGGTCGCTGTTTGATCAGAAGGCCTCGACCTGGATCCTGCAAGGCAACGCCATGTTGATGCCACATGATTCCTGGTGGTGGCCGAGCTGGCTGGTGCAGGAACCGGCACAGATGCAGGCACTCAACCCGCTGCTGGTCATGCTGCTGATTCCGTTCAACAACATCGTGTTGTATCCGATGCTGCGCAGACTGGGTTTCAAGGTCACCGCGTTGCGCCGCATGGGATTCGGCATCGCGTTTTCAGGCCTCGCCTGGATCGCCGCTGGCCTGATCCAGCTCAGCATCGATGGCGGCGATCCAACCTCGATCGCCTGGCAGGTGTTGCCGTATGTGCTGTTGACCTTTGGCGAAGTGCTGGTCTCGGCCACCGGTCTCGAATTTGCCTACAGCCAGGCACCGCCGTCGATGAAGGGCACGATCATGAGCTTCTGGCTGCTCTCGGTAACCTTCGGCAATCTGTGGGTATTGCTGACCAACGCGGCGATTCGCAATGACACCGTGACTTCACACATTGCCAGCACCGGCATGAGCGAAGCCGCCTTCCTGATGTTCTTCTTTGCCGCGTTCGCCCTGCTCGCCGCGTTCGCCTTCATGCTCTATGCGAGAAGATACCCGATGACGGATCACTATCGGACGGTATGAATTCCGAGGCGTTGGGCATCGCTACGCTCAGCCCAACCTACCGGTGACGGTTGCCTCGGGCACCCGAGCTTCGCGTAGGTTGGGCTGAGCAAAAGCGAACCCCAACAGCGCGCGATGCGGCATGTTGCGTGGTGCTGCGGTCAATCCGCCGTGCATCGCTTCGTTCAGTCCAGGCGGCGGGTCTGCACTCGTGGGAGCACGCCATCAGCAACTGCGGGCGTTGTACCAGGGTTTCGTGGAATTGACGATGCGCACAACCGAGAGCATCACCGGAACCTCGACGAGCACGCCAACCACGGTCGCCAGCGCGGCGCCGGATTGCACACCGAACACGGCGACTGCGGTGGCCACGGCCAACTCGAAGAAATTGCTCGCACCAATCAGCGCCGAGGGACCGGCAACGCAATGGGCGACGCCCAGCTTGCGGTTGAAGAGGTAGGCAACACCCGAATTGAAGTAGACTTGGATCAGGATCGGCACCGCGAGCATGGCGATGATCGCGGGCTGCGCGATGATCTGCCGGCCCTGAAAACCGAACAGCAGCACCAGCATCAGCAGCAGTGCAAGCAACGAGATCGGGCCAAGCCGACGCAGCAATCCTTGCAAGGCGACCTCGCCACCGCGGGCCAGCACCCAGCGACGCACGCCGACGGCAATGACGACCGGCACGACGATGTACAGGGCGACCGACAAGAGCAGGGTCGACCATGGCACCGTGATCGAGGAGATGCCAAGCAGCAGGCCGACCATGGGAGCGAACGCCACGATCATGATCAGGTCATTCAAGGCGACCTGGCTCAGGGTGAATTGCGGCTCACCGTCACACAGGTTACTCCAGACAAAAACCATGGCCGTGCAAGGCGCCGCTGCCAGCAGGATCAGACCGGCGATGTAGGAGTCGAGTTGGTTGGCCGGCAGATAGGCCACGAACACGTGACGAATGAAGATCCACGCCAGCAGCGCCATCGAGAATGGCTTGATCGCCCAGTTGACGAAGACGGTCACGCCCATGCCGCGCCAATGCTGTTTCACCTGGCTCATGGCGCCGAAATCGATCTTCAGCAGCATCGGTATGATCATCAGCCAGATGAGCCCGGCGACAGGCAGATTGACCTTGGCGATCTCGGCGCTGCCGAGTTGGGCGAACACGTCGGTGAACCGGTAACCCAACAAAGTGCCGGCGGCCATGCACAGCAGCACCCACCAGGTCAGATTGCGTTCGAACCCGCCCATGCGCCTGGACAAGGAAACCGGTCGGGGTTCTGCAGCGTTGTTCATGCGGCCTGTTCGGTGAGCGCCACAGCGGGAAAGCGCTCGCCGATCTCAACAAGCTTTTGTTGCAGCGAAGTTTGATCGAGGGATTCGACGGGCAGTGCAACCAGCGCCGTGAGCCGATCCAGGATCACGTTTTCGGTGCGGCGGAAGGCTTCTTGCACGGCCGCATCATCGCCCGCTACCGATGCCGGATCAGGCATTCCCCAGTGCACTTTGGCAAAATCGCCAAACAATACCGGGCATGCCTCGCTCGCAGCGCTGTCGCACACGGTAATGACCCAGTCGAACGCCGGCCCGTTGGTGACCCTGAACTCATCCCAGGATTTGCTGCGCTCCCCCGCGCACGGGATGCCACGTCGTTCGAGTTCGGCCAGCGCGTAGGGATTGACGATGCCCGTCGGCTGGCTGCCGGCGCTGCAGGCGGCAAACCGGCCTTCGCCCAGGTGATTCAGTGTGGCCGCGCAGAGGATGCTGCGCGCCGAATTACCGGTGCACACGAACAACACGTTTGTCATGATTGATTTCGCTTGCTACGCGTTGATTTGGATGCCGCGACCTTGCGCACACGCGGGCGCGACCCCGGCACACATTTCGTCAGATCGCCGCCGCAGCAGTTTTTGCTCAGGAAATCGATCAGTGACTGCATCTCGGCAAAGTTTGCGCGGTAGCGGATGCAACGACCGGTCTGCTCGGCATCGATCAACCCCGCCTGGCATAGCGTTTTCAGGTGAAACGAGAGCGTATTGGGAGGGATATCCAATGCCTGCGCAAGATCCGTGGGGTTGGCCCCTTCCGGCCCCTGTTCGACGAGATGGCGAAAGACGGCCAGGCGGGAGGGCTGGGCGAGTGCAGCAAGTCCGCTGACGGCATTTTTTACATCCATGATTCCAGTATGATCGAATCATCAAGCTGGGGCAATCCGAGTCGATCCGTTGGGCATCGCTTCGCTCAGCCCAACCGACGGGTATCGGCTGCCTCTGGCACCCGAGCTTCGCGTAGCTTCGCGTAGCTTCGCGTAGGTTGGGGTGAGCGAAAGCGAACCCCAACGCCGCGTGACTCGGCATGTCGCGTGTCGCCGTGGCCCAATCCGTTGGGCATCGCTACGCTCAGCCCAACCTACGGGTATCGGTTGCCTCGGGCGCCCAAGTTGTGCAGAGCCTCTCGTAGGTTGGGGTGAGCGAAAGCGAACCCCAACGCCGCGTGACTCGGCATGTCGCGTGTCGCCGTGGCCCAATCCGTTGGGCATCGCTACGCTCAGCCCAACCTACGGGTATCGGTTGCCTCGGGCGCC
>CAYMHF010000037.1:0-5066 GCA_964390215.1 uncultured Dokdonella sp. | reverse complement strand
CATCGCTACGCTCAGCCCAACCTACGGGTATCGGTTGCCTCGGGCGCCCAAGTTGAGCGGAGCTTCTCGTAGGTTGGGGTGAGCGAAAGCGAACCCCAACACCGCGCGATGCGGCATGTCGCGTGTCGCTTTGGCCCGATTCGTTGGGCATCGCTACGCTCAGCCCAACCTACGGGTATCGGTTGCCTCGGGCGCCTAAGTTGTGCAGAGCCTCTCGTAGGTTGGGGTGAGCGAAGGCGAACCCCAACATCACGTGACACGTCATGTTGCGTGGCCCTGTGGCCCAATCCGCCGCGGTCGCTACCGTTTCCAGCGACGAGCGATCCGGCGCCTTCGCGCCAAGTCGCCTCAACGGCCGCAGAAGCGAGGCTCGCGCTTCTCCATGAAGGCGCGCATGGCTTCGGCAAAATCTTCCGATTGCATCAGCATGCCGTTCAAGGTGGCGGCTTCGCGGTTGCCGTGCATCACGTCGCCAAGACGCGCGTTCATGACCTGCTTGATGCCGGCAACGACCAGCGGCGGGTTGGCGGCGATGCGTCCGGCCAGGGCACGGGCATGTTCCAGGGTGGCGTCGGCATCATCGAGCACATGGCTGACCAAGCCGATTCGCTGCGCGGTCGCGGCATCGATGTCATCGCCGGTCAGGGCCAGTTCGCGGCTCCAACCTTCGCCGACCAGGTGGGGCAAGCGTGAGATGCCGCCAAGGTCGGAGACGATGCCAACTTTCACTTCCCGCAGGGCGAAACGTGCCGCCCGCGTCGCGACCCGAATATCACAGGTCGCGATCATCTCCACGCCGCTGCCAATGCACCAGCCGTCAACGGCGGCGATCACCGGCAGTCTGCCCTGGGCCAGTGCATCGAAGCCCGCCACCATCCGCGCGGCCTGCTCGATGATGCGGGCACGACCCGCGGCGCCCTCCTGCAGCAACGGACCCAGTTCGACCGCCATGCCCGGCAGATCCAATCCATAACTGAAGTGATCGCCCGAGCCGCGCACGACCAGACAGCGCAATGAGGAATCGTCATTGAGCGCGCGCACGGCCTCGGGCAGCTCGCGCCACAAATCCGGGCCCATGGCATTGCCACGCCCCGGCCCCAGCAGAACCAGTTCGGCGACGTGATCCTGCTGGCGATCCATGCGTAGCGAGAGCGGTGTGGCCATGATGCTGGATGCCCTTTGTAAGTGCAGATGCAGCGATGCTATCAGAGCGGGTCGGCGTGACCCTTGGGCCTTCAGCCAAAAAGGGAACGGAGGAATCTTTAGCGTGATTCACACCGCTTGCCAGCAAGCCAGCCTAAAAACCTGCTTCGTCGACTTTCCCGGGAACCTTCAGCGTGTCCGCGGCAGGAGATGATTCTGTCACTTCGCCGAGATCGACAATGCCGTCAAAGTTGACCGATGCGGAGGGATTCCGCAGGTCGTAGTTGATTGTTGCGCCAGCATCGGCATCTGCAACACGCTGGATTCCGCAAGTGGAATCGCATGCCCAATAGGTTCCACTTCCCGCCCTGAAAGCCAGGCTTGTGTTTTTGGTCTTCATCATGTGCGCCATCGGAACAAAATCGCGGCGACTTCCGATTCCCATGGTCTTCTTTGCATGCGCATTCCCCACCAGAACCATGATTCTTTCATCCGGGTGAGTCGCCGCTATCGTGTCCAATGCGCGAGCCATCGCCGCGTCCCAATTGGAGTTGGCACGGGTGTCGTCGGCAAACGCAACGATGCGAACACGCCGATTGCTTTGCGACAGTAGTCGTAGCGAATCCAGAAGCCGAAGCATGGCTTGACTGGAACGACCATCCTTCATGGGGTTGGTCCAGAACGGCGTTGCAAGCTGGGTTGCTTTGTCGTTGGTGCTGCCGCGTGAAGCAAGGTAACGGCCAAGGGATCGTTCTTGGCTCACCGGGTATTCCAAAGCCACAATCAGGCTATCGTCTCCAAAGGCCCCTACCGCCGCGCAAACGGCGTCGAAAAAATACCCTGGAGCCTCATTTGTTCCGTGCGTTTCCCCCAGAATCAATGCGGATCCTGCTGGGAACGCAGGCAACGTGACGCGTGAGGACGAGCACGGTTCCTCAGCGTTCCTGGTCGCTGAAAAACACGGAAGAGCAGCCGATAAAGCGACTATACAGATAACCAATACTGGCGCACTGAGGGTTCTACGATATGACATTCCAGTTCCTTGTTCCCCAGTCGTGTAGACCAACTCTAGCAGCCTGTCGGACTTTGCCGGTTGAGGCGAGAATTCGGCTGGGCGAGGACAGATTTTCGACGGTTTGCAGGCCCATAGTGGTGCTATGGGTCAAAAATCGGCGGAAATATGGACCGTTCAGACGGATTCGCAGCCCAGCCGAGTTAAGTCCGACAGGCTGCTAGCTCCTTCATTGCGGGCAACTCGCAAGCACGCCTAAATCAGGCCACTTGTCAGCACACCGCCCTGCAAACTCCGCTATACCCTGTCACCCCTCAAGCCGCAGCCAGCACTTTACGAACCGTTTGCGGTGCTGCAACCGCTATCTTCAGCAACGCTTTTGCCGCGCCGCTTGGCTCGCGGCGTCCCTGCTCCCAATCCTGCAGTGTTCGCACGGACACCCCCGAGCATTGCCGCGAAATCGGCCTGCGACTGCCCGAGCTTTGTACGGGCTTCGGTGGCTTGACTCACTTGCACGGTGAATCGGCGTCCACCGCCGGCCTTGATCTCGCGGATGCCTTCCAACACTTCATCACCAATGTTGCGCTTGGCGTCGCGGGCCAGGATGTCCTTGCTGAGCTTTTTCATGACTTCACCATATGATCCTTGATCAAACGTATGACGTGCGCCGGGAGATTGTCTTGTCGCGTCTTGGCATAGATCGCCAGCAACCCAATCTGACCTGCCTGAGTGATTTCGAAATAGATCACGCGCACGCCACCACGTTTACCCTTGTCAGCCGAACCTCAGCGCATCTTGCGACAGCCGCCGGAGCCCGGAATCAAATCACCCGCGTCCACGTGCTGGCACAAGTGCCACTGCATGGCGGTGTACTCCTCTTCCGGAAGGTAGTCGTACACGTACTTCGCAAAGAGGGATGATTCGATGAATTCGTGCATGGCAGACTCCCTTCTGCTGCACATCAGCCATACGGCAATGCGGTATGGTTGGCAACATCATCGTTCATGCTTGGACTGGCTCACCACGAACGGACGTTGTTTGGGCATCTCACAATCCGTGTTGAAGGCTGGACGTAGCGGTGGAAGATCCCGTCAAGCCTCGACGCAATCAAAGCGTCGATCCGGATCAACCTCGGCGTCGTAATCGACATCGTCGCGGTCAAATCCGAACAGCTTCAGGAACTCGTGCTTGTAGCCGGCGTAGTCGGTGACTTCGCGCAGGTTTTCGGTGGTCACCGTGGGCCACAGTTCCTGGCAGGGAATCTGTACATCGTCGCGCAGCTCCCAGTCGTCGAGGCGCAGGCGGCCTTCGTCGTCGGTGGTGGGTGCGGCGCCGTCGGCGCGGTAGAGGCGATCCTGGAACAGGCGGTTGGCTTGTTCGATCGGGTTCTCGTGGATGCCCTTCTCCTTCATGATCTTGAAGGCGATCGACACATACAGCGGAATCACCGGGATCGCGGCGCTGGCCTGGGTGACGACGGATTTCATCACGCCGACATAGGCTTCCAGGCCGGGATGTCGGTCGCGCAATTCTTTGGCGGTGTTGTCCAGATGCTGCTTGGCCTGGCCGAGGGTGCCGTGCCAGTACATCGGCCAGGTGATCTCGGTGCCGATATAGCTGTAGGCGATGGTCCTGGCGTTGTTGGCGAGCACGCCGGCCGCGCTCAGCGCATCGATCCACAGCGCCCAGTCCTCGCCACCCATGACGGTGACGGTGTCCTTGATTTCCTGCTCGGTGGCCGGCTCGACGCTGGCTTCGATCACGGTGTCCTTGTTGGTGTCGACCGAGGTGTTGGTGAAGGTTTCGCCGATGGTCTTCAGCGACGAACGCACGACTTCGCCGGTGTCCGGCATCTTGCGCACGGGCGAGGCCAGCGAATAGACGACCAGATCAATCGACCCGCCCATCTCATTCTTGATGAGCTCGATCGCTCTGGCCCGGGTTTCATGGGAGAACGCGTCGGCGTTGATTGACTTGCTGTACAGGCCCGCCTCTTTGGCCGCCTTGTCGAAGGCCGCCGAGTTATACCAGCCGGCGGTGCCGGTTTTGGTTTCGCTGCTGGGCTTTTCGAAAAACACGCCAAGCGTCGCCGCGCCGTAACCGAAGGCGGCAGTAATCCGTGAGGCCAGGCCGTAACCGGTCGAGGCGCCGATCACGAGGACGCGTTTGGGACCGGCGCCTTCATGTTTGAAGCCTTGGGTAATCCTGATCTGATCGAGCACGTTGAGTTCGCATCCGACCGGATGAGCCGTGATGCAGATGAATCCACGCACTTTGGGTTTGATGATCACGCGATGACTCCTGGAACTTTTCGGCAATTCGTCAGTGTACCGAAGCCCGGTCGACATGCGCTGCCGTAGGGTTTGCGGGGATGAGATCCATCCGAAGACAAAGGAACTGGACCCCTGCCTGCGCCTGACTCTTGATCACGCGATTTATGATCCGATTCACGGTTTCGGCAGGAAGCGGATTCAGCCGCGATGCCTTGACCAGCCGCTCGGCTGTTGAAAGCCGTCATGTGACTAACCGCATCGGGCATGAATGCCTACGGCGACGGTGCGGCGGCCACGCGGTCGCGATCAATCCTTGCGCCATCTCACTCCGCCGCGGCTTTTCGTAGGAGAGGCGTTCACGCCCGATGCTGTTTCCCGCAATTGTCCGATCCAAAAAGCATCGCGGCTGAAGCCAGCTCCTACGAGGCGGGCGGAGCCGCCGTACGTAGTCACAGGGCAGGCAACCTGCAACTTGTAGCCAAATTGCCGAGGCATGGGAAATGTGATCAAGCGGCAGTGCCTGCGCAGGGATGACGGGAAAGTGAGAGAGGAGTGGCGGCAGCACGCCGGCCCAACGCTACGGAAATGGGAGTGCAACGTGGCGGACGTAGGGCAGTGGGACGGGGGGGTAGGGCCGG
>CAYMHF010000036.1:0-37495 GCA_964390215.1 uncultured Dokdonella sp. | reverse complement strand
TTTCATGATTCCGCACGTTGTGCAGCCAGCTTGTACTTGTTCAGCGTAGCCCTAAACCGACCGTGGATGGTGACGTAAAGATCCCGTCAAACGAACTTCATTATTTATTTGCAAAATTTAAGCTCCCCTCCCAAAACGGCGTTGAATTGGTTGGCCAGACACCAGTCGAAGTCGCTCTCGAAGATCGAGTCGCTGAAATAAATTCCGCCAAGGTAGACGAAAGCGGCGCCCTCCATTTCCTGACCGCTATCGTATGCGGGAGCACCAACAACTACATCGGCATAACCATCGCCGTTAACGTCTCCGACGCCGGCAACGCTTAGAGCCATTCCTGATCCATATTGACTCGAATCCAGCCTCGCGTCCGCCGTAGTATTGAAAGTTCCAGGGCCGCCAAGATATACAAAGGCGGCACCGTCTGTCTGCTGATTGTCAAAGCCAGGAGCACCTACGATGACATCGGCATAGCCATCACCATTCACATCTCCGGCACCAGAGACGCTGTTTCCCATGTACGCGGAAAGTTGATTGGCCTCCAATCGCGCGTCTGCCACTGTATCGAACGCCCCGGCGCCGCCGAAGAAAATGAAGGCCGCACCTTCATAAGTTTCCCCGTTGCTGAAATGGTCAGCCCCCATGATTACATCGTCATAGCCATCGCCATTGACGTCACCGGCACCGCTAACGCTGACGCCCCGATATATAACATTCTGATTCGTATCCAGCAGGGCATCCGCCGTGATATCAAATGCCCCTGGGCCGCCAAAATATATAAAGGAAGCAACTTCATATCGTTCTCCATTATGGTAGTTCGGGGTTCCAATGATCACATCGGCATAGCCATCTCCATTGACATCCCCCGCGCCTGCTACGCTGCGCCCAAAATTCGCATGAAAGCGATTGCACGTAATTAGCGCATCCGCTGTCGTGTCGAACGGACCCGAGCCACCCAGATAGATCATTGCCGCGCCACCGCGTTCTTCGCCGCTATCGTCTTCAGGGAGACCGACGATGACATCGTCATAACCATCACCGTTCACGTCCCCGGCACCGGCGACTCTGCCAATGCCCCCGCCAATCTGATCGGATTTCAGCACCGCATCCGCTGTTGTATCGAAAGCACCTGCACTGCCAAAGTAGACAGCAGCCGCACCCTTTTCCGTCCCGCCGTTGGCCAAGTAAGTGAAAATGACAATGACATCAGCATATCCATCGCCATTCACATCACCCGCACCAGATACGCTCGAGCCCAATTTTGCATAAGTCTGATGGGACTCCAGGACGGCGTCAGCCGAGACATCGAAGGCGCCCGCACCACCAAAATAGATGAAGGCCGCACCTTCATAGAAATTACCATTGTCGTAAAACGGTGCACCTACGATCACATCGTCATAGCCATCGCCGTTGACATCTCCAGCACCGGCAACGCTGTAGCCCAGATAAGCACCGGCCACATTTTCTTCAATTCGCGCATCGAATTGTTGGTCGATTATCGTATCGGGAACTTCACCGACTTTGGCCCACGGTTGATCGACGATGCCGGTGAACTGGATCGGATACGCTGCACTCGTATCGTCGACAGCAAGCCGTAAACGGTTGCCTGTGAGCGAAAAGGCAATATCAAGTGGCGTGCCACCAGCGTCGACCGCGCGGAGCGCTCCGAGACGCAGGGACGCATACCGACTTTTCATCCAGACTTCGTTATGCTTCAACTCAGGCTTGGCATCGCCAAACTCGAGTTCGATTATTGTGGATCCTGTGCCCGCGGCTCGCGTCGGCAGCACCCAACGAATAGCGAGCCCTTCTTCAGCATTGAGGAATATGGTTTGTGCCTGCCGCGCGTTCAGTGTCACGGAGCGATTCTCGGCATGCACTTCTGCCGGACCAATCTTGCTCGGAGCGCTGAGGCGACCAACGCGAGTCAGATGCAGCGTGCCCATGGCCTGGTTTTTCTCACTACGCGAGAAAATTCGGACACCCTGCCGATCAAAATAACTGCGAAAAGCCTGCTTCCGGTTCGGCGCCTGCAGTCCAACGCCGTTATTGCTGGCGAAATATTCACGCTGAGCGACGTCTCGCTGGACCTCGTCTAGCCAGGCACTCGAGCCAGAGGCGGAATGGCTGTCTTGTGCGACAGGCACCGCTGTTGGGTTCTGGCTGGAAATTTGTGTTGCGACCGCGACGCTGGATGTGATGACCAAGAAGGACAGAAGCAAATTTGAAAGGATCGTGTTCGGTATTCTTCCGACAAGCGCAGAGCGTGACTGGCAGAAGCTCCCCGTCGCGGGTAAGTTCAAAAGACATTTCATGAGTCTTTTCTCTCTTGCAATTAGGCGCTTGACGGCAATCTACGCTAAAAACTTCCTACGCTGAAACTTAGAGATAGTCGCGTCGAAAGATCTTTCAAACGGACGTCTCCGAGACTCAGTTTACGATGCTTTGAGGACGCAAATCAATTAAAGGAAGTTCGACTGTATATCTCTAAAACCCCATATCGCGCCGAACGCTCTTCTTTCGGAGTCCACCAATTCAGCCGAAAGTAAGAATACATAAGAATAATCAGCGTGAAAAGAGCAAGAGACGCAATTTTTGGTCATACAACGATAGGCACGAGGAGCGAGACGTGCACGTATATATTAAAGAACGAATCCCAAATTTTTATCATCCTTCGAATCAGCTAATTACACCCCGGCCTTCTTCCTCGCGATCCAGTCGCTGATCACCCGTTCCACAAGCGACAGCGGCAAGGCACCGTGGGTCAGTATTTGATCATGGAATTCGCTGAGCTTGAACTGATCTCCGAGTTCCTGTTTCGCCTTCTCGCGCAGGGCGAGAATCTTCAGCATGCCGGCCTTGTAGGCGAGCGCCTGTCCCGGATCGACGAAGTAGCGTTCGATCTCGGCGGTGACATCGCCCTCGCCCATGCCAGTGTTTTCCAGCATGTAGTTGATCGCCTGTTCACGCGTCCAGTGCTTGTAGTGGATGCCGCTGTCGACGACCAGGCGCACCGCGCGCATCATCTCGTCGCGCAGGCGACCGAGGTTGTCCAGCGGATCCTTTTCGAAGCCCAACTCCCAGGCAAGCCGTTCGGCATACAACGCCCAGCCTTCCGAGTAGGCGGTGAACGGCAGGACCCGGCGGAAGAACGGAACGTCCTGCAATTCCTGGGCGATGGTGATCTGGAAATGATGGCCGGGGATGCCTTCGTGATAGGCCAGGGTGCGCATGGCGAATTTCGGCGTTTCGCCGGGGTCGCGCATGTTTGCGTAGAACACGCCGGGACGTGATCCATCGAAGGCGCCGCCCTGGTAGTACGCGCCCGGTGCGGTCTTTTCGGAGAATGCCGGTACCGGCTTGACCTCGACCCCGAGCTTGGGACGCCGATTGAACGCGTCACCGAGATTCGCATTGACCTCATCGAGAATCGCCTGATAACGGGCGATCATTTCCTTCTTGCCTTCCGGCGTGTTCGGATACATTTGTTCGGGTTGGCGCGCCAGTTGCTGGACACGCTCGCCGATGCTGCCCTCAGTCAAACCCTGATCGCGCAGGATGGCATCCATCTCGGCACTGATGCGGGCCACTTCGGAAAGTCCGAGTTCATGCACTTCGGCCGGCGTCATGTCCGTGGTTGTGTGGCTGCGCACGCACCAGGCGTAGTAGGCATCACCATCCGGCAAGCTCCAGGCACCCAGGTTTTGCGTGGCTTTGGGCTGCAAGGCAGTGAAATAGGCAATCAGATCGAGATAGGCGGGATAGACTTTGCCGTCAATGGAGGCCTGGGCCCGCTTGAGCAGATCGTCCTGGCGGGCTTGATCCAGCTTGTCCGTCCCCAGCTTGCTCAACTTCTCCTTGAGACTTGTATAGAGCATGTTTTCCGCCGGCGGCATGGCAATGAAGCCCTGCATCTGCTCGAGTACCTTGTCGACCGTGAACTTCGGCGGGATCGCGCCCTTGCTTTCGCGCAACTTCAAACCTTCGATCACCTGCGAGAACTGCTGCGGAAACCGGTCGAGGCGCTTGATGTAGTTCTCGGCATCGGACGCGCTGTTGACCTGATGCGTATCGGCCATGAAGTTGGGCAGGTTCGACTGGATGCCGAACATCTGGTTGACCGGGAAATCGTTGTAGCGAAATTGCTCGCCCTCGACCCGATCCTTGAGAAAGTACTCAAGTGCGTCATAGGAAAGCTTGCCCTCCGCGTCGAGCGCATCGCGATCGTAGCGATGCAGCATGTCGAGATCGTCCTTGACCATGGTAGCCATGCCGTCGGCATGCGCGGGCGAGGCATCATCGAGCTTGTCGCTGTAGAAATCCGCCCAGGGCGGCAGGATGCGCATGCTGCTGAGCATCTGCGGGCTCTGCAGGGCGAATTGCAGGAACGTGCGCGCATAGAACCAGTCGATCTTGTAGGGCTTGAAGTACCAGACATGCACAAAGCCGATAGCAACAACAACGACGACGAGCAAGACCGCACGCAACAGCCACTTGAACAGCTTTTTCATGCGTCCATCCCCCAGGCGAATATCGTCCCAATCTATCACCGCGCCAGCCTTCACGGGGATGGCCAAAGGTAATGAATCGCGACCGGATGGCCATTCCGCGCAAGCCGCGCACCCTGGCATCTCGCCGATTGTGCAGGTAGCTTTTTACACCCTTGCCGACAAGCGATCCGGCGGTTATGTTGCCGTCTCGGTACAAACCGTCATTGAGCGCCGAGCCGGGAAGCCCATGAACTATCGCCATGCATTCCATGCCGGCAATTTCGCCGACGTGTTCAAGCACACGATCCTGATCGGGTTGCTTGAGGCATTGAAGGCCAAGCAGAAGCCATTCAGCTTCATGGACACGCATGCGGGACGTGGCCATTATTTGTTGAACGACAGCGAAGCAACGCGCACGGCCGAAGCCGCTGACGGCGTCCAGCGCCTGCTCACGGCAACGCGGCTGCCGAGCCTGCTGCATGTCTATGTCAATCTGGTTCGCTCGCTCAATGCCGGGCGCGAGGAAATGATCGAGTATCCAGGCTCACCGCTGATCGCGAGCCTGATCATGCGCGACGAGGATCGTGGCGTGCTCTGCGAGATTCAGCCGGAGGAGTGCGCGGCACTGAGATCCGCGCTGCGCGAAGATGCGCGCTTCGCAGTCCACGAACGCGATGGTTATGCGGCAATGAATGCCCTGTTGCCACTACCGCAGCGCCGCGGACTGGTGCTGATCGATCCACCGTTCGAAGCGCAGGACGGTGAGTTTCGCATCATCGAAAAGGCGCTGGCCGACGCGGCAAAACGCTGGGCCAGCGGCATCTATGCCGTGTGGTATCCGATCAAGCTGCGCCAGCAGGTGCAACCGTTCCACCGCTGGCTGACCAGGAGCGGATTCAGCAAGGTACTGGTCGCCGAGCTGCTCCTGCATCCGGACAATTCGGCCTTGCGATTGAATGGCTGCGGCATCGCAATCATCAATCCGCCATGGAAGTTCGAGCGCCAACTCGAGGAACTGTTGCCTGCGCTGCAGACCCTGCTCTCGCAGGGTCGATATGGTCAGCACCGCATCGAATGGCTGGTGCGCGACTGATCCAGGAACGATAGGATGGCCCCGCTTCTGAACCGACGAACAAGACTTGCCATGACCGGGTATCGCCAGTCTCGCCGCGCAATCACCTTCGTGCTCGGCTGCTCGATACTGGCCGCGTGCGCGAATCCCGCGTTCAGGGAAACCGGCAACCTCGCCGCCATCGCGCCAAGCGACGTGCAGCAATCAGCCGATCGGCACGTGGGCAGCGAGGTGGTCTGGGGCGGTCGCATCACCGCCGTGGAAAACCGCGAGGCGACCACCGAAGTCGAGGTCATCGGCTATCCGCTGGATCGCGATCAGCAACCGATGCCCGACCTGGCCACGATCGGTCGATTCATTGTCGTCCTGCCCGGCTTCGTCGAACCGCTGGACTATCCCGCCGGCCGGCACCTCAGCGTGCACGGTATCGTTTCAGGGACGCGCCTGGGCCAGGTCGATGAGCATGACTACCTCTACCCGCTGCTGCGCGCCCGCGAGGTCAACGTGTGGCCTTGGGGCTTCATCTTTGACAAGCGACCGCACGTCAATATCGGCGTCGGTGTGCGCATTCACTGAACAGCAGCTTCAAGATGATTGGCATCGTCGATATCCGGCTCAAAGAAACTGAAACGGACTTCCGGAAATCGCTGCCGGAGCTCATGTTCGATCGCGTTGATCTGGCCGATCAGACCAATGGCGGATTCTTCTCCACGCATGCGCGCCTTGATTGAGACCATCACGTCGTTGCCAAGCTGAAGGGTGATCAAATTGTAGAGTACGTCGATCTCCGGCCGCTGCTCGAGGTACGCGCGCAGCTCTCTGGACAGTTGCGGATCAACGCTCTGGCCAATCAGCATGGCCTTGACCTCAACCGAGATCAGAATAGCCACCACGATCAGCAAGGCGCCAATGGCCAGGGTACCCAATGCATCCCACAGCGGATTGCCGGTCAGCATCGCCAGGGCAACCGCAAACAAGGCGAACATCAAGCCGAGAAGGGCAGCCAGATCCTCGCCGAAAATCACCACCAGTTCGACCTGACGGGAAGTTCGGAACCAGTGCCACAAGCTGTGCTTGCCGCGCACCTTGTTGACCTCTACGAGGCAGGCGCGCAATGAAACGCCTTCGACAACGATGCTGAAGACCAACACGCCGATCGCGATCCAAGGCGATCGCAAGGGTTCGCTCGAAGAAAGCTTGTGCCATCCCTCGTACAAGGAAAACATGCCGCCGACGCTGAAAAGCATCAGCGCGACCAGGAACGACCAGAAATAAATTGCCTTGCCATGGCCCAGTGGATATTCGGGTGTCGGCGGTTTCCTGGCCTGGCGAAGGCCGAACAGCAGCAAAACCTGGTTGCCGCAGTCAGCCAGCGAGTGCACGGCCTCGGCCAGCATCGCGCCGGAGCCGGTGATCAGGGCCGCTGTGAGCTTGGCGACAAAAATCGCGAAGTTCGCCCCCAGCGCAAAGAAGATCGCACGAATCGAATTGCCTTGAGCCGACATGCCTGCCCCGCATCCTGAGAACGGCGCGCAGTTTAGCAATCCCGAAGCTGCCGAAGCTGTCCCTGGGCACGTTGCCGTTCAGGCCAGGGTGACGCCCAACTGGCGCTGCACCTTCTTCGGCAAGCCAGCGCGAACCAGCTCATAGGATTGACGCACGTGATTGGCCAGTTCGGCCTCGCTGAAGGCTCCGGATTCGTTGATGCTGACCCAATAGGCGCGGGCCATGTAGGGCGCCGTGGTGATGCCCGGTTGATCGGTCATTTCAAGAAAGCGTTCGGCGCCGACCTTGAAACTCAAGCGGCCACGATCCGGACCGAGCGCACACATGACCACAAACATCTTCCCAGAAACACTCCAGACCAGGTCGACGTCCCATTTCATCGCACGCGTCGCACCGGGCCAGTTCCGGCACAGGTCATCAAGCTGTTCGACCGTCATTCCCATCACTTCGGACATCATGGCTCCATGATCACGTAGTGCCGGGCCCGCACTTCGATGCGTGGCGGCCGGCGGGATTGCTCGAAGCTATCATACGCAGGTTTCAACTCACTCCAGAACGCATGCCAGGGCGAGCCTGTTTCGCTTGCCAGCCTGGCCGCATCGAGGCGAAACGGCAACGCGTGCACGTCGAACGCAACCTGGCCGCCGCGAAAGGCAGCTGCGGCGAGGGTGTAGATCTCCTCGATGCCTTCATCGCCCATCGCGTAGCAGCCGATCGAAACGCAGGAGCCATGCACCATGAGAAAGCTGCCAGTGCGTGAATGCGCACGGTCATAGGCATTCGGAAAGCCGAGATTGAATGACAGGTGATACGCGCTTTGTGGATTGAGCTGGCCGGCAGCAATGCGGTAGAAGCCTTCCGGCGCCTGGTTGTCGCCCTCGCGCTGTTTCGGACCGAGGTCACCCGAATACGTGCAGATTGGATAGGTGCGGAAAAGGACAAAGCGCTGCGCATCATCCTCGACCCACAATTCCAGTTCCTTTTCGCGCTTGAAGAGGCGGATGAACACCGGGGCACCGAAGCGCAACCCGAGCTTGCCAAGGTCACGCTCGAGCCCCGGCTTGACGCGGGCTTCGGCGGCCCGGGCGCGATCGGATTGTTCGGGCATGACCCGCTGCATGACTATTCTTCCCGTCATTCCCCACAGCGAAGGCATCGATATCGCCAGAGCAAGCACCCATCCGGCCACGATCAGGATCGCGCGTCGCCGACCCGTTGTTTCAGCGGTAGTTTTCGTAGGATTTTTCCTCGACCAGGGTCGATCCGAGCTTCTCGTTGATTTCGCGCTTGAAGGCCGCGCGATCGTCATTGCGGAAATACACGGAACGCGCCAATTCGATGAATTCCGCATCGAAGGCCGCGGCCTTCTCCTTGACCCGGATGTGATCCTCGATTTCCCAGAGCGCCTCATTGACGGCCTTGAGCTTGGCGCGCTCGACGCGGATGTCGGTCGCCGCGAGCGGATCGGCCAACCAGGTCGCATTCAGCAGTTCAAGCTCGGTGCGCACGTTGGCCAGTTTCTCGGGCTGGCTGATGCGCGCCGCCTTGATTTCAAGAATCGTGATCTTGTCGATCAGTTCGCCATAGGAAACGGGAACGGCTATCTGGCTCATGTCGGACGGATCCTGCCGGTCAAAACCATGATGGTAGGACGGATTGCGTGAAATGCGAACTGTACGATGCGATACGACGGGCATTTCGCCGTGTTGACGACTGTGCAACCATTCGCGACAGTCATGCCCGATTCCAGCATTCCCAGCTTGCCCGCCATCGCCTTCGTGCGCTCACCGTACGCCCAGCGCATCGACGCGCCACATCAGCCGACCGTGATTGAAGGCACCGAAACCGGCAAGTCTGCCGAAGCGCGAATCGAATTCATTGAAGGCTTCCCGACGCAGGCCTATCGCGATCTTGAGGGATTTGATCGAATCTGGCTGATTTTCGCCTTTCATCGCAGCGAAGGCTGGAAAGCCGAAGTGCGCCCACCCCGCGGTGGCGGCAAGCGCAGCGTGCTGGCGACCCGATCGCCGCATCGACCGAATGCCATTGGCCTGTCCGCCGTGGAACTGGTCGGCATCGAGCCAGGCGCGTTGACGGTCAGGGGCATCGACCTGCTGGACGCGACGCCGATCCTCGATATCAAGCCGTACGTGCCGTATGCGGATGCCTTTCCGGATTCGCGCGCGGGCTGGATCGACGAAATCGATGCGCGACAGGGACAGCATTCGGCACCCGGACCACGCAAGCCGCGTCGCTAAGCCCTCCGGCCATTTGTCCGGATCCGGCGAATGCGTGCGAACCAGGACCCCATGTGCAGTCAACCTCGCGCAAGGTCGAATTGACTGGCGACGCCGGTGAGTGAGCCGGGAACAAACTGCACCGAGGCCTCGAATCCGTCGGTCCTGCCTGGCGCCGGTGAAGCAAACGCCAGTTTTGCGCCCACGCCGCGGGCAATGGTCGACACAATCGCCAGGCCAAGGCCAAAGCCTTCGGCCCGGCTGCCACCGCGCACGAAATGCCCGGTCAGCAGCGCCAGTTCGGCTGCCGGCACGATGGCGCCTGCATTGACCACGCTCAGACGCGCGCTGTCGGACATACCCACCTCGACGGCGCAATCGGGCGCACCATGCTTGAGCGCGTTCTCGATCAGGTTGCGTGCGAGTATTGCAAAGGCGTCCGGGTCGATCAGGGAGAGAACCGACCCGCTCGGCGGCATCGTCAATTCAATCGGAACACGGGCCACGCGCTGCAACTCCTGCACCACATGAGACAACAGGATCGCGAGATCCTGCGGGTCTTCCGACAACACGCCACCACCTTCCGCCTTGGCCAGTTGCATCAGCTTTTCCGACAGGCGCGAAAGCTCCCGGAGGGACGTTTCAATCTGCATCGCACGAGCTTGCAGCGGCCCGTCAGGCGCGTCGTGACGCAGCCGCTGAACCTGGGCGAGTGCTGCCGCCAGCGGCGTGCGCAGCTCGTGCGCGCTATTCGCGGCGAACCTTCGCTCGGTCTCCAGCGCGCGGCGCAGGCGATCGATCAGGCGATTGACGGCATCGGCAATGGGCCGGATTTCCGCCGGGAGTTTGTCCCCGTGAATGGGAGACAGATTGCCGACCCCACGCACCTCGACAGCGTGACCATAGGAGCGCACGCTGCGCAGGCTGAAACGCACGAACAGCCAGATTCCAGTCAGGCTGGCCGGTATCAGGAACAACAAGGGCAGGAGCAGGGCGACAGTCGCATCAAGCACAGCCTTGTGGCGATACGCCAGCGGTTCCGCGATCTGCAGGAAAAGCGTTTCACGCAGGGCGCTGGCACCATACAGCCGATGGGTTGCGGTGTTCGCGAAACCCGACAGAGACTGGGGACCGAATACGCCTGGATCGGCGCTGAACGATTGCAACAGGATATTGCCCTGAGTGTCGCGCACCAGGTAGGCAAAGCCTGCTTGTTGCGTATTCAATGGCGCCACCCGCTGAGCCGGGCCGGGCTCTTCGCGATTGAGGATATCCATGACGGCCAGCGGCAGAATGCGTTGCGCGGCCTCCTGCATCGCGTTGTCAAACGCCTGATCCAGCCGACGTTGCACCACCAGCCCTGATACCAGGGTGGCAACCAGCCAGAACACGACAACCCCCAGCGTGAGGCCGTAGACAAGTTGCTTTTGCAGGCTTGCTGCCGCCTTCATGCCGCGCCCAATCGGTAGCCCACACCGCGAACCGTCTCCACGACATGGAAGCCCAGCTTCTTGCGCAGGTGGCTGATATGCACCTCGATCGTGTTGCTCTCGATCTCGGCACCAAACTCATACAACCGTTCTTCGAGTTGCGATTTCGAAAACAGGGCACCCGGACGCTGCAGAAATGTTTCGAACAGGGTCCATTCGCGGGCGGTCAGATCAATCTTGACACCAGCGCGCTGAATGGTCCGGTCCGACAGGTTGACATGCAGATCACCCAGCTGGATTTGTGGATTCGGATTGCCACTGTAGCGTCGTGCGACAGCGGCAATCCGCGCCGACAGTTCAGACAAATCAAAGGGCTTGACCAGATAGTCGTCCGCGCCGGCATTCAGCCCCTCGATGCGGTCGGAGAGCTGGTCCCGCGCGGTCAGGATGATGACCGGGGTGGCATCGCCAACGGCCCGCCACTTGCGCAGGAAATCGATCCCGCGTCCGTCCGGCAACATCAGGTCGAGCAGGATCAGGTCATACGCGGTCGTCTGAACGCCGAGTTCGGCGTGATCGAGTCGCTGCACCCAATCCACCGCATGCCCGTCATCGGCGATTTGCTCGCGCACGGCCTGACCCAGGTCGGCATTGTCTTCAATCAAGAGTACTCGCATACCCCTTCCCCGAGCGGAACCCTGGGCGCCACACGGCATGGCGGTTCACCAGTCTAGTCGGAAACACGTGCAGCCTTCAGGTTGACATCAGGATGCGCCGCTAGAGTCCGCCTCACACACCGCAAGGAGATCACACCCATGAAATCCCTCACCCTCACCAGCACCGTGTTGTCCTGCCTGATTTTCAGCAGCGCCGTCATCGCCGACGACGACTGTAACGACCCCGTGGCTGACTGGCAGCCGCGCGAATCCTTGCGACTGCAGCTCGAACAGCATGGCTGGGAAGTGCAGCGGATCAAGGTGGATGACGGCTGCTACGAAGTCAGGGGCATCGACAAGATCGGAAATGCGTTCAAAGCCAAATACGCACCGGCTTCGTTGCACATTCGCAAACTCGAAATCTCATTCGTCCGGGACGGCGACGCTGCCGATTATCTGGATCGCAATCCGGACCAGAAAACCGATGAACCCTCCGTCGTCAAGAAACCCTCCGGAGAATGACCATGAACAAGATCGCGCTTTCACTCTGCCTGGCCGGCGCCTTCGCGCTGCCCGGGCTGGCTCAGGCAAGGCCGGTTACCTTGACCACCCAACTGAAAAATTACAGTGGTGACGGCGCCTACCTGGCCATCTACGTCACCGACGCCGCAGGTCAATATCAGAAAACGCTCTGGGTATCCGGCAAGAAAGCCAAGCACTACAAGAACCTGCGCGACTGGGCTCGCGGCAGCGGCTTGAATCGCGCCGAATACGACGGCGTGAGCGGCGCGAGTGTTGGCAGTGGGCGTGCCCTGAAAGTCACTGTCGACCTCGCCGATACCCTGATCGACGCGGGCTTCGAGATCCGCGTGGATTCTGCGGTCGAAGACGGTCGTGACAATCCTGCCGATGTGCGAACCGCGCTGACCACGCAGGGCGCGGGCAAACCGGCGCCTGGACGCGGCTATGTGCAGTCATTCACCTACGACATGTGACCCCTCGGACACAGGACGACCACACGATGCTGCGCCGGATTCACTCCCTGCCCGCCCTGATCGTCACCCTGCTGCTGGTCGTGGCGGCGATCAGCGGCGCCATCCTCTCGGCCAACCCGGCCATTGAGCGGCTGGGAACAAGCGTACCCGCCAACGGCCAGATCAGCGTGGCTGCACTGGCCGAGCGGCTGGCGCGGCATTATCCCGGCGCAGAACAGATCCAGCGCTCGCCGTCTGGTTCGATCATCGTGTATTTCAGCCAGGACGGCGCAACCGGCGCCGAGCGGGTTGATCCGCTCAGCGGACAAGGCATTGGCCCCTATGCGCCCTCCGCATTCACGCGCTGGGTCAAGAACCTGCACCGCTCCTTCCTCGCCGACTCAGCCGGCCGGGCCGTGGCGGGTGTGTCGGCCTTGATCATGCTGGTGTTGTGCCTGTCAGGCATGGCATTGCTGATCAAGCGCGTGGGCGGATGGCGACAGCTGATGCGTCCCCTGCGTGGCAATTTCAGCCAGCGCTGGCATGCCGAACTGGGACGGGTCGCGATATTCGGACTGTTGCTGTCCGCGCTCACCGGACTGTACATGTCGGCGGCAACCTTCGGCCTGGTCTCCGACGGCACGCAGTCCGAACCGCACTTCCCCGGCATGGTGACGACCGGGCCGGCCTTGCCCGTCGGCACACTTCCCGCCCTGCAAGCGATCGATCTGAATGACTTGCGCGAACTGGTCTACCCCAGTCCGGGCGCCCCGGAAGATTTCTATTCGTTGCGCACCGCTCAGGGTGACGGCTATGTCGATCAGGCGAGCGGCGCCCTGCTGTCCTGGCAGGCGCATGACGGCGTCCACAAGACGTATGAACTGATTTACCAATTGCACACGGGCGAAGGTCGGTGGTGGCTGGGTCTGTTGCTCGGACTCAGCGCACTGAGCGTGCCGCTGATGGCCAGCACCGGCGTTGCGATGTGGTGGCAACGCTACCGCGCGATGCCGCGCATCGCCGACAACAGCGGAGCGCAATCGGCCGATACCATCATTCTCGTGGGCAGCGAGAGCAACAGCACCTGGGGTTTCGCGAAAGCATTGCACGATGCCTTGCACGAGGCCGGCCAGCGCGTTCACACGGCGCCCATGAACCGGTTGGCCGTCCGGTATCGTCAGGCGAAACATCTGTTCATCCTGACCTCGACCTACGCCGATGGCGACGCTCCCGGTTCGGCCAATCAATTCCTCGCATACCTGGAGAGGTTTTCCGACAGCCATCGGCCGCGCTTCGCCGTGCTCGGCTTTGGCGATCGCCAGTTCCCGAAATTCTGCCAGTTCGCCATCGACACGCGAGATGCCTTGCTGGCGCGCGGCTGGCAGCAATCCCTCGAACTCGACACCATCGACCGCCAGTCGGCACAGGAATTTGCGCGCTGGGGCGAGGCGGTCGGGCAATTGTTCGGGCGCAAGTTGAACCTGACCTGCACGCACAAGCATCCGCCCACCCAGGCGCTCGAATTGATCAGCCGAAGTGACTACGGCACCCAGGTGCAGGCGCCCACCAGCATCCTGCGCTTCGGCTCCGTCACGCCACAAAACCGCTTCGCTCGATTCCTACGCCGGATTGGCTTCAATGGCCTGCCGCGTTTCGAGGCCGGCGATCTGGTCGCGATCGTGCCGCCGGGCAGCCCGGTGCCACGATTCTATTCGCTGGCCAGCGGATCAAAGGACGGTTTCCTGGAAATCTGCGTGCGCAAGCAGCCCGGCGGCCTGTGCTCGGGAATGCTGCATGGCTTGCAGCCGGGCCAGCGCATCGATGCGTTCATCCAGCCCAATCCGAATTTTCGCCCGGCATCCGGCAAATCGCCCGTCATTCTGATTGGCGCCGGAGCAGGCATCGGCCCACTGGCCGGATTCATCCGCAACAACACGGAAAAGTACCCGATGTATCTGTACTGGGGCGGTCGCGACCCGGCGTCCGATTTTCTCTATGAACCGGAACTCGGCGGCTACCTGGCGGATCGTCGGCTAACCGAGTTGCATGCGGTCTTTTCACGCGTCAAGCAAGGCGCCTACGTCCAGGATCGCGTGCTGGACAACGCGTCGCAAATACGCCGATTGATTGAGGAGGGCGCACAGATTCTCGTATGCGGCAGCCGCACCATGGCGGCCAGCATCATGCATGCGCTTGATGGAATCCTGTCCCCGATCGAACTTGACGTGCGGACTCTCAAACGACAGGGACGCTATCGTGAAGACGTATTCGGATTCGCGTGAACCGGCCGCCGTCGCCTGGCAACGCTACAGCCTGCATGGCGAGACCATGGGCAGTCGCTTCAGTGCCGTCTTTTTCGCCGCTCCCGGTCTCGATGAATCGGCCATCCGTTCGCGCCTCTTCGCGGCGGTGGACGCCGTGGATCGGCAGATGTCGAGCTGGAAATCCGACTCCGATCTGAACCGTCTGAACGATGCGCCGATCGATCAATGGCTGGCCGTCCCGGAAGAACTGTTCACGGTACTGGAAGCCGCCCTGGATGTCAGCCGGGAATCGCACGGGGCATTCGATATCGGCGTCGGCGATCTGGTTCACGCCTGGGGCTTCGGCCCCGGCCAGGGTCGCATTGACGAACAACAGATCCTTGCATTGAAAGACCAACTTCGCCGACCGGCCAGCGAACTGCTGGAGATCGACTCCGGCCAGCGCCGGGTACGCAAATCGGCGGCCATCACCTTGGATCTCTCGGGCATCGCCAAAGGCTATGGCGTCGATCAACTGGCCCGTTGTCTCGACAACCATGGCATCACCCGCTATCTGGTCGGCATCGACGGCGAGATGCGCGCCCGCGACAGCAAGCCGGATGGACAGCCATGGATCATTGCCATCGAAAAGCCGATCCGCCATCTGCGTGACGTCATCGGCGTGATGGAACTTGGCGATGCCGCCATTGCAACTTCGGGCGACTACCGCCATTGGGTCGAGCATCACGGCAAGTCGTACGCCCACACGATTGACGTTGCCCGCCGGGAGCCTGCGTCGAACCGGCTTGCCGCGGTCAGTGTCGTGGCCCCGAGTTGCATGCTTGCCGATGCCTGGGCGACCGCATTGCTCGTACTCGGTGAAAACGCAGGAATCCCACTGGCTCAGGAGCGTGGCATGACCGCCTTGTTCGTCCTGCATGACGGCGAGGGCTTCAAGGAAATATCCATCACCGCCGGCATGGTATCCAGCGATCTGCGGGGGCAAGGCAACGACTCGCGAACCGTGGATTCACACGGCATTTCGTCAGTGAGGCGATAGCGGACACCAATGCCAAATGAGCGAAACATTGTGTGGATTCAAGGGACAAGCGAGGGTGCGTGTCCTTCATGAATAGTTCGCGCCAGGCACGGGCGGAGAAACCTCCGACAGCGGCACCATACTCATGCGCATCGCCCCGAGGCTGGAATCGTCGAGTGTCTGATCGAGATGCGCGGACAGATAATCGATGAAACTTCGCACCGCCGTGGGCAGCCCGTCCCGTGCCGCGAATACCGCATGCAGATACATCTCCGGCAGGCTCCAATCAGGCAGCAGACGCACGAGCGATCCGTCAATCAGCTCATCGCGACAAAACACCGGAGGCAACTCGGTTATTCCACAGCCGGCCAGTGCCGCCGACTTCAGCACGCACAGATCCTCGCTGAGCAACCGGGGTCGATGCGCGATGCTTCGCGTTTCACCCTTGGCATTTACCAGCTCCCAAGCCTGGCGTCCGCCTCCGACAATCCCCTGGATGCCACCGACGCATGGCAATCCACGCAAATCCTCGGGCTCGCGCGGCAATCCGCTTTTATCGAAGAAGCGCCGACTGGCTACAAGAAAGTGACGTGGAACCGGGATGGAACGAACGATTTGCGTGGATGTCCGCACGCGCGGCGAGATATTCAAAGTCAGATCGTAATCCTCTGCAATCAGGTCGACCTCCCGGTTGGTGGTATCGAGAAAAATTTCAACCTCGGGATTCTGGAGCATGAATTCGGCAAGCAGGGGCGCGAGGATCATCTGGCTGAAGTTGATCGGACAGGTCATGCGAACCACGCCACGCGGCGTCGATCGCGCATCATCGATGACCTTGTTTGCGCGCTCGATTTGCCGAAGGACGTCGAGGCACCGCTCGTAGTAGCGCAATCCCAGCTCGGTCACCAGAAGCTTGCGCGTGGAGCGCCGTATCAGGCGCACGCCGAGTTCGGCTTCGAGCTTGGCCAGGTGCTGGCTCAGCACCGACTTGGCGACACCCAGGGCGTTGCTGGCTGCGCTCAGGCTCCCGTGTTCGACGATTCTCGCAAAATAGACGAGATTGTTGAGGTCATTCATTTGACACTCCCCGTGCGATACGTTGACACCTTATGACTGTTTCGAAATCCGAACAATGTTTTCGCGAGTTCAGCCTGTCAATTGCCCACGGTCACTAGCAGAATCGAGCGTGAATCGATCCGGGGAAGGATGTGACGATTCCGCGTTCACTGCCGCTGTCAGCATGGCAAGGCAAAACGCCAAAATCGGGAGAACCAACGGAAATGAACCACTTTCCTGAATCCAGGGGCTTCATGACTTGCATGCTGATGGCCGTGCTCCTGGGCATGGCTACTTCTGCAGCACTTGCCCAACAGACAGCCGAACAACGCTCAAACGATCTCCCTTCCACCAACCTGTCAGGCAGCGATATCCACGTCGCCTCGGGTCTGTTCGGCGTGGCGCCCGGCTTTGCCAACGCCCATGTGGCAGAGAATCCAGGCGCGCCAGCCGACGCGAAACCGATCGGTGAAGCGGTATGCATCCGCTGCCACCAGCTTGAAAGCGAACACTTCACGCATACCTTCCATGCCCTTGGCCTGCACGCCGCGAACAAGGCGGACGCATCGATTCCCGTCTGTGAAACCTGTCATGGGCCAGGTTCGGCGCATGTGGCATCACCCGAGACTCCGGGCTTGATCCTCGGCTTCACAAACCACTCGAGTACGCCGATCGAAGTGCAGACACGCACCTGCCTGACCTGTCACGAAGGCGGACCGCGCGATCACTGGTCGGGGTCGATCCACCAGCGTAACGGGCTTTCCTGCAGCGATTGCCACAATCCGATGGCCAAGTTCTCGGCCGAGGGATCGATGGCCAAGGCGTCGATCAATGAAACCTGCGCTACCTGCCACAAGGACATCCGCTTGCAGTTCAACCGACGTTCGCACATGCCGCTCGCCGAAGGACAGATGAGCTGCGACGACTGCCACAATCCGCACGGCTCGATCACCAATCCGCTGTTGAAGACCAACACGGTCAACGAGACTTGCTACCAGTGCCATGCCGAGAAGCGCGGGCCGTTCATTTTCGAGCATGCGCCCGTGCGCGAAAACTGCCTCAACTGCCATACGCCGCATGGATCCAATCAGCATGCCCTGCTGGTCATGCCGCTGCCTTTCCTGTGTCAGCAATGTCACTCCAATCAGCGTCATCCGAACGACCTGCTAACCCCCAATTCGCTGGCCACCGGCACCAATCCCGATGAACGCATCATGGGCCGGGCCTGCCTGACCTGCCATGCGAACATCCACGGATCCAATGCGCCCTCTGGCCCACGATTCCACGAATAGCGACGCGGAGAGCGATCATGAATCCATATCGTTTGCACGCCGTGCTTTGTCCACTGCCGCTGGCATTGGCCGTCTTCCTCGCGTTGCCCGCGCACGCCGATAGCGGGGTTGGCGTCGACACCTGGCGTGCCAACAAACTCGATCCCGATGCAGGTGCGCAGATTGATGGATGCGATCCACGCGGCACCTCGAAAATGGATCCGGGCCAGCGGCGAACACCGACCGGCACTCTCTACAATTGTCCAGCACCACCGCCGTTGCTCAAGAGGCGCGGTGACTGGGATACCTATGGCGTCATCCAGTTCGGCGTGATCGGCACCAGTGGCGATGATCGCAACGCATGGTGGAACCGATACGTCGACTGGGACGACGGCTTGATTCTGGGCCTGCTCCAGTTCAATTTCGAACGCGAGTCCGATGGCAGTTACGGCAATGTCCGTGCCAGCCGCATCAGCGATGATGACGAGTATTATCAGGCCGTCTTTGGTCGTGCCGGCAGCTACAAGGTACAGGCCTTCATCCGCGACATGCCGAATGTGCTTTCGAGCAATTTTCGTTCGATCTGGAACGGCGTCGGCAGCAACCAGTTGACCGTGCTCGACGGACTTTCGCCAGGTGCCAGCACGCCGGCCGAAGTTGCCGCCGCCTCGGCGGCCGGCGGCGATCAACGTCTTTCAGTCAAACGCGAAAAGCAGGGACTGTCCTACAGTGTCTTCCTCTCGCCGCAATGGACCGCCTATGCCGACGCCAGTCATGAACAGCGTTCGGGCGCGCGCGCCTATGGCGGGCCGTTCTTCTTCAATTTCCCGTTTCCGGGAAATGGGGGAGCGCTTGAGACGCCCAAGCCCATCGATGACAGCACGGTGAATTTCAATGGCGGACTTCGCTACACAGGCAAGGTCTGGCGCATGGAGTTTGGCTATCAGGGTTCGTTTTATCGTGACGCGAACATTCGCTACACCTTCGAATCACCCTACTCGCTCTATCCCGTCGTGCCCGGCGCGGTTTCCGCCCCGCTCCACCTCGGCCAGATGTCGACCGAGCCGGACAACGATTACCACAACCTCAAGGTCAGCCTGACCCGCAAGATCGCCATGGACGGCGAAGTCTCAGTGACCGCATCGGTCGGGCGCATGACGCAGGATGACAAGCTGATCGCTCCAATCGATTGCCAAGGCGTGTTCGGCATCGGCCTCGGCGGCAGTCTGCAACTGGGCCCACAGAATCCGTTTCTTTATGACTGCAGCAAATGGAACAGCACAGATGCGCTTTCGCAGAAAACCGGCGACATGCGCATCGACACGAGCTTGATTGACGCCCGCATTTCACTCCAGCCAAGCAGCGATGTGAGCCTGCGTGGCAATTTTCGCTTCAATCGCGAGGACTACCGCAACGTCTACATTGCCTACAACCCACTGACCGGTGATTACGGCTACGTGGCGGAAAACGGGGCACAGGGAAGCGTCGTCCCTGGCGAAATCGGCTTCTGGAATCCGCTAACGGCAGCCTCGGTTCTGACCCGCGTCAGAAGCCTGCCACTGGATCTGCAAACCGTCGACGGAAGTGTCGGCATCGACTGGCGTGTCGGCAACAAGGATACCCTCGGCGCCACCTTCAGCTACAACCTGTTCGAACCCACCAACCGCGAACGCAAGCGGGTCGATACGAACAACCTCAAACTGACCTGGGTCACACGTCGACGCGACTGGCTCACACTGCGCACCAACTTCAGCTTCATCCGCCAGAATGGTGACCGCTACAACTACGACCCCTACGATTTCACGTTCTCAAGCGATTTGCCGGGTTACGTCGCCCCGGCAACCGGTGTCCCTGCCCATACGGTCGAGGCCTTGCGGAAATACGATGTGTCGAGTCGCGATCAGGAAAAGCTTGATGTCATGGCGACCTTCATGCCGCGCAGGGACATGACTGTGAGCGCCAGCGTGCGTCTGGATCGAAATTCCTATGACGCGACCCTGGGGCGCCAGGATTACGACACTTGGGGCGCCACGTTGCAGTGGGAATGGCAGCCTGTCAATGAATCGGTAATCACCGCCTATGTCGCGACTGACCAATCCAGGCTGAACCTGGCCAACGTGCAGGATCAAGCCGGCGGGGTCGGTGCGGATCCTCTGCTGGGCGGAGCAACCTATCCGCTGAATGGCGTCTGGAGCATGCGCGACAAGCAACGCGACTATTACGGCGGCATCACCCTGACCCGGCGCATCGCCAAGCTGCAGTTCGATCTGAACTGGAACACGGTCTACTCGCGTGGAACCGATGCCTACAGCTACGCCTCACCGGTCGCATTGGCCTATCCAGCCAGCGTCGCCGCCGGGCCCGGCCGCGGCGAATTTCCCGCGATGATTTACCGGGTCAATTCGTTGACGGCGGGGCTGACAATTCCGCTGATCGAAAACATCTCGCTGCGCTTGTTCGATTACTACGAGCGGGCAAATTTCAGCGACTGGCACTATGCGGGCTTTGAAAACCAGCGCGTGATCGATCATCGCGTTTACGTCGACGGCGGCCCCGAGAGCTACAACGCAAACCTTGTCGGGGTGCTGCTGAACGTGCGTTTCTAAACAGCGTGCCGAGAGGACGCCACTGCGATGGATTCAGTTTTCCCTGGCGATTCGCTCGACGTTTTTCGCTGAAGACAACCACGTGCTGAGGCAGGCGTAGGCATCCTGGCTGTCAAGCAGACCCAGATGATTGGTCTTGTAGACGATACAGCGGCGTGACTCGGGCAGCCCCAGGTTGCGCTTCGGGCTGCGATGCGAGCCGAGTGCGCTGAACAGCGGCACCAGGCCATCGCCAGCCAGGTGTTCGCTCAATCCATTCGGTCGTCGCGCCATCGAGCCGGCAATTGCGTAGCAGCGCACACCCTCAGGCAGCGGCAAGGCCTCTCGACTGACGCGCCGCGGATGAAAGCGGTCGCGATCCTGCCAATCCGCGTCTTCGAGGTTGGCATGGCGAAGATCGGTAATCCCGGCGCTGCGCACCTTGCCGAGTCGTGACAACGCCACCGTGTAGGGGCTCGCGCCGAGGATCGCGTCAAGGCGATTGCCGGTACGCTCAAGCGGGGAGCCATCGTGCGGCGTGCCGATGAAAACCAGATCACGCAAATGCCGGATCCAGTCCTTGCCGGTGCGTCGCGCGTCTTCGCAGGCGCTGCGGGCGAGCAGTCCACCCATGCTGTAGCCAATGATGGCGAGTTGCTCGACCGGCACTGGCCAGGCCCTGATCAACTCATCGAGGTGGGTCGAGAATTCCCGGCCATTCGTCGAGATGTGCAAGCCGCTGTTGTAGTGCAGGTAGACCGGCGTGAAGCCCGCTTCGGCCGACAGGCATTCGCCGTGGTTGTGACCTCGCCGCTGCCACTGCAGATCGGACATGCATAGACCATGCGCAAGCACGACTATCCTCGCGGTCGGTTGCGGGATCGATTCGGCCAGTGCCTCCGGAGTCAGTTCAAGCGCCTTGCCGTCTCGGCGAAACTGCATGCGGATCTGCAGGGGATTGCCGGTCGCGACGAGGTAGTCGCCGACCACGCCATTGAGCACCGCAACCAGCACCTCGCGTTGCATCGATACATCCCCGGGCAGACTCTGCGGCGCAACCACGCTGAGGATGCTGTCGACACTCTTGCCAACCTTGCGGGTAACGCCACGAATGCTGCGATAGACAAAGCCGGTGATGCCGCGCGCGGGTTCATCGGTGGCCTGGCCGAATACTCCCGGCAGACGCGAGATGTTGTGGTGCATGTTCTCGAGCAGGTCGGTGACCGCGATCGTCGCCTCGGTCGCCAGACGGCTGTAGGCGCGCAGATCGGCCACTCGAATCGGGGAAAATCTGAGCATGGCGCAGCGATTCCTGGCGGACACGGAACTGTCCAGGGCGCATCTATAGCAGTCGCAGGTCGAGCATGTGCTCTATGCAAGCGACACTGAAGAACAATTGCTGCAAATCCATCCTGCGCCCGCTTGACCCGGCGGGAGCGGCAGCTTCGACCCTTGCCGGCATGCGAACCCCGGAACCCGCTGATTATTGATCACGGACAGCGGCGACCAGCTTGCCGATGTCGAGCGTACTGGCCTTGGTCTGGATGTCTGCTCGATATCGTGATCCTAACCCCCGGGCATCCGCGAGCAATTCGTTGAACGTTGTCCTCAACACTTCCGTACTCAAGCTGCGGTTGGCGGCGTAGTAGCGCCTGGCTACCTGTCCCAGCGCGTAGGTACTTGCGAAGCTCATGCCGGAGCTGACTGCCTGGCGACCGATTCCGCCGAGCAGGCGACCGCCGATCGCGCCGAGCAATCCGCCAAGCAACTTGCGCCCGGCTTGTTCCAGATACTGCGAAGTCAGGCCGACGCCCGCCGTGGCGAGGAAATCCTTGACCGAACCGCTGTCGAGCTCGAATCCGTAGGATTTGCCGATTCGGTAAACCAGCTTCATCTGCAGCGGAATGATCGCCATCGTCGCCAGCGATTCGGGCAGCAGCTCGAGCGCGCCGTTGAAGATCGCCGCATCGAGAATGGCCTTGTCCAGTTGCGCGGGTGTCATCGACGAAGGCAGGCCGCCCGAGCCGGAATCGATCGGCGTGGCCGCGATCGCTTCGGCTCGCTCGACGTGGGCGAGACTGGTTGCCGCATCGAGCCCGAGCGTAGCACGCAGGCGTTCGAGGAACTCGCGCTCGCCGACCGACTGCACACCGTCGGCATCACACACGCAAACCGCCATTTCGTAGCCGAGCTGGCGCGATTCGGGACTCTGCAATGCCGCGCAAAGTTGAGCGAGATCGGTGCGGCCGAGCAGTACGTCCTGATGCAGGGCTGCCACCGGCACACTGGCCTGTGCCTGCAATGCCTCGGCGATATGGCGGACCTCGTCGCGTTCCTTCTCGTTCTTCGCGCCATCGGCAAAGGCCGCCATCAGGCTCAGGCCGAGGATCGCGCGTTGTTCTGTTTCGTTCATGCCCGGACTGCTCGCTGTGTTGATGGACAGGACATGCATGATGGCCCATGCACGCGGGGATCGTCGTCGCCGATAATGCGCATCGCAGCCACGGAATTCCAGCCAAAGCCGCATCGAGGATGTCGCAACCGGATTTCACCAAACCAATACGCCGCAAAGGATCGCTCCAGGTCATGTCGATACCCGCAGAAGTCATCGCCGACGCGCCGACGCAATCTCCGACAGGCGCGGCCGCTGCAACGGCCTTCCCGATCCTGGTCACCCTGAGTTTCTGTCATCTGCTCAACGACATGATCCAGTCGCTGCTGCCGGCGATCTATCCGCTGCTCAAGTCGACGTTCACCCTCGATTTCGGCCAGATCGGTCTGATTACACTGACCTTCCAGATCACCGCCTCCCTGCTGCAGCCGATGATCGGCATGTTGACCGATCGCCATCCAAAGCCATGGTCGCTGGCGATCGGCATGACCTCGACGCTGGTGGGTCTGCTCATCCTCTCGCGTGCTCCGAGTTTCGAGGTGCTGCTCGTTGCGGCGGCGATGATCGGCACCGGTTCGGCGGTGTTTCATCCCGAATCCTCGCGCATTGCACGGCTCGCTTCCGGCGGCCGCCATGGTCTCGCCCAGTCACTGTTCCAGGTTGGCGGCAATGTCGGTTCGGCGAGCGGCCCATTGCTCGCCGCGTTCATCATCATGCCGCGCGGTCAGACCAGCATCGCCTGGTTTGCGCTCGCGGCCATGATCGCCATCATCCTGCTGGGCCGGATCGGTCGCTGGTATCGCTTGCAGATCCCTGCCCTGCGGCGGCCGGCTGCTCGTGTCCCGGGCGAAGCCGAATACACGCAACGCCAGGTCGCCATCGCGCTCGTCGTGCTCGGTCTGCTGATCTTCTCCAAATACTTCTACCTGGCCAGTCTGTCGAGCTACTACACGTTCTACCTGATGCACAAATTCGGCATCAGTGTGCAATCCGCACAGGTTCACCTGTTCATTTTTCTGGCCGCTGTTGCCGCCGGCACGATGATCGGCGGGCCGGTCGGCGACCGCATCGGCCGGCGTTACGTCATCTGGGCCTCGATTCTCGGCGTGCTGCCGTTCACCCTGCTGCTGCCGCATGCCAACCTGTTGTGGACAAGCGTACTGACCATCGTCATCGGCGTCGTGCTGGCCTCGGCATTCGCGGCCATCCTGGTGTTCGCCCAGGAACTCGTGCCGGGCCGCACCGGCATGATCTCGGGCCTGTTCTTCGGCTTTGCCTTCGGCATGGGTGGCATCGGCGCCGCCGTGCTTGGCCAGCTCGCCGATCAGATCGGCATCGAAGCGGTCTACCGGATCTGCGCCTGGCTGCCGGCGATCGGCCTGCTCGCCTGGTTCCTGCCACGCAAGAGGATGTCCAACTGACCAACGCGAACGTGGTCCTTCACGCACCGATCGATCCTTCCCGAATCAAGCGGACTCTGCAACGGAATCGACGACAACACTCGCCTCGGCCAGCAGATTTGGCAGACGCTACAAGGTCTTGACGACAAACAACGCGATCGCAATAAACACAAGTCCGATCGCAACAATCACGAATTGACCAAGGATCACTCGATTGGAGTATCGCTCCGGATGCTGTCGCCAGGGAAACACGCTTTCACCACGCCTTCGTCGATAGCCGACGAGGGCAACGCAAACGAACAGCATCCAAACCATCCACCAATAGGTCAGCAACCAATCCTTCATGTCCGGCGAACGCCTATTCGACATCCAACGCCGCTTCAAGCAAGCGATGGATCAAGGCTTGCAGGGATGCGGCGCGCTCACTGTCGTAGACATAGGTTGCCTCATCCATGTAGTTGATCTGCGCGAGTTCGAGCTGGATTGTGTCGATGCCTCGCTCCGGCCTGCCGTAGTGGCGCGTGATGTAGCCACCCTTGAATCGGCCATCGACGACGAAGCTGTAATCGGCCTGAGCCTCGAGCACGCCGACGAGTTGCGCGCGCAGCGAGGGTCGGCAGCTTGCACCGTCGACGGTGCCGAGATTGATATCCGGCAAGCGCCCATCGAACAGGAATGGTGCGACGCTGCGGATCGAGTGACCTTCCCAGAGGAGGCAGCGGCCATGTTCCGCATGGATGCGCTCGATCTCGGCAGCCAGCGAGTCATGATACGGGCGCCAGTATTGCTCGACGCGTTCGCCAACTTCTTCGGGCGACGGTTGCTGGCCATCGAGATAGACCGGCTCACCGGTGAACTGCACGATCGGACAAAGACCCGTCGTGTTCTGCCCCGGATACAGCGAGATGTCATCGGGTGGGCGATTGAGATCGACCACATAACGTGAGTACTTCGGTACCAGCGTCGACGCACCGAGATCGCGGGCGAAGGCGTACAGGCGCGAGACATGCCAGTCGGTATCAGGCACACCTTGTGCTGACGGCGTCAAGCGCGCGGCGAGCTCGGGCGGAATCGCCTCGCCATCGTGTGGCAGGCTGATCAGCAGCGGCTCACTGCCGCGATGCAGGTCATGGGTTTTCATGAGTACAGTCTACGCGCTTGGAGTCCTGCTCCAGAATCCCGGACAATAAAAACCGGGCGATGCTCAGGGCCGGCGCGGCGGCGTTGAACGGAATTTGAGTGGACTGGAATCGGCCGATCTGGCGCTCGACACGCCACAGCCGCCGCAACTTGCGCAGCCGAGACCGCTGCCACATGCGCCCTGCTTCGCTGCCGGCGGCTGCAGCCAGCGCCCGAGCGCACGCTGCCATCCGCTGCGTTGCGGGCGACCGAGCATCCGCGCCAGTGATGATTGCAGCGATCGGAATGGCCCGGGCGCGACATGGCGTGCGCCGACAAGCGCGCTGACCGAGACGATCATGGCGACCAGAACCGTCTGCAGAATCTGGGCAGTCATGCGCCCATCGCCCGTGCGATCTGGTAAG
The DNA here is from genome assembly GCA_964390215.1 of uncultured Dokdonella sp. Classification (GTDB taxonomy): domain Bacteria; phylum Pseudomonadota; class Gammaproteobacteria; order Xanthomonadales; family Rhodanobacteraceae; genus Dokdonella. The sequence continues at coordinate 11,606 of CAYMHF010000036.1, read as the reverse complement.
TCAGGAACGAGGCCAGGTAGGCCAGCGCAAACAGATAACCGGTCATGATCCAGACCTGCCGCCAGGAATTGGTTTCGCGGCGAACGGTGGCCAGTGTCGACAAACACATGGGTGCGAACACGTACCAGGCCAGCAGCGAAAGGGCGGTGGCCATCGACCATTGCGTGGCGACGATCGCCTGCAGGCCCTCTTCGTGTCCCGACAGCGCATACACGGTGGCCAGCGAGGAGACTGCCACTTCGCGTGCGGCAAGCCCGGGAACCAGCGCGATCGATATCTGCCAGTTGAAGCCGATCGGCTCGAATACGACATGCAACCAGTTTCCGAGCATGCCAGCGAAACTGTAGTTGATGGCCGGATCCGTGGCGCCTTCCGGCGCGCCTGGGAAAGACGACAGGAACCACAGGATGATGGTCAGCGAAAGGATGATGCCGCCGACGCGCTTGAGGAAGATGTTGGCGCGCTCCCACAGGCCGATGGCGATGTCACGCGGATGCGGAATGCGATACGACGGCAGCTCCATCAGCAAGGCGTGTTCGCTCTTGTCGCGACGCAACAGCTTGACCACCCAGGCCACGCCGAGCGCACTGACGATGCCAGCGACATACAAGGTGAACAACACGATGCCCTGCAGATTGAACAGGCCAGCCACACTGCGATCGGGAATAAACGCGGCAATCAGCAGCGCATATACCGGCAGGCGTGCCGAGCAGGTCATCAATGGCGCGATCAGGATCGTGGTCAGGCGGTCGCGTGGATCCTGGATGCTGCGCGTAGCCATGATGCCGGGGATTGCGCAGGCAAAACTCGACAGCAACGGAATAAACGAGCGCCCGGTCAAGCCGGCCTTGAGCATGAGCCGATCGAGCAGGAAGGCCGCCCGTGGCAGGTAGCCGGATTCCTCCAGCGCAAGAATGAAAAGGAACAGGATCAGGATCTGCGGCAGGAACACGAGCACGCCGCCGACACCGGCAAAAATGCCATCGACAACCAGGCTCTGCAGCATCGGCATCGAGGTCAACCCACTGCCGACCCAGGCACCGACAACACCGACACCTGCTTCAATACCGTCCATCAGCGGCGCGGCCCATGAAAACACGGCCTGGAAGATCAGGAACATGATTATCACGAGCAAGCCAAGGCCAAGCATCGGATGCAGGACGATGCGATCGATGGCGTCGTCGATCTCGGCGGTGCGTCGCGGCATGCTCACGGCATCGGCGATCATCGCCCGCACCTCGGCATGCAGGTCGTTGTCGACGTTGACATCGGCCGCCGCAGGCAGCTCCTGATCCAGTCGTGCGATCAGGGCCGCCGCGCCGCCGCGCTGGACGGCGACTGTTTCGACGACGGGAATGCCCAGCGCCGCTTCAAGTTTCGACACGTCGATGCCGATCCCGCGCCGGCGTGCCGCATCCATCATGTTCAAGGCCAGCACCATCGGCCGACCGAGTCGACGCACCTCAAGCACAAAACGCAAGTGCAGTCGCAAATTGGTCGCATCGGCCACGCAAACGATCGCATCGGGCGCCGTCTCGCCTGGAAAGTGGCCGAGGCAGACGTCACGCGTGATCACCTCATCGGGACTCGCCGCCTCAAGGCTGTAGGCGCCAGGAAGATCGAGCAACTGGAAGCTTCGCCCCGATGGCGCGCTGAATCGCCCTTCCTTGCGCTCGACCGTGACCCCGGCATAGTTGGCCACTTTCTGTCGCCCACCGGTAAGCTGGTTGAACAGGGCAGTCTTGCCGCAGTTCGGATTTCCAACCAGGGCCAGACGCAGACTGGCGACCGACTCGCTCATGCCACGGACTCGATGATCACCCGCGCGGCTTCACTCCGGCGCAAGGCAAAACGGGTGAATCCAATCTGGATGAGCAACGGATCGGCGCCGATCGGACCGCGGCCAACGACGCGTACCGGCTCGCCACGAACGAAACCGTAGTCACGCAAGCGGCGTGCGATCGGATCGCCTTCATTCATGTTTTCGACTTCCTGAACCACGGCTTCGGATCCCTGGGACAGCTCGGACAACCGCATGGAAAGACCACGGCAAATAAGAATGGTTCGCATTATATGCCATTCATGCCTTTGCTGCGATGGTCGTGCAATCAATCATCACCTGCAGATTTTGCCTGAAAACCCTATGATCGTGCTCTTTCCCACGGATCAACGGCATGACTGAATCCTTACTTGTCACTGACAGCAACGGCATCCGTGAAATCAGTCTGAATCGTCCGTCGGTACACAATGCATTCGATGACCAGCTGATCGCGGATCTGACCTCGGCCATCGAGGCAACCGACACCGATGGCTCGATCTGGGCCCTGGTTCTGAGCGGCGAAGGCAGCACGTTCTCGGCCGGTGCCGATGCCAACTGGATGCGCGCCATGGCCGGTGCCAGCGAGGCCGAGAACCGGGAGGATTCGCTGCGCCTGGCCCGGCTCATGCGCACGCTCAATTTTCTGCCCAAGCCGACCATCGCCAAGGTCAACGGATCAGCCTACGGCGGCGGCATCGGCTTGATCGCCTGCTGCGATATCGCGATCGGTGTCGAAGGGGCGAAGTTCTCGTTGAGCGAAGCCAAGCTGGGACTCGTACCGGCGGTGATCTCGCCCTACGTGGTTGCCGCCATTGGTCCGCGTCAGGCGCGCAAACTGTTCATCAGCGCCGAGATATTCGACGCCGATGAAGCACTCCGCATCGGCCTTCTGCATCAGGTGGTTTCGCGCTCGGCATTGAACGATGCGGTCTCGCGCAGCCTGCACTTCCTCAGCAAATGCGGGGCGCGGGCCCAGGCCGAGGCCAAGGCGCTGGCATTGCGCGTTGCCGGAATCACCCGCGAGGGTACCGAGAAGCTCGATCACGAGAACGCCGCCCTGATCGCGCGTCTGCGCGTTTCCGAGGAAGGCCAGGAGGGCCTGACCGCCTTTCTCGACAAGCGCCCACCCCGCTGGATTTCCGAGACCTGATGATGTTCGACACGATCCTGATCGCCAACCGTGGCGAAATCGCCTGCCGCGTGATTCGCACCTGCCGCCGACTCGGCATCCGCACCGTGGCCGTCTATTCTGAAGCCGATGCCACCGCACAGCATGCGCGCCAGGCCGATCTCGCGTTCCCGATTGGCGGGCCAGCACCGGCGGATTCGTATCTGCGCGGCGATGCGATCATCCAGGTGGCACTGAAATCCGGTGCGCAGGCAATCCATCCGGGCTACGGCTTCCTGTCGGAGAACGCCGATTTCGCCGATGCGGTTGCCGCTGCCGGACTGAGCTTCATTGGTCCTTCCGGCACCTCGATGCGCAAGATGGGCTCGAAGGCCGGGGCCAAGGATCTGATGGCATCGCATGGCGTGCCGGTCGTGCCGGGCTACACCGGCGATGATCAAAACCCGGCCCTGCTCGCACGCGAAGCCAGAAACATCGGCTTTCCACTGATGATCAAGGCAGCCTATGGTGGTGGCGGCAAGGGCATGCGCATCGTGCGCAGTGCCGAGGAGTTCCTGGCCAACCTGGAATCCTGCCAGCGTGAGGCGAAGAACGCATTTGGACGCGAGCGGGTTCTGCTTGAGCGCTATGTCGAGAAACCGCGCCATATCGAATTCCAGGTATTCGGCGATAGCCACGGTCATGTCGTCCACCTCAATGAACGCGAATGCTCGGCGCAGCGTCGCTACCAGAAGGTGCTCGAGGAAACGCCTTCGCCGTTCCTGACCCCTGAGCTGCGCACGAGAATGGGTGAGGCCGCAATCGGCGCCGCGCGCGCACTCGATTATGTCAATGCCGGCACAGTCGAATTCATCGTCGGCCAGGGCGGCGATTTCTATTTCATGGAAATCAATACACGCCTGCAGGTTGAACACCCGGTCACCGAGATGGTGCTCGGCCTCGATCTGGTCGAGTTGCAATTGCGCGTCGCCAGTGGCGAGCCGCTGCCCGCCTCACTGATCCGCAACAAGTCGATTCCGGCCAATGGCCATGCGATCGAGGTACGCCTGTATGCCGAAGATCCCGACCAGGGTTTTCTACCCGGTTCGGGTCGCTTGCAATCCCTGCATCTGCCGCCGGCATCGGCACATGTGCGCATCGATTCCGGTGTCATCGAAGGCGACAACGTCAGCGTCTTCTATGACCCGATGATCGCCAAGATGATCGCCTGGGATCGTGACCGTCATTCGGCCTTGCAGCGCATGCGCGATGCCCTGGCCGAGGTCAGCGTGATCGGCCCGAAATCGAACGTAGCCTTCCTCGAACGACTGATGCGCCATCCGGCCGTGACCGGAGCCAGCATCGATACCGGATATCTCGATCGGCATCTGGATGAATTCATCGGCAGCGCCGACGGTGCACATGCGTCGGCGGCCGCTGCCTTGCTGCCGGCCGCCGCGATTGTTTCACTGCTCGCCGAGGAAGCCGAGGCGCTGGCACACGCGCACGGCAGCACCGATCCGAATTCGCCGTGGCGGCGCGCCGATGGCTGGCGCCTCGGCCATCCGGGCAAGCGCATCATCGCCCTGCTCGATGGCCATGCGCGCATCGAGGTGTCGGCACACGGGGCGCAAGGAAATTATCGTCTTGTCATGGGTGAGCATGCCGTGGAAATCGAGGATGCGAGGCTCATCGACGGCTGGCTCAGCGCCCGCTACAACGGTATTGCCCGCCGCCACCGTATTCTTGCCGATGGCGCACGCATCACCGTGCACGATGGCGAATCACGACAGAGCTTTGAACACGCCCCTGCATTCGCCTTTGTCGAATCCACAGCCAACGACAGCGACCGCGTGCTTTCGCCGATGCCGGGACGCATCGTTGTGGTCAAGACCGAGGTTGGCACCGAGGTCGGCGAAGGCGACGAGCTGTTGGTCATGGAGGCGATGAAGATGGAGCTGACCTTGCGTTCGCCGCGCGCCGGCCGCATTGAAGCGATCCAGGCGGCCGCCGGCGATTTTGTCGACGCCGACGCCGTCCTCGTGCGATTGGAGGCTGCCCAATGAAGATCCAGTGGATTGCCGGAATCTGTGCATTGCTCGCGCTCGGCGCCTGTACCGAAACGCGCTTTGAATCGCCACCGGGCGACGAGATTGTCGTTTGTGATCCGGCCTGGAAAGGCCTGTGGGTCAGCACATCGGAAAACCCGGCGAACCATGAAGCCGACGAACTGGCATTCCTGGTCGACCAGGAATGCCGTTTCTTCATGCTCGAACGGCCCGAGCCGGACGGCCCACCGAAGCAGATCCACATCCCGCTCAACTTCGTGCATGACCGTGGCAAGCACTATGTCGTGGTCGCCGACAACCAGCTCGGTGAAACGGTCAAACTCGATCCGGTACACGGCATCGAGCCGGCACCCGCGAAGTCGTTTTTCATCGAGCGCTATCAGATCGACCACGATCACATGCGCATCTGGGAGGTCGACTCCAAGCGCACCGCACACCTCGTCATCGACAACGTGCTTGACGGCACGGTCAACCGTGCCCACAACGAACTCCATGTGTTCGTGCGCGGTGATAGCGCCAGGATTCTGGAAATCCTGCGCAAGCAGAAGATCTTCGAGGACAAAGCCGGCGCTGAAGTTCGCCGCATCAAGATGAGTCTGGAGGAATACGAACAACAACGCAGCGCACGTCGTGCCGGCAAGCGGTCATGAATCGAATGCCAAACAGCGTGCGCATCGTCGAGGTTGGCCCTCGTGATGGCCTGCAGAATGAAAAGATGATCATTCCTGCGAAGACCAAGATCGAGTTGATCAACCGGCTCTCGGCAACCGGCCTGCGCACGATCGAAGCAACCAGTTTCGTCAGTCCGAAATGGGTGCCGCAGCTGGCCGATGCGGCCGAAGTGTTCAGCGCGATCGAGCGGCGCGCCGGGGTTGACTATCCGGTTCTCGTGCCTAACGAGCAAGGCTACGATCGCGCACGCGCGGTCGGTGCCGGGGAGGTTGCGGTGTTCTCGGCTGCCTCGGAAGCCTTCAACCGCAAGAATATCAACGCCTCGATCGAGGAATCGATCACGCGCTTTGCGCCGATCCTCGAAAAAGCCGCCACCGACGGAGTGCGCGTGCGCGGTTATGTCTCCACCGTGCTTGGCTGTCCCTACCAGGGTGACGTGCCGCTCGGCGATGTGGTGCGTGTCGCCTCACGCATGTACACCATGGGCTGCCATGAAATTTCGCTCGGCGACACGATCGGCATCGGCACGCCGCGCAAGGCACGCGACATGTTGCGCGCAGTCGCCGCCGAAGTGCCGATCGAGGCGCTGGCCGTGCACTTTCACGACACCCGCGGCCAGGCGCTGGCCAATGTGCTCGCTTGCCTCGAAGAAGGTGTCGCCATAGTCGACAGCTCGGTATCCGGAACCGGCGGTTGCCCGTACGCGAAGGGGGCTAGCGGCAATGTTGCCAGCGAGGATGTGGTCTACATGCTCGAGGGCATGGGCATCGACACCGGCGTCGACCTGGTTGCATTGATCCAGACCGGGCTCTGGCTATCGAGCCAGCTCGGCCGCGAGACCTCCAGCAAGGTCGCACGCGCAAGCACCGGGTAGTTTGGTGCGATGCGCAGCGGTGCTATTCTGCCAACGCGCAGGATTGCAAAGCTGCACCTGCAGAACGTGAAAGGGATTCACGCATGGTCGAAAAGACGGAGTTTTCCGGAACAACAAATCCAGTCGAGGGCGGCGCTTCGGAATCTGACGTGTGGGCACAACTCCACGAGTTTGCCTCTCGAACCGATGCTGATCCGGTGCTGCACCTGCTCGTTGACGAGGCGATCACGAGCCATCGAAACCTGCGCGGCGTCACCGCAGCAATCGCCAACCGCTACCGCACCCTGATCGATGCCGTACCTGATGCGATCACGATCCACGACGAGGGCGGCCGCATTCTCGATGCGAACGCAAGCGCATGCCGCCTGTTCGACCAGGATCGCGAGAACCTGCTTGAACGCTCGATCGGGGATGTATTTCCAGATCTTGACGAGAGTTTCATCGCCCGCCTGCATGCAGCCTTCGATGCCGACGAAGCCATTTGCGCACGCACCACGATCCGTCGCCGGGATGGCGAGGAGACCGGCCTTGAACTCAACGCCCATGGCTATCTCGATGCAAACCAGAAACGCATCATCGCGGTGACTCGCGATCTCGGCCCGCGCGCGCTTGCCGATGCGCAGCTGCGCAACTCGGAAGCCGAATTGCGACGAATCCTGCGCGACATGGACAAGGGAGTCATCGTGCGCAACCGCATGGGACACGTCGTATCGAGCAATCCGGCCGCATGTCGAATGTTGCAGATGAGCGAACCCGATCTGCTTGCCCTGCGCCCGGATCAAATTGCAGAATGGCAGTTCATCGATGAAAGCGGAGCAGCGATCACCCTCGAGAACATGCCCTGGTCGCAAGCGATGCGCACCGGCAGGGCAATTGAATCGACGATCTGTGCAGTCAAGTCACCGACCATGACCGATGCGTGCTGGGTCGCGGTCGCCGCCGTTCCGCATTTCAGCAAGGGTGGCGGCAGTCTCGATGAGGTCATCTCGATTTTCGCCAACATCACGCCGATCAAGCAGGAAGCCTCGTTGTTCGCCCATGCCCAATCGCTGACCAATCTGGGCGCCTGGCAATGGCTCGCTGACGGCGAGCGCATGATCTGGTCGTCGCAGATGCATGCAATCTTCGATGTACCACCACGAACTCCGTTATCGCGCGAACGCATGCTCAGCCATTTCGCCGGCATGGATCAGCGCAGGTTGCGTCAGGCCCTGGACGACGCGAAAACCGGGGAAACCACCGATCTCTCGGCACGCATCACGACCGCAATCGGGCGCCGACGCCAGGTCAGGATCCGCCTTCGAGCACTCGATCAGGATGCAAGCCGCGGCAGTGTGATCGGCTGCGTACAGGACATCACGGCCGAGATGGATGGCGAGGGTGCCGACGCCTTCGAACCATGATCCGGAGGCGGCCATGCCCGGATTTCCTGCGACCGCAATGCAACGTGTAGTATCGAAGTTCCGACCCGACGAGCCGATCGCGTGCCAGCCAAACTCGCTCCCGAGCGCAATCGCGGTGCCATCATCGCCTGCGGCGAATTGCCGGCCAATCAGCGCACGCCGATCCTGCTGGCACGACTGATCGGGCTGATCGGCGATTCGCCACGCGTATTCCTGATCTCCGCACCCGACAAGTCCGACGATGATGACATCGAGCTGGAGGCGATGCTGACGGCGGCAGGCTGTGCGCAGTTGCATCGACATGCGCTGACCACACGAGCCGGCGCCGAACAACGCCAACTGCTGGATCTGGTCGAACAAACCGAGCTGGTCATCCTCAATGCCGCACAACCGCTCAAGCTGAGCACGCTGATCGGTGGCAGCAGCCTGGCTCGGCTGTTGCGCCGGCGCAATGCAGCGGGAATGGCGGTTTGCGGCGTCGGCGCCGGGGCCGCCGTCCTTTGCGAACACATGCTCGCATCGGGAACCTCGGGGCCGACGCCACGGGTCGGCAGTGCTTCGCTCGCACCGGGACTCGGCCTGACCAATCGTGTCGTGATCGACCAGGGAGGAAACGCCAGCGACCGCCTCGGTCGGCTATTGGCCGCACTTGCCCTCAATCCGTTTGCGTTGGGGCTCGGAATCGATGCGTCAACCGTGGTCGTGATCGGCTCGGACAATGTGCTCGAGGTATTCGGCAATGGCGGAGTGACCATCATCGATCCGAGCGAAATGGCTGATTCCAATGCAGCCGAGCTCGAAGCCGGCGCACCGATCCGCATCACCAACATGCGCCTGCATGCACTCACCGCCGGCACACGTTTCGATCTCGATTTTCGCCGTGCGATTGATTGATCGGCAGGGTCGATGCTGTAACCTCCGCCGCCTCTGCAGGAGCCTGCTTCAGGGGCGATGTCTTCCCCGTACATCAATACAGAAGCATCGCCCCTGAAGGGTGCTCCTACAAAGAGCAGCGACATGATGGCGCCAAGGCGATCGGATCAGCGCCGACTGCGGAAGAACTCGCGCAACAGCGAGGCACTCTCATCGGCCAGGAGGCCGGCCGCTACCGCGATACGATGATTGTGCTTCGGCGACACGAGCGTATCGAACACGCTGCCTGCCGCCCCGGTCTTCGGATCGGCCGCGGCATAGACGACGCGGGCCACGCGCGCATGCACCAGCGCCATCGCGCACATCGCGCACGGCTCCAGCGTCGCGTAAAGCGTGGAACCCGGAAAGCGGTAATTGCCAACCGACAGCCCCGCTTCGCGCAAGGCAAGAATTTCGGCGTGCGCGGTCGGATCGTTCAGCGAAATATTGCGATTCCAGCCTTCGCCAATCGCGCCATCAGCCGAAACCAGCACCGCCCCCACCGGCACCTCGCCTTCGGCATCGCGTGCATGCGCGGCCAATTCAAGCGCACGCCGCATCCAGCGTTCATCGTCGGCCGAAAACGTGGCTGCCGATGGCGTGTCCACCTCTACTCCCACTCAATGGTTTCCGAGGGCCGGAAACTCGCATGAATGCTTGCTTTTAGGGGTCGTTGCATCGTACTTTACCGTCATTTATACCGTCGAAAACCGAACGCTTTTGGGGGCCACCAATCACAACCGGGTCGGCGGCCACAGGCGAGCGGTATGCACCAAGGTCAAGATCCAGACGGTATCAGTCCGCACCTCATAGACCAGCCGATAGCTCTCGTGTGGGATCAACTCGCGGGTGCCCGGAATCTGTCCGGGCCGTCCCAGCAGGGGATGCTCGGCCAGTCGTCCGACTGCGACCGAGAAAATCTCATCCATGCGGATAGCGGCGAGCGGGTTGTCATTCGCGATGAAGTCGACGATGTCAGCGCGGTCTTGCTCGGCGGACAAGGTCCACAGGACCCTCATGCTTCGGCGCCACCAACTTTGGCCCGCAGTGCAGAGCGGCGGGCAGCAAAGCGGGCCTCGACATCGGCGTCACTGGCGTACTGACCGGACGCGATCTGCGCGCGCGCCGTGTCGACCTTGGCGCGCAGGAAGGCGTCGTACTCACGGGTCTGCCGCTGGCGCTCAATGAACTCGCGCATCAGTTCGCGCACAACCTGCGACGCAGGGCGGTGGCTGACCTCAGCTTCGGCCATGAAGGCGTCGCGCAGCTCCGGCTCCAGCTTCATGGTGAATATGGCTTCTTTGGTCATGACCGGCTCCGGAAACGTTGATATCAACGAAGTATATACAACGTCAATACTTTCTGCCACGCTGCGTCGCCGATAGTGGTCTGCCCACTCGCTCCCATTCAAGTGCACCTGAAGCTGCATCAGCGCATCAAAGCAGGCTTTTATTCGGCACGGTGTCGGCCTCAATCCGATATCCCATTGCTCGATATCCGCGCTGACGCTTATCCCACATACGCAGCAACGCCGGGTGGCCGGTGTCCACGAAGTCGATGATCTTCACGTCGGCCTTGCTGGCGTGCTCCCGGTGCAGGCGACCGGCGTACTGCTGCAGCGTGCCTTTCCAGGACACCGGCATGGCGAGAACCAGCATGTCCAGCGGCGGGTGGTCGAAGCCCTCGCCAACCAACTTGCCAGTCGCCAGGAGAACGCGCGGCGCGTCGGGCGCCACTGCCTCCAGGCCTGCCATCAGCGCCGCACGCCGCTTTCTGGACATCCGGCCATGCAATACGAAGAGTGCTGACCCAAGGCCGCCGAGGGCTGCCTCGATTGCGTCGAGGTGCTCCGTACGCTCGGTCAGAACCAGTACCTTGCGGCCCTGCGCGAAGGCGTCGCGCACTTCGGCGGCGATGGCCTCGGTCCTGGCCTGATCGTTGGCAAGATGCCGGAAGACGTCCTGGATGCCGGCGTCCTGCGGCAGATCGATCTGGACGTGGCGGGACCGCGGCACAACCTCCAGGTCGTGCGGCGCTCCGGCCGGCGTGGCCGCCGTGTGGCGGATAGGCCCGCACTGCATGAAGATGATCGGCTGCTGGCCGTCGCGTCGGATCGGGGTCGCCGTCAGACCAAGCACATATTTGGCCTTGGCCCGCTTGAGGATTGCGTCGAAGGAGACTGCGCCGACATGGTGGCACTCGTCGACGATCACCTGGCCGTAGTCCTCGACCAGCGGCATCACCTCCCCTTGGCGGGACAGGGACTGCATCACGGCAATGTCGATCCTGCCGGTCGGCTTGGCCTTGCCGCCTCCAATGGTTCCGACCACACCCTTACCGACGCTGAGAAAGGCTTGCAGCCGCTCCTGCCACTGCATCGCCAGCTCGGTGCGATGCACCAACACCAGGGTGTTGACACCCCGGCGCGCGATCATCGCGGCGGCGGTGACCGTCTTGCCGAAGGCCGTTGGCGCGCACAGCACGCCGACATCGAAGGGCAGCATCGCGGCAACAGCGGCCTCCTGATCTGGACGCAGATCGCCGACGAACGATACGTCCAACGGCTGGCCGCTAAAGCACTCGTCTCTCAGGTCGCAGGCGATGCCGTTCTCGCGCAGCAGCGCCAGCGCAGCGTCCAAACACCCACGGGGCAACGCGATGTGCTGCGGGAAGTTCTCGGCGCAGCCGATGACGCGCGGCTTGTCCCACACCGACATCCGCATCGCCTGCGCCTTGTAGAACTCGGGGT
>CAYMHF010000035.1:0-37905 GCA_964390215.1 uncultured Dokdonella sp. | reverse complement strand
CGCGGCTTGTCCCACACCGACATCCGCATCGCCTGCGCCTTGTAGAACTCGGGGTTCTGAAACGCCGCCAAGCGAATCAGGCGATTGGCCAGGGGCTGAGGAAGTTCCGCCTTCTCGAAGTAGATCAGGTTGGCCAGGGTCAGCGTCAGCGAGCGGGGCATCGACCCCGTCAGCTTCTTCGACGCCGTGCTGTGGCGTGTCCACGGCGTAGCCAAGTCCTCGTCATCAATGAAGGTGACGTCCAGCGGATGGACGCCATCCGTGGCACGCAGGATGGTCGGCTCGATGTCGTGCGCGTCCATGGGCTGGATCGAGGCCAGGAACGCCCACTGGTCCGGGTAGGCACGCAGCTCGGCGTCGACGAAGACGCTGAAGCCTTTGTCCCTTGGGCCCTTTTGCAGCGGCAGCGCGATCAGGTTGCCAAACCCGCCCTTGGGCATCGTGTCCTGGTTCGGGAACAGCCGGTCGTAGGACGTGAGCCGGAGCTGCCGCGTGCGCGCGCAGGTGTGGCTGATGATGGCCGTACCCAGGCGGCGGGCATCGCGCGCAGATACGCGACCGGCAAAGAACACCCAGGCATGAGCGCCCTGACCGGATCGCGAAATCTCCAGCGCTGCTGGTACGCCCAGTTCCGCGCAAGAAAGCATGAACGCCCGCGCATCGTCCCGCCATTCGGCCTCGTCGAAGTCGACGGCCAGGAAATGGCTGCTGTCGTCCTCCAGCAGCGGATACACCCCGACCGTGTGCCCGCCGGCCAGGTGGTTGTAGATCACCGTGTCCGACAGCGAGACGAGCAGACGATTGCCGCAGTCTCCGCACTTGATGCGCGGCTTCTCGCACACGCCGGGACGCCACTCATTCGCGCAGGCCGGCGCATAGCCCGACTTGCCCGTGGTCTTGCTTTCCCATCGGACGGGAAACACATCTGTACGACCGCAGAAGAGCCGTCGGAAGATAGCGACCTTCTCGTGGGTGGACAGTCTCGATGGCTCGATGGGCGGTGGGGATGGCTGCTGCTGTACCCGCCATTCGATGCCGTGCGAGTCGAGCAGCGCGATCAGCCGACCGTTCTCAGCGCGCAGCGTGGTGAGTTCATCACTGTCCACCATCGAATCCATGCTCGACCAGCAGGTCGTCCATGTCGTCACCAACGCCGTAGCCCAAGTTGTGGCCGAGGCGTCGGACAGCATCCAGGCGCCCCAACAATGTGGACCTGGGTCCCTCAGGCAAAGCATCCATGACTTTCAACGCCTGCCCGAACATCCGCACCAGGGCGTCGAAGTAGCCCTCATCCTGCAAACCGACATCGTTGCTGAAGTCCGCCGCCCGCTCGCAGAAAAATACCATCAACTCGGCCAAGCTCTCCGGTTGGCCGGCGGCCTTCTTGTAGTCTGCGATGGCTTTCTTTGCCTTGGCGACCGAGGTGTCCTGGTTCTTGAACACGTCCGGCCACAACCAGCGGTCGATGGTCGCCTTATACGGCTTCAGCACATCGTCGCCGAGACCGAGTCGGGAATGCAGGAAGGCCTGGTTTTCCTTGCTGGTGGCGTAGAGGTCATGCACCAGGCCGATGAAGCCCGGGCGCTCGAAATCGGCAAGCTTGTCCTTGACGTCGCTCCAACTCGGCGCCTTCCTCGTAGCCATACTTACGTGTTCTCCAGCGTCAGCAGTTTCTTGGCGACATCGTCCAGCGCCAGCACGCGGCCTCGCTCTGCAGGAGCGAATGACGGTAAAAAATCGGCGTGCATCCGGCAACGCTGGGATGCCGTCAAAAATACCGTCAGAAAGTAGCGCTGCATTCTTCGTCGATCACTTTCGAAAGGTTTTTTGCTGCAACAAAAAGCCATCTCTTTCAACAACTTAGCGTTTTCGATAAGCTCCATTGATGTCGTGCTCATCGATATCTAGAATCGATCTAAGTCGTTGATTTACATAATCATTCTCCGTACCTTTCACTCCCACTCGATCGTCGCCGGCGGCTTGCCGCTGATGTCGTAGACCACGCGCGAGATGCCGCGCAGTTCGTTGATGATGCGGTTGGAAACGGTGCCGAGGAAGTCATAGGGCAAGTGCGCCCAGTGCGCGGTCATGAAGTCGATGGTCTCGACGGCGCGCAGGGCAATCACCCATTCGTAGGCGCGGGCGTCGCCGACCACGCCGACCGACTTGACCGGCAGAAATACGGCGAAGGCCTGGCTGGTCTTGTCATAGAGATCGGCCTTGCGCAACTCCTCGATGAAGATTGCATCGGCGCGCGCGAGCAACTCGGCATATTCGCGCCGAACCTCGCCGAGGATGCGCACGCCAAGCCCCGGCCCCGGGAATGGGTGACGATAGACCATCGCGCGTGGCAGGCCGAGCTCGACGCCGAGCCGGCGCACCTCATCCTTGAACAGCTCGCGCAAGGGTTCGACCAGGCCGAGCTTCATGTGCGCCGGCAGGCCGCCGACATTGTGGTGGCTCTTGATCACATGCGCCTTGCCGGTGCCGCTGCCGGCCGACTCGATCACGTCCGGATAGATCGTGCCCTGGGCGAGCCAGCGCGCATTGGCGAGTTTCGAGGACTCCTCGTTGAAGATCTCGATGAACAGGTTGCCGATGATCTTGCGCTTGGCTTCCGGATCGCTGACGCCCTTCAGCGCACTGAAGTAGCGCTCCGCCGCGTTGACGCGGATGACCTTAACGCCCATGTGCTCGGCGAACATGGCCATGACCTGGTCGCCTTCCTGCCAGCGCAGCAGGCCGGTATCGACGAACACGCAGGTCAGCTGCTCGCCGATCGCGCGATGCAGCAGCGCGGCGACGACCGAGGAATCGACGCCGCCGGAGAGGCCGAGGATGACTTCGTCCTTGCCGACCTTCTCGCGCACGCGGGCGATCTGGTCGTCGATGATGTTGGCCGCGGTCCACAGCGTGCGGCAGCCGCAGATTTCGGCGACGAAGCGGCGCAGCAGGGTTTCGCCCTGGCGCGTGTGGGTGACTTCGGGATGGAACTGCACGCCGTACCAGCGCTTGTCCTCGTTGGCCATCGCCGCAACCGGAATGCGGTCGGTGCGCGCGGTGACGACGAAGCCGGGCGGCGCCGTGGCGACGTGATCGCCGTGGCTCATCCAGACATTCAGGCGCGGTGGCTGGCCCGGATGATCGTTGAGGCCGTGCAGCAATTCATCACGTGCCACCACCTCGACTTCGGCATGACCAAACTCGCGCGCATCGGCCGCTTCGGTTGATCCGCCGAGCTGCGCGGCCAGGGTCTGCATGCCGTAGCAGATGCCGAGAATCGGCAGACCCGAATTAAAGACTTCCTGCGGCGCCTTGGGCGCGCCGTGCACGGTGGTCGATTCCGGCCCACCCGAGAGCACGATGCCCTTCGCACCAAAGGCTGCGATCTCGACCGGATCATGATCCCAGGCCCAGATTTCGCAATACACGCCGATCTCGCGGATGCGCCGCGCAATCAGTTGCGTGTACTGCGCACCGAAATCGAGGATGAGGATTTTGTCGTGGTGGAGGTTCATTGGGAGCCGGGAATGGGGAATGGAGAATCGGGAATGGCTAGAGCAGATTTCGGCAAGATGGTCGGTCTGACGGGAAACCGCCTTTCCGATTCCCCACTCTCTATTCCCCACTCCCGGCCTTCAATCAACCCAACTGATAATTCGGAGCTTCCTTGACGATCTGCACGTCGTGCGGATGCGCTTCGCGGACGCCGGCGCTGGTGACGCGCACAAATTGCGGACGCGTGCGCATGTCTTCCATCGTTGCGCAGCCGCAGTAACCCATCGAGGCACGCAGGCCGCCGACCAGCTGGTGGATGATGTTGCGCAACGGACCGCGATACGGCACGCGGCCTTCGATGCCTTCCGGGACGAGCTTCTCGGGATCGGAGGCATCCTGGAAATAGCGGTCGCTGGAGCCTTTCTCCATCGCACCCATCGAGCCCATGCCACGGTAGCTCTTGTAGGAGCGGCCCTGGAACAACTCGACTTCGCCGGGGCATTCCTCGGTGCCGGCAAACATGCTGCCAAGCATCACCGTCGAGGCACCGGCGACAATGGCCTTGGCCAGGTCGCCGGAATAACGGATGCCGCCATCGGCGATCAGCGGGATGTCGTCCTTGAGCGCATTGGCGACCAGATCGATCGCGGTGATCTGGGGCACGCCGACGCCGGTGACGATGCGCGTCGTGCAGATCGAACCGGGACCGACGCCGACCTTGACCGCATCGGCTCCGGCATCACGCAGCGCCAGCGCCGCATCGGCGGTGACGATATTGCCGCCGATGACTTCGGTATTCGGGAAATTCTTCTTCACCCAGGCGACGCGGTCGATGACCGACTGGGCGTGGCCATGCGCGGTATCGACGATGAGCACATCGACGCCGGCCTCGACCAGTGCGGCCACTCGTCGCTCGGTGTCACCACCGACGCCGACCGCCGCACCGACACGCAGGCGCTCGTGATCATCCTTGGCCGCATGCGGGTTGTCGCGCGCTTTCTGGATGTCCTTGACCGTGATCAGGCCACGCAGCTGGAAGGCATCGTTGACCACCAGCACCTTCTCGATACGGTACTTGTGCAGCAGGGCCAGCACTTCATCCTCGCCGGCACCTTCCTTGACCGTGATCAGCCGATCCTTGCGCGTCATGATGTTGCGGACCGGGTCGTCGTGTTTCTTCTCGAAGCGCATGTCGCGACTGGTGACGATGCCGACGAGTTCCTCGCGGTCGACCACCGGCACACCGGAAATGCCGTGTTCACGGGTGATGCGCATGACCTCGCGGATGGTCGTGTCGGGTCGGACGGTGAGTGGATCACGGATCACACCGGCCTCGAACTTCTTGACCAGGCGCACCTCGGCGGCCTGCTGCTCGGGTGTCATGTTCTTGTGGATGATGCCGACGCCACCGCACTGGGCCATGACGATGGCCAGGCGGGCCTCGGTCACGGTATCCATGGCGGCGGACAGGATCGGCACGTTGACGCGCAGGTTGCGGGTCAGGCGGGTGGAGGTATCGACATCGCGTGGCAGCACGACGGAATGTCCGGGAACAAGATAGACGTCGTCAAACGTCAGGGCTTCGGCGAGTAGGCGCATGGGTCGCAGGCAGGCTGAGCAAGTCAGCTATTCTATCGGTTTCGCCCTTGCTCCCGCCAATGCAGTCTGCCCCCAGCCATTCGCATCCATCCCGCAGATATCGGATAGCCGCGGCAACCCAGCGCATCGCGATGGCCGCGATCGTGCTCGTGGCGGCACTGATCTTCATCGCGCGGGCGCTTCTGGTCGAATCCGCCGTCGGTTCCTATACCGGCTGCCATGGTTGCTTTCTGGTGCCGACACTTGGTGCCGATGCATGGCTGCTTGCCGGCCTGCTAGGCCTGATGGCGCTGGCCGCACTGAGCCATCGACGCCTGCTGCGCGGGCTGCTGATCCTCGTCGCATCCGCGTTGCTCGTATTCGCGGCCGCCGACGTGGTCATTTTCGACCTGCTCACCCAGCGCCTCCACCTCGGCGACATCGGCCGCTTTGCCGGCGAGTTCGCTGCCAATTGGAGCGTCCTCGAAGCCAACCTGCACTCGCCGCTGGGCTGGCTCAAGCTGGTCGGCGCGATCATCCTGCTCGCCCTGCCTGGTCTGGCTTGCCTGTCGGCGCCGCAGCGCCCGCGCATGGCGCTCGTGTTTGGTCTGCTCGCCGCCGCAAGCGCCGTGGCTGCCGGCATCGTCCATCTGCGCGATCCGGTGCACTACGTGCATGCCGCGCTGATCAGCAATGTCGTCGAGGTGAACCTGCCGCAGACCAGCGCTCGATCGTTCAGCGACTTATTTCTCGAGCACCAGCGCGCGCTCGCCGCCGAACTGCCGCAATCTTGCGAGCGCAACCCGCAGGCCGATCGCCCGGATGTCATTGTCGTCCTCGTCGAATCCTTGTCGGCCTGGCAAAGTCATCTGCTCGGCAGCCAGCTCGACTGGACGCCAAGGCTCGATGCGATCGCGCGCAACAACCACTACTTCACGCATTTCTATGCCAATGGCTTCACCACCAGCGGTGCCGAAATCGCGATCGGCAGTGGCCTGCTGCCGATCTATCCGCCCGGCGTGCTCGAATACACGTTCGACAATTTCACCAATGACAGCGATTCCCTGCCCGGTCTGGCCAGCGCCAGCGGTTACCAATCGGCATTCTTCACGCCCGGCGACACCGGCTTCCTCGATGTCGGCCGCTGGCTCAAGCGGATCGGTTTCGACACGATTTCCGGCGCCGACGATCCCTGGTATGCCGGGCGCGAACGCTGGCAGTTCAATTCGGTCGAAGACAGCGTCTTCTACCAGCGCTTCCTCGACTGGCTCGATCATCGCGACAAGGCCAAACCGTTCGTCTCGGTGCTGCTGACGGTCAGCAGCCACCCCCCGTTTCTCGATCCGCGCAGCCACAAGATCGATCCGGAGCGCTCATTCCGCTATGTCGACGAACAGATCGGCATATTCCACGAGGCCTTGCGGCAGCGTGGCTTTCTCGATCATGGCGTGCTCATCGTGATGGGCGATCACCGCACGATGACGCCGCTGCACGAAGATGAATTCGCAGCCCATGGTGAGCGCGCCTATGCGCGTGTGCCGATGATCGTCGCCGGCAAGGTCAGCATGCCCGCCGTAGTCGAGGATGCATTCCAGCAAACCGACCTGTTGCCTTCGCTGGCCTGGCAGTTCGGAGCAGAGCATTGCCGATCCGCCTACAATGGAAATTTTCTCAGAAGCGACCCGCAAGCGCCGGCGATCATCGTGCATGCGCGTGGCGATGACCGCAATCGCATCGATATCTATCACGACGACGCCGTATCAGGATTCCTGCTCGATGGCGACGACAGCCGCTGGCTGCATGCGCCACCGCCCGACGCCGCGCACATCGCCGCCTGGATCAATGTGCAGCGCGCCGAGGCCGCCTTGCGCGGAAAGCGTGAACGCCGCGCGCAACACCGCTGAATCAGTCAAAGTACGTCTCGGCGGCTTCGAGGGTGTTTTCCATCAGGGTGGCCACGGTCATCGGGCCGACACCGCCGGGAACCGGGGTGATCCAGGCTGCACGTTCGGCGGCGACGGCAAATTCGACATCGCCGGTCAGGCTGCCATCCTCGCGCCGGTTGATGCCGACATCGATTACCGTAGCCCCCGGCTTGATCCACTCGCCACGAACCAGGCCAGGCCGCCCGACCGCGACGACGAGGATGTCAGCGGCAGCGACAAAGCCCGCCAAGTCTTCGGTGAAGCGGTGGCAGACCGTGGTCGTGCAGCCAGCCAGCAGCAACTCAAGCACGAGTGGCCGGCCGACGTGATTGGACACGCCGACGACCACGGCATGTTTGCCGCGCACCGGTCGATCCGTGTGCGCAAGCAAGGTCATCACGCCCTTTGAAGTGCATGGCCGCAGGCCGCGCTGACGCAGCACCAGACGACCGACATTCTCGGCCTGGAAGCCATCGACATCCTTGCGCGGGTCAATGCGGTTGATCAGCGCGTTGGCATCGACGTGCGAGGGCAAGGGCAACTGCACGAGGATGCCATGCACGGTCGGATCGGCGTTGAGTCGATCAATCAGGGCTGCCAGCTCGGACTCCGGCGTATCTTCGGGCAGATCAAACGCCAGCGACGAGAAACCGACCCGTTCGCAGGCGCGCCGCTTGTTGCGCACATACACCGCCGAAGCCGCCTCGTTGCCGACCAGGATCACCGCCAGGCCCGGCCGCTGCTTTCCCGCATCAATGCGCACCTGCACACGGTGAGCCAACCGCTCAAGCAATTCATTGGCAATACGCTTGCCATCCAGCAGACGTGAGCTCATCAAGACTCCAGGCGAATCCGCGCATTATCCACGCCGACGGCAAAGCGCTCAAACGTGGATGCTAAAATCAGGCGCTCCCGCCCTGCCTGCCCGCTATCGAGAGCGCCGATGACCGACATCAGCACCGAACTGGAAGCCGCCGCGTTTCGCCGCCTGCTGCAACATCTTGACCAGCGCAACGATGTACAGAACATCGATTTGATGACGATGGCCGGCTTTTGTCGCAATTGCCTTGCCGACTGGTATCGCGAAGCCGCCGAACAACGGGGTCAGTCAGTCAGCAAGGAGCAGGCGCGCGAAATCATCTATGGCGAGCCATTCACCGAATGGAAAGCCAAACATCAGCGCGAGGCCAGTGCCGAGCAGCTTGCCGCCTTCGCCGAAGCGCACAAGGCGCATTCGCAGAGCGGTTGAGATTCAGGAAGGTCGCGGAGGCGAAGATGCGCGCACGCTGATCCACGCGCCGAGCAAGAGCAGCAGCAAGGCCACCGCCTGGCTCCAGTGCGCCGCGACACGGCCACTGGCAAGCAAGAGCAGGGTCGAGAGCAGTGGCGCCGCATAGGAAAGTGTCGCCAGCAAGGCAATATCACCGTGCTTGGTGCCGCGATCCCAGAGTCGGAATGCCACGCCCACCGGACCAATCCCCATCAGCAGCAGGACAATCGCCTGCGCGCGACTCGGCATGACGCTGCTCTCCATGGTCAGATGAACCATTCCGGCGAGCAACGCAACCAGCAGACAGGGACCGGCTATGGCCGCACTCGGAACGCTGGCGTGACGACGGTTCACCACCGAATAGCCCGACCAGACCAACGCCGCGCCGAACGCTGCGGCATAACCCGGCAGATACGCCGGATCAATCGCCAGTGAACGTCCCTGGATGAGCATGATGATGACGCCAAGCAAGCCGAGCACGGTGCCGAGAAACTGCCCGAATTTCAGGCGCACGCCGGGCAGCAGGGCGGCAAACACCACGATCAGCAGCGGCCACAGATAGTTGATCAGGTTGGCCTCGATGGCCGGCGCGTGGCGGAAAGCGATGAAGTACAAGGCGTGATAGCCGAACAGGGCGGCTACGGCGAGCGCAAAGGCCGGCCACGGTTGCACCAGCCGATCGAGACGCGCACGCCAACCACCCGGCGAAACCAGCAACGAAGCCAGGCCGCCGATGGCGAAGCTGATCGCGAGAATCTCGAATGGCGGAAGATCGGCCGTGAATAGCGCCATCAAGGCCAGCGACGACCACAGCAGGATCGCCATGACTCCGCTCCAGGTGGCCGAACGGCGCGGATCACTCATCGCCGCCATCCGCCAACCCGCGCTTTTCCGGCGATGCCGCCAGATCTGCGAAAATGCACGATCTCCACCAGATTGCCGCGCTGTCCATGCCCTATACCCCGATCGTCGCCACCCTCGGCTATGTGTTGTCTGCCGATCGCCGCCAGGTTCTGCTGATCCACCGCAACGCGCGCGCCAACGACCAGCATCTCGGCAAGTACAACGGCCTCGGTGGCAAGATGGATCCGAGCGAGGACGTTGTCTCCTGCATGCGCCGCGAGATCCGCGAGGAAGCCGCCATCGAATGCACCAGGATGAGTCTGCGCGGCACGATCAGTTGGCCCGGCTTCGGCAAGCACGGTGAGGACTGGTTCGGTTTTGTGTTCCTGATCGAAGAGTTCACCGGTACGCCACTGACCCGCAATGCCGAAGGCACGCTCGAATGGGTGGCCATCGAACGCATCCTCGAATTGCCGCTGTGGGAGGGCGACCGCCTCTTCCTGCCGCTCATCTTCGATGCCGACCCGCGCACCTTTCATGGTGTCATGCCCTATTGCAATGGTCGCATGCTGTCGTGGAGCCATTCGCGAATCTGATGACGCGCAACCGCCGCGCTCAGGGCGAGATCGACGCAGGTTTTCGGGCATTGTCATTACCGGAATCGGATGCCGGATTTGTGTTGACTGGCGGCCTGTCGCCACGCCTCGCGCGTGCAGGGCGGGCGCCTGGAATCGCATCGATCACCGCCTGCACCGGATCATCCGGCATCAGCGCGTGGTCGGTCGCGCTCGCCGCCGCGCCACGGTCGATGACGTCCAGGGTCGTGTCGTCTGCCTCGCCCGTCTGGATGCTGTCCTTGCCAATCAGGGTGATCAGCGGTTTCTCCCAGGGGCCTGTCACCTGGTAGCGCGAGCGCGCCGCACGATTGATGCGTTTGCCGATCAGGGTCTGCACGACTAGGCCAGCTGCTGCACCGACCGGCCCGCCGGCCAGCGCGCCGACTACCGGCAGAGCCACTCCGGCACGCGGCGTAACGATCATTTCCTGATCGTAATCCTTGTCGCGCAGGCCGGTGCGCCCACTGATCGTGATGTCGGCGGCCGGGCTGGCGATGTGCAAGTTGCTGGTGCGTGCGTTGCCATCGGCCAGCGCAAAACTGCCCTTGATCGAATTGAAGCTCATGCCCGATTTGAACAGGTCACTGAAATCGAGCGACAGGCGGCGCGGAATCTCGCGCAGCGACAGCAGCCCGAACAAGCGGCCGCCTGCGCCCGGCTCGACATCGAGAATGCGGCCTTCCTGCACGCTGACATCAAGCGACCCGGTCATGTTGGCGAGCATGAAAGCGGTTGGTGATCCCGGCCAGCTGGCATCGATATGGGCCATCGTCTGACCGCCTTCGATGATGCCAGCGAAACCAAAGGTATCGAGCATGCCACCGAGGCTTTCGGCGGTCAGTTCGACGACCATGCGCGACTGGTTGTCGCCAGCCGTCCCGCTCCACGCGCCGCTCGCATGCAGGTCGACAGCCGCTGATTTCGTCTCAAGCAGGTCAATGCGCATGGCGTCGCCATCGGGATAGCTCTCCAGGCGCATCTCGCCAAGATTGGTGGCACCCAGTTGCAACTGCCCGATCCACAGGTGCAACGGCGGAATCGATGCCGGTGCGATGTCAGCCAGAGCCGCCGCCGCACCCTCGTTGCCGGGCAAGGGATCCGGCCAGTGCACGCGCTGCATTTGCGCGGTGATCCCACGCCGGCGCAAATCAATGCTGGGTACGCTCAGATTGCCCTGCAGCGAATCACCGGCGACGTCGATCTTCATCGCCTCGCCGTCCGGCGTGAGCGCGAGATGCAGATTTGGAAAACTGCGCCCGGCCATGAGCAGGTCATCGACATCGATATCGATTCCACCGAGCAGCTCCCCACCACCGCCGCCTGCGTTGAACAAGCCGATCCAGCCACCGACATCGAGAGACTGCGCATGGCCCTCGATGATCAGACCGCTGCTCGGCAACTGCTTTGTCGACAAGGCAGGCCCCAGGTCGAGCCTGGCCGCGAGTGGGCTGGCCGGCCCCGGCAAGCGCCCGCCAATTTGCAGAATGTCGCCGAGACTGGCACTGAACGGTTGCCCGCTCAGCGGCATCTGGAGATTGAGCATGAATGGCAGCTGCGCATCGGCCGGCTTGCCCAGCGGCGCCGGCAGATTGATCGCGATGCCGGCAAGATCGCTTTGCAGACGCAGCGCCTTACGTCCTTTGGCCAAGCCGGTTTCGGATCCGATCGCCAGATCGATATTCCATTCGGCCTGACCCGGGAAGCTCGCCATGGCCGGCGCAAGATCGGTCGCCCTGGCAAAGACAACGGCGGCAGGCAGCACGCCTCGCAGACTGGCTTCGAAGGAATTGTCCGGATCCTTTGCCGAGCTGCCGATGGCAATACCCAGCTTGACCGGCAATCCGTCGAAACGGGTTTCCAGGGCATCCGCGAGCACCCCGTTGCGGCCAAAGCGGACGCGGCCGCTGGCATCGGTGAAATGCAGATCCCAGGTCGATTCGTCGAGGTTGGCCGCGCTCAGATCCACATAGCCATCGAGGGTCAAGTCTTCATGATGTTTGAGCGGCACATCCAGATCCATATGTGCCACACCCTTGCCACCGATGCCCAGACCACGCAGATAGTCGACATGATCGGCACCGACCGGTGTCGCACGCAGGTAGTCGAGCAGATCCTTGCCGTTGGCGTGGGCATCAACCGAAAGCTCGAGCACCGGCTCGTGGAAGTCGGCGATGGTGGCGTCCGCCTCATCGAGGCTGATCGCCATCGAGGTGCCCGTACGCGCGCTGACCTGCATGCCGTTATTGATGAAGCGGGCGCTGGCATCGAGACTCTCGCCACTCGGCCAGTCCGGCAGAAAATCCAGCTTGAGCCCACTCAGATCCGCGCGCGCCTCAAAGCGACCGGTATTGTCTTCGAATGGCCAACTGTCGAGATCACCGCGCACCAGGGCGCGGCCCTGCACGATGTGCCCGTCATCCAGTGCGCGATCGAGCCATTCGACCGTCGACGGCGGCATGACATTGACCGGCCAGAACAATTTGGCGGCATCGACGTTCGCATCCGAGACATCTGCATAGAGATCGAGTGATGGCCGCGTCCGGTCACGCTGAATCCCGGCTCCGCCGTGCAGACTGGCGGCAAAGCCGTCGCCGACCAGATCGAAGCGATGACTGCGCACGCTCCAGCCTTCGTCATCGGGCCAGGCCACCACATCGCCGCCCAAGCGCGTGAACTCGAATGGCTTGCGAAACACCATCGGGTAGTCGATCCGGGTTTGCTGGTCGGGCACTTCGAGCCACACGGCCTGGCCGTCCCCGCGCACACGCGCGGCGAGGCGATCGATACCGGGAATCGCCGCAGCCGGGCGACTGCTGAAGCGTGAGACCAGGGCATCAACATCGAAATCATCGACACTCGACCAACGCAGATCGATCGCATCGAGCGCGCACTGCGGGTTGGCCAAATACAACCAGTGGCGCAAACGTGCGGGTACGGCGTCACTGAGCATCGCCAGCGTGCCGAGGCTGGCCAACTCCAGGGTGCTGGCACGGACATGGATCGATGCCGGATCCGCACTCGCATATTCAGCGATCAATCTGCCCACCGGCCCCGATGGATTGGCTGGCCCGGCGGAAAAATCGGCGAGATCGAAACGCCAGCCGGTTTGCTGTCGTTGCCAGCGCGCGCTCAAGTCCAGATGCTCGAACGCACTGCGCGGCAGCACGGCAACCTTGTCATCGACCTGGATCTCGGTATTTGCCTGCAGGATGGTCTGGCCGAGTGCGAGCTTGAGCTGCGTTTCGTTGAGCTGACCGGCCTGCCAGGTGGCCCAGAGCTGGAGATCTCCCTTCGCCGTCACCACGGCGATTCCACCCGGCGCATGCGCGCCGCTGAGCTCGCCGATATCGATACCGTGGGCGCCGACATACAGATGCCCCGAACGATCGCCGACATCGATGTCGGCAACCAGCGACAACGGCGATGATGCGCTGTTGGCCGTGCCGACCTGGCCAAGCACGCGCGTGATCCGCCCGCGATTGACCACACGCAATTCCGGGATGCGTAGATCAAGATCAATCGCGTGACTCGGCGCGCGCACAGCCAGCTTCATGTCAACCAGCACGACGACGCCGAGCGATCCCATCGAGGTATCGCCATTCGTGCTGTCGCCAAGATCCAGTCCGCGCAACTTCCATTGACCATCGGCAGCCCGGCTCAGGGCCAGGTCAAGCCCAACCACGCGAAATTCGTTCCAAGCCAGATTCTTCTGGAACGCGGCAAACAGGTTGATCGCCAACTCCGATCGCGGCAGGCGCAGTTCGGCCTCACCGGTGTCGCTCGCGCGAATGCGCAGATCGTCGAAGACCAGTCTCGGCCCCGCTTGTGTCCACTGGCCGCTCAGGTGCCCGATTGTCACCTTCCGGTGCAATCGCTCGGACAGCCAGGCCTCGATGCGCTGCGGGTTGTCGGCCAACCACGGCAAGGCCAACTGGGCGATCGCCACGATCACGGCGGCGGAAATCACCAGCGTGACAAACGCCGCCTGCACGAAGAAGCGCAGCTTGCGCAGGCGGCGGCGGAACGGCGTCATTGCGAAATGCCGCGATTGGCCATGCTGTCGATCCGGGCCATCATCGGCGAGGCAACGGCAGTCCCGTCGATTCGTCAGAGCAGGACAACATCGAACTGCTCCTGCGAATAATGTTCCTCGGGCTGGAAGCGGATGGTCTTGCCGATGAACTCCTCGAGTTCGGCGACCGCCGTGGAATCCTCATCGAGGATGCGCGCAACCACATCCGGGGCCGCCAGCACGAGCAGTTTTTCGGCATCGAACTGGCGCACTGCCCGCGTGATTTCGCGAAAGATCTCGTAGGTCACGGTTTCGGCGGTCTTGATCGTGCCGCGCCCGCTACAGGCCGGGCAGGCCTCGCACAATTGCCGCTCAAGACTCTCGGTCGTGCGCTTGCGAGTCATTTCAACCAGTCCGAGCGGCGACATGTCGTAGACCGTGGTCTTGGCGTGATCGCGAGCCAGCGATTTTTCGAGCTGGCGGATGACCTGGCGCTTGTGTTCCTCATCGATCATGTCGATGAAATCGATGATGATGATGCCGCCGAGATTGCGCAGCCGCAATTGCCGCGCCGACGCCTGGGCGGCCTCGAGGTTGGTGCGGTAAACCGTCTCCTCGAGATTGCGCGTACCGAGATAGCTGCCCGTGTTGACATCGATCGTGGTCATCGCCTCGGTCTGGTCGACAACCAGATAACCACCCGATTTCAGCGGCACCTCCTTCTTCAGCGCACGCTGGATCTCGTCCTCGATCCCGTACAGGTCAAACACCGGCCGTTCGCCGGGATAGTGTTCGAGGCGCTCGACCAGATCGGGCATGAACTGTCCGGTGAAATCAAGCGCGCGATCGAGCGTCTCACGCGAATCGATGCGAACTTTCTCGATCGTCGGCCGCATCAGGTCGCGCAGCGCGCGCAGCGCCAGCGGCAGATCCTCGTAGACGCGTGTGCCGACCTTGGCCGTGGCCATGCGTTGCTGCAACGCGCTCCACAGCTTGCCGAGATAATCGATGTCCTCGCACAAGGCATCGCGACTCTGCCCTTCGGCATTGGTGCGTACGATGTAGCCGGACGGATTTTCGCCGATCGTCTCGGCCAGGATCTCCTTCAGCCGCATGCGCTCGGTTTCGTCCTCGATGCGCACCGACACGCCAAGCACGGTGCTGTACGGAAGCAGCACGAGGTAACGCGATGGGATTGACAAATGCGTGGTCAGGCGCGCGCCCTTGCTGCCAATCGGATCCTTGACCACCTGGACGACGATTTCCTGGCCATCGCGCAGCAGCTCATTGATCGGTGGTGTCAGCGGCGGCGCGGACTCTCCGTTCTCGCCGATCAGGATCGTCTGCGGGCGAACGATATCCGAGGCATGCAGGAAGGCGGCCCGATCGAGTCCGATCTCGACGAAGGCCGCCTGCATGCCCGGCATGACCCGGCTGACCTTGCCCTTGTACACATTGCCGACATAGCCGCGACGACTTGCCCGCTCGATATGCATTTCCTGCAGCATGCCGTTTTCGACCAGCGCGACACGGGTTTCGCGCGGAGTCACATTGATCAGGATTTCTTCGGTCACGACAGGGTGTTGGCATGGATAGTTGAAGTGATTTATAGCTGGCGCGAGCGCATGTTGTCGAATCCCGCAGGCACGTCATTCACGCTCGCGCAAGGCCTGCAGCTCGCCTTGGACAGCGGAAACCGTCCGAAATCGCCTCAACAACCGTGAAGTTTCGTACAAGGGCAGTCCCATCACCCCTGAATAACTCCCGCTCAAATGGCTCACGAACGCGGCGGCGCGCCCCTGGATTGCATAGGCACCAGCCTTGCCGAACGGCTCGCCAGTGGCGACGTAAGCGTCGATCTGACCCGGCTCGAACCCGGCAAACGTCACCTCGGACACCGAGACCGCATGATCCTCCCAGCCCGCACTGACACACCAGACCACACTGATGACACGATGCGTGCACCCGCCAAGCAGGCCCAGCATGCGTTTGGCATCCTCCGCATCAACCGGTTTACCGAACACCACGCCATCGAGTTCGACCTCGGTATCGGCACCCAGCACGACCGCACCCCGCACAGCCGCCACCTCAAGCAACCCCGCCCCGGCCTTTTCGCGCGCGACCCGGCTCACATAGTCCAACGCCGGTTCATCGGGCGCGCGCAGCTCGGCGACATCGACATCAAGCACATCGAACGCCACCCCGATCTGTTCCAGCAACTGACGGCGACGCGGAGATCGCGAAGCAAGAAAATACACAGCGGCAATCCACAGGAAAGACATGCCAGATTGCCAGATCGGCAGGCCCGCAGGCGAGTTTTTCGCAGTGGCGCGCCTGTTCTATCGCTGTGCATGGGCTGTGCCCATACTTGGAACCAGGGTCAACTTGAACCATCAACGGAGGTCATCATGCATCACGGCGCATTCAGCAAACTCGCCAAACGCGCGGCTCGCTACACCGGACAGCCGCGCTGTTTCGGCTTGGCCGTGGCCATCGTCATCCTCTGGATCGCCACCGGCCCGTTGTTCCATTTCAGCGACACCTGGCAACTCGTCATCAACACCGGCACCACAATCATCACCTTCCTGATGGTGTTCCTGATCCAGAACACGCAGAACCGCGATACCGATGCCCTGCAGATCAAGCTCGACGAATTGATCCGCGTCACCGAACTCGCCCACAACACCCTGCTCGACCTTGAAGAACTCGATGACAAGACCCTCGACCGCTACCGCGCCCACTACGCCGCCATGGCCCACAAGGCCCGCAAGGGCCGGCTTGCTGATGAACTCGGATTTCCCTGAAAACCGCGGATCCACGATAAAGCCGGCGCAATACCGACGGGGGCCGCAACTCTTGTCAAAGCATTCGCGCAATGCGATGGCTGTTATTCCCCTCGCCTACGGGTGAACGGACAGGTCGCCGCCCTGTGCCGCAGATTCGCCGAAGTAGCGACGAAATGCGTCAAGGCTGGCCCCGTAGGCTACCGTGCGCGCCGTCTTGCGTCGCACGGGCTGCCGGACCTGGGCAGCGCTGGCGGTGCGCACCGCCCGCTCCACCCGGTGCGATTGCAGGCAAGCTGCATCCCATTCCAGTTCGCAAAACGCCAGCAAGGCGCGGACTTCCGCGTCGAGATTCGCGGTCAGCGCCTCATGCGACTGCACGTGCACGTGGCTCGGGTTCCGCTGCGCCTGCGCGCGCATGAAGCCATCGTAGTCGCGCCAATATTGGGCCAGTTCGGCCGGGTCGTAACTGTAGCCAACCCGATTTGGCCCAAACAATTGCTTGTAACATGACCACGCGGTTTCGACCGGATCACGCCGGGAATCGACAATGTGCGCACCCGGCAACATCCGACGAATGGCGGCGGTGTACGGCCAGTTTTCCGGCATCTTGTCGCTGTGGATGGGCTTGTCGACGCGCCATCGGCGGGTGCGTTCAAGATATTCGCGACCCAGACGCTCCCAGTCAGCCGCACTCGCCTGCATAATCCATTGCGGAAACGGTAGCCGACGTCGCCGCGATTCCTGCTCGATGACGATCGCGAGATCCGGCAATTCATTGGCGCCTTCAACCGAAGGATGGGCCGCCAGGATCTGTTCAACCAGGGTGGTGCCCGAGCGCGGCAAGCCGACAATGAAAATCACTTCGCTGCCCAGATCGCGCGGCGCGGATTCCGTCACGCTTGCGAATGCAATCATGATTTCGCCGATTTTGCGCGTCCACTCGGCGCCGTCCCACAGAACGCGGCGGCGCACAAGGCGATTGGCCATGTCGAACGCTTCAACCGCATCGGCATATTCGCCCGCATCTTCACAGGCTCGACCGGCGGCGTAGCCGAGCAGGGATCGCTCCACGTCGTTCCAGCACGGATTTTTGCAGGCCGTTTTCAAGGCCGCATGCTCGGCTACGTTGAGTCGAATTGTCTTGATATCCATCAAGCCAAACCACGCCGCCGGAACCTCCAGATGGCGACTGATCAACTCGCGATACTCGGCCGCCGTGTCATCGATGCGTCCCAGCGCCTGCAGGCTGCGCGCTCGCAACAGGCGCGCCCGGGCGTGATCGGAATGCACGGCGATCAATTGGTCGGCGACCTCGAGGGCCGCCTCGGCGTTCGCGCCAGCATCAAGCACGATGCCGAATTCGATCAGGGTGGCCGTGTCGTTGCGCTGCCGCAATGCGCGTCGAAGCGTCGCCGCGGCACTGTCCGGTTCGCCATTCGCACTTTGTGCGCGACCGAGATCGACAAGATTGTCGGTATCGTCGGGCATTGCAGTATCCACCGCCGCGAAGCTGCACACCGCTTCAGCCCAGTCACCACGCTGGTATTGGGCACGACCGAGCAAGCGCAGGGTCTTCGGATGGTCTGGCGCAATCGCCATGGCCAGCGCCAATGCGCGCTCGGCGGCAGGCAGATTGTTCGATGCCAGCGCCTGCTCCGCATCCCTGAGGACGCCAACGGCCCTGGCTGGAATCGGCGGGTAGCGTGAGCTGGATGTCTTCGGCTGCAATCCTGATCTGGCCGCTTTTTTCATCGGGCGATGATAGCCAGTCACCGCTTGGCGGTCGATCTCGGCTGCGTAGCTAAGCGACCGCCTTTTTGCACCAAACCATGCCCAGCAAGTCGAGCGTCGAGTAGATCACCCTGCTCGGGTGTACCCACAGCGAAAAATCAGCGGGCCACTGCGCGCGCCGATTACCTGTCGCTCAATGCGGTCGAGGGCGTGTCTCGTTCCAATGCCGACAGCGCGAGATGGTAATCGCGCAGTTCACGATCAGCGCGAATCCAGGAGTGTCTTGGCGGCATAAAAAACGCCCCTTTGCGGGGCGCTTTTCAAATCACCGTATTCAACTGAAATCAGTCAATCGAGAAGCTTTGCAGGCTGACCGGGGTGGTGCCGGCGGTAATGGCGCTTCCATCGTCCTGAAAGCAATAACTGTTGATCGTGGCAGGGAAGCCACTTGTCGCCCCAGTGTCCAACTGAATCCAGCCATAGTTCATCGTGGAAGTGCCTTCGTTATAGACCTTCAGCCCGAAATATTTTCCCGTATTGGCCACGCGCCAATTGGCCGCAGCCGGGTCAGCAACCGAGCTGGTGAACATGCTGGCAGGGCCAATGGTAGCGCCAGCAGAAAGAACCAGAATGCTCGTACCATCCCATACCGCACCAAGATTGGGATCATTGTTGAACCAAAAAGAGATGCCGGGAAGGCCGCGATCATAAGGGTTGAAATCCCATCCCGCTGGCGCGCTGCTGCCGTTGGCACCCGTGATCAGGTTGAGGTAAATGCCCGTCCCATCCTGGGGAACTGAAATCGGTACCGTAGTCGTATTACAGACCACCGCAGCCATCGCAGTGCTGGAGGCAATCGCCAGCAAGGACGCAGCCAATACCGCCGCAGTGGGTGAAGTGTATTTACGTTTGATCATTTTGTCTGGCTCCCCAATCAATCAGCTGTCAAGATAAATTCGTTTTGGAACGGCGGCTAAGGGATCTAACCGTCAGCTTATACGCTCTCAGAAAATGACGGAATACTGACGCAATGTCAATCGACCTCGTAGGCTACGATGTTTTCGAGGGCGAGGGCCAGCGGCCGGAGTAATTCTCCATAGGATCCGGCACGCGCCGTGTTTCGGCGCAGCGGTTGGCGCACCTGGGCCGCACTTGCTGTCTTGACCACCCGTTTCGAGCCGTGAAAATCCAAGCAGGCCGGATCGAACTCCAGACCGCAGAAGGCCAGTAATTCGCGCACCTGTCCCTCAGGATCAGCCTGAAGCGCTTCGTGGGTTTGGGTTCGGCACCGTTCAGGATGCAACTTCTCCCATGCCCGCCAGAGTGTTCGGCAGTCTCTGGCATACCGGGCAAGTTCGATCCAGTCGTAACTGAAATTGATGCATCCTGGTGAAAACATTTGCTTATGGCATGACCAACACGATTCGAGCAGGTCGCGCTCAGTAAAGATGAAACGCGCAGCCGGGAGCATGCGGCACAAGGCGCCGACATACTTCCAGTTGCCCGGCATCTTGTCAGTAAATAGCCCTGTCTCGTGCCAGCGCTGCGTGCGCTTGAGATAGGCCTGACCAAGCCGCCGCCAGTCATCTTTGGATGCATTGCTGACCCAGTCCGGAAATTCCTGACCCCGTCGACGGGATTCGGCCGCAATCACCAGTTCGACATACGGCAACTCACCGGCGCCCATGACACTCGGATGTGCGGCGAGGATCTGTTCCACCAGGGTACTACCCGAGCGGGGCATGCCAACGATGAAAATGACGGGGAATGCCGGCTCATCGGACGGACTTCCGGCCCGTTTCGCGAATGCGCGCGCAATCTGATTGATCTTTGCGGTGTGCGCTTCGGCCGACCACTCGATGTTCCCTCTCATCAAATGATTGGCTCTTTGTACTGCACTGACAGCATCGGAATATCGCCCGGCAGACTCGTAGGCTTGGCCCAGCGCGAATCCTGCAAGAACTCGATCGGTCTCCGATGTCCGCGGGTCGCTCTCCAGTTTTTCGATTGAAAGCAGTTCCTGATCCGCCAGACGAACGGTTTTCAGGTCAAGCAGTCCAAACCATGCCTTTGCCGCTTGGGTCGGACGACGGGTCAAGCTCCGATATTCCTTGGCGGCATCCTCAATCCGACCAAGCGCGGTCAAGGCGCGTGCGAGCAGGAATCGGCTGGGCATGTGCTGCGGGGTAAGGCGTATGGATTGCTGTGCAGCGTGAAGGGCATCTTCGGCTTGCGAGTTGCGATCACATGTAGTGCCGAGCTCGAACCACACCTGCGCGTCCGGACGCAGCGCCAATGCCTCCTTGTATTGATCAACTGCGGCATTCAATTGGGCGTGATCAGCCAAAGCACCGGCGAACTCCTGGCGGAGTTCGAAATCTCGGGGATGCTGGGCAACGGCTTCGGTGAGTAGTGTCACGGCATCCGTAGTTCTTCCCTGTCTGCGCAGCACTTTCCCATGCAATCCGATGGATCGGGGGTGATCCGGGGCCAGGGCCAGGACGAAGTTAGCGCAACGCTCGGCTCCCGCGAGGTCATTGCGCTGGAGAAACTGCGCGCCGTCTTGCAAGTATTTCCGTACGTTGACGGGAACGCCCGAATGAGGTGCGGATTTTGTCATTGCATTGAGTCATCTTGGAGGCGCAACACTTGCGCAATCGAATGGACACTTTAACAACGACCACGCGACGTACCAAGAACTCCTACGACGTCATCAGACGACGCGTGCGTACTTGATGATGGATTCTGTACGTGCGGCAACCGCTGCCGCATATGTCGCACCCCCCAAGGCCTTGGGCAACAGACAACTGGATCGTCGAAGAACTGGCGCTCCCGGATTTCGCGCACGACACTGCCGGCGATCAGGCATGACGACTCCAGTCGCCGCAGCTCAGGCGCGGTGGTACGGGTGCCCGGCCAGAATCGTGGTGGCGCGATAGAGTTGTTCGGCGACGATCAGGCGCACCAACATGTGCGGCAGGGTCAACGGACCGAGTGACCAACGCTGGTGGGCGCGCTTGAGGACTTCATCGGCGTGGCCATCGGGGCCGCCGATGAGGATGGCGAGATCGCGGCCTTGCATGCGCCAGTCGCCGAGTTGTCCGGCGAGTTGTTCGCTGGTCCAGGACTTGCCGCCGCCATCGAGGGCGACGACATGGGTACCGGCAGGTATCGCGGCGAGGACGCCGGTGCCTTCATCGGCCATCGCACGAACCGGGTCACGACTCCGGCCCCGATTGCCGAGCGGCACCTCGATCAGTTCGAGAGGAAGTTCGCGCGACAGCCGCTTGTGGTATTCGGCGAATCCTTCGGCAACCCAGGCTGGCATGCGCTCACCGACCGAAATCAGCCGCGTGCGCATGCCGTCCTCCACTCAGCCATCAAGCGTGGCGGGATGCTCGTCGTCACCCACTGTCCACAGCCGTTCAAGTCCATAGAACTCGCGCGTGCGTGGCAGCATGACGTGGACGACAATGTCGCCGAGATCGACCAGCACCCATTCGGCTTCGCGTTCGCCTTCAACGCCGATGGGCGGCAAACCTGCCTTCTTGGCCGCACGCACGACTTCGTCGGCAATCGATTTGACGTGCCGGGTCGAGGTGCCGCTGGTGATGATGATGAGATCGGTGACCGAGGTCTTGCCTCGCACGTCGATCTCGCGCGTATCGCGTGCCTTGAGATCCTCAATCGCATCGATCGCGACTTTGTGCAGACGGGCAAACACATCCTGCTCAAGATCGGGCTTGACGCGCTTCTTTGGCGCCACCTTGATCACCGCCTTCTTCGCAACCGGCGCGGCCTTTGGCTTGGCTGCTCGCGGCGCCCTGGCCGCAACCATCGCCCGCGCCGGCGACTTGGCCGGGAGTCGGGTCGGATCCTTTTTCGCCGTGACGGTCGCGGCGCGTGCGGCGGGGGCCTTCTTTGCCACAGGAGCCTTGCGTGAACCGGTGGCCTTCTTGGCGGCGGTGGTATTGCCTGCCCGGCGCGGCCGGACGCGTGTTTCAGACGTACTCAAGGGAGAATCGACCTCGTCGCAAGGGCGCGCCAGAACCGACGCGCTGCCAGTATAGGGCCAAATGCCGTGGTGTCATCGGCGCCGGACACATCGCCCGGGTCAAGGTTCGCTGCCAACGGCCACCGCTCGAACCGGATCGCTGATCCATCCGCTCCAGGACGGCACAAACAGGCGCGAACCATGCAATCCGGCAATTTCCATGGCGAGCAGATTGTGGCACGCGGTCACGCCGGAACCGCACATGTGGACGACCGCCTGCGGCGCATGTTGGCCAATGACGGCTGCGAATTCCACGGCCAGCTGTCGGGCCGGCTTGAATCTGCCGTCCGCATCGAGATTGTCGGTGAACGGTCGATTGCACGCGCCCGGAATGTGGCCAGCGACCCGATCCAGCGGCTCGACTTCGCCCCGGTAACGCGGCGCACCACGCGCATCCAGCAGACAGATCGAACCGTCGTCCAACGACGCCTGCAGGGCTTCGTAGCCGACCAGCTGATCCGGGTTGAAGTGTGCGCATACGTTTGTGCGGGCCGGGATCTGTTCGCTGGTTTCAATTGGCAAACCGCTGGCCTGCCAAGCCGACCAGCCGCCATCGAGCACACCCACCGGCTGCGCGCCAATCAGCCGCAGCATCCACCACAAGCGCGAAGCAGCGAGCGCGCCACCGGCATCGTCATAGGCGATCAGCGGCCGACCCGGGTGCCAACCCCAACGTCCGAGCACGTCCGAGAACGCGGATTCATCCGGCAACGGATGACGACCCAGGTTGCTCTTGCGCAGATCGGAAAGATCGACATCGAGATCCGCATACACCGCGCCCGGAACATGCGCGGCTGACCAGGCGCGGCGGCCGCTGTCGGGCGAGCTCAGTTCCTTGCGGCAATCGACAACCAGGGCATCACCCT
Organism: uncultured Dokdonella sp.; assembly: GCA_964390215.1. Lineage (GTDB taxonomy): Bacteria > Pseudomonadota > Gammaproteobacteria > Xanthomonadales > Rhodanobacteraceae > Dokdonella. The sequence goes on along the minus strand of CAYMHF010000035.1, from coordinate 14,725 downwards.
GTTCGATCAGCGTGGCCAGTTCATCGACCGAAATCAGCGGTTTCACGGGTGTGCCTCCAGTCGTCGCAGCAAGTTCTGCAGAATCGCCGCCGTTGCGCCCCAGATGCGCTTGCCTTCGTAGTCGAATTCGAAGATCTCGCGACCGCGGCCATGCCAGATGATTTCGGAGCGCCGCATGCAGCCAGGCGTGAGAATGACCTCGAGCGGCACCTCGAAGATCTCAGCTACTTCACCCGGGTGAGGCTTGAGCCGGAAGCCATCACGAACCAGCCCGACAACCGGCGTGACGCTGAACCCCGAAACCGTGTCGAAGCAATCCAGAAAACCGAACGCCTCGACGAAATTGGCACTGATGCCGGTTTCCTCATCCGTCTCGCGCAAGGCGGCGGCGATCGCATCGCGATCCGCCACATCCATCGCGCCACCAGGAAAGCTGATCTGGCCGGCATGATGGCGCATCGTCTCGTTGCGCCGCGTGAACAACATGCTCAGGGATTCGCCACGACAGATCACCGGCAGCAGAACCGCCGCCTGGCGCAGCGGCGCATTGTCCGACCAAAGTTCGGGGAACTCCGTCGCGTTCCAGCCCGGAGGTTGTGGCGGGTCGACGAGTGGCCGCACGGCTCGGCGCAGGCGGAGGATGTCGATATGCTCGCTCATGCGCGCTGCGCCTCGCGCTGCGGCAACACGACATCCATCAGGTGCGCCCGCTCGGCAGCCGCCATGCCAAGCCAGCGCGCGATTTCGTCGCCGCTGCGCAAGCAACCGACGCAAAGTCCGCCCTCATCGAGCTGACAAAGACCGATGCAAGGACTGAGAACGGGTTGGGGAAAATCGATGTACATGGAAACCGGTTGTCCTGTCGGCGGGCAGCTGCCTGCTGTTACATTAACCAAGATCTGGAACGATGGTGCCACGCATGCTTGGAATGGCCACGAAAGTCGTCAGCGACTATGGCAAGGTGCTCTCGCAGGTGGAACCCGGAGTCTATGGATTGCCGGAGAGCCTGCTGCCGCACGCCCGCGAATCAATCCGCTTTGCGATCCTGACCCTGCTAAGGCAATTGGGCGCGGAGCATCCGGAAGTCAAGGAGGGATTGCGCCAGGGTTATGTCTATCTGGCCCAGTTTGTCGGTGATGACGAAGCGTCAACGGTACGCAACGGCCAGGCCAGTGTCACCAACGGAAAACTGGATGACGACAGCACCGAACCGGCCATGCGCATCATCAACCGCATCAAGCTCGATATGGAACGTGCCGTCGAGGAGATGCGCGACTTCCCCTGAGCCCGGCGCGGTTGACTATCCGAAACGGAAACGCCGCGGAATCCGCGGCGTTTCGTTGTTACGGATGGCAGTCGATCAGTTCGAATCGATGACCTTGATGTCGAACACCAGCGCCTGGTTCGGGCCGATGCGCGGCGGCTGGCCGCGTTCGCCATAGGCCATATCCGGTGGCACGAAGATCTGCCAGTGGTCGCCGACCTTCATGCGCGACAGCGATTCCTGCCAGCCCTTGATGACTTCGTTGACCTTGAACTTGACTGGCTCGCCGCGCGCGAACGAACTGTCGAACTCGAGGCCATCCGACAGCGAGCCTCGATAGTGCACGGTGACTTCGCTGGTCGCACCGACCTTCTTGCCGGTGCCATCCTCGATCACGCGGTATTGCAGGCCCGAAGGCAGCGAAACGATACCTTTCTTGGTCTTGTTCTCGGCCATGAACTTGTTGCTCTGCGCCAGATTCGCACCCGCAACCTTGTCAAACTCGGCCTTGGCCTCGGTCATCATCTTGGTCTGGAACGCGGTCAGGGTCTCGCGCATCGTCTCCTCGGCAACCGCCGGATTGCGCTTGGCGTAGGCATCCTGCATGGCGCGAATGACCGTACTGATGTCGACATCCATCTTGCGCTCGGTGAAGTCCTTGCCGATCTGGTAACCGATTGAATAGGAAAGCTTGCCCTTCTCGGACGTCGTGTCCTGGGCATAAGCCGTTCCTGATACCAACAACGCCACCATGGCGAGTGTCAAACCAAATTTCATGCTGCCTCCAGAATGGATCTGAAACGGATAGTTACGCGATGTTGCGCCGGATCGGACGACCGAGCGGCACAAAAAAGGCCGATCAGTGTACCTGAGCCACCCCGGATCGCCAATTTGCACCAGTGGTCGGTCAACAGAGAACGCCAGAAGCGCCCAAAGTTCGGCATCCCGGCCTTTCCAGCAGCCTGTCGGGCCCGCCCCCGCTGCTATCATCCTCGGCTGTTCTGAACATAAGCCCACCGGAAGATCCCAATGGCGTTCCGCAATCTGATCAGCAGCGACCGCGGCGCGGTTCGCACCCTCACGATAAACCGCCCGGACAAGCTCAATGCGCTCAATCGCGAAACCATCAACGAGCTGCAGATCGCGTTCGACCAGGCCAGGCATGACGATTCGGTTCGCGTGGTCGTGCTTGCTGGCGCCGGTGAAAAGGCCTTCGTTGCGGGTGCCGACATCGCTGAACTGAGCGCGATCACGCCGATCGACGCACAGGCATTCTCGCGTGCCGGCCAGCGCATGATGCGCACCATCGAGCTGCTCGGGAAACCCGTGATCGCCCGAATCCAGGGCTTTGCCCTCGGTGGCGGCCTCGAAATCGCGATGTGCTGCCACTTGCGGGTGGGCAGCGAGAAAGCACGGCTCGGATTGCCGGAAATCAGCCTCGGCCTGCTGCCCGGATTCGGCGGCACCCAGCGCCTGTTACGCCTGGCCGGCCGACCTGCGGCACTGGAAATGTGCCTGCTCGGCCAGCCCATAGATGCCCAACGCGCGCATCAACTCGGTTTGCTCAGCCGCATGGTTGCCACCGACAGGCTGGATGATGCAATCAATGCGCTGGCCGACCAGCTGGCCGCTTCGGCACCGCACGCGATGGCCGGCATCCTTGATGCGATCCTGATCGGTGGCGAAAGCCCAGTCGCCGAAGCGATGGACTTCGAAAGCAAGACATTCGCTCTGACCTGCACCACCGAGGACATGCGCGAAGGTACCCGTGCCTTCCTCGAACGCCGCAAGCCCACATTCACCGGCAAGTAGACCGGCACAGCGGCCACCTTGCCGCATTCGGCGAGGGTCTTCGGCGGTTGCTGACGTTTCCCGGGATCCGCTCAATGGTGGCTGCCGCGATACTTCTTTTCGCCGGCGGTGACGGCCATCCCAAGCCGATTCTCCGGCGGCGCCAGCGGACAGGTGGCAAACGAGGTGAAGGCGCACGGCGGGTTGTAGGCCTTGTTGAAATCGATCACGACCTTGCCGTCCTTCGGCATCGCCGAATAAATGAAGCGTGCTGCCCCGTAGGTTTCCTTGCCGCTGGTCTTGTCAGCAATGATGAAGAACAACTCCTTGGCATCGTCGGTTTCCAGTACCGGCAACAGCTCGAAGGTCTTGCCGCCGCGCTCGAATACGGCCTTGCCCGGCACCGGCATCTTGTCGATCGTGCCGATCACGTTTGGAATTTCGAGCGAATGGGGTGGATCGAATGCGACCCACTTCGCCTCGATGCGCCAGCCCGGATCGATCGGGTAGGAATCGATGCCGAGGAAACCGGTTCGCGTTTTCGCTTCGCTGTCCTTGACCCGCAGCCCTTTTTTTCCGCCGGCACGATCGATCAGGTAGAAGCGTACGCTGCCGAAGGCAATCGTGGTCGGCTCGGCGTGCGCATCATCGAGCAGCTCGGCACTGGCCAGTCGCTTGCCGTCGATCGTCGCACCGGAATCCTCGGCAAGCTTGATCGTGACCTTGTCGCCTTTCCGTTCGATGCTGCCAAGGTGCGCGGGCGCCTTGGCGATAACGATATCGTTGTCGCTGGCGCTACCGACCTTGCTGGTTCCGGGCTTCAGCCATTCCAGGCCGACCAGCGACAACCAGCCATCAGGCGCGGTGAGGCGATCAAGTCGTTGTTTGCGCCAGGATTCAATCTCGCCGCGATAATCCTCGTCACTGCCCGCCGCAATGAGCTGGGTTCCGGAAATACTGGCTGCAAGCAGCAAACTGGTCATCAACATCGAAGTATCCTTGGGAGTGGGAGCGGATCGACGGACATCATCGACCGCGAAGAAACAGGCGATCAAGTTCCTGCAAGTTGAGCTGAACCCAGGTCGGGCGACCATGATTGCATTGTCCTGATCGTTCGGTGGCTTCCATGTCGCGCAGCAGTGCATCCATCTCGGGCAGGCTCAGGCGACGATTGGCGCGTACCGAACCATGGCAGGCCATCGTCGACAGCAATGCGTTTCCGACCTCCTCGATGCGCCGGGATGAACCATGCGCGGCCAGGTCGGCGATCACGTCGCGCACCAGCTGCGAGATGTCGCCACCGGCGAGCAGGGTCGGCACGCGGCGCACAGTGATGCCCTGCAATCCGCTGCGCACGATATCGAAACCCAGTTCCGCGAAGCGCTCACCGTGCTCCTCGACGATGCCCGCCTCGCGTTCGCTGAGCGCGATCATCAACGGCACCAGCAACATCTGCGAACGGATGCCCTCGCCTTCCCTTGCGTGCTTGAGTCGCTCGTAGGTGATGCGCTCATGCGCTGCGTGCATGTCGACCAGAATCAATCCATGCGCATTCTGCGCAAGCACGAAAACCCCATGCAGTTGTGCGATCGCGAAACCGAGTGGCGGAATATCGGTTTCCGCCAGGCCATCGACGCGATCGTCGATGTGCGGGGCCGGTGCAGCGCTCGCCAATGGCGTACCGAGCAGGGCCGCATAGTCGGCCAGCGGCTCGCCGACGCCGAGGCGAAAACCCGACTGGTGACGGAGCATAGGGTGCTGCGTGGCACCGCCGGCAAAAGGCTCGGGGCTGGTCTCACTGCTTGGCTGCAGGCCGGCGCGCGTGGCCGACAGCGCCTCATGCAGGCTGCGATAGAGGAAATCGTGAACCAGCCGTGATTCGCGGAAGCGGACTTCACTCTTGGCCGGATGCACATTGACATCGACGCCTTGCGGATCGAGTTCGAGAAACAGCACGAAGGCCGGATGACGGCCATGGAACAAGACATCGGCATAGGCCTGGCGTACCGCGTGGGCAACAACACGATCGCGAACGAGGCGTCCATTGACGTGGAAATACTGCTGGTCGGACTGCGAGCGCGAAGCCGTCGGCAGGCCGACCCAGCCCGACAAGCGCATGCCTGCACCGCTGTGATCGATACGCAGGCAGTTGCCGACGAACTCATCGCCGAGCACATCGGCGAGACGACGACTGGCTTCCCCGCTATCGCGCTGGGGTTTGTACAGGCGCACGATCTTGCCATTGTTGCTGAGGCGGAAATCGACCGCTTGGTGGGCCAGGGCGATCGACCGAACCAGGTCGTCGATATGGTTGAACTCGGTGCGCTCGGCACGCAGGAATTTTCTCCTGGCCGGCAAGTTGTAAAAAAGGTCACGAATCTCGACGCTGGTGCCTGGCGCATGCTGAGCCGGCCGCTGGCTGTGCGGCTTGCCGCCATCGACCTCGATGCGCATTGCGCTCTCAGCCGCCGCCGTGCGCGAAGTCAGCGCAAATCGCGACACCGAGGCAATCGAAGGCAGTGCCTCGCCGCGAAAGCCCAGGGTGCCCACTCTTTCGAGATCCTCGAAACTCGCAATCTTGCTGGTCGCGTGGGCCGAGATCGCCAACGGCAGATCTTCGGCGTCGATGCCGGCGCCATCGTCGCGCACGCGAATCAATCGCGCGCCGCCTTCCTCGATATCGATCTCAATACGCCGCGCGCCCGCGTCGAGACTGTTCTCGACGAGTTCCTTGACCACCGACGCAGGGCGTTCGATGACCTCGCCGGCAGCGATCTGGTTGACGAGTTCGGCGGGAAGCGAGTGGATGCGCGCCATGCGGGGCTCATGGGTAATCGAGTCCCGCATGATAGCGGATCGATCGCGCTACCCGGCCCAACGCGAATTGCGCTCAGCCCTGCGGAATCTCGAGCACGTCGCCGACGTTGACACTGTCCCTGGCGAGCTTGTTGGCGCTGCGAAGCGCCGTCACCGAGGTGCCATGGCTGGCGGCGATGACGCTCAGCGATTCACCGCGCGAAACAACGTGGCGACTGGCCCTGGCGCGATTGCCCTCGGCCGCAAACCAGGTGCCGGGCGGCGGCGTCGAACGGAAATAGTTGCGCGCGCCATCAAGAATCGCTTCGGCAAGTTTGGTCTGCTCGGCCGGCGTCTTCAGGCGGCGCTCCTCGGCCGGATTCGAGATGAACGCAGTCTCGACCAGGATCGATGGAACATCGGGTGAGCGCAAGACGATGAAGTTCGCGCGCTCGACATGACTCTTGTGGGTCGGCCCGACCCGGCTCATCGCCGCATGCACCTGTGCGGCGATCGCATTGCTCGCCTCCATCGTCGCGCCTTGCGAGAGATCGAGGAGTACCGCAGCCAGGGTGTCGTCGCGGGTATCCAGCGAAACGCCACCGACAAGGTCAGCGCGATTTTCGCTATCGGCCAGCCAGCGCGCTGCCTGACTTGTCGCCCCGCGTGGAGAGAGCACCCATACCGAACTGCCACGCGCCTCGCTCTTGCTGAACGCATCCGCATGAATCGAGACAAACAGGTCGGCCTTGGCCTCGCGGGCCTTCTGATACCGCGCATCAAGCGGGATGAAGAAATCGCTGTCCCGGGTCAGCAGCGCGCTCATGCCCGGCTCCTTGTCGATGACACGCTTGAGCTCGCGTGCGACGGCCAGGGTGATGACCTTTTCGTAGGTCCCGGATGCTCCGACCGAACCCGGATCATCGCCGCCATGACCGGCGTCGATCATGACAAGAACGTTGCGCGAGGCGCCGGGAGGAACAACCTTGGCAACCGTCTTTACCGTCTCGGGCTGAGTTTGCGGATAGAGATCGAGGACGAGTCGGTAGCCGAACTTCTCGGCGGGCGGCAGAAGAAAACTCTTCGGTCGCACACCCTCGCCCAGATCGAACACGACACGCAGATCCTTGCTGCCCTGTTTGCCGCTGCGCACCGCCTTGAGCAGGCCCTTGGCCTCGGCGGCATCGTAGCCTGCGGAGAACGTGCTCGACTTCAGATCGAGAACAAGGCGATCCGGGCCGGTCAGATCGAAAAGCTTGTAGTCCAGCGGACCAGAGACATCGAAGACCGCCCGCGTGTATTCGGGCCCGGACCAGATCCGCAGAGCCTTGATTTCGGCTGCCTGCACTGGTGCCCAGGCAGCCGCCAGCACGAGCAGGCAGGCAAGAATTCGATTCATCGTTGGCGCGCGACCATCCATGACTGTGCATTCAAGCGCAGATGACGATGCAGTTCAAGTCTTTTCCCTTTCAAATCCGCAATATGCAGAACGTTCCTGAGAAATATTTCAGGAGTGGAGTCGCTCATGAGCGGGGATCTTGCGTGCGCAACCATTCGCGGCCTCGCAGCGAATGGGCGCTGGCTGAGACATTGCGTCGCTCTCCGGCGTGCTCGAAGCGGAACTCGAGATCGGCCGGTGGCAGCGAACCCGCGCCACGTTGCGGCCATTCGATCAGCATCAGGCTGTCCGAATCGAGCAGATCCGCCAAACCCAGCCATTCGAGTTCATCGGCATCGCCGATCCGGTAGAGATCGAGATGATGTGCGTCGAGACCATCGTTGCGGTAGGACTCGATCAGGCTATAGGTCGGGCTCTTGATGCGCTCACTGACGCCGAGGGCGGTCAACACGGCGCGTGCGAACGTGGTCTTGCCGGTGCCGAGGTCGCCTTCAAGCAGGATCACTCCGCCCTGGGAGAATAGCGGTGCAAATGCCTGCGCCAGATCCTTGAGCGCCGCTTCATCGATGGCAGGCCATTCGACGGTTGTGCTCATGCCTGCCCCGGATTGACGAAGGCGCGCAGTTGAGCGAGGAGATCGCTGGCGACCATTCCACGCGGGGAATCCCCGGCCGCACGGTCACCGGCGATTGCATGGGCAACAACGCCGAGCCGGGCCGCGTCCCACGCGGACAAGCCTTGCGCGATCAAGCCGGCAATGACACCGGTCAGCAGATCACCCATGCCACCACTGGCCATGCCCGGATTGCCGAACGGACACAGCGCAACCTGTTGCTGCGGATTGGCGATCAGGCTGCCGGCACCCTTGAGCACGACGATCGCCGAGTAGCGCACGGCCAGCTCGCGCACGGCAGCGAAGCGATCCGCCTGAACCTGCGCAACAGCGCAGCCCAGCAGCCGCGCGGCTTCGCCAGGATGCGGCGTCAACACAACCTCGTCGGGCAGATCGATGGATTCACGCGCCAGAAGGTTCAGGGCATCCGCATCGAGTACGCAGGGCTTCCCCGAACGCAGCACGGCATCATGAAGAGCGTGCCCCCAGGCTTGCTGCCCCAATCCCGGACCGAGCGCGACCACACTGGCCCGGTCGATCAAGGCCTGCAGCGCCTGCGGGCCATCGACTCCGCGAACCATGAGCTCGGGTCTGCGCCCGTTGATCGCCCGGGCATGCTGGGCACGGGTCGCCACGCTGACCAGTCCCGCACCGACGCGCAAGGCCGCTTCGGCACACAGCGTGATCGCACCGGCCATGCCTTCATCACCACCGACGGCAAGCACGTGACCAAACGTCCCCTTGTTTACATTGAACTTCCGCGGCGCCAGCAGGGAAGCGATGCCGGTATCGAGCAGACTGGCATCAGCGGCAGTTGCATCAAACAAGGATGTCGGAATGCCGAGCGTATCGAGGAACAATGCCCCGCAACAGTCCACACCGTCCGCAGTGAACAAGCCGCGCTTCCAGCCGACGAAGCTGATCGTTGCATCGGCACGCACGGCAACACCGGGCGCAAGCCCCGAGTCGGCATCGAGACCGGACGGCACATCGAGCGACAACTTGCCCGCACCGTGCGCGTTGATCTGCTCGATCAGGCTTGCTGCGACAGCGCCGACAGGTCGCGTCAATCCGGTGCCGAACAAGCCATCGATCAGCACATCGGCGTCGACCAGCGCCGTGGCCGGGTCGGCGATCACGATCGATCCACCCGACTCGAGCCAGGCGCCGCGCGCCAGTGCCGCATCGCCGCGGGATTCGGGGCCGAGCGCGACAACGCCGACATCGAGCCCCGCCGATGACGCGAGCCCGGCGACAAGGAACGCATCACCGCCATTGTTGCCGTTGCCGGCAAGAACAAGGACGCGGCACGCGTCCGGCCAGCGCTCGCGCATCAACGCGAATGCGGCGCTGGCGGCACGTTGCATCAACTCGGCCCCGGGAATCCCGCCCGCGATCGCCGCCTGATCGAAGTTGCGAACCTGCGCAACGGTGTACAACAAGGTGGAGGTCAACTGATTCGACATGCTGCGGATTATACGGAGCGTTCCGCCCGAGCCGGCGATAGCCGTATGCTTGCTGATGATTCCTGTTTCGCTACTCGACCGATGCCTTCAATCGACTACACCCGACTGACCTGCGACCTGCATCAATGGGCGGCCGAGCTCGGCTTCCAGCAAGTCGGCGTGGCTGGAGTCCAATTGAGCGAGGACGAGCATCATCTGCTCAACTGGCTCGATGCCGGTCGCCATGGCGAAATGGAGTACATGGCGCGCCATGGCAGCAAGCGCAGTCGTCCCGACGAGCTGCTGCCCGGGACGCTGCGCGTGATCTCGGTACGCATGGATTACCTGCCCGAGCACGCGCGTGATGGCTGGGATGTCCTCGCCGATCCGGACAGCGCTTACGTGGCCCGCTATGCACTCGGTCGCGATTACCACAAGCTCATGCGCAATCGCCTGCAGAAGCTGGCCGAGCGCATCGCTGCTGAAGTCGGGCCGTTCGGCTACCGCGCCTTTGTCGACTCGGCCCCGGTGCTCGAACGTGCGCTGGCGCGGGATGCCGGAATCGGCTGGATCGGCAAGCACAGCTGCCTGATCAACCGGCATGCCGGATCGTGGTTTTTTCTTGGGGAATTGTATACCGATTTGCCGCTGCCGCTGGCGACGCCGGAAACCGGACATTGTGGAACCTGCCGACGCTGCATCGACATCTGTCCGACCCAGTCCATTGTCGCGCCCTATCAGGTCGATGCGCGCCGCTGCATTTCCTACCTGACCATCGAGCTGCGTGGATCGATCCCGCCGGAGCTGCGGCGACCGATCGGCAATCGCATTTTCGGCTGCGACGACTGTCAGTTGATCTGTCCATGGAACAAGTTTGCACGCAGCACGCCGGAAGCCGATTTCACGCCACGTCATTCACTCGACGACCACGCGCTGATCGACCTGTTCGCCTGGACCGAGGAGGAGTTCCTCAGGCGCACCGAAGGTTCGCCGATCCGGCGCACCGGATATGTCGGCTGGCTGCGCAATATCGCCGTGGCGCTCGGCAATGCGTCGTATCGCCTGGAAACCGTTGCCGCCTTGCAAAGCCGCGTCAGTCACCCCGATGAGCTCGTCCGCGAACATGTCCAGTGGGCGCTGCGCGAACAGGCGTCCCGGCATTCGGATCCAATCCCGATTGGCTGACGCCTTGTGCAATGGCTGCCCCGCGTCTGTTGCAACAAAACAACGCCCTGGGATCGCGCTTGCGCAGCCAAGCGTGCAAGCCGCACTCGATTGGTACCGGAATTGATTGAAAAGCCATGGCTGGGGCTCTTCACGCAATTCCATGCGGACTCAGCAAGTCATTGCTTTACAAGCCTTTATTTTCGCGCTCGCGACTTTTACTGACAAAAAAAACCCTCGCAGCGATTCTCGCGCGAGGGTTCAATTGGAGTGACGATTACCTGCAATGCGCCCTGGTGGCCGCGAGGTTTCAACGTAAGACGTTGCGAAAACCCCGAGGACGGTTGTAATCCTACCACACGATGTGGCGAAGTGCCATATACGTCACACCCGAACCCACGATTCCGACACAACGAACCACTTCAACGCGTAGCCGATGCTGATTTCGGGACATTCCACTCGAGATTGTCGATCAGACGAACAGAACCAAGCCTCGCCGCGATCAGAATCACAGCTTGCCCGATCCGCGGCGCAAAAGGCTGAGCCAGGTCATCGGCTTGGCGCACAACCGCATAGTCAGGATCGAAGCCGGCGTCAGCGAGCCGCTGCATGGCCACAGCCTCGATTTCGACCAGGGATTGGGCGGCGTCATCGAGTTGGGCGGCCATCCAGCGCAAGGTCGTATGAAGAGCAGCGGCCTGCCCGCGCTGCGCTGCGTCGAGATATTGATTGCGCGAACTCATGGCAAGCCCGTTTGCTTCGCGGATGATCGGCGCGGCAATGATTTCGACCGGAAACCCGAGATCGAGTGTCATGCGCCGAATCACCAGCAATTGCTGATAATCCTTGCTGCCAAACACAGCCGCATCGGGTTGCACCATGTTGAAAAGCCGGGCAACCACCGTGGCGACGCCGTCGAAATGACCCGGTCGGCTGACACCTTCGAGCAGGTCACCGAGATCCGGCACCTGCACGCGAACCGATCGACGATGACCCAGCGGATAGACTGTTTCGACATCAGGCAGAAACAACAGATCGCAACCACTCTCGTCGAGCCCGAGTGCATCCTGTTCCGGCGTGCGCGGGTAGCGCGAAAAATCCTCGTTCGCGCCGAACTGGGTCGGGTTGACGAAGATGCTGGCGACGACGAAATCACAACATTGCCTCGCCCTGGCGATCAGCGAGTAGTGACCGGCGTGCAGGTTGCCCATGGTCGGAACAAAACCGATACGCTGTCGGTTGCGGCGCCTGTCACCGAGCAGGCCACGCAGTTCATCAATTTTCCTGACGATATGCATGCGACGGCTCAGTAGGCATGCTCGGCGGCGGGAAAGGTCGAACCGTGCACAGCCTCCACATAGGCGGCGAGGGCGGCATCGATCGAGCCGTGTCCACGCAGGAAATCCTTGCTGAATCGTGGTCGGCGCCCCGGCGTGATACCGAGCATGTCGTAGAGCACGAGCACCTGGCCGTCGCATCCGGCACCGGCCCCGATTCCGATGGTTGGTATCGGAATCTCGCCGGTGATCCGTGCCGCCAGCTCCGCCGGAACGCATTCGAGTACGAGCAGGTCGGCGCCGGCCTCGGCCACGGCGTGGGCATCCTCGAGCAGCCGCCTGGCCTCATCGGCAAGTTTCCCCTGCACGCGATAACCACCGAGCTTGTGCACCGATTGCGGGGTCAGCCCGAGATGCGCGCAAACCGGCACATCACGTTCGTTCAATGCCTTGACCACATCAAGCACCCAGCCGGCACCTTCGACCTTGACCATCGCCGCGCCGCCTTCGGCAAGCAATCGGCTCGCCGACAGCAGGGCGGTCGGCACGTCGCGGTAGCTCATGAACGGCATGTCGGCGATGAGCAAGGGCGCATGCAAACCGCGCGACACTGCAGCGGTGTGATAGACCATGTGATCGAGCGTTACCGGCAAGGTGCTGGCCTGGCCCTGGATCACCATGCCCAGCGAGTCGCCAACGAGAACCGCGTCGACGCCGGCGGCGTCGAAGTGCGCCGCGAAACTCGCATCGTAGCAAGTCAGCATGGCGATCTTCGCACCATCGGCCTTGCGCTGACGCAGGGACGGAACCGTAATTGCGGTGCGCTGACTGGAATTCGACATGTCGGGATACATCGGCTTGTTATCTGAGAAAGACAATGCAGCAAGCGGGTAGAGCGACGCCACCCAGGGCAATCATCAAGGATCGGTGACAAGCGGAACCCGCACACAGCGGCTCGTGTCGAGCCGAGCCAGATGATCGGCGATGCAGCCATATTCCGGCAATTGCATCGACGCATCCAGCTCAGCCAGTGGCACGAGCACAAAAGCGCGCTGGAGCATGCGCGGATGTGGCACGCACAGGCCGTCCTCAGCGATGCGAGAGCCACCGTGAACAAGCAGGTCGAGGTCGATGACTCGTGGCCCCCACCGCTCGCCCGCGCGCTCGCGTCCGGCCCGTCGTTCGATACCCAGCAGCGCGTCGAGCAACTCCTCGGGGCTCAGGTTCGTCCGGATCTCGGCGACCGCATTGACAAAATCCGCCTGCCTGACCGGCCCCCAGGGCGGCGTCCGGTAAAAACCCGAATGCCGCACCAAGCTCGAATCGGGGATGTGCGCCAGTTCGTCGAGAGCCTTGCGCACTTGCATTACCGGGTCATCAAGATTGCTGCCCAGGCCGACGTATGCAAGCACGCTACTCACTCCGAAGCACTCTCCACGCTTGCATCCTTTGCTGATGAGCCTGCGCGCGGCTTGCGTCGACGCGACCGCTTGCGTTTCTTGCCCGGCTCGCCGTCGGCCCGTGTAACGCTGGCTGCGGCAAGCCGCTGAGACAGGTGTTCACCATCAAGTTGCTGGGCTTCCGTCCACCAGTCGACCTGCTCCTTGAGCTCGGGCTCATCGTGAGAACGCAGGACAAGGAAATCGAAGGCGGCGCGGAATCTTGGGTGGGCGAGCAGGCGCATGACACGCTTTTTTTGCCTTTGATCGAAGCGTGATTGCAGCGACCAGATCTCTTCCATCGTCATTGAAAAGCGCTTCGGAATGGCAACCCGCGAGGCTTGCTGGTGCAGAATCCGATCTACCGCAGCGGTCCAGGCCACGCCAGCGTCAGATCCATCCGCGACCAGCGTTTCAGCCAGGCTGCGCACCGGCTCCCAGAGCAATGCCGCAAACAGAAAGGCCGGTGTGACCGGCATGTCACTGCGGATCCGCTCATCGGTACTGGTGAAGGTATAGCCGAGCAGACGACCGAACCTCGCACTGTTCGGACCGGCCAGCGCCGCCGCCGTAGCCGGGAAAAGCTGCCCGAGCAGTCCGAGGCGATGCAATTGGCGCAGACTTTCGAGACCATGCCCGGCAAGGAACAGCTTGAGCGACTCGTCGAACAGACGCGCGGGAGCGACATCGGCCAGCAGCGGCGCCAGTTCGGCGATCGGCGCCTCGGTGTCCTCAGCCAGCCTGAAATCGAGCTTGGCGGCCAGGCGGGCGGCGCGCAACATGCGTACCGGATCTTCGCGGTAGCGCCGGGCTGGATCACCAATCAGATGCATGCGGCGCTGGCGCAGATCCTCGATGCCGCCAACGTAATCGCGCACGCTGAAATCAGCGATATCATAGTAGAGCGCATTGATCGTGAAATCGCGCCGGATCGCATCCTCCTCAATGCCGCCATAGACGTTGTCACGGACGATCCGCCCATCAACGACATGACGATCGCTGTCGCCTGCCTCACCAATTCCACGAAACGTCGCCACCTCGACGATTTCGCGCCCGAACACGACATGGGCAAGACGGAATCGCCGGCCGATCAGGCGGCAATTTCGAAACAGCGCACGGGTCTGCTCCGGCGTCGCATCGGTGGCAATATCAAAATCCTTCGGATGACCGCCGAGCAGCAAGTCGCGCACGGCACCACCGACCAGAAACGCCTTGTATCCGGCTTCATGCAACCGATACAGCACCCGCAGTGCACCGCTGGAGATATTCTTGCGCGAAATGCCGTGTTCCGCGCGCGGGATGATCCGCGGAACCACGGCATGTTCGGGCGCAACATGGGCAGACGCCGACGATGCAGTCGGGCTCATTCGACAGTCACATTCAAGTTCAAGGGCATCGCTCGGCAATTGTTCGTGGTTACGAATTCGTTATACTACGCGCCCCGTGCGGTTTGTCCCAGACACCGCTCCCTTCGTCTAGTGGCCCAGGACACCGCCCTCTCAAGGCGGGAACACGAGTTCGAACCTCGTAGGGAGCG
>CAYMHF010000034.1:0-37908 GCA_964390215.1 uncultured Dokdonella sp. | reverse complement strand
GGCAGGAAAAGGCGGGGCAAGCGGGCCATGGAGAATCTCCTGATCCTGATCCTGAGCGAACGTCTCGAACGGCAAGACTATTCCTCATCAAGGCTCAGATCAATGACTCTGACCCCATTGATCCACAGAACGGTGACTGGTGCGGACTCTCTCCGCAGCCAACCGAAAACACCAGGCGTCGGCTGACTCGAATTGCGGTATTCAAAAGAACCCGCTCGGCAATCGGGAGGAAAACACTTGTGCCTATTGACTAGAGCGGCGAAATGGTGACCCCTTTGTCATCCCGAAATGGTGACCCCTTTAATCCCTTTGCAAGATCTCGCGCCTATTTTGATCCCTTTTTTGCAACAATCTTGAATCCCTCCGATGGAGAGACAATGATGTACACACCGCCTCCTCTCAGCATTGGATTGCTCCTCAGAAATCGAACTTCAACTTCATTCTCTCCCACTGAGCACCAGACCTTGGCAGTCAAGTCGTTGAGCAAGTCCGTTTCGGTTAGCGCACCTATCGCAACTCCTATCGACCTGGCACAGACCATATTTAGGGCAGGATTCGGCTCTTGCTCTTTTTGCACTGCATTAGCGCAACCATGCAAATAAGGCACGAAAGTTAGCACAAACACGAAAAATAATGTCAACTTGTGCGATTGTATATGCATATTTATTCAATCTCCTGCATAGCCCCTTGAATATCGTCCCACTTCGGGTTGTCGGGCAGCGTTCCTGCCCGGTAGAAATACACCCGATTGCTTGGCGTCCCCAAAATTGATCCGAAGTATCTCGTTTGAAACCCATGATCACTTAGAAAGCCAGACGTGCTATTGGTGAGTGTAATATCGTCTCTTGAAAACAGGTTTACGTCACCGCTCCCGCTTCCATGCGTATGGTAGTCACCAAGCACCTTTGCGCGCTCGGGAACCCACCTCAAGGAAGGGCCAATGTCCACAGAGCATTCAGTTTCGGAAGCACAAATTGCTATTACCGGGGCTGTCGCTTTTACTTTTCCCTTATGTTGATACAGAAATCCGCCATACTCGGTGTTCGTGGAAATGGACTTTGGGTTATATGCATCCACCGTCTGCTTGCCGATGCGGAGAAATTCGCTGAAAAACCTTGAGTCGCGTGAACGCACACTGCTCGCCTGTGTGGTGTACTCGCCCGTGCTCACACATGTGCTGTCATCGTTTTCAATATGCGACCCCGTACAACGCCCATCCGGATCAATATATCTATACGGATTGTTGTTCGCGTACCAATACCGATTGAAGCTGCCCGGGCTTGCGGTCACCGGATCCAAACTCAAAAACCTCCCCGCCATCGGATCATAGTAGCGCTGCTGCATATACGTCAGCCCCGTCGCCGCATCCGTGACATGGCCGGTAAAGCCCGGTCCGTCGACGTAGACGCCGTCGGTCGGCGCGCCGTAGGGCTCATAGCGAGTGCGCTTGACCACGCCGCCGAATTCGTTGGTCTCGGCGACCGGACTGCCGAGCGCATCGGTATGCAGATAGCGCACCGTGGTCACCGCTGGCGCATTGATGACGTTTCCACCCCCGTCGCCAACACAGACCGTCACCGGACCTCGCCATGCGGATGCCACATTCTGCCCGTTCAGCGCGCGCACCTCGTAGGTGAAGTCGGTGGGTTCATTGCCGGGATTGCGGCTGATTACCGTCGTCGCGGTGCCGGTGCCAGGAATGTCGATTATTCGCATCCCTGTCTCGGGTGGCAGCATCGGGTTGATTTCGCGGATTTGGTAGTGCGTCGCACCGCTGCCGGCACCCCAGGTCAACGACACCGCACGCGGCGTGGCGCTGCAACCAGTTTCCGTCGTATTTATGAACGCCGGGCGACCCGGCGCGTTCGGCATCTCGACGACTACCGTCGCCGGCGTCGGCGAGTTCGCGCAGGCACCGGGAACGCAGGCCTCCACCCAGTACTGGTAGTTGCCGTTGCCACGACCGCTGAACGTCCACGAGGTGCCGGGTGCATCCACCCTGCAGGGGTCGGCACAGTCCGGCGCGGTCCCGTCCAGGCTCTCCTTGATCAGGTAGTACGCCGCCGGTACGCCGCTCGTCGCCGGCACCCAGCTCAGCGTGTAAGTGCCATCCGCACTTGAGGCAGGAGTCACCGTGATCGAGGTCACCGGCTGCGGCGCCACGGGGCCGGTGGGATCGCGGGTGTACACGGTTGCGCTGCTGAAGGCGCTGCAGGTGGTGTCGAGCACGCCGCTGCATGCCTTGACCGAATAAGCATGCGTGCCAACGGCAAGACCGCTCTCATTACTCAGGCCGCCGGGGCCGCTGTAGGCGATTACTGGCGAGCCGCCATTGGAGATGCGCTGCAGCACATAGCGCGTCGCGCCCGTCGACGCATCCCAGGTCAAGGCCGTGATGCCGGTGGTGTTGCGATTCGGCGTTGCAAGGAGATTCGCCGGAATCGGCGGAACGCCGACGAGCGCAACCGTAATCGTCGACACCGGACCAAAATCGCCGCAGCCGAATCCCAGACAAGCGCGTACGCGGTAAGCATAGGTGCCGGCGGGACGGGTATAAGTCTGGGCCAAGCCTTGGTCCGAATAGAGCGTCACCCACGCCCAACCTGGGCCGAGTTCCTGCAGCTCGAAGAATTTTCCGCCGGTCGCGGTCCAACTGACCTGGTAAACGCCTGTGGAACTGGAGGACGGAACGGTCAACACTGGCGCGCCGGGCAGGCCGGCCGTGACCGTTACGCTTACGGCTACCGCCGCCGTGGGCAGGCTGCAGGCCGCGCTACACGCCTCCACACGATACTGGTAACTGCCGGTGCCACGACCGGTAACGGTGAACGCGAGGGCGTTGCCCGTGAACACCGGTGCCGGCGCCCAGCCATTGCTGTTGGCGTTTTCCCACAGTCGGTACAGCGTTGCCCCGTCCGACTTCGGCCAGCGTACCTCGAAGGTTCCGGTAAGACTCGGATTCGGCGATGCGGCGATGCCGCCCGGTGCCGGTGGCTGAGTGACGCCCGAGACCTGCGTGCTCACAATCGCGCCATAGAGGCTCCAACCGCCTGCGTTATAGGCCTTGGCGCGGTACTGATAGACGCCATTGCCGTGCAACGTCAGCAGGATCGATGTCGCCGGTCCACTGGATTGCACGACCCAGCCGGTTCCACCGCGGTTCTCTTCGAACACGTAGCTCGTCGCCGTCGGCGCCGACCACGTGACCGTATACGTGCCCGTCGTGTTGTTTGCCGGTGCCGTGACCACGGGCGGAGGCGGCGCAGTGACCGCCGACGCCGATTCTTCGCGGGCCACCAGGCTACCTCCGAGGTAGATGTAATCGGTCAGCGTGTTGGTTGCGAGATTCGCTTCGAAGCGCAGTTGCCCGCTCTGCGAGTACAGCATGTGGCGGGTCGAGCCATCGGCCGGACGCACCACCTTGACGCGCCGGCCGTGGCCGTCGTAGGCATAGGCCTCGTCCGTCTTCGGGCGCTCGCCGGCCTTCGATACCAGCCGATTCGCCTGGTCAAAAATGAATGTCTGCCCACCACGCTGCGTCAGGTTGCCGCGCAGGTAGTTGTAGCCGACGACTGTCGTGCCGCCAACTTTCAGCGCCTCGAGCAGGTTCGATGCCGAGTAGGTGTGCGTGTAGGCGCGAGTGCCGACCGTGCTCGAACGTATGTTGTCGAGCGCGTCGTAAACGTAGGTCGAATTGCTCCATGGCGCAGCCGAGTTCATTGTTTCAAGGCGATCAAGATCGTCATATTGCATCGTGCGAGTGGCACCACTGATCGCGTCGGCGATCGAACGCACATTGCTGTTCGCATCGTAACCGTAGGTATCATCGAGCACGTTCATGCTGTCCTGGCTGCGCAGGGGCATGCCGCGCGAATTCTGGCTCAGCGAATGCACCACGCCGTTGCCATAGGTGAACCCCTTGATCGCCCCATTCGGCCAGGTGGTCACATTCGAGGCGTAGTTCTTCAGCGCATTACCGGCGCGCGTCGATTCGCCAAGCGCATTCGGCGCGTAGTCGACTTCGACGAGATCGGGATAGACCAGACTCCTGAGATGGCCATTGGCGGTGTAACGATTTTCCAAATTGTAGACGCGTCCGTCGAGTGCCAGCGTTTCCGTGGTCGGCAGGCGGCGGTTGTTGTAGTCGTAGCTCCACTGCGTGTTGTTCGCGGAATTGGTTCCTTCGGTCCGGATCGTGTGCAGTTGACCGTCGCCCCAGTAGGTCCGCCGGATCGCTGGACTGCCATCGGCGAAGGTCGTGTCGAGCGGACGGTTGAGCTCGTCGTAGGTGCGATTCGATCGCAACGCCGCGACGCCAACGGCATTGCGATCGCAGTTATTCGTATTAAGCAGGTTCAGGCCTGCGGCCGTCCATACCACGTTTCCTGCGCCGTCATAGTCAATGACGGTGGCGCCAATCTCGGGTTCAATCGTCTTGCAGAGCTGCGCGTAGGAGTCATACACGTAGCTGCGTGTCGCCGAGACGGGCAAAGCAACCCCGTTGCTCTGAAGTGTGCCGCTACGGGTGATGCTGCGCGGCTTGCCGAAGGCGTCGGGACGATCGATGCTCACGCTCACCGACTCCGGCGCCACGATCAAGGTGGGCCAGTCCTCGGTCGGCTCGTCGAATGCCTTGTAGCTGTATGTCGTTGCCTGGTTGAGTCCGTTCCTGACCGTCTTCTTGAAGCCGCTCGGCTCATAGGTGACCGTGGTGTTGATTGCGCCGAGCTCGGAGGTCTGGCTGGTCGAGATCAACCGACCCAGCGCGTCATACGCCGAGGTAGTGCCGGTCGTCACGCTGTCAAACCGGCCGAGCGTGTTGCTCGGGTAGGAGGTGAATGCGTCTCGCCCGGCGTAATCGAATCTGTGCACCGCGAAACGGCCGGATCCGGCCACGCTATCCACTTCATGCACGACGAGCGGGCGCCACAGGGCATCGTAGTCGGTGGTCTTGCTTGCGTTGCCCTGGGTGACGGTCTGCCTCCAGTGCCCGGCACCAATGCCGTACGCGCTGCCTACCTGCTCGAACGCGAACACCTTTTCGTTCCAGGCCGGCGTATCGCCACTTGGATAGCGGATCTTCCACAGCCGGCCATTGGGGAGGTAGTCGTAGTAGGTCGTGTTGAAAAGTTCGTCAGTGACCGAGGTGATCGACCCCTGGTTGTTGACCTCCGCGGTTTTCCACTTTCCAGTCGGATAGTCGATCCGGCGCGCGATGCCTCGGTGATAGTCGCTGAAGCGGATCTCGTGGGTGTTGCCGTCGGTTACTGAGCGCAGGCTGCCGTCCTGGCCCGGCAAGTCATAGTAGGCGAGCGTCTGCAACTGCTTGCCGAACGCATAGGTGCGTATCGGCAACGCCGTGGTCGGGGAGTAATCGACCTGGCTCGCGAGCTGGCCATCGACGGTGAGCGTCTTCAACTGGCCGAGCACCCACTTTGCCAGGTTGTGTTCGTAAACCGAGACTACCGTCTTCGAACCAAGCACGCTCGATTTCGTGACGCTGACCGGATACGCCCAGACATCGAACTTGGTCGTGTTCGAGGAGAAGGTGACGCCCCCTTGCAAGATCGTGCGCTGCTTCTGTGGGCGCAGGGCCTCGCCGAAGTAGGAATCGTCCGCGTAGGTCTGCGGGGTTATACCGATCCGATCAGGGAACGGCGTCGCCTTTCCATCCAGGACATCGAGGACATAGGCATAATTTTCCAGACGGATTTGCGCGCCCGAAGCGCTGACCGTCCGAACGCTTTGCAACTGGTTGTCGGTACGGCCGAAGTCAATTCCGTAGGTATACGTCGTGCGCGATCCGTCAGGGGCGCGCACTTCCACGGATTTCGACGTTGCGCAAGCGGGCGAGCAGCTTGTCGCGGTGAAGTTGCCGGTTGGCAAGACGTAGGAATACGTCCACTCGTAGACTGGCGAGGGCGGGAGCGTGGGAGGGTTCGTTGATGGATCTGGCAGGCCCGGGCCTTGGATGCGTTTGCTCATCAGCGACCATGTGTCGAAGCGAGCCGGCGTATCGGGATAGTTGTTGCGCTGATCGTGCAATGCGTCGTCTCGATTGCACAACGAATCAACATTCGCCCTCCCGTGGCGTTTCACATCGAACTTGAACGTGCCGATAGCGCCCGAGGGGTGCGTGATCGTGACCATTTTTTCGTTTGCCAGCAGCCTGCGCATCCAGTTGCAATTAAGCGCCGTGTCATACCCGGTGGTACTCGTACTCGTGTCGTAGTTGACCGAACCGATACCGATCGCAAAATCGAGCTGCCATTGGCTGTTGTCGGGCAACAGAACCGATTGCAGGGAGCCTGCCGAGTACGAATAAGTCCATGTACGCTGAGGGGTGCTGTCATCCTTGACCGTATCTATCCGGCCTTGCGTGTTGTAGTGGATCGAGAGGGCTCTGCCGTCACTCGATGTGATGCTCTGCAGTCTGTCGCCGAGCCATGTGTAGGTGACGCGGTTGCTGCCATGCCGATCCACGATCGTGGTCGGGTACAAGCGCACGCGTACGCGTGGCGCGGCATAGTTGCCACCGCTGCGCGGCCACTGCACGGCGGGATAGCTCGATGTGACCATCCAGTCGAAGGTATAGGTCATGCCGTCAGGCGATCTGGCGACGAATCCCTCACCCAGTTGTCCGCTGGCCAGCGTCGGCGCGCAGCGGATCTGCCAGAAGCCGCTGGTAATGTATTGATAAGTTTGCCCGTCGTTTGGGGACGCGACGGACGGGGATTTCAACAGCACCTCCTGGCGCCCCTGGCCAGGAACCTGCAGATGAATGCCCTGCCAGTACTGCCGGGGAGTGATCGCCCCCAGGTTACCCACAAACAAGTTGGGTGGGGCGATCTCACCGATGGATGCAGGCGATGAACAGCGCTGCGTAGGAGACGCGGTATTGACGACCCATCCTTGCGTATCACCGAACACCCCTTCCATGAAAGGGATATCGATATCCCAGTCACCGAGCATGAAATTCGGCTCGCGACCAGTCTCGACGCTGCGCCGACGGCCGAACGCAACCGGAATCGCATTGTTGCCGGGCAGACTTACGTCGGTTGCAGTGAATTCGACGGCGCCCGTCGCCAAGCTCACTGAGTCGCCGAACAAACCGCCGTCATAGGTCGAGATGGATTCCCCACCGTTGACCAGCTTGGTGTATTCCTCCTGAAACGACACCTGCGCAACTGCGCTTGATGCGACCAGGGACAGAATTAGCGCAAAAACGTACAGCGTCCTGGGACTTCCCATTCCGTAAATCCTCACTTTTTTATCGTATCGCCCTGTCCCACAGCAATGCTATCGGGCAAGGATCTTTGTCCCTGCCGAGATCGAACGGATGCGGGATCGAGTGCCTATTCGACTCGGACTCGCGCCGCATCTCTTCATCGGAAGGTATCCTTATAGATGTTTGCATACATCATGTGAGCACGCAAGTTGCAAGTGGCATTTGTCGTGATTAGCTTTTATGTCCCTATCCAGGATGAACTCGAGGCCCATGCCAGCGAAAAGGCGTCGCACATGTGACAACGTGCGACGAATCGCCTCATGTATTGAGTTTTCCGCCAGCTTGCGGTTAGAGAGATAGCGCGCAATCGGCAATTTATCTGCACGGGACATCTCGATTCTTGGCTTTCCGTCACCCGCGGCAGCCGTTTCAGAGACGCGCCGGCTAAACGCGAAATGTGAAGAACCAGTGAAGCCCCGGCACACCCACAACACCTCCAGCGTCCTACCTCACAAATCGACAATTTCCGACAGACAGGCCGATCTGATCGCGTCACGCTGGCGGCATGACTACCGCCCGCAGCCTCCTGGTCGATCCCGACGTCCCGGCTTCTATCACTGCATCTCACGGTGCGTGCGTCTCGCGTGGCTGTGCGGCGTCGACCCGTACAGCGAAACGTCCTACGAACACCGTCGGACCTGGGGCGAGGCGCGCTTGCTGGAGCTGGCGGAAATTTTTGCCGTCGGCGTCTACGCCTATGCCGTGATGAGCACCCATGTTCATGTCGTGCTGCGGATCGATCCGACCGCCGCTGCCACGTGGAGGGACGAAGACGTCGCGACGCGCTGGGTGCGCCTGTTTCCGGCGACCGTGAACGGGGAAACCGATGAAGCAGACTGTCGGCTGAAGGAACAGACCCTGCTGGGGAATGCCGATCGCCTGGGCGCCTGCCGGTACATTTCAGCCAGGCCCTTCTCGACGAAGCGGCCGTGCTCACCTGCATGAGTTACGTGGACCTCAATCCGATCCGCGCGGGCATTGCGGCGAATCTCGAATCTTCGGCCCACACCAGCGTCGTCCAGCGCATTGAAACCCTCCGCTCGGACCCTGCGCGCGCCAGGACATCACTCGCGCCGATCAACGCGTCCACTGCGCCCGATTTTTTGCCGATCAATGTCGAGGACTATCTCGATCTCATTGACTGGACCGCCCGGATCAGCCGGGCCGACAAGCGCGGCCATGTCGACGCGAACGAACCCCCGATCCTGCACAAGCTCGGGCTGACCGGCCAGCAATGGCATCAACAGATGCTCGGTACGGAAACCCGCTATTGGCGGGCGATCGGCACGCCCCGTTTGCTGATCGAGAAAGCGGCGGCCATAGGACAGGCCTGGCTGAAAGGTATCGGCGGCGCCCAGTTGTCGATGCGACAAAGAATGGCCTGATTGAAGGAGCGGACAACTCGAAGCCGCTCGCATCCAAGGGCCTCAATCCTGCCTTGATGCGGGATGCCGCACTTGCCCGTTTCCGCGCAGCACGTAGCGCTCGATCGTCAGCGCTTCGATGCCCATCGGGCCGTAGGCGTGCAGGCGCGTGGTCGAGATGCCGATTTCGGCGCCGAGGCCGAGTTCGCCGCCATCGCTGAAACGCGATGAGGTGTTGACCATGACCACGGCCGAGCGCAGTGCCGCGATGAACTGCTGTGCGCTTGTTTCATCTTCGCTGGCGATGACCTCGGTGTGATCGGAGCCGAAGCGGCGGATATGCGCGATTGCCGCATCGAGATCATCAACAATGCGGATCGCGATGATCAGATCGAGATACTCGGCGGCGTAGTCCTCCTCGCTGGCTGCGGCGATATTGCCGAGCAATGCGCAGGTGCGCTCGCAGCCACGCAGTTCGACCTTGCATGCAGCGAGGGCGAGGGCGGCGCGCGGCAGGAAGGTATCGGCGATGTCCTTGTGCACGAGCAGGGTTTCCAGCGCATTGCAGGCGCTGGGTCGGCTGACCTTGCCGTCAATCAGCAAATCCAGCGCGACACCGGGATCGGCTGCTTTGTCGACATAGAGATGACAAACCCCCTTGTAATGCTTGATCACCGGCACGCGTGCGTGCTCGGCGACAAAGCGGATCAGGCCTTCGCCACCGCGTGGAATGGCCAGGTCGACAATGTCGGTCAGCTGCAATAATTCAACCATGGTTTCACGACGCAGATCCTCGACCAGGGTCACCGCGGCGGCCGGCAAACCTGCATCACGCAGGGCTTGCTGGAGAAGACCGGCCAGCGCGCGATTGGAATGAATCGCCTCGGAACCGCCGCGCAGGATCACGCCGTTGCCGGCCTTGAGGCAGAGCGCGGCGGCGTCGACGGTGACGTTCGGACGCGCCTCATAAATCATCGCGATGACCCCGAGCGGCACGCGCACGCGCTCGACGATGACGCCATTCGGACGCGTGTCGCGCCGGGTTACCTGCCCCACCGGATCGGGCAACTCGGCCACGTCACGCAGACTGCGCGCGATCCCGGCAACCCGCCCGGCATCCAGGTGCAGACGATCGAGCATGGCCGCGCCGACGCCGCGATGGGCGGCCTGGGCCATATCGAGTTTGTTTGCCGCAAGAATCAGTGCAACATCGGCATCGATGCGTTCGGCCATTGCGTTCAGCAGATCCTGCTTTCTTGCTGCAGAGAGTCCGGCGATGCATGTGGCTGCATCGCGGCAGGCCAGGGCGGCGGATCGGATATCGGTCGTCATCGGCTCAGGCCATTACCATGTCATCACGGTAAACGACGTTGCCGCCGTAGTTGTAGCCGAGCATCTCATCAATGTCGCGCGAATGTCGGCCAGCGATGCGGCGAATGTCGCTTGCCGAATACTGACTGAGGCCGCGCGCGATGCGTCGATCACCCACGGTATCGCGAGCGATGATTTCAACCATGTCGCCGCGCGTGAACTCGCCATCGGCCATGACCACGCCACCGGGCAATAGCGAGGCGCCTTTTTCGACCAGGGCCGTTGCCGCGCCGGCGTCGACGACGATAGCCCCGGCAACCACCGGCACCTGCTGCAACCAATGCTTGCGTGCCGCCAGCCGACTGCGCCCGGCGCGCAGCCGCGTGCCGCGGAATCTTCCCTCGCCGAGCAGGCGAATCGCATCGGCGTCGGTACCGTTGAACAGGATCGTGTCGATGCCCGCGCCGGCGGCACGTGCGGCGGCTTCGAGTTTGGTACGCATGCCGCCGGTTCCGATCGAACTGCCCGGCCCACCGGCCATGGCCAGCGATTCGGCGCTGATGCCGTGCAACTCGTTGATAGGCCGCGCATCGTCATCGAGGCGCGGATTGGCCGTGTACAAGCCATCGATATCGGTTGCGATCAGGAGTACATCCGCATCGACCAGCGCTGCGACTATCGCTGCGAGGTTGTCGTTGTCGCCGAGCTTCAATTCATCGACCGAAACCGTGTCGTTCTCGTTGATGACCGGCAAGGCACCGAGCCGCAACAATTCGATCAGGGTCGCCCGTGCATTGAGATAGCGTCGACGATTGCGCAGATCATCGTGAGTCAGCAGAACCTGGGCGACAGGACGATCGAAAAAGCGCTGCCAGAGCGCGATCATCTGCGCCTGACCGAGCGCCGCAAGTGCCTGACGCGCCGCCATCGCCGCACCCGCCACGGGCTGCTTCGGAACCCGTGCACGGCCCGCAGCGACGGCGCCGGAGGAAACGATGACAACTTCACGTCCGGCAGCGATGCTCGCCGAAACGAATTGCGCGAGCGCCAGCGCATGACGGGAACTCAAGCCAGCGCCATTCTCGGCAAGCAGGCTGCTGCCGACCTTGAGCACGGCGCGTCGCCAGACCGGCAAGGACTGCACGATGAATCCGCTGGCCGCGTCCTGCGATTCGGCCGCGTCCATCAGGATCGTGCTCGTTTCGTGGCTGACTCGAAGCGGCTGCCGACACCGTGGTGAAGATGGCTTGCCATCGTGCCGATCACGTCAGCTGCGCCAGTCGATTGCGCAATTCATCGAGACGGAGGTCGCTGCCGGATCCCGGTGAAACGCGGGCGGCGAGACTCGATTCCGGTGTTCGCCCCTGCCCTGCCTCACTCGCCGATTCCGCGGCGGCGCGGTAGGCATCGCGGAATGGAACGCCGGCAACCGCCGCTTCGATTGCAACATCGGTCGCGTACATGGAGGGTTCGATTGCATCACGCATCCGCGCCGCATTCCATTCGAACTTCGCCAGCAGATCGGGCAGCAGGGCCAGCGCATCGAGGCCGCGATGGAAGCCGTGGAAGATCGCTCCCTTGCTCGCTTGCAGATCACGCTGATAGCCGCTTGGCAGCGACAGCAATTGCTCGATCTCGGTGCGCGCTGCGGCGACACTGGCATAGCTTGCGCGCATCAATTCGATGACATCGGGATTGCGCTTGTTCGGCATGATCGAGCTGCCGGTCGTGTATTGCGCAGGCAGCTTGACGAAATCGAACTCGGCCGTCGTGAACAGGGAAAGATCCCAGGCCAGACGGCGCAGATCGAGCACCGCCGCCCCCAATGCGTCGAGCGCGGCCATCTCGAACTTTCCGCGCGAGAGCTGGGTGTAGATCGGGCTGACCTGCATGCGCGCAAAACCAAGCTTGCTGGTCGTGTATTCGCGATCGAGCTTCAGATTGACGCCGTACCCGGCCGCCGTGCCGAGCGGATTGGCATCGATCAAGGCGAGCGTCTGGCGTGCGCGCCAGGCGTTGTCGATGAAGGCTTCGGCAAACGCGGCGAACCACATCGACGTGGAGGAAACCACGGCGCGTTGCAGATGGGTATAGCCCGGCATCGGCAGCACATCGCGCTCGGCGCGAAAAATGCAGATATTAGCCACCGCCGCACAGATCGAGGACAACTCGAGCAGTTTCGATTTGAGCCAGAGTCGGCTCGCGACCAGCACCTGATCATTGCGGCTGCGGCCGCTGTGAACCTTGCGCCCGGCATCGCCGAGACGCTCGATCAGGCGCGCCTCGATTGCCGAATGGTCGTCCTCGAAACGCTCATCGAGCACAAACGAGCCGCTGCGAAAATCATCGCCAAGCTGATCCAGCTCACGAAGCAGATCGGTGCATTCCTGCCGACTGACGATACCGATATGGGCAAGCCCCTCGACATGCGCCTTGCTCGCCTCGATGTCGTGCAGGAAAAATTCGCGGTCGAGAACGACATCATCTCCGGCAAGGAATCGCATGATGCGTTGATCGGTCTGCACGCCTGATTTCTGCCACAGAAGATCGCTCATGCCGTCACCTCCGCAGCGCTCGGTACTTTCGGAATGCCGCTGAGTTCATCGAAACCCAGGGCCAGGTTGAGATTTTGCATCGCTTGCGTTGCCGCGCCCTTGAGCAGGTTGTCGAGCGTGGCCACGACGACGACGCGCTTGCCGCCCGGCGCCACAGTGAAGCCACCCATCTCGACATGATGCCGTCCGGCAACCCGGCTGACCCACGGCGCCTCGTCGACGATGTCGATCAAGGCTTCATCGGCGTAGAAGTCGCGATAGCGCGCAATGATCTCGTCGCGCTTCATCGGCTGCTGCAACCACAGGTTGACCGTCATCGTGATACCGCGGAAATATGGCGCCACATGCGGCATGAATTCAACCGGGATTCCAAGCTGATTCGACACCTCGCGCTCATGCACATGACCGATCAGTGCATACGGCATCAGGTTGTCGCGCAGCTTGTCCGGATCGTTCCTGTCCGAAGGCATCGTCCCCGCACCAGAGTAACCCGAGACCCCGAAACACTGAGGCGGCCCGGCCAGGCGATCTGCCAGCGGCGCAATCGCCAGTTGCATCGCGGTGGCATAACAACCGGGATTGCTGATCCTGCGTTGTCCGGCGTAACGCGCTCGGCTCAGCTCGGGCAAGCCGTAATACCAGGATTCGTCGAACCGATGGTCGGCTGAAAGATCAACGATGACGGTATCCCTGGCGCTCGCCTCGATGGCTTGCACATACGTTGCGGCCTTGCCGTTCGGCAAGGCCAGAACCACCGCATCGGCCGATCGCGCAGCGACCGCATCCGCATCGAGCGATTCGTAGCGAAGTTCGCCAATGTAGCCATCGACCTGATCAGCCACGCGCTGGCCCTGCAGCTCCCGCGAGGAAACGAACGCGAGCTCAAGTCCGCCATGCGCGGCAACCAGGCGAACCAGTTCGGCACCGGTATGGCCCCTTGCACCAACGATTCCGATTGATTTCGTCATGCCGCTTGCTCCGGGCGCGTGATCAGGGTCGCCGGTCGCGAACGGCAGTGATTCACGCATTGCTCGATCTCGTCGAACGCGCTGATGCCATACCAGAATACTTTCCACTGCTCCATTTTGAGACACCCGTCCGATTCGGCGTAATAGAATGGATTGACCGGATTGCCATGGCGCGAGCGCCAGAACAGTTGCGGGTTTTCCTCGCGCATGACCTGCCAGACTGCGCGGCCAAGGCCTTCACCCTGGGCATCGTCAAGCACGGCAAATTTGTCGAGATACGTGAAGCGTCCTTCTTCCAGCAGGATCAGGGCGGCGCGGTAGTTCTCGCTGACATAGGCACGAAAGATGGGGGTCCGCTCGAAGTAGTCATCAACCAGCGTGCGCGAAAAGCTCGATTCGATCAGTCCGCGCAGTCGTGGCAGGTCGAGTTGATCCCATGCGTTGACGCTGAGCACCTTCTCGCCGCGCCGGATCAGGGTTCCCGAACCCTTGTGCGTGAACAGTTCCTTGGCCAGCTCGGCCGGCTGGGTGATCGACACCGAGGAAGTCAACGGCAGGCGATCGAGCAGGTTCTTGATCTGCTCGATCTTCACGCGCATGCCCGAATGCAGCCACGATTGCGCGAGCAGGTGTTCGTACTCGGTCGAGAGATTGATCGAATCGATGACCCGCCCGTCACCATCGAGCAACCCGCCGGTGCCGGTCAGGAAGATGATCTTGTACGGTTGCAACACCTGCACGAGTTCATTGGCGGCAAAATCGGCATTGATGTTGAGGATTTGTCCGCCTTTGGTCTCGCCCATGCTGGCGATGACCGGTATCGAACCGGCATGCAGGCTGGCCTCGATGGGCGCGAGATTGACACGGCTCACCTGCCCGACCAGACCGAGCGATTCGCGATCCAGGTAGTCGGCTTCGAATACACCGGCGGTGATCGAGGTCGCGCGCGTATCGCCTTCCTGCAGGGCCTCGACCAACTTGAGATTCTGCGTCTGGAAAACTCGCCGCACGATGGCCAGCGCTTCGGGCGAGGTCACGCGCAATCCGTTGACCGTGCGTTTCTCGATGCCGGCGGCAGCGAGCTCATCATCGAGTTGCGGACCGGCGCCGTGCACGACGATCGGAGTCAGGCCGACTTCCTGCAGGAACGCCAGTGAGGAGGTCAGTGCATCGAGATCATCACGCAAAACGGCGCCGCCGACCTTGACCACGGCGAAACGCTTCGCATCGATCTGCGAGAATCGCTTGAGGTACTGCGAAATCTCCTTCGCACTGGCCATGCTCGAGAGCAGGCGCACGATGGTCTGGCGGGTTTGACGGGTTGCGCTATTCATGGATGATCCTGCACACGGATTCGGCATAGGCCTTGAGCTGATCGAGTGCGACCCACTCATCGGCCGCGTGGGCCTGCGCGATGTCGCCGGGCCCGTACACGAGCGCGGTATGACCCGCCTGCGAGAACAGCGACGCCTCGGTCCAGAAATCGACGGCGTTGCCAATCGGCAGATCGAGCGCATCGGCCACATCCCGGGCAGCAAGTCGGCGCACCTCGGCATCGCCCATGGCAGCGGAAGGCAAACTCGGGCCACGAAAGGTTTCATCGAATTCCGCGGCGGCCGGGTCGGCGAAATCGCGGAACGTGCGCAACAGCCCGTCGACATCGGTCGAAGGCAGGGGCCGGAATCCGAAACGCAACTCGGCTGCCGGCGCAATCATGTTGGCCTTGATCCCGCCTTCGATGCGGCCGATGTTGAAGCGCAGTCCGGTCAAGCCGCCGAAGCGCTCATGCGCGCAGGCTTCGACATGCGCAAG
The DNA here is from genome assembly GCA_964390215.1 of uncultured Dokdonella sp. Taxonomy (GTDB): domain Bacteria; phylum Pseudomonadota; class Gammaproteobacteria; order Xanthomonadales; family Rhodanobacteraceae; genus Dokdonella. The sequence continues at coordinate 22,610 of CAYMHF010000034.1, read as the reverse complement.
CGCCTGGTTGCCCCAGCGAATCGCCTGATGCAGGGCACTGTCGGCAACCGATTGCTGCGCTGAAGCGTGCCCGGCGGTTCCGGCAAAACGCATCAGCACCGAACTGATGCCACGATGGGCGAGCACCGCCTGCGCACGGGTCGGTTCCGCAACAAGTACGGCGTCGTAGGCGATGCCGCGCGCAAGAAACTCGGCAACGCAGCGCGGATCATTGGCCTCCTCATCCGAGGAGAACAGGAAGGCGGCATCACCCTGCGCGGCATTCGCCGCGGCAACCAGGGCAGCGGCCGCACCCTTGATGTCACAGGCACCAAGGCCGACCGCGCGACCGTCGCCGATGCGCAAGTCAAACGGATTCGCCGACCAGTGCGGTGAATCGGGCACGGTATCGATGTGGACATTGAATAGCGTCTTCGGCTTGCCGCGCGTCGCGAACAGACTAACCGCACCAGCGCCGTGATCGGTGACATCGATCTCGAATCCTGGCAGGTTGCCGCGCAGGTAGTCGAAGATGCCGCCGGCATCGATCGCCCGCGGTGGATTGCGCGTATCGAACGCGACCAGGGCACGCAGATGATCGAGTGTGGCGGTCAGCAGATCACTCACGCGCCCTGCTCCCGGTTCACTTCGGCCCACAAGGTCGAACTCATGCCGTACAGGCGGATGAAGCCCTCGGCTTCGGCGACGCCCCAGTCGGCTGATTGCGCGTAGGTTGCGCCCTTGGCATTGAGGATGTGCGGCGACTTGATTGACACCGCATGCACGGTGCCGCCACGGGTCTCGAGCGCGACCTCGCCGTTGACGCAACGCTGGCTCGATTCGAGAAAGGCTTCCAGATCGGCCTTGAGCGGATCGTGGAAAAAGCCTTCATAGACGAGCTCGACCCACTGCCTGGCCACGGCGGGCTTGAAGCGGTTCTGGGCTTTCGACAGCACCGCCTCTTCGAGCGCGCGATGCGCGGCAAGCAAGGCGATCAGACCTGGTGCTTCATAGATGATGCGACCCTTGAGGCCAATGGTGGTGTCACCGGTGTAGATTCCACGTCCGACGCCATAGGGAGCGAACAAGGCATTGAGCCGGGCCAGAATCGCGTGACCCGCCAAGGCTTCGCCATTCAGCGTCGTGGCTTCGCCATGATGAAAGCCGAGCGTCACCGTCAAGGCATCGGTTGGCCAATCCGCGCGCGCAGCGCACCAACCACGCGCACCGTCGCCGGGCGCCTCCCAGCGATCGATCTCGCCACCGGACATGGTCAGGCCGAGCAGGTTTTCGTTGATGGTGTAGGCCTTCTGCCTGGCGCGGACGCTGAAGCCACGCTCTTCGAGATAGGCTTGCTCATAGGCGCGGACTTCCTTGTGCTCTTTCTGGATTTCACGGATCGGCGCAATGATTTCGTAGTCGCCAAGCGCCTTCACGGTGAGATCGAAACGCACCTGATCATTGCCCATGCCGGTGCAGCCGTGCGCGATCAGACGTGTGCCGAGTTCGTCCGCCCGCTTCAGCGCGGCTTCGACAATCAGGTAGCGATCCGAAACGAGCAGCGGATACTGGCCCTGATAGCCCTCGCCGGCCTGCACGAACGGCTTGACGAAACCGCTCCAGATCGCCGGGCCGCCATCGACCGTGACATGGCTGGCCGCACCGAGTTCGGCCGCACGCGCCTCGATGAAGGCGCGCTCCTCGTCGTCAACTCCGCCGGTATCGGCGAACACCGTGTGCACGGCATAGCCGCGCTCCTGCAGCCAGGGAATGCAGAAACTGGTGTCGAGGCCGCCAGAAAACGCAAGTACTACGTCCTTGCGTTCGGAATTCGGGGTGACCAGCCGTTCGGCTGTTAAGGACCGGGATTCGTGATTGGTTTTAGCAGTTTGTGGCGACATGGAGGTCTCGATTTGGTTGATGCCGGGTGGATCGGGGGCCGCATTTCCGAATCCCTAATCCTCAATCCCTGATCTTGGCTGAGCTGCAAGCGCAGCCATCAGGGCTTTCTGCACATGCAAGCGATTCTCGGCCTCATCGATGGCGATGCACGAGGGTGAATCCATGACCGCATCGGTGGCCTTGACGTTGCGGCGCAGCGGCAGGCAATGACTGAAAAGACCCTTGTTGGTCAGCGCCATCTTGGCTTCGTCGACAATGAAGTGCTGATGCGCATCTCGGATCGGTTTCTCCTGCTCCCAGCGGCCGAAATACGGAATTGCGCCCCAGCTCTTGGCGTAGACGACATCGGCATCGCGGTAGGCGCTTTCGATATCGTGGCTGACGGTCAGGCTGCCGCCGTTCTTGGCGACATTCTGGCGCGCGAATTCCATGTAGCGCGGATCGAGCAGGTATTCCTCGCTCGGGCACAGCAAGGTCACGTCCATGCCGTAGCGGGTGGCGATCTGCAGGGCCGAATTGGCGACCGCCGTGTTCAGCGGCTTCGGGTGATAGGTCCAGGTCAGCACGTACTTGCGCCGCTTGAGATCGGCACCGAGATGCTGCTGCAAGGCCATGATGTGGGCCAGCTCCTGGCATGGATGGGTGATCGTCTCCATGTTGATTACCGGCACCGTCGAATACTTCGCAAAGGCCTGGATCACGCGATCCTCGCGATCGACCGACCAGTCCTGGAACTTCGGAAATGCGCGCACGCCGATCAGGTCGACGTAGCGACTGAGCACGCGTGCCACTTCGGCGATATGTTCCTCGGTTTCGCCATCCATGACCGTGCCGACCTCGAACTCGATCGGCCAGGCGTCCTTGCCCGGGGCAAGCACGATGGCCTTGCCGCCAAGCTGGTGCGCACCGAGCTCGAAACTCGTGCGCGTGCGCATGGAAGGATTGAAGAACAACAAGGCAATCGACTGGCCCTGCAGCCCATTGCCCAACTTCGTCCGCTGGAACTCACGCGCCTTGTCGAGCAACGCATCAAGCTCGCTGCGGCTCCAATCCTGCGTGCTCAAGAAATGTCTGGTGTTCACATGATCCCCTGCTGAAATTGCCTGTCACTGCGTCTGCATCGCAGGCATGAATGCCAACCTCAATTCGCCTGCAACTGCTCCTGCATTGCAGGCATACATGCCATCCATGGCATCGCCTGCAACTGCTCCTGCGTTGCAGGCATACATGCCATCCCTGGCATCGCCTGCAACTGCTCCTGCGTTGCAGGCATACATGCCATCCCTGGCATCGCCTGCAACTGCTCCTGCGTTGCAGGCATACATGCCATCCCTGGCAATAAAAAAACCCGGCGCGATGGCCGGGTCTGGGTCGAAAAACAGGAACTGCGCGACTTACCCGGTCGAGTTTGCATTCATCGGTCGACGCGCACGCGAGGTCATGCCGGCGGCCATGCGGGCGCTGGTCAGGACTTCAACAGTGGCAAGTGGGCGGTTCATCAGGGGTGACGTTACTTGGATTCTTGTCGCAGCGCAACACGCACCGGCCCGATTCCGCAAAGCAACAGGGCCGCGAAACGCGGCCCTGTCGACCAACCCGGTTTTGGACGCCTATTCAGCGGGCATCACACTGATACGCACGCGCATGCGCTCGCCCGGATCGTAGTCGAGATGGGACATGTAGACGTCACCGCGATAACGGTACTGCACGTCGTATCCGACAATGCGCCGCTCGCTGTAGCGTTCATTGACCGTGCGGCAGCGGGTTTGCGATTCGGAATAGTAGCGATCATCGCGCCGAGCCTGGTCATTGCCAATCGCGCCACCGATCAAGGCGCCGGCCACGGTCGCCGCCTTGCGCCCGTCCCCCTTGCCGACCTGGTTGCCGAGGGCACCGCCGACTATGGCACCGATAACGGTTCCCGCCGTGTTGTTGCCTCGCGTGTCATAGCGCCGATCCACGTCAGTCTCATAGCAATCATCGCGTGGCCGGCTGCTGACCACGGTGTCATAGACCGGATCGACCCGCAGCACATCGGCCCAGGCCAGGCGACTGTTGTCGACCGCACGATCATCGTCATATCCACGGTCCTGCGCGAATGCCGGGGTGCAAATGCCGATGCACATGCCCATCGCCAGACTGCCTATCAGAAACTTGTTGATCATCACTCGCTCTCCAGATCGGGGTTTGTGACTCTCCGATGCAGGCCTGCGTTGGGCCTTCTTTTCGATCCGCACCAAGGTCGATGCGACGCGCGGATGCCACGATGTGGGCGAAATTACAGCACAGGTTTACTGAATGCCGGCCCAAGAATCGACTGACTTTCGCCGCCGAAACCGGGCCGATACAAGGGCTGTTATCATCGCTGACCGCCACTTCCGTTCAGATTTTCCGACGCCATGAAACTGCGCCTGTACAACACGCTGACCCGACGTACCGAGGACTTTGTTCCGCTGGATCCTGCCCGGATCACGATGTATGTCTGCGGCCCGACCGTCTATGACTACATCCACGTTGGCAACGCGCGACCCGCAGTGGTCTTCGGCGTGCTCGCCCGATTGCTGCGGCGCAATTGCGGACCGCTGGTCTATGCACGCAACATCACCGACGTCGACGACAAGATCAATGCGGCCGCGCGTGAAGCCGGTACGCCAATTGCGACCATCACCGACCGTTTTGCGCGGGCCTACCATGAGGATCTCGGCCGCCTCGGCGTCGACTCACCGGATGTGGTGCCGCATGCGACCGCACATATCGCCGAGATCATTGCAATGTGCGAACGACTGATCGACGGCGGTCATGCCTACGCGGTCGAGAACCATGTCCTCTTCGATGTCGACAGCTATCCCGACTACGGCAAACTGTCCGGCCGCTCGACCGAGGACATGATCGCGGGGGCGCGTGTCGAGGTCGCGCCGTACAAGAAGAGCCCTGCTGATTTCGTATTGTGGAAGCCATCCACGGATGACCTGCCGGGGTGGCAAAGCCCGTGGGGGCGCGGCCGACCCGGCTGGCATATCGAATGCTCGGCGATGGCCGCAGCACACCTCGGTGAAACTATCGACATCCACGCTGGCGGTAACGATCTGATGTTTCCGCACCACGAAAACGAGATTGCGCAAAGCACCTGTGCACATGGCGGCAAGACCTTCGCACGCTACTGGTTGCACAATGGCATGCTGACCTTTGGCGGCAGGAAGATGTCGAAGTCGCTCGGCAATGTCATGGTGCTGCACGAATTACTCGAAATGTACCCGGCCGAAGTGCTGCGCTTCCTGCTGTTGCGCGCGCATTACCGGCAGCCACTGGACTGGTCCGAGAACACCCTGACCCAGGCAAGGGCGACGCTGGATGGCTGGTATGGCGTTCTGCGCGACCGCGCCGACATCGACGTTGCCAGCGCGGATGAGACGGTGCCGGAAGAGTTTGAGGCGGCGCTCTGCGATGACATCAACACTCCGGCAGCGTTCGCCATTCTGGCCGGACTCGCCGACGCGGCGCGTCAGGCGAATACCGATGCGGATCGATATCGATCCAAGGCCGCCCTGCTTGGCGCAGCCCACCTCATCGGCCTGTTGCACGAGGACGCCGAAGCCTGGTTCAAACAGACCGAAACCGGTGCGGCCATCGATCCGGCCTGGGTGCAGGGCCTGCTCGATGAGCGCCAACGCGCGCGCGCGGCGAAGGACTTTGCCCGGGCCGACGAGATCCGCAAGGAACTGGCGCAACGCCAGGTAATGATCGAGGACAGCGCCGATGGGGCACGCTGGAAAGTAGTCAGCGCATCCGCTGCATCCAATTGAGGCACGGCCAGCGGCTTTCGGCGCATGGCCGCCAATGGACTGGAATCTGCAACGGACGCCCACAGGTAAGAACGGATGAATGACACCAGCAACATCGCGGCAATCCCGGGATCCGAGGCCAGTGCGGAGCTGGCCCAGCAGGCCATTGCCGAGGAGTTCGGCTTTTTCAGCGACTGGACTGAGCGCTACCAGTACCTGATCGACCTCGGACGCAAGCTGCCCACGTTTCCGGAAGACTGCAAGACGGATACATACAAGGTGCACGGTTGCCAGTCCCAGGTCTGGCTGCTGGCGAGCGGCGACGCCGGGAAAATGGAGTTTCACGCGATCAGCGATTCCTCCATCGTCTCAGGGCTGATCGCCCTGCTCCTTCGCGTCTACTCGGGACGACCCGCCGCAGAAATCCTGCAAACCGAACCACGCTTCATTGAAGCGATCGGTCTGGCCAGGCATCTCTCGCCAACGCGATCCAATGGTCTCGCGGCAATGCTGTCAACCATCAAGCAACATGCGGCGAGTGCAGCGGCTTAGCTCGCCCGGGTGAGTGCGCTGTGGCGGACGTCAACTGATCGCCAATCCTGGTGCGACAGGCCTTTAACATGCGCGCCTCGCGGCAACGAAGTTGCCGAAGCGCGGCACTGTCCCAGGCGAGGCGATCGGCCTGCCAAGGCCGGTTACCGCGTCACGCTGAGCCGAGATCACCGCGCTTGCGCACGATGAGCATGGCGAGTTCGAGCGACTGCTCGTAATTCAGGCGCGGATCAACCGAAGACTTGTAGGCGCGCGACAGATCGGTTTCGGTCAGGTCGCGAGCGCCACCCATGCATTCGGTGACGTTTTCGCCCGTCAATTCCAGATGCACGCCACCCAGGCGCGTGCCAGCCTCGGCATGGATGTCGAACGCCTGGTCAAGCTCATCACGGATATTCTGGAAGCGCCGCGTCTTCACGCCGCTGCCGAGCGATTCGGTGTTGCCGTGCATCGGGTCGCAACACCAGAGCAGCTTGCGGCCGGCCGATTTCACCGCCTTGAGCAGGGGTGGCAGCGACTTGGCGACATGTTTCGCACCCATGCGGTGAATCAAGGTCAATCGACCCGGTTCATTGTCCGGGTCCAGGACATCGATCAATCGCATCAACTGATCAGGTTGGGTCGATACGCCGACCTTGACTCCGATCGGATTGCGAATGCCCCGGCAATACTCGACATGGGCGCCATCGATGTCGGCCGTGCGCATACCAATCCACGGAAAATGCGTGGACAGGTTGAACCAGCCCCAATGGCGCGGAACCTGGCGGGTCATCGCCTCTTCGTAGTGCAGAAGCAGCGCTTCGTGCGAGGTATGGAAATCGACCCGCTGGAAATCGGCCACCGAGCTGCCCACCAGCGTCTCCATGAAACGCAATGAATTGCCGATGGATTCAACCATCTGCCGATACTCGCTTTGCAGCGGCGAATGCTCGACCCAGGCCAGATCCCAATATTCGGGATGATGCAGATCGGCAAAGCCGCCATCAATCAGGGCGCGCACGAAGTTCATCGTCATTGCCGAATGGGCATGCCCCCTGATCAAACGACCCGGATCGGCGCGCCGCGACGCAGCGTCAAATGCCGGCGCGTTGACGATATCACCGCGGTAGCAAGGCAGAGTGACGTCATTGCGAATCTCGATGTCGGTCGAGCGAGGCTTGGCGTACTGCCCGGCAAAGCGGCCGACGCGAACGATTGGCAACTTCAGTCCGTGGGTCAGCACGAGACTCATCTGCAGGATGACCTTGAGCCGGTTGGAGATCAGCGGAGAACTGCAATCATCGAAACTCTCGGCACAATCGCCACCCTGCAGCAGGAATCGCTTGCCCTCGGCCGCGTCGGCCAGCAGGCCGCGCAGGGCCAGGATCTCCCATGAGGTAACCAGCGGCGGCAACTGCCCAAGCTGGGCCAAAGCTGCCGAGAGCTCAAGCGGATCGTCGTAGGTCGGTTGCTGCACGGCAGGCTTTTGCCGCCACGACTTCGTCGACCAGTTCTCCGGCTCGCGGACCGGAACGATATTGCGCTCGCGTTTCATCGGAAGCCCCACATGCTGCACTGCGGCAACCATCATGCCACAGGAAATCCGCGAGCGAAATCAGACCCGGCGGAACCCGGCCCACAGCGAAGCGACGAACAGCCCGACAAAACAGAGAAACACCCAGGTCGGCATCGACTGACCAAGAAATGTCCAGTCGATCACGCCGCAATCCTGGTCGCGGATGAAGATGGTCTTTAGAAACTGCAGGGCGCTGTAGTTGTCCAACGCGTATTCGAACGATGGCGCACAACCTTCCAGTTGCTCGGGCGGAAGGTGTTGCAAGTAGACATGGCGGCCGGCGATATAGGCCCCGCCGACAGCCATCAGCGCTGTCAGCAAGCCATAGACTCGTGCGCCCATCCTGCCTGCCCCATGCATCGCGGCAATCAATGCGACCAGCCCGACCGCACAGACGAACACGCGCTGAACCATGCACAGCATGCATGGCTCGTAATGCAGGACATACTGGGCGAAGAACGCATAGCCCATCAGCAGCGCGCTGGCAGCGGCAATCAAGAGGAAGATCTGGCGCGATGAGAGACGCATCATGGTATTGACTCCGCTGCCTGGCATGTTTGGAGCAAGCTGAGACCCGGTGGGGACGCCCCGGTTCCCGAGATCACGGACAACATGGCCATTCGGTCAGTTGCCCTGTTGAACTGCGCATCTTCCGCTACCGCTGAAACAAGAAGGCCCCGTCAAGAACGGGGCCTCTCGTTCGCGTCACCTGGACAGGATCAATCCTCGGCGGCGACGGCGGTTTGCGGACGGTCGAGCAATTCAACATACGCCATTGGCGCACTGTCGCCAACCCGGAACCCGCACTTGAGGATGCGCAGATAACCGCCCTTGCGCTCGCGGAAGCGCGGACCGAGTTCGACAAACAACTTGCCGACGGCAACCTTGTCGCGCAAGCGCGCGAATGCCAGTCGGCGATTTGCGACGCCGTCGGTCTTGGCCAGCGTGATCAGCGGCTCGGCGACGCGGCGCAGTTCCTTCGCTTTCGGCAAAGTCGTGCGAATCAGCTCGTGCTTGAACAACGAGGCAGCCATGTTCTTGAACATCGCTTCGCGATGACTGCTCGTGCGGTTGAGTTTGCGACCGGATTTTTGGTGGCGCATGATGTGTTCTCACTATCTGTTGTTATGAAAAGCCGGCACCTGTGTCCGACAATCCGCGGTTACCCGCTTTTATTTGCCTCATCGAAGAGGCTTGTTACTCAAAACCCCATCGAAGCAAATGCTCCTCTGAGGAGTGCGGCCATGGATGGCCGCTTTGATATTCGACCAGAGCGCAAAGTACACCCTCGTCGCATCCACCCTACTCAGCGATCAAGGATGATCGCACAAGCAAAAATCTTGAACGAAGCCTACATCACCCCAACTGCATGCCGTGCGAAATCCCCGGCGGCGGCCAGGACTCGAGCTTCATGCCGAGCGACAGGCCGCGCTGTCCGAGCACGTCCTTGATTTCGGTCAGCGACTTCTTACCGAGGTTTGGCGTCTTCAGCAATTCGACTTCGGTCTTCTGCACGAGATCACCGATGTAGTAAATGCTTTCAGCCTTGAGGCAGTTGGCCGAGCGCACGGTCAATTCGAGGTCGTCGATCGGGCGCAGCAGCACCGGATCCACGCCACTCTTGTCGGCCTTGGCATCAGCGCTTTCGCGACGTGTGAAATCACCAAAGATCGAGATCTGATCCTGCAGGATTTCCGCCGCCTTGCGCACGGCTTCCTCGGCATCGATTGCACCATTGGTGTCGATTTCGAGAACGAGCTTGTCAAGGTCGGTGCGTTGCTCGAGGCGGGCACTGTCAACCTGATAGGCGACGCGACGAACCGGGCAGAACGAGGCATCAAGCTGCAGACGACCGATCGGGCGAGCCTCCTCATCCGGAAGTCGGCGCGAAACGGCCGGTTGATAGCCAACCCCGCGGGTGACCTTCAAACGCATGTTCAGTGCAACATCCTTGGTCAGATGGCAGATCACATGCTCGGGATTGACGATCTCGACCGAGTGGTCAACGGTGATGTCAGCGGCCGTGACGACGCCTTTGCCCTTCTTGCTCAGGGTCAGCGTGGTTTCGTCATGCCCGTGCATGCGTATCGCCACATCCTTGATGTTGAGCAGGACTTCAATCACGTCCTCCTGCAACCCTTCAAGCGTGGTGTACTCGTGCAGAACGTTGTCGATTTCGACTTCGGTTATTGCGCAGCCTGGAATCGAAGACAACAGGACGCGGCGCAGCGCATTGCCAAGCGTGTGTCCGAATCCACGCTCCAGAGGCTCGACCACGACCTTGGCGTGATTGAGACCGGTACGCTCGACTTGAATGCCGCGGGGACGCAGCACATTGGTGGATCCTGCCATGAACAGGGACTCCGAAAGTTGCGGTGAATTACTTCGAGTAAAGCTCGATGATCAGACTCTCATTGATATCCGAGGGCAGATCCGAACGCTCCGGCAGCGACTTGAAAATGCCGCTGAATTTCTTCGCGTCGACCTCGACCCACGTCGGAACCAGATCCATCTCCTGCGAGACGGTGAGCGATTCCTGCACACGCAACTGACTGCGTGCGGCTTCGGTGAGAGAAATCTCGTCACCTGGCCGAACCTGGTAGGACGGCAGATTGACGCGCTTGCCGTTCACCGAAACCGCGCGGTGGGCGACAAGCTGACGAGCCTGGGCGCGGGTGACCGCAAATCCCATGCGATAGATGACATTGTCAAGACGGGCCTCCAGCTGGCGCAACAGGTTTTCACCGGTATTGCCCTTCTGGGTCGATGCCTTGACGTAATACTTGTGGAACTGGCGCTCAAGCAGGCCATAGATGCGCTTGACCTTCTGCTTCTCGCGCAGCTGGACGCCGTAATCCGACAGGCGACCCTTGCGGGCGGCGCCATGTTGGCCAGGCTTCTGTTCCAGCTTGCACTTCGAATCGATCGCGCGCGCAGGGCTCTTGAGGCTGAGATCAGCGCCTTCGCGCCGGGCCAGCTTGCAGGTGGGTCCGATATAACGAGCCATTTCGGTATCCTTTAGACGCGACGCTTCTTCGGCGGACGGCACCCGTTGTGCGGGATCGGCGTCACGTCGATGATGTTGGTAACCTTGAAGCCGACGTTGTTCAGCGAACGAACGGCCGATTCGCGCCCCGGGCCGGGGCCCTTGATGCGCACTTCAATTGTCTTGACGCCGTATTCGGCTGCTACACGCGCAGCTTTTTCGGCGGCAACCTGTGCGGCGAACGGCGTCGACTTGCGCGAACCACGGAAACCGGCCCCGCCAGCGGTTGCCCAGGAAAGGGCATTGCCTTGGCGATCGGTGATCGTGACCACGGTGTTGTTGAACGACGCCTGCACATGGCAGATCGCGTCAGTCACAACGCGCTTGATCTTTTTCTTCGGCTTGGCGACCGGCTTGTTCATGATTCGATTCCGGGCAGATTACTTTCTGATCGCACGACGCGGACCCTTGCGGGTACGAGCGTTCGTTCGTGTGCGCTGACCGCGCATCGGCAAACCACGGCGATGACGCAAGCCGCGGTAACAACCGAGATCGATCAGACGCTTGATGGCAATACCGACCTCTCGGCGCAGATCGCCTTCGACCGTGTACTTTGCAACTTCGTGACGGATCTTTTCGACTTCCGCCTCGGTCAAATCCCTGATCTTGGTCGACGGCGCGACACCCGCGTCCAGACAGACCTTTCTCGACCGCGAACGACCGATACCAAAAATGCTTTGCAGACCGATCACAGCGTGTTTCTGGACCGGAAGGTTGACACCCGCAATGCGCGCCATGTTTGAATGTCTCCGAAAGAACTAAATGCGCAGTGAACTTCGTATTCTATCTGTTATCGAGGGAAACTGGAACCCCTCGATGCCTGCCCCAATTCCTGCGGAAAGTGATGGCAGCAGCCCCTTGCCGACCCGTCAGCGACCCTTGAGGTTCGCCTTCTTGAGCAGGCTTTCATACTGGTGCGAAACCAGGTGCGCCTGAATCTGCGCGGTGAAATCCATGACAACCACGACCACGATCAGCAGCGACGTGCCACCGAAATAAAACGGCACATGCCAGGCGTTGCGCAGCAGATCCGGCACCAGGCAGACAGCAACCAGATAAAGCGCACCGATGCCAGTCAGACGAGTCATGACGCCATCGATATAGTCGGCTGTCGCCTTGCCAGGCCGAATACCCGGAATCAGGGCACCCGACCGCTTGAGGTTATCGGCGGTTTCCTGCGAATTGAACACCAGTGCGGTGTAGAAGAACGCGAAGATGACAATCATCAAACCGTAAATCACCATGTGCAGCGGCTCACCCGGGCCCAGTGCAGCCGTCAGGGTCTGCAGCCAGCGAACTTCGCTGGAGCTGCTGAACCAGGCTGCGGCCGTCGCTGGAAACATGATCAGGCTTGACGCAAAAATCGGCGGGATGACACCCGACATGTTGATCTTGAGCGGCAAATGCGAGCTCTGATTCATGTAGGCGCGACCGGCACCGCCCTGCTTGCGGGCATAGTTGACCGTGATTCGGCGCTGCCCGCGCTCCATGAACACCACAAACGCGGTGACCGCAAGCACCGCAGCCAGCACCATCATCAGCTTGAGCCAGGTCAGCTCGCCACTGTTGGCCATGCCCAGTGTATGCACCACCGCCGAAGGCAAGCCGGCGACAATACCGCCGAAAATGATCAGGGAAATGCCGTTGCCGATGCCGCGCTCGGTGATCTGCTCACCGAGCCACATCAGGAACAAGGTTCCCGCAGTCAGACCAACCACGGTGCCGAAGACGAAACTGGGGCCCGGGGCATAGACCACACCCACCTGAGTCTGCAGCATCGTCGCCACACCAAACGACTGGAACGAAGCCAGTCCGACCGTTCCCCAGCGGGTATACGTGGTGAGCTTGCGCCGACCCGATTCACCTTCCTTCTTCAGGGCCTGCCACGCGGGCACGACCGAGCTGAACAACTGGACGACAATGGACGCCGAAATATACGGAATCACACCCAGGGCGAATAGCGAAAAGCGACTCAGTGCGCCTCCCGAGAACATGTTGAACATGTCGATCAGGCCGCCGCTGTTTGATACCAGCCTCGCCATCGCTTCGGGGTTGACACCAGGAACCGGAATGAACGATCCCAAACGAAAGACGACCAGTGCGCCCACCACAAACAACAAGCGCTGCTTGAGCTCGGTCAGCTTGCCGAGCGATGCCAAACCGCTGGACTTCGGGGCTGCCACGATTACTCGACGCTCCCGCCGGCAGCCTCGATGGCGGCGCGAGCACCCGCCGTGACCGCCACACCGCGAAGCCTGATGGCACGCGTCACTTCGCCCTTCTTGACGATCTTTGCGCGCTCGGCGCGCGTCTTGATCAGACCGGCTGCCTTGAGCGCATCAAAATCGACCACCTCGGCACCGAGCTTGTCGAGCTGATAGAGCATCACTTCGCAAGTGTCAATCGCCTTCTTCGAGCGAAAACCCACTTTTGGCAGACGACGTTGCAGGGGCATCTGTCCGCCCTCGAAGCCCGCCTTGACCTTGCCTTTGCCCGAGCGTGCAAACTGACCCTTGTGACCGCGGCCGCAGGTCTTGCCGAGACCGGATCCGATGCCGCGGCCAACGCGAACGCTTTCTTTGCGTGCGCCGACAGCCGGCTTGAGTGTATTGAGACGCATGGAATCGACTCCTGATTCTTGACGACGCTTAAGCGTCACTCTCGACGTTGACGAGATAGCTGACCTGGTTGATCAGACCACGCACCGACGGCGAGTCTTTCAATTCACGTACATCGTTGAGCTTGCGCAGGCCAAGAGCCTTGACGCTCAAACGATGCCGCCCCTGGCAGCCGTTCATGCTCTTGACCAGGCGCACGCGCACGGTCTTGGTCTTGTTCTTGACGTTAGCCATTGCCGAGTACCTCATCAATCGTCTTGCCGCGCTTGGACGCAATACCCTGCGGCGTTGCCATGGCCTGCAGGCCATTGATGGTGGCGCGAACCAGGTTGATCGGATTGCGCGAACCGACCGCCTTGGCCAGAACGTTTTTCACGCCAACGACTTCGAGCACGGCGCGCATGGCGCCGCCAGCGATCACACCGGTACCCTCGGATGCCGGCTGCATGTAGACGCGGGCCGCACCGTGATTGGCCTTGACGGCGTGCCACAGGGTGCCTTCCTTCAGCTCCACGCGCACCATGTTCTTGCGTGCCCGCTCCATGGCCTTCTGGATTGCGATTGGCACTTCACGCGCCTTGCCGTAACCAAAACCGACCCGGCCTTCGCCATCGCCGACCACGGTCAGTGCGGTAAAGCTCATCTGGCGACCACCCTTTACGGTTTTCGCCACTCGATTCACTGCGATCAACTTCTCGAGGAGGCCGTCGCTGGGCTCACGATCATTGCTGGACATGTTTCACCTTTGTGCCGGCCATTAGGGTCCGGACTTTAATTTGCGGCTAAAACCGCTTGGAGTTGTGGTCTATCTTTTGTTTGGGAAACGAGAATGGAGAATGGGGAATCGTTAAAGCCTCAAGTCGCGAAGCTTCTGCAGTTCCTATTCCCTACTCCCGATTCCCTATTCCCGGCTTATCAGAACTTCAATCCCGCCTCACGTGCGGCGTCCGCCAGCACCTGGATGCGGCCGTGGTAACGAAAACCGGAGCGGTCAAATGCCACGCTTTCGATACCCGCTTTCAGTGCGCGCTCGGCAATTGCCTTGCCAACCGCAGCGGCGGCGTCCTTGTTCTTGGTACTCTTGAGCCCTTCGGCGACCGCCTTCTGCACGGTCGACGCCGTGGCGAGCACCTTGTCACCCGATGCACTGAAAACCTGCGCATAAAGATGCTGACCGGTGCGATGCACGCTGAGGCGCGGAACGCCCAGTGAGCGGATGTGCATGCGCGTCGATTTGGCGCGACGAAGTCTTGCGATGTTCTTGTCCACTGTCTTTCTCCAGGAAGCTGAAGTGCCTTAGGCCTTCTTGGCTTCCTTCAAGGTGATCTTCTCGCCTGCATAACGCACACCCTTTCCCTTGTAGGGTTCTGGTGGACGGAATGCGCGGATCTTCGCGGCAGCCTCGCCGACAACCTGCTTGTCGGTTCCCTTGATCAGGATCTCGGTCTGCGTCGGAACTTCAAGCGTGACTCCCTCCGGCGCCTTGAACAGGATCGGATGCGAGAAGCCGAGGGTCAGATTCAGATCCTTGCCGGCCAACGCGGCGCGATAGCCGACGCCAACCAGCTCAAGCTTGCGCTGATAGCCTTCGCTGACACCGACCACCATGTTGCTGATCAATGCTCGGGCGGTACCGGCCATCTTGACGTCGCTGGCGCTCTTGCCGCTCAACAGAACCTGGCCATTCTCGAGCTTGGCGACAACTCCCGGAGGGGTCGCCAGCTTGAGGGATCCCTTCGGCCCCTTGACAGTGATCGCTTCTGCTGCAACCTGGACATCAACGCCCTTCGGCAGCACTACGGGTTTCTTGGCAACTCGTGACATGTTCTCTCTCCTTAGGCCACGATGCCGATGACTTCGCCACCAAGCCCTTTGGTGCGGGCCTTTGCGTCGGTCATGATTCCGGACGAAGTGGAGACAATGGAAATGCCGAGGCCGTTGAGCACCTTCGGCAACTCATCCTTGCCCCGATAGACGCGAAGCCCCGAACGGCTGACGCGCTCGATACGCGCGATGACGGCCTTGCCCTCGTAATACTTCAGCGCGATCTCGAGAACCGGCTTGCCTTCATTGGCCTGCACCTGGAACTCGGACACGTAGCCCTCGTCCTTGAGCAGGGTGGCAATGGCGAGTTTCACCCGCGACGACGGCATGCGCACTGCTCGCTTGCCGGTAGCCTGGGCGTTGCGGATACGTGTGAACATATCCGCGATGGGATCAGTCATGCTCATGTTTCAAAAATCCTCTGAAGCATCGATATCCGAATCTTCAAGATCCGAGATTTGGGATTCGGGATTCGGGATTCGGGATTCGGGATTCGGTGGAGTTGGATCGCGCAGCTTTCGCCTTTACGAATCCCAAATCCCGAATCTCGAATCCCGGCCTTCTTACCAGCTTGCCTTGCGCAGACCAGGCACGTCGCCGCGCATGGTGGCTTCGCGCAGCTTCATGCGGCCAAGGCCGAATTTCTCATACACGCTGCGCGAGCGACCGGTCAGCGCACAACGGCTGCGCTGACGAGCGGGGCTCGAATCACGCGGAAGCTTTTGCAGCTTGGTCGCCGCCTCGAGCTTTTCCTCGTAGGACGACTTCGGGCTGCTGATGATCTTCTTGAGTTGATCGCGCTTTGCCGCGTGTTTCTTGACGAGTTTCGTGCGCTTGTTCTCGCGCATGATCATTGAAGTCTTGGCCATTGCCGGTATTCCTGCGTCGCTTGATTAGTTGCGGAACGGGAAACCAAAGGCTTCAAGCAATGCCTTGGCTTCTTCGTCGGTACGCGCGGTCGTGGTGACTGCGATATCCATTCCGCGCAGCGCGTCGATCTGGTCGAAATCGATCTCCGGGAAGATGATTTGCTCCTTGACGCCCATGTTGTAGTTGCCCCGCCCGTCAAACGAACGACCCGAGATTCCGCGGAAGTCACGAACCCGCGGCAACGAGACGTTGACCAGACGATCGACAAACTCGAACATCTGCGTCCGGCGCAAGGTGACCTTGCAGCCAATCGGCCAGTTGTCACGAATCTTGAACGTCGCGATCGACTTCTTCGACAGCGTGATGATCGGCTTCTGTCCGCCGATCTTGGCCATGTCGGCCACGGCGTTTTCGAGAATCTTCTTGTTGCCGACCGCCTCACCCACGCCCATGTTGAGCGTGACCTTGGACAGGCGCGGCACCTGCATCGGATTCTTGTAGCCGAAACGCTCGGTCAGCTTCGGAACGATCGTTTCTTTGTAGATGGTTTCAAGACGCGTTGTCATTACGGCAGCCTCAGACGTCGACAACTTCGCCAGACGGGCGGAAAACGCGAACCTTGCGACCGTCTTCAAGAGTCTTGAAGCCGACGCGTGCGCCCTTGCCCGTTGCGGAGTTGAACAACTGTACGTTAGAAATGTCGATCGAAGCCTCGCGCTCGATGATTCCACCTGGCTGGTTGGCCTGTGGATTCGGCTTCGTGTGACGCTTGATCAGATTCACGTTCTGCACGAATACGCGGTCGCCGACCACGCGTGAGACTTCGCTCTTCTGACCCTTGTTCTTGCCGGCGATCACGATGACCTGATCACCCTTGCGAATACGGTTCATGTCGTCTTTCCCGTTTACAGCACTTCTGGAGCGAGCGAGACGATCTTCATGAACTTCTCACCGCGCAACTCGCGCGTCACCGGCCCGAAAATGCGGGTACCGATCGGCTCGAGCTTGTTGTTGAGGAGGACTGCCGCATTGCCGTCGAAACGGATCAGCGAACCATCAGCGCGGCGGACACCTTTGCGGGTGCGCACGACAACGGCGTCATAAACCTCGCCCTTCTTGACCTTTCCGCGCGGAATCGCTTCACGTACGGAAACCTTGATGACGTCACCGATCTGGGCATAACGGCGCTTCGAACCACCGAGCACCTTGATGCACATCAGTTCGCGTGCACCGCTGTTGTCCGCTGCGGCCAGCTTGCTCTGCATCTGGATCATGTTGCTAGCTCCTTACGTCCCGGGCCGGTTACTGCGTGGCCCGCGTGACGATTTCGACCACGCGCCAGTTTTTTGTCTTCGACAGCGGTCGCGTCTCGGAAATACGCACCACGTCGCCCTCACGGCAAGCGCCGTCGGCATCGTGTGCATGCACCTTCGAAGAACGACGCACGATCTTGCCGTACAGCGGATGCTGCACCTGGCGTTCCAGAAGGACGGTAACCGTCTTCTGCATCTTGTTGCTGACCACACGCCCTTCAAGCGTGCGCACATTCTTTTCTGTTTCGCTCATCGCAGGTCGTCCTTACTTCTTGCTGCCAAGGACGGTCTTGACCTGCGCGATTTCGCGCCGGACACGTCCGAACTGGTGGGTCTGGGTAAGCTGACCGGAGCCCTTCTGCATACGAAGGTTGAACTGCTCGCGGCGAAGTTCGCCGAGATGTTCGTTCAGCTCCTTCTCCGACTTTTGGCGAAGTTCTTTCAGTTCCATCACAGCACCGTTCTCGTTACAAACTGGGTCTGGACCGAGAGCTTGGCTGCTGCCAGACGGAACGCCTCGCGTGCAGTGGTCTCATCCACACCCTCGATTTCATAAAGCATTCGGCCCGGTTGAATCGGAGCCACCCAGAATTCCACACTGCCCTTGCCCTTGCCCATGCGAACCTCGATGGGCTTCTTGGTGATCGGCTTGTCTGGAAACACACGAATCCACAACTTGCCGCCGCGCTTCACGAAACGCGTGATGCAGCGGCGTGCGGCTTCGATCTGGCGTGCCGTCAGCTGGCCATGCGTTGTTGCCTTCAGTCCAAAGGCGCCGAAACTCACCTTGGTGGCAACATACGACATGCCCGAGTTACGGCCTTTATGCACCTTGCGGTACTTGGTTCGCTTCGGTTGCAACATGATTCAGTTCCTTACTTCGCCGAAGACCGGCGAGGCGCGCGCTCATCGCTGGCCTCGGTCTTGGCTTCTTGCGTGGCAGCGTGAAGATCAAAGATCTCACCCTTGTAGATCCAGACCTTTACACCAATGATGCCGTAGGTGGTTTTTGCTTCGGCCAGGCCATAGTCGATGTCGGCGCGCAGCGTATGCAACGGAACACGTCCCTCGCGAGCCCATTCCGAACGTGCGATCTCGGCACCATTCAAGCGGCCGCCAACATTCACCTTGATGCCAAGTGCGCCAAGGCGCATCGCATTCTGCACCGAACGCTTCATCGCGCGACGGAACATGATGCGGCGCTCAAGCTGCTGGGCGATTGACTCGGCGACCAGCTGCGCATCGAGCTCAGGCTTGCGTACTTCGGTCACATTGATGTGGGCAGGAACACCCATCACCGTCGAGACTTCCTTGCGCAGCTTCTCGATGTCCTCGCCCTTCTTGCCGATGACGACACCCGGACGCGCCGTGTGAATCGTCACCCGCGCGGTCTTGGCCGGACGCTCGATCAGGATCTTCGAGATACCTGCCTGGGCAAGCTTGTTCTTGAGCAATTCGCGCACCTTGAGATCGGCAGCAAGATAGCCGGCGAAGTCGCGCTTGTTGGCGTACCACTTGGAATTCCAGTCCTTGGAGATACCCAGGCGGAACCCAATCGGATTGACTTTATGACCCATCGTTTGCGTCCTTTACTCGCCCACGACCACGGTGATGTGGCTGGTGCGCTTGGTAATACGGTTTCCACGGCCCTTGGCGCGTGCATGCATGCGCTTCAGTGACGGACCTTCGTCGACAAAGATCTTCGAGACCATCAGTTCATCGACATCGGCGCCAAGATTGTTCTCGGCATTGGCGACCGCCGACAACAGGAGCTTCTTGACCAGATGTGCAGCTTTCTTGTTGCTGAAGGCAAGCAGGTTGGTGGCGTTGCCGACCGGCATGCCGCGCACCTGATCGGCGACGAGGCGAACCTTCTGGGCGGAGATGCGCGCGCTGCGCAGTATCGCTTTGGCTTCCACGAGGCTATCTCCTTATCGCTTCTTGTCGGCGGATTTCTTGTCGCCGGAGTGACCCTTGAACGTGCGGGTCACGGCGAACTCGCCGAGCTTGTGGCCGACCATGTTCTCGTTGACCAGAACCGGGACGTGTTGGCGGCCGTTGTGGATGGCCAGAGTCAGTCCGACCATTTCCGGCGAGACCATGGAACGACGCGACCAGGTCTTGATCGGGCGCTTGTTGCTGCCTGTCGAAATCGCCTCGACCTTCTTCAGAAGGTGGTGGTCGATGAACGGGCCTTTTTTCAATGAACGAGCCATGATCTATCTCAACCTCTGCGATCGCGCACGATGAACTTGTCGGTGCGCTTGTTCTTGCGCGTCTTGTATCCCTTGGTCGGCATGCCCCACGGCGAAACCGGGTGCGGGTTGCCCTGGCCTGCCTTCGCCTCACCACCGCCGTGCGGATGGTCAACCGGGTTCATGGCGGCACCACGAACGGTCGGCCGAATACCGCGCCAGCGGCTGGCGCCGGCCTTGCCGAGCTTCTCCAGGCTGTGCTCGGAGTTGCCAACCTCGCCGATGGTCGCACGACACTCGGCCGGCACCTTGCGCATTTCGCCGGAGCGAAGACGCAGGGTCGCATGACCTTGTTCACGGGCGACCAGCTGGGCCGAGGCGCCGGCAGCGCGGGCAATCTGCGCGCCCTTGCCCGGCTTCATCTCGATGCAATGAACCGTCGAGCCGATCGGAATATTGCGCAACGGCAGCGAATTGCCGACCTTGATCGGTGCTTCACGGCCGGCCATGAGCTGGTCGTCCACCTTGGCGCCCTTCGGCGCGATGATGTAGCGACGCTCGCCGTCGGCATACAGCAGCAAGGCGATATGCGAAGTACGGTTCGGATCGTATTCCAGGCGCTCGATGCGGCAGGCAATGCCTTCCTTGTCGCGCTTGAAATCGATGATGCGATAGTGCTGCTTGGAGCCGCCGCCCTTGTGACGCGTGGTGATGCGACCGTAATGGTTGCGTCCACCCGTCTTGCTTTGCGATTCCGTCAAAGGCGCATACGGAGCGCCCTTGTGCAGTCCTGGTGTCGATACGCGAACTGCGGAACGACGACCTGCCGATGTGGGCTTGAGTGTAATCAGTGCCATGGATAATTCACCTTAGGCCTTGGCCATCACGTCGATGGATTGACCTTCGCCAAGACGTACATAGGCCTTGCGCTTGTTTCCGCGAGTACCGGTCCGCTGACGGAATGCCTTGGTCTTGCCCTTGAGGTTGACCACATTCACCGCCTGGACCTGCACATTGAACAGCTGTTCGACGGCTTCTTTGACGTCAGCCTTGGTCGCGCCCTGCGCAACCTCGAAAACATACTGATTGGTTTCCTGCAGCCGCGCCGTCTTTTCGGAGATCAGCGGGGATCGCAGCACGTTGTAGAGATTCTCTTTCATGCCAGCCACTCCTCGATCTTCTTGATCGAATCGACAGTCATCAGGACATGGTCGGCGCCGACCAGGCTGACCGGATCAATCGCTGACGCCTCCACCACATGCACATAGGGAATGTTGCGGGCGGCGAGATAAAGCGCCTCGGAGGCGCCCTCGGCCACCAGCACGACACGCCCGGTCACTTCGAGTTCGGCAAGCTTGGCAACCAGCGACTGCGTCTTCGGTTGATCAATGCCAAAACCATCGACCAGACGCAGGCGACCCGAGCGATTGAGTTCCGACAAGATCGAAATCAGCGCGCCACGGAACATCTTGCGATTGATCTTCTGCGCGAAGCTGCGTGGCTTGGCCGCGAACGTGACACCACCGCCAACGAAGATCGGGGCCTTGAGCGCGCCATGACGTGCACCGCCACCCTTCTGCGCCTTGGACTTCTTCGTCGTACCGCTGACTTCCGAACGCGTCAACTGCGCCTTGGTGCCAGAACGACCCGCGTTGCGGTAGGCCACGACCACCTGGTGAACCAGATCCTCACGGAATTCCTTGCCGAACACCGCCTCGGAAACCTGAACGGGCTTGGAGCCTATGACATTGAGTTCCATCAGTGCGCTCCTTATGCCTTGACCGCGGGACGGATAATCAGGTTGCCGCCCTTCGCACCCGGCACGGAACCCTTGATCGCGATCAGATGACGTTCGCTGTCGATCTTGACGACTTCGAGATTCATCGCCGACCGACGCACCGCACCCATGTGACCTGACATTTTCTTGCCCGGGAAAACGCGTCCCGGCGTCTGCCGCTGACCAATCGAGCCGGGCGAACGATGCGACAAGGAGTTACCGTGCGTCGCGTCGCCCATCTTGAAGTTGTGGCGCTTGATCGTTCCCTGGAAGCCCTTGCCCTTGGTGATGCCGGCGACGTCCACGATCTGACCGACCGTGAAAACCTCGTCTGCCTTGACTTCACCACCGACACTGAACCTGGCCAGTTCGTCTGCTTCCAGACGGAACTCCCAAAGACCGCGACCTGCCTCGACCTTGGCCTTGGCGTAATGTCCCGCGAGCGGCTTGTTGACGAGCGCCGCGCGCTTGCTTCCAGCCGTCACCTGGATGGCGTTGTAGCCATCAATTTCCGCCGTCTTCACCTGGGTCACACGATTCGGTGTCGCTTCAATCAGCGTCACCGGAATCGAGCGTCCGTCTTCTGTGAAGATCCGGCTCATGCCGCATTTGCGGCCTACCAATCCGATACTCATCGTCGTGTCCTATCTGCCGCTATCAGTAGAGCTTGATCTGGACGTCCACACCGGCCGCCAGGTCCAGCTTCATCAGGGCATCCACGGTCTTGTCGTTGGGGTCAACGATATCCAGTACCCGCTTGTGAATGCGTGTCTCGTACTGATCACGCGCATCCTTGTCTGCATGAGGCGACACCAGAATGGTGTAGCGCTCAATCTTGGTCGGCAGCGGAATCGGTCCACGAACCTGCGCGCCCGTGCGCTTCGCCGTCTCCACGATCTCGCTTGCCGAACGGTCGATCAGGCGGTGATCAAATGCCTTGAGCCTGATGCGAATCTTCTGGTCTGCCATTGCCGTCTGTTTCCTGGTTGGGGCAAGGGGCGCGCACACCCCTAACCGCTCATTTCATTCGCTTGGGATTCGGGATTCGATATTCGGGATTCGTTCAAAGCGGAAGTCCGCTCTTTCAAATCCCTAATCCCTAATCTCGAATCCCTGCTTCCATTTACTCGAGAATCTTCGCCACCACACCGGCGCCGACGGTGCGGCCGCCTTCGCGGATCGCAAATCGCAGGCCTT
>CAYMHF010000033.1:0-37960 GCA_964390215.1 uncultured Dokdonella sp. | reverse complement strand
GCATCAAGTGCAAGTACACCGACTGCGTCGAGGTCTGCCCGGTCGACTGCTTCCATGAAGGTCCGAATTTCCTCGTCATCGACCCGGAAGAGTGTATCGACTGCACCTTGTGCGAGCCGGAATGCCCGATCAATGCAATCTATCCGGAGGACGACGTGCCGGCCGGGCAAGAGGCCTTCATCCAGCTCAATGCCGACCTGTCGAAGATCTGGCCGGTACTGACCGAGCGCATCGATGCGCCGGAAGATGCCAAGGAATGGGACGGCAAGCCGAACAAGCTGCCCCTGCTCGAACGCTGACCAGCCGCCCCGCTCCGGGTCGATGCCGGTTCAACGGCAGGTTCGCAATCAGCTCATGCGCTGGCGCAAGGATTCCAGCACCTGACGCGCCGCATTGGCACCGGCTTCACCGGCTGCGCCTTCCACGCTGACCTTGCTGGCACCGTCACTGCCACTGACGCGGACGCGAAGTCCCACTGCGCTGCTGACGCTCTTGTCACGCGCCATGCCAAGGGTAACCACCTTTTTCAGGAAGCCCGGTGAGCGCGTCTTCTTGCCGACAGCACTGATCTCATAAGTTCGCGCCGCTTCATCACGCGACTGGATTGTGGCCACACCGGAACGCTCGAGGGCAAGACCCACCCGACGCCAGGTATTGGCCAGGGTGTCGGTGATTTGCAATCCATCGCCGGCAAGGTTCTGCGCATCAAGCGGAGGCGCACTGGATGGTGCGATAACTGCGGCCGGTACACTGCTGTCAATGGTTGCCGCCGCCGATGTCGCATTGGGCTCGGGTATGAGGAGCGCACCAGTTCGATTCGGAGAGTCCAGATCCGGCGGAACTTCAAGCGGGCGCATCTGCGTGCTGTTCTTGTAAGCATCATTCTTGTTGCCGAACTTGGCTCGAATCATCCCGCAGCCACCCAGCAGCGGCAACATGACAAGGGCGCAAACAGCGATGGGGAGCATTCGTTTCACGTTGTGGATTCCATTGTCATTGGTGTCGAATCAACCCGCCAGATGCGGTGATTCGAGCAAACCGGATTCATTGAGGACGCGCTCGGCTTGTGCATGATACGCCGCGCTCAGCGGCAACAGCGGCAGGCGCAGGTGATCTGCTCCGAAACCAAGTCGATGCAGGCACCATTTGAGCGGTATCGGATTCGGCTCGACTGCAAGTACTTCGTACAGGTCGCGCAGGTGCAAATCGAGTCGTTTCGATTCTTCGACATCACCCTTTGCCGCACTCAGACACAGCGCCTGCATGGCCGCCGGGGCGACGTTGGCGGCGACCGAGATTACGCCGTCCGCGCCGGACAGAATCGCTCGCGAACATGTCGGATCGTCGCCGGAAAGCACGGCGAATGAGTCGCCGCCGAGCGCAAGCAGCTCACGCATGCGCTGCTCGTCTGCGCCGGCCTCCTTGATGCCGACGATGGCGGGGTGCGGGCACAGGCGCGCAACCGTTTCAGGCAAAAGATCGCAGGCGGTTCGCGAAGGCACGTTGTAGAGCAGGATCGGCAAGCCACCTTTCTCGGCGACTTCGGAAAAATGCCGATACAAACCCTCCTGAGTTGGTCGCACATAGGCCGGCGTCACCACAAGGGCAAGATCGGCACCTGCCGACGCAGCCAGACGGGTCTGCTCGATGGTCTTGCGCGTGGACTGCATGCCGCTGCCGGCAAGCAGCGGGACGCGGCCGGCATTCTGCCGTCCGGCCACTTCGATCAGGGTCGCGAATTCCGCCGCATCAAGTGCCGCCCCCTCACCTGTGGAGCCAGCAACCACGAGGCCGCGCGTACCCGATCGGATCTGGAATCCGATGAGGCGTGCGAACGCGTCCAGGTCAAGCGCATCGTCAGTGACACGGAACGGCGTCGCGAGCGCGCAGATACTTCCGGAAAGTTTCAAGGGCAAGGGAATGTGCACATGCAAGAACGCCAGATGTTAGGTGGAAGCCGCAGCGAAGTCCATCGGCCGGCCAAGGCACGCGAGGGCCCGGCGCCATCTCCCTTGCTAGCCTTCCGGGCGGACAGTATCCTGCGGGAACAGTCGCTCCGACTGCAGCAACAGCGCCGATGAAGCCGTGAAGCAGGCAGGTAAGCAGATTCCAAGCGATCGTACGTCTCGTCCAGCCGCGAATGACAACTACCTGCTGGTGAGCGTGTTCGCAGGTCCACAGCACTCGCCGCTTTTCGCGGTCAGCAAGCGCGTCACAGACTGTGGCTGCAACGTGGCCGAAGCGCGCGTCGCCGCGCTTGGCGCGGAACTCAGCGTCCAGGTTCTCGCCCAGGGCTCCTGGGATGCCATCGCCAAACTCGAGAACGCACTGGCCAAGCTCGATCGCGATGGCGAACTGCGCCTGTCCCATCATCGAACGAGTGCCAAGCAGCAACAGAGCGACCATCTGCCGTATGTCGTCGAAGTGATTGCCGCCGATCGGCCGGGCATTCTCAGCCAGCTTGCCGAATTCTTCGCTGGCCACAACATCAGCATCGAGCAGCTCAATTCGACGCGCTATTGCGCGATGCAAACCGGCGCCGACATGTTCTCCGCGCAAATCACCATTGGCATTCCGAACACGATGCACCTGGCCGCGTTGCGCGATGATTTCCTCGAATTCTGTGATGGATTGAATCTCGATGCGATCATGGATCCGATGAAATTCTGAATGGAGACCGGCAAACCAGCATGAGCGGAATCAAATCAGTCACGATCGGCAAGCGCGTGCCCGAACTCAGCGGCACCACCGATTCCGGCACCACTCTGGACTTGAATTCGCACCTTGGAAAATGGGTAGTGATCTATTTCTACCCGCGTGATGCGACCCCGGGCTGCACGACCGAAGCCGGGGATTTTCGCGACCTGCACAACCGTTTTCGCAAACACGACTGCGTAATTCTCGGCGTATCCCGCGATTCCGTCGCCTCGCATGCCCGCTTCCGGGCAAAGCAGGATCTCCCATTCGAGCTGATCGCCGATATCGACGAGACCTGGTGCAAGGCATTCGATGTCATCCATGAAAAAATGCTCTACGGGAAACGCCACCTTGGCGTCGTGCGAAGCACATTTCTCATCGACCCGAAGGGAATCCTGCGAGCCGAATGGCGCGCCGTGAAGGTTCCCGGCCATGCTGCAGCCGTTCTGCAGCAATTGGCAAACACGTGAGAAGACGCCGCAATCTCACCTTTACTCCCTGCCCGCCCGAACGGCGTGGCCACTTTTTCGCTCCATCCAACGAGGCTCGTGCATGACTCGAGGCAAGCGCATTTACGTACTCGACACCAACGTGCTGATGCACGATCCGACGTCCCTGTTCCGTTTTGAGGAGCATGACGTCTTCATTCCGATGACCGTGCTCGAGGAACTCGATGCGGCGAAGAAGGGTCAATCAGAAGTATCGCGCAACGCCCGCCAGGTCAGCCGATTCATCAACGAGCTGATCGAGAACGACAAGAGTCGAAAGATCGAAGATGGTCTTGATCTGCAACTGCCGCAAGGCCTTCGCCTTGATCGAAGCGCCAAGGTTGGACGCCTGTATTTCCAGACCCAGATCGCGGAAAGCGTCAACGGTCGGAAACGACACATTCCGGACAACCTGATCCTCGCCTCGGTCGCCGCCCTGCGCGAGGCTCATCCTGAAGTGCCGGTTGTTCTCGTCACCAAGGACATCAACCTGCGCATCAAGGCATCGATCGCGGGCATCAAGGCGGAAGACTACGAGAATGATCGTGCGCTCGACGACTTCAGCCTGTTGTATGCCGGGCACAACGAGTTGCCGGCGGATTTCTGGGATCGCCATGCCGACCTGCGCTCGTGGTCGGAGCGTGGACACACTTTTTACGAGGTCACCGTGTCCGACAGCGAGGACTGGCACCCGCACCAGTTCCTCTATCTCCCCGGCGAGAACGAGGTCGAGCTTCGTGTCCTCAGCCTGGTCAATGGCAAGGCCATCCTGCAGATCGTCGATGACTATTTCAGCGGTTCGCACACGATCTGGGGTATCCAGGCACGCAATCGCGAACAGAACTTCGCGCTCAACGCATTGATGGATCCCGAAATTGATTTCGTCAGCCTGCTCGGCACGGCCGGAACCGGCAAGACCCTGCTCGCGCTGGCCGCGGGGCTGGCCCAGGTCCTGGATCAGCAGCGCTATCGCGAAATCATCATGACCCGTGCCACGGTATCTGTCGGCGAGGACATCGGATTCCTTCCCGGTACCGAGGAAGAGAAAATGACTCCGTGGATGGGCGCGTTGACCGACAATCTCGAAGTACTCACTTCTCCTCAGGAGGGCGGTGCCTGGGGACGCGCGGCAACCAACGACCTGCTTGCATCGCGGATCAAGATCCGGGCCATGAACTTCATGCGTGGCCGGACTTTCCTCAACCGCTACATGATCGTCGACGAGGCGCAGAACCTGACGCCCAAGCAGATGAAGACCCTGATCACCCGCGCCGGCCCGGGCACCAAGATCATCTGCCTCGGCAATGTCGAGCAGATCGATACGCCCTACCTGACCGAAACGACTTCCGGATTGACCTATGCGGTCGATCGCTTCAAGACCTGGGGTCATTCCGCCCACCTGACCCTGCGCCGAGGTGAGCGATCAAGGTTGGCGGATATCGCCTCCGAGGTGCTGTGATCGGTTAGCGAATAGCGGATAGCGGATAGCGGAGCCGGTTTCCGCGGGAGCGACTTCGGTCGCGATGCGGCCTTTGCGGCGCGAACAGAAACCTGGTGACGAAAGTCGCTCCTGCAGAAATCCACAAGCATGGACAAGCATGCCAATCTGGATGGTCGGCAGTACTTTGACGTGCCCGGCCATGCTTTCGAGCAACGATATCGCTGCCAGTCGAGCACATCGGATGATCGTCGCAACGAAACCTGGCAATACTGCCTGCGCAGGGAAAGGAAGGGAGGGGTTACGCCAGATCGAAATCCGCTGTACCTGCCAAGCGCTTGCTGCGCCAGCAAAAGGATCTAGAAGCGCAATGCCCAGGCGGCCTGATACTCGACCTGATTGCCGGTCACCCGATTCGCCGAGCGGTAACTCGGCACGCCGAGGAAATACGGTGCGCTGGAATAGATCGCCTGCAGGCTGAGCATTGCCTGCTTTCCGGTGTTGCGCGAGTAGCCGATCGCAACGGTATGATCGGCTGGGTTGGCACCCAAAGCGTTGCGCAGCAGGGCCGAGGTCGGCGAAGGTTGTTGCCGAGTCGTATAGCGAAGCTCGATATTGCCCAGGGTCTGGTTGCGCAGCATCCATCCCGCCGAGTACACGGTCAGATCGTCCCAGGCGAAAACCGGACTGACGCCGGAACCCAGCAAAGCCAGGAAACGGCGTGGCAGGGCCGGACTCGTGAACGGCGTCACGTCGCTGTAGATCACACGTTGCGCACCGACATCGACACTCATGGCCGGAGTCAACGCATAGCTGACACCAACACTGGCGCTGGCCGGAATATCGAACTGCCCCGGGTCGGAATAGACGCCACGCA
Organism: uncultured Dokdonella sp.; assembly: GCA_964390215.1. Classification (GTDB taxonomy): domain Bacteria; phylum Pseudomonadota; class Gammaproteobacteria; order Xanthomonadales; family Rhodanobacteraceae; genus Dokdonella. The sequence continues at coordinate 32,460 of CAYMHF010000033.1, read as the reverse complement.
GGGACTTGAGTGCATCCATGTTCACCCGCGACTGGTACGCCGCATTCCAGCTCAGGCGACTGAACAGGGTATTGCCCACATCCAGGCGGACACCCGCGCCATACGAGGTTTCGCCCGACACCAATGGCCAGACCGGCATGCCATCGTGCAAGGTCGATTCACCAAACCCGAGACTGGCGAAACGCTGATAGGCGAGTATCGCGGTGACGCCGAACGATCCCGTCTGACCCCACTGGCTGGTCAGTGAAGGCGCAACAATTGTGCGCTTGAGGACGACGTCGGGAAGATCGGAGCCGACATCAAGCCGTGGGCTGGACAGTGCCTGCACCCGGTTGTCCACACGCTGCTGTGCAATCGACAGGTTCAAGGTACCGATCGGCTGTTGACCGAGGTCTTGCAAGGTCAGGGCAAAACTGGCCAGCGCATCCGGCGAGTCGGTGATCTGCGGAGGATCCCGCGAAATCGTCGGACTCCACGAAAATGCCGGGGTAATGCTGGCCAGCGCATAGTTGCGCCAACGTTGCGGTACGCTTGCGGCACCCGTTTCGGCAACAGTCATCCCGGACGACGCGTGCGATACAGTCGCCGCATTCGCCGAAAAGGAAATCGGGAGCGTCAGCAGTACGCCGAGCGCTCCCACAAAGCTTGCTGTTGCTGTTGTTGGCCGCTGCATTGCCCTGTTGCTGCGGTTGAGGAAAGGAGTGTCCGTGTCGCGTTGCGGATATTGGCGTAAATGCAACACCGGGTCAAGTACGCAACAATCGAAATAATCAGGCCGTTTTCGTTGGGCCAGCGGTGATTTGCATATTCCATTGCGCAATCATCAGGAAACCCGGAGCGGCCCCACCTGTTGCAGGAAACCAACACTCATGGAACCCTCGTCACCCGCCTCCTCGCCGCCATGTGCCCTGACCATCGCCGGATCCGATTCCGGCGGCGGGGCCGGCATCCAGGCCGATTTGCGCAGCTTTGCCGCGCTGGGCGTGCATGGCTTGTGCGCAATCACGGCCGTTACCGCACAGAATACGCGTGGTGTCAGCGACATCGAAATGCTCCCGCAACGGGTCGTGCAGGCCCAGATCAAGGCCGTGCTCGATGATTTTCGCGTCGGCGCGATCAAGATCGGGATGCTCGGCACCCCATCCCTGTGCCGAACCGTCGCTGCGGCGCTCGAACATCATCGAGACATACCGCTGATCGTCGACCCTGTGCTTGTTGCGACCAGCGGCGCCTCGCTTTCACGCGGCAAATTGGTTGCCGCTATTAGGCACCATCTGATTCCACTTGCCGATCTGCTGACCCCGAATGTTCCCGAAGCCGAACAGCTGGTCGGTCGCGCATTGCACAGCCGAGAAGATTTGCTCGATGCCGCCTGCGAACTGCGCGAACAGGGTGCACGGGCGGTGCTGCTCAAGGGTGGCCATGTCTCGGGCGCGGAAGTCTTCGATGTTCTGGTCAGCGATGCGGGAACCCGATGGTTTTCGCATGCGCGGATAGATGCCGAAGGACATGGCACCGGCTGCACCCTGGCCGCAGCCGTCGCCGCCAGCGTTGCCAATGGATATCCCATCGAGGAATCAGTGGCAAACGCGATCCGCTTCGTCAATCGCGCATTGGGCCTTGCCTATCAACCCGGGCGCGGCAAAATCGCGGTTCTCGATCATCTCGCGGCCGCAGCCGACTTGCAGCACGTCAACCGTTGATACGCTCGACCAAGGCATCGGTGAATGTGGTCGTCGTGCCGCTGCCGCCAAGATCCGGGGTCAGCCGATCACGTGCGGCAAGTGTCGCCCGGATCGTTTCGCGAACCTGCACAGCCTGGTCTTCGTGACCGATATGGCTGAGCATCTGCGCGGCACCCAGCAGCAACGCGCAGGGATTGGCCAGGCCCTTGCCTGCAATATCCGGTGCCGATCCATGCACGGCCTCGAAGATGGCCACTTCGCTGCCGATGTTGGCACCCGGCGCGAGACCCAAGCCGCCGACCAGGCCAGCACACAGATCGGAAATGATGTCGCCAAACAGGTTGGTGGTGACGATGACGTCGAACTGCTGCGGATTCATGACCAGTTGCATGCAGGTGTTGTCGACAATCATCTCGTTGAAGGCGATGTCGGAATATTCCCTGGCAATCTCACGCGCGGCCTTGAGAAAGATTCCCGAGGTGGTTTTCATGATGTTGGCCTTGTGCACAGCCGTCACCTTACTGCGGCGCTGCTTGCGCGCCAGCTCGAACGCATAACGCACGATGCGCTCGCTGCCACGCCGCGAATTGCGGATCAGTGATTGGGCATGTTCGCCGTCCTCGGACAAGGTCTGGCCTTCCGATCCATACGCACCCTCGGTATTTTCGCGCACCGTGATGATGTCGATGTTTTCATAGCGCGCCTTGGTGCCCGGGAACGTGATCGCCGGGCGCACATTGGCATACAGGTCGAAACGCTTGCGCAATTCGACATTGAGCGAGCTGAAGCCGCCACCGATGGGTGTGGTCAATGGCCCCTTGAGGGCGACCTTGTGGCGACTGATCGCGTCAAGGGTCGCCTGCGGCAACAATTCACCGACACTTTGTTGTGCGGCCATCCCCGCCTCGACAAACTCGTAAGCCAGGCCAAGTTTCATCGCATCCAGCACGCGCAGCACCGAATCGACAATTTCCGGCCCGATTCCATCACCACGAATGACCGCAATTGTCTGACTCATCGTTCTTTGAACTCCATGAAGCCGGCTTGCCGAAGGCGGCAAAGGGCGCGCATTATCCGAAAATGATGCCGCATCGCACAACCGACAAGATTCCCCGCACGCGCGTTCTGCGCTGCTTCGTCCTGCTGACCGCCCTGTTTCTGGCGACGGCCCAGGTCACATTTGCCTCTCCGGCAGGCCCTGTCGACAACGATCTCGATGTGCGTCTGGTCGCGGCTTCGGAGGTTGCGCCGCAATGGCCACCGGATCTCATCGTTGAAGGCATGTGGCCCGACGCATGCCTGCCCTCATTGCTGCGGACACGTGTCGTCGACCATGACATCGACATCTACCTGCGCAGCGAGATACGAACCTGCGCACAGGTGCAGACCGCATTTCAGCTCAAGCTGAATCTTGTCCGCGAGGCCCGGCTCGACCAGTTGGGCCTCGGCATCTATCGCGTGCGCTTGTTCCTTGCTCACGACAAGGGCAACAACGAGCTGATTGCATTTCGCTTGCTGAGATCGGGTGGTGACGATCGTCGGTCGCGCCCCGAAAGCGGATTCTGGTGGTCGGTTCCGACTGCGAACAATGTGCCGGCGCTGCCCGGCAATGGACTGTCAATCGAGCAGCAAGGTGACATCCTTGCCGTGACCTGGCTCAGCTACGAATCCGGAGCGCCAACCTGGTATTTCGGCAGCCAGACCATGTCGGGCAAGATTGCGCGGATTGCGCTGTCGCGGATGGTCGGGGGCGGCGAAGCATTCGCCGGGCCGAACGCGGCGCCCGAAATCGAACCTGGTCTGGCGATCAATATCGAGTTCCTGACTCCGGCCCATGCGAATGCATGGCTGGTTCGCGGACAACCGGGCACAGCCAGGGCCATCGAAGTTCAGGATCTGAACCTGGCACGTCTGCCGTTCGCGGAAGGGCATCCTGGCAAGGGCTGGCAAGGCGATTGGGCACTGATCGTTGGCAATTCCGTCGACGCCAGGATCATCGAACTGGTCACCTTGGCCACGGCGGATGCGGAAACATTCCGCGTCAGTGACCCACTCGGCAGCATCAACCTGCAATGCCGCCTCGACGATGTGGGCGGCCATCCGGTCGCCTCATTCTGCAGCTTGACCGACGGCGCCAGTGTGCTGGCCGACTTCGATCAGGTCGGCCTCGATCGGCTTGCCGGACAGAATGCCGATGGCACCCCGGCGAGACTGGTTCGCCTGCCCCGCTGAAGTGTCGCTCAGCCGCTTGCGGACGCCGCGATTTCTGCGAGCTTGCCACTCCGGTCGGCGGCAACCAGATCGTCGAATCCACCGATATGCGTCCCGTTGACGAAAATCTGCGGCACCGAACGGCGACCGCCGCTGCGTTTCAACATCTCGTCACGATGCTGGGGATCCGTATCAACCCGGATTTCGCTGTAGTCGAAGCCTTTCTGCTTGAGCAGGTTCTTGGCCGCAACGCAATACGGGCAGACGGCTGTGGTGTACATCTCGACTGAAACCATCGGGTTACTCCAGATCAATCAATTGCGTCTTGGATGCGGGTCGCATCGTTCAATTCAATGGCCGGTTCAGGGCATGCTCCGGCCCAGAAATTGAATTCACCGTCATCACGCCCACATGATGGGCACGAGGCTTGCCACAGCAAACGCGCGACTTCAGGCATTCCTTGCCGCCGTATCGCGCCGACCGAGTGGAATTTCAACAGCCTGTTAAGGAGCGCGGGGTTAGACTAGCAAATATGAGGAAAGCTTTGCGGAGCGTGAATGCCATGCACAGACTGAAATGGCTGCCGGTGCTGATGACCGCGGCGATCACGGGCCTTGCCGGAGCGCAGGACAATGGCGTTCGCCTGCCCGACATCGGCAGCTCCGCGGCAACCGCCGTCTCGCCCACCGAGATGAAGGAATACGGCGCATCGATGCTGCACGAGATGCGCGCCTACAACCTGATCCTCGATGATCCACTGGTTGGGGACTATCTGCACTCGCTCGGCTATCGCCTGGTCTCGGTCAGCGATCGACCGGATCTTGAATTCACCTTCTTCGTCGTGCGCAGCAACGAGATCAATGCCTTTGCCGCTCCAGGTGGCTTTATCGGCGTCAACATCGGCTTGATGAACGCGATGCATACGGAAGACGAACTGGCTGCGGTAATTGCTCACGAAATCGCCCACGTCACCCAGCAACACCTGTTGCGCGCATTCGAGGATTCACGCAAGAGCAGCTTGCCGATCGCGCTGGCCATGCTTGGTGCACTGGTCGCCACGGCGGGTCGCAATGATGATGCCAGCCAGGCCGTACTGATGAGCGGCGTTTCGCTGATGCAGCAGCGTGCGATCAATTTCACCCGGTACGACGAGATCGAGGCGGATCGGGTCGGTATCCAGAGCCTGGCGCGCGCCGGTTATGAGCCGTTGGCGATGGCGGAAACATTCGCCACGATGCAGCGGGTCATGCGCGTCAATGGCGTCGACATCCCCGAGTTCCTGCGCTCGCATCCGGTCGACGTCAACCGCATTGCCGATGCCAAGGCACGCGCCGTGAAGCTGGACGAAACCGCCAACGTGGCGCGGACTCCGATTGCACCGACCGGTTCGACCGCGATCGGCGTCGGCTTGCCACGAACGCATCCGACCCTGGATTTGTCGCTGCCAACCAGCCCGCGCCTCGAACCGCAGCCAACGGCTACATCCGGCAGCAATACTTTCGAACTGATGCGCGAACGCGCGCGAACGCTCAATGCGGATTCACCCAACGCAATCGTCCGCTACTACGCTGACGAGTTGCAGCGCAATCCGGGCTCGGACACCAGCGCGAACCGTTACGGCTACGCATTGGCCCTCGTCCGCGCGCGACAGCCGGACAAGGCCATTGTGGAATTCGCCAAACTGCTCGCCAGATATCCGGACAGTTCGGTGTTCCAGCTCGGCATGGCCGATGCCGAGGATCAGGCCGGCAAGCGAACCTCGGCTTTTGCGCGCTATGAAAAACTCAGCGCCAACTTTCCGGGAAATCGCGCCATTACCCTGGCCTTCACGGACTCCCTGCTGGCCAGGAATGATGCCGAATCGGCCCGCCGCGCCCAGGATCTCTTGCGCCCCTTGCTCGCCCGCTACAACGAAGATCCCGATCTGCAGCGCAGCTTCGCGCGCGCCAATGAGCTGGGCGGTGACAAGATTCGTGCGGCAGAAGCCTACGCGGAGTGGGCCTTCCTGAATGGTCGCGCCGAAGATGCACTGAATCAACTCAAGGCCTTGTCAAGCAAACAGGAGCTGACTTACTACCAGCGCGCCCGTGTTGATTCACGCATTACCGCGATGACACCGATCGTGCTCGATTTGCGCAAGCGCGAGCGACGCAGCGCGGATGATGAGAAGAACGGCGGCTTCTCGACATCGGCAGCGACTTCACTGGGCTGTCGCACGCGCCTGTGCCCGGAGGTGTCATTGCGTCGTAACATTTCTCCGCTGCAATAGATGCTTAAAAACGAGGCCATGGCGGTCTCCAAGGCCCAGTGATTCCGTGCAAAAGCGCGTATTGATCGTTGAAGACGAGCCAGCCATCCGCGACATGGTCGCGTTTGCCCTGGGCAAGGCCGGCATGCGGGCGATGCATGCCGCCGATGCGCGCACTGCGCAGGCGGCGATTGCCGATCAGATTCCCGATCTGATCCTGCTCGACTGGATGCTGCCGGGCATGTCCGGAATCGATTTCGCCCGGCGTTTGCGTCGCGAGGATCTGACCCGCGATATCCCGATCATCATGCTGACCGCGCGGGGCGAGGAAGCAGACCGCGTCAACGGCCTTGACGCTGGCGTCGACGACTACGTGGTCAAGCCGTTCTCGGCACGCGAGCTGATCGCGCGCATCCGTGCGGTGATGAGGCGCACCCATGGCGAAGATGGCGCAGGGGTCATCGAGATTTCCGGCCTGCGCATCGACAGCGCGGCGCACCGCGTTTTTGCCGGTGAACAAATCGTCGCAATTGGCCCGACGGAATACCGGCTGCTGCATTTCTTCATGACCCATCCCGAGCGCGTCTATTCGCGCAGCCAATTGCTCGATCATGTCTGGGGCGGCGGAGTCTATGTCGAAGAGCGCACGGTCGATGTGCATATCCGCCGCTTGCGCATGACTCTGGAGCCGCATGCGCTGGATGGCTGCGTGCAGACGGTGCGTGGCGCCGGCTATCGATTCTCGGCCAGCGCGTGAAAAAGCACAGCGCGCTCCGCCGTGCCGGCTTGTTCGGGATGCTGCGCGCATTTCGGGATGCCGCGATGGCCTTGCCGGACGCACTCGTGGCCCTCGATGGCAATCGGCGCATCCGCTGGTTCAATTCCGCGGCCGGCACACTGCTGAACCTCGAGTATCCGCAGGATGTCGATTCCCCGCTGCTCGATGTTGTCAAGATCCCGGGGCTCGAAGCATGGATCGACGCGGCGGGTACGGAGCCGATGGTGGATGTCAGCGCGCCGGCCAACGCGGAAATCCGGTTGAATCTGCGCCTGATCCCGTATGCCGAGAATCATGCCCTGCTGCTCGTGCGCGACACCAGCCAGGCCCAACGTGTGGAAAAGATGCGTCGCAATTTCGTTGCCAACGTGTCGCACGAGTTGCGTACGCCGTTGACCGTCGTGCACGGATATCTGGAGCTGATCGAACCCGAACATGTCCCCGAGTTCGAGACCGTCATCCGCGAGCTACGCAACCAGTCACGTCGCATGACCCAGATCGTCGAGGATCTGCTGACCCTGTCCCGCCTTGACGCCGAGGAAACGCTGCCAGGAACGCGGGTGGCGATGCGCCCGATGGTGATTGCGCTGCAGCGCGATGCCGAAGGGCTCAGTCAGGGTCGACACACAATCACGGCCAGCGTCGAGAGCGACCAGGATCTTCAGGGGTCGGCGAAGGATCTGTACAGTGCGTTCTCGAATCTGGTGAGCAATGCCGTACGCTACACGCCTGTCGGGGGTCACGTCCGGATTGTCTGGCGCAGTGACCCCAGCGGCGCTCAACTCCGCGTGATTGATACGGGGCATGGCATCCCCGCACAGCACCTGCCGCGCCTGACCGAGCGGTTTTATCGGGTATCGACCAGCCGATCACGCGAAAGTGGCGGAACCGGCCTCGGACTTTCGATCGTAAAACACGTGTTGCAGTTGCATGATGCGCATCTGGAGATCAACAGCGAAATCGGTGTGGGCAGCACGTTTGCCTGCATGTTCCATGCAAATCGCCTGCTCTCGCCGGATTTGACCACGGAGGTGGATTAAGTGAATTCGAGCAACATCCGAAGCCCTGCCGATCCTGCAGCCGTCATCCCGGTCGATGCGATCGGCGCGGTCACGGACTCTGCAACCGCGAGTTCGCTCGATTTCAGCGAGCCTTCGTTGTACCTGAATCGTGAGCTGGCACAGATCGAGTTCAATTCGCGGGTCATGGCCCAGGCTGAGGATGCGCGTAATCCATTGCTCGAACGCCTGCGCTTCATGTGCATCTCGTGCACCAATCTCGACGAGTTCTTCGAGGTTCGCGTGGCCGTGCTCAAGCATCATCACGCGTTTGGCGACAGCCAGCCGCGCGCCGACGCGATGTCGATCACCGAGATCCTGAGCCTGATTCGTGAGCGCACGCTTGTGCTGGTCGAAAAGCAGTACTCGTTCTGGAACAACATCTTGTTGCCGGAACTTGCGCGGGAAGGCATCCGCTTCCTGACCCGAAAGGCATGGACGATCAAGCAGAAGCGATGGCTGCAAGGCTATTTCCGCAATGAAACCCTGCCCGTTCTGTCGCCGCTCGGCCTTGACCCGGCGCATCCATTCCCGCGCATTCTCAACAAGAGTCTGACCCTGGCCGTGGTGCTCGCTGGAAAGGATGCGTTTGGCCGCGAGGGTCACATGGCCTTGTTGCGTGCGCCACGTTCGCTGCCGCGCATCATTCGCCTGCCCGACGAAGTTTCCGAAGGCTGCACCGCCTTCGTATTCCTGTCCGATCTGCTGCATGAATTCATGGACGAGCTGTTTCCGGGCATGCAGGTGAAGGGTTCCTACCAGTTCCGCGTGACCCGCAACAGCGAGTTGTTCGTCGACGAGGAAGAAGTCGAAAACCTGGCCCTGGCCCTGCGCGACGAACTGCGCGGGCGCGGCTACGCAAAGGCCGTGCGCCTTGAAGTCGGCGCCAACTGTCCGCGCGCGATCACAAGCCTGCTCGAACAAAATTTCGAACTGAGTGACCAGGATGTCTATCGGTGCGAAGGCCCGGTCAATGTCAGTCGCAGTATTGCGATCTACGACCAGATCGATCGCCCAGACCTCAAATACCCGGCCTTCGCTCAACGGGTGCATCCGGCCATCGCCGAAGGTGACAGCCTGTTCGCCGCGATCCGCGAGCGCGACATCCTGCTGCATCATCCATTCGAGTCGTTCATCACCGTCAGCGAGCTGGTCAAGCAGGCGAGCGTCGATCCGGACGTGCTGGCGATAAAGCAGACCCTGTATCGCGCCGGCACCGATTCACAACTAGTCGATCACCTGATCGAGGCTGCACGCCTCGGCAAGGATGTGACCGTCGTCGTCGAACTGCGCGCGCGCTTCGACGAGGAAGCCAACCTGCGCCTGGCCAACCGCCTGCAGGAAGCGGGGGTGCAAGTGGTCTATGGCGTTGTCGGCTACAAGACCCACGCCAAGATGCTGTTGATCGTGCGTCGCGAAGCGGATGGATTGCGGCGCTACGTGCATCTATCGACTGGCAACTATCACCAGATCACTTCGCGCATCTATACCGATTTCGGCCTGATGACGGCCAATCCGGAGATCGGCGAAGACGCGCATCTGCTGTTTCTGCAGCTCTCAGGGCTCGGGCCGATCATCCAGCTCAGGCATCTGCTGCACTCACCGTTCACCCTGCACAAGGGCCTGATGGCCAAGATCGAGCGTGAAACCAGGCATGCCAAAGCCGGCAAGCCGGCCAGGATCATCGCCAAGATCAACGCGCTGAACGAGCCCGAAGTCATCAGGATGCTGTATCGGGCCTCCTGTGCCGGCGTGCAGATCGATCTGATCGTGCGTGGAGCTTGCACCTTGCGTCCGGGCATCCCCGGCGTTTCCGAAAACATTCGCGTGCGTTCAATCGTCGGTCGTTTCCTCGAACACAGCCGCGTCTACTGGTTCGAGAACGACCAGACTCCGGAAATCTATTGTTCAAGCGCCGACTGGCTCGATCGCAATTTGCTGCGCCGGGTCGAAACCTGCTTCCCGATCCTGGATCCCGGACTCGCCGCACGCGTTTTCGAGGAGTCGCTGCAAAATTACCTGGCTGACAACACCCAGGCCTGGCAGCTCGAATCCGACGGCAGCTACCGACGCGTCCAGGGTGATGCGGGCAAGCTCCACTCTGCACAACTCGCCCTGCTGGAAAAGCTGTGTCAGTGAAATCCCTCACCCTGCCCGACCAGATCCGCGATGGCGATCTGATCGCCGCAGCCGATATTGGATCGAACAGCTTCCATCTGGTCGTCGCCCGCTACACGCATGGCGACCTGCGCGTGATCGATCGACTGCGCGAAAGCGTCCGCTTGTCCGCCGGATTGCGCAAGGATGGTTCGCTGACTCCGGAACGCCGCGAAGTCGCATTCAAGTGTCTGTCCCGATTCGGCCAGCGCCTGGCCAGCTTCGAGCCAAGTCATGTGCGCGCCGTTGCCACCAACGCGATCCGCCAGTTGAGCCACCCGCAAGCCTTCCTGTTGCCTGCCGAAACCGCACTCGGGCATCCAATTGAAGTGGTATCGGGCCGCGAGGAAGCGCGCCTGATCTATCAAGGCGTCGTGCACGGACTTCCGTCCAGCAACGAAAAGCGGCTGGTGGTCGACATCGGCGGAGGCAGTACCGAATTCATCATCGGGCGTGGTCATGAAACCCTCGAACGCGAGAGCCTGCAGGTCGGCTGCATCGCAAGCACCCTGCGTTTCTTCGAGGATGACAAAATCACCCAGCGCCGCTGGAACCAGGCAAAAAGCGAGATTGCCGTCGAATTGCAGCAATTTGGCGCGAACTTTCGCGAGCGCGGCTGGAGCGAGGCAATCGGCTCCTCGGGAACGATGAAGGCGATCGGCGGCATCGTGCTGGCCAATGGCTGGTCGGAACACGGAATCACTGCCGAGGCACTGGCCCGCCTGCGCGAGGCTCTACTGGCGGCCGGCAGCAGCAGCCAGTTGAACCTGCCCGGTCTGTCCAGTGATCGGGTCGGCGTGATCGCTGGCGGCGTCGCCATTCTCGATGCCGTCTTCGCGACCTTCGGCCTGCAGCAGATGAATGTCTGCGAAACCGCGATGCGCGAGGGCCTGCTCTATGAAATGCTCGGTCGTGCCCGGCATCTCGATTCGCGCAATGCCAGCATTGGCGCCCTTGCCGAGCGCTATGGCGTTGACGAGGCCCAGGCCACCCGTGTCGCCGAGACCGCGATGCGCCTGTTTGCCGGGGCAGGCAGTGGCTGGAAACTCGATGCGCAGGCGCAGGAAATGCTCGGTTGGTGCGCACATACCCATGAAATCGGGCTGGCGATTGCACACAGCCAGCATCAGGCCCACGGCGCCTACATCATGGCGCAATCGGATCTGGCCGGGTTCAGCCGCCAGGAGCAGCAGCAGCTCGCGGCGATCCTGCGCTCACATCGCCGCAAACCGGATACCCAGGGATTGAACGGCCTGCCGCCACGCATGCAGCCAGCAACCCAACGACTGACCGCGCTGCTCCGCCTTGCCGTATTGCTGCATCGTGCCCGCAGCGAGGATGCGATACCGGAGTTCCGCGTTCATGCCGAAGAAAATACGCTGACCCTCGAGTTACCGGCACGCTGGCTTGAAAGCCATCCGCTGACGCGCGTCGACCTCGAACAGGAGCGCGATCACCTCAAGAAGATCGAGATCAGGCTCGTGGTCATCAAATCACCCGTTGTTTGATCACCTCGCTTGCGGCTTTCGGTTCCTGCACCGTGAGCGGTTGTGACCCGACATTTCTCAGGAATCGCAGCAGCGCTTATCATGGGCGCCCCTCCATCCAGGAAGATCCGATGATGCTTAAACTTCTTCGTGTCAAAGCGATCCAGTCCGTGCTGCCTTTGGCGTTGATCCTCATGCTGCCACTGGGCGCGTTTGCCCAGGGCAAACCGGAACCGGCCGCCAAGCCGGCCAAACCTGAAACAGCCGCGTCGACTGAAGCACCTACCAATCCGAAAGCACTGATCAAGACCAGCCTCGGTGACATCACAGTCGAACTTGACGCCGCCAAGGCACCCAAGAGTGTCGAGAATTTCGTCAAATATGCGAAAGACGGCTTTTACAACGGGACGATATTCCATCGTGTTATCGGCAACTTCATGATCCAGGGCGGCGGTTTCACCCCTGACCTGAATCAGAAACCCACCCGTCCATCGATTCCGAACGAAGCCAAGAACGGCCTTTCGAACAAGCGCGGGACACTCGCCATGGCGCGCACGCCGGATCCGAATTCGGCAACAGCACAGTTCTTCATCAACCTGGTCGACAACCGCAACCTTGACTTCGTCAGCGACGAACGCGCCGAAACCTGGGGCTACGCGGTATTCGGCAAGGTCGTCGACGGCATGGACGTCGTCGACAAGATCGCCGCCACTCCAACCGGACCCAAGGGCCCGTTCCGCAGCGACGTACCAACCACCGACGTCGTCATCGAGAAGGTCGAGATCCTGCCCTGATCTGCGCTGTTCCTTCTCCCGCGCTGCGGGAGAAGGTTCCGCAGGGGGATGAGGAGCTTTCCACGCACGCACTTCGCCCCTGGCAAATTCATGACCGGCGCCAACACCCGTTCTGGCCGGTGCCCGTGCGTTTGCAGATCCCGACGACCGTCGCGTGAACAGCAAAACTGCCGATCAAGCCCCATGACAACCCTCTTCATCTCGGATCTGCATCTCGATCTCGTACGCCCCGAGATCATCGAGATGTTCTCGAAGTTCGTGCGCGAACGAGCCGTACACGCCGATGCGCTGTACATCCTCGGAGATCTGTTTGAGGCCTGGATTGGCGATGACGCCGAGGACGAAACAGGCGAGCGCTTTGTGCAAGCCATGCGTCCGATGCGCGAGGCACAACGCCCCTGCTTCTACATGCACGGAAACCGCGATTTCCTCATTGGCGAACGATTCGCAAAGAAGGCAGGAATGACCCTGCTGCCCGACCCTTCCGTCATCAACCTCTACGGAACCCCCACCCTGCTCATGCACGGCGATACGCTGTGCACCGACGATTGCGCCTACCAAGCCTTCCGCAAACAGGTTCGCTCACCCGAATGGCAGCGCCAGTTCCTCGCGCAAAGCATCGAAACTCGAAAAGCATTCGCCAACCAGGCACGCCAGGAAAGCCAGCGCCACACCGGCAGCACCAACGCAGTCATCATGGACGTCAATCAAGACGCAGTCGAAGCGGCGATGAACTCAGCCAGCGTCCACCATCTGATTCACGGTCATACCCACCGTCCGGCCGTGCATCATTTCAACATCGCCGAACAACCCGCCAAGCGCATTGTGCTTGGGGACTGGTACGCGCTGCCGCACTTTCTCGGGATTTAGGCTTAGCTGAAAGCAGGCCTCGTAGTTTCAGAGCAATGAACCGACTTTTCAGGACACCACTTAAGAGCACGAAACAATATACGCATTCCGCAAAAACTACTTGGCGACAATCTTTTGCGGACTCGTGAACTGCTGTTTGCGTCCCTTGTTGTAGACAATACTGATGTAATACCAATAGATGTTTCCAGATTTCGCCGAGGAGTCCCGCCACTGATAAATGGAACCTGCCTCGGGATTCCCTTCCAATCGCTCGATGATCTTCGCACTCACCCGTGAATACGAACCTTTCTCTGCGTCGGAACGATAGATCTCGTAACCGTAGATATCGTATTCATTGGTGACCTGCCACTTGAGCAATGGGCCAGTGCCATCCGGCGTCAACATGGTTGCTGGAACCAGTCCTTCTGATGGAGCCTTGGCCACTGACGACTGCAGCACCGAGGAAATCGACTTTGACTCTTCCTGTGCCGCCTTGAAATCGTCGGCGAGACTCCGGATCTGAGTATCCTTTCCGATACCGATCGCGCCAAAACGAACAAGCAGATTCCGTTTGTAGGAAGGCAATCCAATCTCCAGCATTCCACCGGTCGTGCCCAGCATGTTCATGGGCGGGTAAGCAACCTTCAGGTTCTTGCACGACTCGCTTTTCGGCACGCAGTCGGTGACTGAGGTAAACACCTTCATTCGGCTTTTTGCTACGACTTCGCCAATTTCGAGCGGCTTGCCGGTTACATCGTTGAGCACAAGTATCAGTTCCGCAGCTTGACCCTCCCTCAACAATCCGAAGTCAAGAGGATCGGAGCTCGGCACGACCGAACCTCTCGCCTGACCTCGCAAACGAAAAGCGACCACGGGTTGTAATGGGTTGTCAGTCTTGACCAGCAAGTTCTCGTCGAAACTCGACCATGGCGCATCGCGCCGACTGCTCAGTTCCAGCGCATTCCCTTGCCTTGCGATCTTGGCATCGAAATACGCGCTTGGTTTTTCTACACCCACCAAATGGACAGAAGCCCCAGGCCTGACATCGATCGGAACAACCTTTTGCACAGCTCTTGAGACTTCGAATGTTCCAAATTCAATATCTGTGTCGGCTGGCGAAACGAGCCAGTCCGCGAAGCCGCGGACTGCAAAACCATCGATAGGCTCGGGCTCACCTTTAGCGAATACGTCAAAATAATGGGCGACACGACCAACATTTTCATTCAACGTTATATCCAGTTCGACCGGATACGACCCGCCTGGCGGGATCAGCGTGGGCTTGAACTGGATGTTTGTACCTTCGGGTTCGCGTTCCGCGATTCGCTCGACTTCAATCGGCTTCCCGGCGACGTTTCTAGCCAAGACTTGAACGTGGATTTTTGCAAACGGATGGCTCTGCCCGAACTCGGTACCGGTGAATTCGAACTTGCCCGTGGGATGAGCGGGCAATAGCGACTCGGCATGAGAAATGGGAAATGCCACAAGAAGGATTGAAAAGAGAGCGCAAAGGATTTTGTTTCGCATATGAGAAAGCCCACGTGACAGGCACGTGGGCTCGATTTCCTCAGATCAGACGCAATGCTTATTCGACAGAGAAATTCTGCAATGCCACCGGAAGACGCGGAACCGCAATGGTAACCGGCCCGCATTGTCCAGCTGTGAAAGACGTAACCGCCAAGAAGTATTGGCCAGCAGCAAGGCCCTGAACGGAGATGGTTTCCGAACCACCAGCCGGGTTGCTATCCGCTTCGACCGGGCACGGAGCCGAATCTGCGCATGCACCCTGCATCAGGGCCGCATACATGTCATACGTACCTGAGCTCGTAGAGATCACGAAGTTCTGTTCCGGCGCGGTGGCTCCGCCAATTGCGCCCGGCCCAAGAGTGACCGACCAGATAGCATCGGTTGCGGCACTCGTAGTCGCGGAGCTACACATTGCTCCCAACTGGTTGGTCACACCACAAGTATCAAAGTTCGTAATCGGCGTGGTCAGGCTGTTGGGGCCCGAGAGCGGGATGGCACCTGCACTGGCAGTACAAGTCTGAGCCGAAACGGATCCAGCTGCGATACAACAAGCCATTGCAATCGAGCAAGCCAAAATATTCTTCATAACATCACTCCAATGTGTAAGCCAATCAGGGGTTTGGTTTTAGTGGCCAATAAACGTCTGGCGACGCGAATCGAACTGGTCAAAGTAGACGTAGCTAGTGTTTGTGAAGTTCTGGCGATAGAACGTATTGGCATTCACTAAACCTAGCGTAACCTGGTCAACACCCGTCCAACCGGTGTTGGCAAGCGAAGAAACAGTGCCCGTCGGACTGCCATCAGCAGTCGAAGCAGAAACGTTGGATACCCAATAGCGCATAGAACCGGGGGAACCGACGGTAAGATCAATCTCAATCCTGTTCGCACCCGCCTGATTTGGGAGTGGTACATCAACCTGCTGATATTGGCTCGGCTGAGACGTATCGCCAACGGAGAGGCGAACAATTGACGCAGATCCATTGCCCGTCAGAGTTGCGAAGGCCATGCGGCTTGTGCCACCTACAGGAGCAGTTGCGCCGAGGATCGAAAAACCGATAACGTTCCGATTAGCCTGAGTCAACGCAAGCCCTGAGACATCAACAATAAACTGAGCGCGATAGCGCGTTTCATTCGCGGGTGTCTGATCCAGTACGAACGCCTTGGAGCCTGTCGAACCATTCTGGTTGAGTGCAACGCGCAAGCGGCAAGCTGTGCTGTCATATCCGCCAGTCTGGCTGGTTGCCGTACCCTGAAGGGTGGAAACAAGGCTCCACGGCGGGGCAAGGGTAGTCGGGCACTGCGCCATGGCTGCACCAGCAGCCGCGAAACCCACCAAGCCGAGAACGGCCATCGACAGTGTCTTCATCTTTGTGTTCATTTGTGTCTCTCCAGGATTGTCTGGGCGGGGTGGGGCCCCTTCCCCTGATACATTGCAAAAAGTCTTGCTTGTGCCCGAACCTTGCGGAGGATAAGTACTTTCTCCTTTCCCCGTCAACAAGTTCCGTACACAAGTTTGACCGACTTGTCAGAACTGAGGGTGGCCATGCTTTGTTGATCGGGCAGATTTCCCCTGTCCGAGCCCCAGGCTTTCCACGTCCACGCGATTTAAGACGCAACCGGGCATGGGATCCGGACACCTGACGTACAGGCCTGCATGCCAACCACATACGGCAAGGAGTATATCCCTTGGCTCCCCGGGTTACGAACGACGAGCGCACGAAGCTGGAATACACTCAACTTATTGAAACAATTGGCCTTTCCAGTCAATGGTGACGCATTCGGCTCCGATCATCAGGATTTTCGAGGTTTTCCCGACGCATTTCGTCGGATGAACTCGCCCCTGCACCGGGTGTTGCAGGATTCCTGCGACCCAGCGGGGCTCTCAGTCGCTTTTATGGTCCCGGCGGCTCCGAACAGCGAGTGGCTGGCAATGCGATCCATCTACAAGTTGAGCAGAATCAACATGAATGGCCCGCCGTTCGGCATCCAGGATGCTTTTCCCGCCTCCACCGGCATGACAACGGACAAGCGGCATTTTGTCGCGACCAGCAGTTGAGCTCATTCCAGCGTCAAACATCCCGGTCGAGCCGTGTTTCATTGACATCGACAGGGACAGGTGCCGAGAATCGCGGCCCCTGACTGATTGCGCCTTCCTCGATGTCTTCGCTTTCACCTGCCGATTGCCTGGCTGTGATCCCCGCCCGGGATGAAGTCGCTACCGTTGCGGCCGTCGTGCGGGGCGTGCGGGAATCACTGGGCTGCCGCGTTCTTGTGGTCGACGATGCGAGCACGGATGGCACGGCGGCGGCGGCTCGCTGCGCCGGGGCGGAAACGCTCATGCTGCCGATCGGGCTCGGTGCCTGGGGCGCTTGCCAGGCCGGAATCCGCTACGCGGCGAGAAACGGATTCGGCGGGGTTGTCAGCCTGGATGCGGATGGTCAGCATCAGCCTGATTTACTGCCATTGTTGTTCGACGCGCACGCGCGAACCGGGGCAAACGTCGTCATCGGCACCTGCATCGAGCGCCTGAGCGTGCCAAAACGGATAGCGTGGCAGTATCTTCGCCTGCTGACGGGGCTGCGTTTGCGGGATTTCACTTCCGGCCTTCGCCTCTATGATGCCAGGGCGGTCGAAATGCTTGCCGCGCCCGAGGCCAGCCTGCTCGACTATCAGGATGTCGGTGTACTTATGCTGCTTGCAGGGAAAGGAATGAAGATCGTCGAAACCCCCACCACGATGCAGCCGCGCCAGCAAGGGCATTCCCGGGTTTTCGCCTCGTGGGCCGTGGTCGCCCGTTACATGTTCCATACGACCATCCTGTGCATCTCGCGCCTGGATCTCGGCAAGCGTTCGGCCAGGCCGGCCGCGAACGGGGCACAATCCTGATGCTTGACGCACAAATCACCGCAGCGATCCTTGCGGTTGGACTCGCCGGCGCAATCCTTTTCCTGGTTCGGCGCGATCATCTGCACGGGCCATTTGCGGCCTGGTGGTTGTTCGTCGCCGCCGCAACCCTGGTTCTCGGTACCTTTCCATCGCTGGTGATCTGGCTCGGAAAATTGACCGGCATCAACTATGCGCCGGTATTGCCGATCATCATCGGGCTTTCGATGGTATTGCTGCGATTGCTCAAGCTCGATATCGACCGTTCGCGCCAAGAACGCCGGATGCGGCGGCTGACCCAGAAACTGGCGATTCTCGAGCAGGAAATCAAGCAATTGCGTGGTGACCGAGAGGCTGGCGGAGTAGCGCGCGACGAGCGCTGACGGCATGCGCGTCCTGCATCTCGGCAAATACTATGCACCGCAGCGCGGTGGCATCGAGCGACATCTGCAGGATCTTTGCGAATGGATGGTCGAGCAAGGCTGCTCTGCGTCGGCGCTGGTGCATCAACCCGCCGGAAGATGGCGAGGATCCATCGAGGATATCAACGGGGTGCAGGTTAATCGTGCCGGATGTGTAGCGGCACCGTTGTATGCGCCCATCAGCCCGGCATTTCCATTGCAATTGTCCCGCTTGATTGCACAGGCGAAGCCGCAACTGCTGCATCTGCATTTGCCGAACCCATCGTGCTTCTGGGCATTGCTGAGCCCACGCGCTCGTGCCCTGCCCTGGGTGGTTCATTGGCACGCTGATATTTCCACAGAAATGCCTGACTGGCGGGTGAGGGCTGCCTATCGGATCTATCGCCCCTTCGAGCAGGCCGTACTTGCGCGGGCTTCGGCCATCATCGCCACATCGCAAGCCTATCTAGACGCGAGCAAGGCGCTGTCACGCTGGAAAGCCAAGGTTTCGGTGATTCCGCTGGGCATCGGTGATGCAGCCGAGCAAGCGGGAGTCGCCCCCGACTGGCCAAAACCCGATTCCTTGCGCCTGCTCGCGGTCGGCCGACTGAGCCACTACAAGGGTTTCGCCGTATTGCTCAACGCGATCGGACGAACACCTGAGGCAAGCCTGGTTCTGGTGGGCGATGGTGAAGAGTCCTCGCGATTACATGCGCAGGCGGCTCAATTGGGGATCGCCGATCGAATTTCGTTTGTTGGCGCCCTGAGCGATCCGGATCTGCTTGCCGCATACGCCGCAGCCGATGTGCTGGTGTTGCCCTCGCTGGATCGAAGTGAAGCGTTCGGACTGGTTCTGCTGGAAGCCATGCGCGCTCGCCTGGCCGTGATCGCCAGTGATATTCAGGGCTCCGCCATCGGCAAGGTGATCGATCCTGAACATAGCGGCTTGCTGGTGGCGCCCGGTGACGTCGACGCGCTCGCCAGGGCTCTGACGCGGATTTCAAACCCTGCCTTGCGCGCATCACTCGCCGAGGCCGGGCATCAACGATGGCGCGAACGCTTCACCCTGGCGAAGTCTGCGCAGGCGGTTCTGGCGATCTACCAGCGCCTGGCAGACGCACATCTACAATCAGCAAGGCAAGCAGACTGAACAATGCCGGCACGATGTGCAGGATCAGGCGGTTTGCACTGGTGTAGTTCTCGGCCCAGGCCGACGCATCGGTAAAAAAGAATAGGACAAACAGGAACAATGCGCACCCGGCCAGCAGCGCGCCCAGTGAGCGCGCACAGCGGTCATGCGCAAACACCCGCCAGCGCAACGCGATCAGCAGAGGCGCGAGGTACCAGAGCAGATGCCAGTTCGGTAGGGTCAACAGTCCCGAGAGCATCGCGCTGCCGACCGGCCGCCAGTGCAGATCGAGCGCGCCGAGTGCGGGAATCGTCACTTGTCCCCAGGCCAGGTGAATCCAGCCGAGGCCGAATATCGGCATCAGGAATCCGCCCAGGGCGATGCCGACGGCAATCGCGCCAACCAGAATGGCAAAAACGATCCAGCGCGACCGGCGCGGTAACATGCCCAACAGCATGACCGCCGAGAGGATCAGCAGCCAGACCGCACCTTCCAGCTTGATCAACGGAAGACTCAGCGCGAAAACCGCGGCCAGCAACAATTGCCCGGAATTTCGCTGACGAATCCAGCGCAACCAGCACAAGACCGCCATGCCAAACGCAGCGGCAAGCCAGAGATCGGCATAGCCTGCCAGCGCCGCATGCGCATCGAGCAAGGGCAGTGACATCAGCGCGTAGACCAACAGCATCGCCACACCCGGACGAAGACCCAGCGCTCGCCACTGCCCATAGCTGGCCAGTCCGATTGCCGCAAGCGCACCAACCCACGCGGCATTGATCAGCGGCTCGTTCCAGCCTCCGACGGCGCTGGCAAACCAGATCTGCACCCAGGCAAGCAACTCGGGGTAATCCCAAATGCCCGATGTGCGCAATTCGAGATCCGGTCTTACCAGCCATTCGGACATCGGTGCATATGGCACATGATGACCCAGCAGAAGCCAGGCCTTCGGCTTGACTGCCCAGGCCGACCACGCATCCCACGGAAATGTCGGGCGCAACAGGTTTTCGCTGGCGATGATGTCGAGGCGAACCAGGATCGCAACCAGGAACAGACACCAGAGCAGGCGCCAGCCTGTGCCCCCTGCTCTTGCCATGAAATCCGGCGCACGCGAAGGCGCACGCAAGGCGAAGACCGCCGTCCACGCCAGCAAACCGATTCCGGCAAGCCAGGGCGCGCCTCGTGAAAAGGCGGTCGCGGTATTTCCAGCAGCAAGCAGCCAGGACAGCGCGCCCGCGAGAAAAATGCCGACAACAAAACCCATCCCTGCCGCCGCCGCAAGATCGCCCGGCTCGCGACGCCCGTGATTGAGCGCGAGACAGATTCCACAACCCGCAACCCATGGCAGCAACCAGGCCATTGAATAATGAAAGCTCATGACTGGCTCCGCACGCGCAAGACCAGCAAGCCATCGCGCCGAATCAGGATCTCGCCGGGAAAACTCAGGCCGCCACCTTGCAACAGCTGGCTTTTCTGGTCGTAGCTCCAGTCCGGCGCATCATAGACAACGATGATGCTGCCAGCCGGCAAGGGCACAGCGGGCGAGAGATCAGCGGCCAGCACCAGCACGCCGACGTTCATTGGCAACAAGTGGTAAATCATGCGCAGCGTGGCAAAGCTGGATCCGGCATGCACGAGAATCCGCGCATTCCCGGGCAGGTCACGCAGATCCCGCTTGAGCTCATGCGCCGTCTCGATGACGTCCTGATCGGCCGAGTGCAGTTCGCGCTCGGGCCACTCGAACCCGGCGTACAGGCTTTGCGTGGCAGCATGCCGCCAACGTAATCCCGATTCCCACTGCAGATCCAGCAGGATCCAGCCAAGCACTGCGGCGATAACGCCCACACGCAGCAGGGCAGCTCCACGCATGCGCAGAACAAGGAACGAACCGACCACGACCAGGGCAATCACCATTGCGAGGCAAAGCACCAGCGATTGGGCGCGCGGAGTGTCGGTGTCCCGGCCCAGCGCATGGACCGAGCGCTGGCTCCATGGCCATTGGCCCAGCCAATCGGTAGCCAGCGCGGAGAGGTCTCCCCTCCAGGAGCGCGATTCCAGACTCGCGTCGACCAGGGTGAACGGACGAAAACCCTGCATCGGCGGCACGATCTGCGGAGTCGGATATTCGGCAAACGCCAGCTCGGTGATCTGCCCACGCCACTGCGGAACCGTGCCGAGATCGAACCAGGCGTCGGTATCGCCTGGCCAGGGCAGCGATACAACAGTGACATCCTCATCACCGGCTCGGCGAAAAACCAATGACAGCTCCAGCGTGTGCGGAAACTGCTCGAAGCGATAGCGCAACACCGGATTTTCGGCAGCATCGATTCCATTCAGGACAACCGATTGCAACGCCGTGCGATCTTCGCCGACGGCACCAATGCGCAGGCGGGTTTCATCCTGAGCCGCGCCGCCCATGACCACGCGGAAATCGGATCCATCCCAGTGCCGCACCTGGCTGGCGCGGAACGGCGCCGACCATTGAATGTCCGACGCCCAGCCCAGTATCCCGCCAAGACCGAGCAACATGAACAATGCAAACAGCGATTTCCTCATGCCGCAAGCGTGCCGAGATGGGCAAGCTCGGCATCGCTGAAGCCCGCGCTGAGGCGGGCTTCGATGTTGAATGGCCCGCGCAGGCTGCCGCGCATGTGGGTATCCAGCAGTTCGGCAAACGTCGCTTCGGGTTCGACTCCGGATTGCGCACAACACCAGGCAAACCATTGCGACCCGGCGGCAACATGCGCGATTTCTTCGCGCAGGATGGTTTCAAGGATCTCGGCGGTTCGATGGTCACCGACTCCGCGCAGGCGCTGGATCATTCCAGGGGTCACATCGAGCCCGCGCGCTTCGAGCACGCGCGGCACGAGTGCCATGCGCGTGAGACAGGATTCCGCGGTGACCACGGCCATTTCCCAGAGGCCATTGTGGGCATCGAAATCACCGTAGCCATGACCCAGCTCGGCAAGTCGCTCGCTGAGCATGCGGAAGTGACGTGCCTCGTCATCGGCGATGTCGACCCAGTCGGCGTAAAAATCCGCCGGCATGCCGCGAAAGCGGTAGACTGCGTCCCAGGCCAGATTGATCGCGTTGAACTCGATATGGGCGATGGCATGAACCAGGGCTGCCCTGCCCTCGGCCGAGCCCAGGCCGCGCTGGGCGAGCTTGCGCGGCTCGATCAGGAGCGGCCGCTGGGGACGCCCCGGTGAGCCGATTGCATCCACCACGCCCTTGCCGACCGGCACGGCCAGCCTTCCGGCGCGGAATTCCAGCGCCGTTGTTCCGGTCAACGTCAGCTTTCGTTCCGGATCGGTCTCGGAAAGACAGCGTTGTGCCGCCGCAAACAGGCTACTTGTCGGCATTGGAGTCATTCTGTCCTTACCAAAAAAAACGGCTGATCGTCATCAGCCGTTTGCGATTCTGCCGGTTTAGACGCGTGTGTGACAGCGATCCGGTCACGTATCGGCATTCAACCGGCTTGTCTGCGCTTGTCCTTGGCCTCGTCAGAGCGCGCGAACTGGAGCTGGTCGAGATAGGTCGGCTCGATTCCAGTGACGTATTCACCCGAGAAGCACGAGGTGTCGAATTCATGGAGATTGTCGTTGCCCTCGGCGATCGAGGCGATCAGATCGGACAGATCCTGATAGACCAGCCAGTCAGCGCCAAGCACGCTTTCGATCTCCTGCTCAGTTCGACCATGCGCGACGAGCTCGGCGGCGGTCGGCATGTCGATGCCGTAGATGTTCGGGTAGCGCACCGGAGGCGCGGCCGAGGCGAAATAGACCTTGTTCGCGCCCGCCTCACGAGCCATCTGGATGATCTGCTTCGAGGTCGTACCGCGCACGATCGAATCGTCGACCAGCAACACGTTCTTGTTGCGGAACTCCAGACCAATCGCATTGAGCTTGCGGCGTACCGATTTCACGCGTTCACTCTGTCCGGGCATGATGAAGGTTCGCCCGACATAGCGGTTCTTGACGAAGCCTTCGCGCATCGGCACACCGAGTACCTGGGCCAATGACGAGGCCGCCGTACGCGAGGTATCCGGAATCGGAATCACGGAATCGATGCCATGACCCGGCTTGAGCCGCCGGATCTTCGCCGCAAGGCGTTCGCCCATGCGCAGACGCGCCTTGTAGACCGAGACGTCTTCGATCATTGAATCGGGACGCGCCAGATAAACATATTCAAAGATACACGGAGTATGCCGGGCCGATTCCGCGCACTGGCGCGTATGCAACTCGCCTTCTGGTGTAATCAGGACACCCTCGCCCGGGGCAACATCGCGCAGCAGACGAAAACCAAGGATATCGAACGCCACCGACTCCGAAGCAACGGCATATTCCTTGCCATTCGGCGTGTCACGCTCACCGAGCACGAGCGGACGGATGCCGTGCGGATCACGGAAAGCCAGCAGACCATAGCCGAGCACCAGCGACACCACCGCGTAGCCACCGATGCAGCGTCCATGCACGCCGGCGACCGCCTTGAAGATGTTGTCATGCGACAACGCCATGCGCTCCTGGATCTGCAGTTCGTGCGCAAGCACATTGAGCAGGAACTCGGAATCCGAATCGGTGTTGATGTGGCGACGGTCGTCCTCGAACATCTCGCGGCGCAGGGATTCGGTATTGACCAGATTGCCGTTGTGCGCCAGGGCGATGCCGTATGGCGAATTCACGTACAGCGGCTGGGCTTCATTGGTGCCTTCCGATCCGGCCGTCGGATAGCGGCAATGGCCGATACCGATGTTGCCGCGCAGGGTCAGCATGTTTTCGCGCTGAAACACATCCTGAACCAGACCATTGCCCTTGTGCAGGCGCAGCCGCGCGCCATCGACGGTGGCGATCCCTGCGGCATCCTGACCGCGATGCTGGAGCACGGTCAAAGCGTCATACAGCGCCGAGGCGACTTCTGATCTGCCGACAATTCCGATGATTCCACACATGGTTCAGTTCACTGCGAAGATGAGGGTTGTGGCGGATCCTGCGCCACCGGCGCAGTTGTCTGAATCATGCTGGCGGCAGCGGCAGGAAGACCTGCCGATACCGGTTCGAGATATTTCGCCACCGTTTCAGGCAACAACGTGGTCATCCAGCTTGCGCTGCGCTCGAATGTCGGCAGCATGCGCGAGTTCTGCCACCAGTCATCACGAATGACCGGCGTGAATTTCATCAGCACGACCACCAGCACGACCAGGGCAAAGCCGCGAACCAGTCCGAAAATCATGCCGAGCAATCGATCCGTGCCGGACAAGCCGCTGCCACTGATCAGCTTGCGCAGCAGGTAACCGACAATCGCACCGGCAATCACCACCGCGATGAAGCAGACCGCATAACCAAGCATGACTCGAACCGACGGCACCGAGATGCTGGCGGAAAATTGCTCTGCAAGAACCGGCCCGAACATCCAGGCCACCCAGAATGCCAGCGCCCAGCACACCAGGGCCATGACTTCACCAATGAATCCACGCCACAGACCGACCAGTACCGACAATGCCAGGGTCGCGATGATTGCGTAGTCGAACCAGTTCATCGGAGCAGGATTCAGGGCTGGGTGACGATCATGCCATCCAGCTTCAACTTGTCCTTGATGCGCTCACGCAGTTTTTCGGCATTCGCGCGATCGACCTCGGGCCCGGCGCGCACGCGCCAGAGCGTTTTCTCCTCCGCACTGAACTTGTCGACGAATCCGGCAAAGCCTGCGGCAAGCAGGCGACCACGAAGCTTGTTTGCGTCTTCAGCCGTTGTGAATGCTCCGAGCTGAACCGCCCAGCCTCCGGCGACGCCTGGCGCAGCTGCACTGGCCGAGACATCGGCCTTCGCATCATCAGTCACCCCGATAACACTGCTGGGAACATCGCTGCGCACCTGCTTGATGCGAATCCGCGCCGCCTCGGCCTCGGCGCGATCGCCGAACGGCCCGACCCGGACACGCTGCGCCGGCTTACCCTTGAATTCGACCGCTTCCGAAAATGCGGCAAAGCCGCTTTTCTTCAGCGTCGCGACCAGATCCTGGGCATTGCCCGCTGCCGTGTAGACGCCGAGATGCACAAGATACCGGCCTTCAGCGCCCTTGCCCGCTTCAATCTGCGTATTCGCTGCCGGCTTCACAGGTTCGGCAGCGGCAACAGGAAGTGGGGCCGCATCCGGCTCGGGTTTCGTCACAGCCTGAGGTGCCGCCTCGGGCATGACTTCGACCCGCGGCGGAACCCGCGTATCGACCGCCGTCACCGGCTCGGGATCCTGGGCCGTTTTGGCCGGCATGCTTTCGACTGTCTTGCCCGCGCCGTCCACAGCCAGCACGCGCGTCTCGAACTCACGGGTCGGCACTGGCGGAATCTCGAGATTCGCGGTGACCGAATCGGTTTTCGGCGCGCGGCCGCTGAACAGCATCGGCACAAAGATGATCGCAAGCGCGATCAGGACGATGGCACCAAGCAGGCGTTGTTTCAAAGCGGGATCCATGGGCGTGGGTACGCTGACAAGTCGCGGCGATTATACCCGTCCACCGCGATCGATACGTTCAATCCGCATTGCCTGCACGTAGCGGCTTGCTGGCCAGGGCAACGGCGGCGACCAGGAACGAGCCAAAGGCGATGATGCGATCGCCATTCCGAGCCAGGCCAAATGCGCAATCAAGCGCGTCGACAACGCTGGCATGACAGCAATTCGGGGCGATTTCGACATGCCCACCCATACGTGCCCGCAATGCGCTGACCCTCAGACCGCGCGCGCTTTCGGCATCCAGCCCGGCCAGCAGCCAGCAATCGATGTGCGCACGCAGCGGATCGACAATACCCTCGACATCCTTGTCGGCCAGGGCACCAAATACCGCGATGCTGCGACCACGAACCGGATTTGAACGCAGCCAGTCAGCCAGCACGCGCGCAGCCTGGGGATTGTGCGCAACATCGACAATCAGTTCGGGAGGGCCGGCGAATCGTTGCATGCGGGCCGGCGCGCTGGCCTTGGCGATGCCCTGGACAATGGCGTTCTCGCGCCACTCGATGCGCCCGCGCAGTTCATGCAGGGCAGCGATCGCCGCCGCGGCATTGGCGCGTTGGCACGGTGCATCGAGGCGCGGGTCGGGCAGGTCCAGGGGCGTTTCGCCAGCAGTCCAGCGCCAGCCCTTGGCCAACGCCTCAAACCGAAAGTCGCGCCCTGCCCTGCAAAGCTTCGCGCCAAGGCGCTCTGCTTCGTCGATCAAGGCCAATGGCGGATCCAGTTCGCCAATGATTGCGGGCCTGCCAAGACGAAAGATGCCGGCCTTTTCACGGCCGATGGCCTCGCGGTCACAACCGAGCCAATCCTGATGATCAAGGTCAACCGTCGTTACGATCGCCGCGTCGGCGTCGATGATGTTGACTGCATCGAGACGACCGCCCAGGCCAACTTCGAGGATCGCAACGTCGAGACTCGATTCCGCAAAAATCAGCAAGGCGGCCAGCGTGCCGAATTCGAAATAGGTCAGCGGCGTATCAGCGCGCGCGTACTCGATTCGGTCGAATGCCGCGATCAGCATCTGATCGCTTGCATCCGTGCCCTGCACACGGATCCGTTCGTTGTAGCGCAGCAGATGCGGTGAGGTGAACGCGCCGACGCGATGTCCGTCGGCACGCAGGATCGCCTCAAGGAAGGCCACGGTCGACCCTTTGCCATTGGTGCCGCCGACGCTGATCACGATCCTTGCCGGCGCTGGCGCACCCAATCGCTGCCAGACGGCACGTGCCCTGTCGAGGCCGAGCTCGATCTCGCGCGGATGCGCGCACAACTGCCAATCCAGCCATTCATCCAGAGTCTGCGGGTGCGTCGTCATGGGCGCTGCCGGGCGGGATCAGCGCATGAGGATTCGGCGTGGCTTGAACGGCAGGCGCCCGCGCCAGTACTGGATGATGACGAAGCCGGCCGCCATGCCGCCGAGATGGGCGAAATGGGCAACGCCGGCTTGGGTTCCGGTGACGCCGAGAAACAACTCGATCGCGCCATAGGCGGTGACGAACAACCAGGCCGGCATCGGAATCGGCGGAAACAGCAACATCAGCCGCTGATGCGGAAACATCATGCCGAACGCCAGCAACAAGCCGAATACTCCACCCGAAGCACCGAGAGTCGGATAGATTCCGCCCGTAAAAAAATACACAACAAACAACTGCGCAACGGCTGCGCCAACAACGCAAGCCAGATAGTAGTTCGCGAACGGCCGCGAGCCGAACAAGCGCTCGATGGCGCCACCGAACATCCACAGCGCAAACATGTTGAAGAACAGGTGGGGCCAGTTGCCATGCAGAAATCCATAGCTGACCAACTGCCAGATCTCGAAGGTTACCGAGCCTCCGCCAGGAGCGACCTGATCGGTGCCGATCGGCCACAGCGCGAAATGGATGACCATCGGATCGGGGAAAACCTGCTGCAGCAGGAAGATCGCGACGTTGGCAATCAACAACGCTCGGGTGACAGGGGGAAGATCAGTGGGCATTCGGATTCCTGGAATCGGGAAGACGCGACGCAGAGCTCTCGAAGTCGTGGCAGTTGCGTCGGGATTCAAGCATCGACTGGCGCCCACAGCTCGGCATCAAGGTCACGTTGCCAGCCGAAGCGCCGAAAGTCGATACGACGACCACTCACATCCACTCCTTCGGCAGACAGTCGACGGCGTTGTTCGATGTACCCGGCACTACCCGGAACAAACGCGAGGCAACCATCTGAACGCAGCACGCGGTGCCAGGGCAAGGCGAGAGCATTGTCCGCCTCTCGCAGGACGCGACCAACCAGACGCGCGCGTCGCGGCAAGCCGGCGCGTGATGCAATTTCGCCGTAGCTGGCAACGCGCCCTGCCGGAATCGCCATGATCACCCTGCAGATCTCGGGATACGGGCAGCTGGTCGGGATTTTCACTGACATCATTGCCGTCACTCATTTGTCCAGACGCCTCATGAAACCGCGCAATGACCGCGCAGGACGTCGCGTTCACGGGGTTTCACGATTGAGATGATGACAGGCGCCATCGCCGAACAGGCGAGTGACCTGAGGGTTCAAGGGACAAGCGAGCGCGCGTGTCATTCATGCATGATTCGGGCTAGCATGCGGCAGATGCGAACCGAGGAGAATACCGTGCAGAGCTTCGAACAAATTCGATCCCATGTCAGCAACCTGCACACGCTGCGCACCAATGATCCGTATCTGATCAGCTTCGACCTGACCCTCGCCCATGATCGCCATCAAGGCATCTATCTGGCCGAGATGGAAGGCGAGGATGAACTGAAGTACCTGCGCGTATCCACCCCCGTGGGGCCGGCCACCGGTATCGATGCCACGCGCTGCATGCGATTCAACTGGGAACAACGTACCGGCTTTCTGGCGATCAGCGACCTTGACGGGTCGCCTTACCTGCACCTGATCGAGAACCGCCCGTATTCATTGCTGCAAGGTGATGAACTCGACCGCGTAATCCGGGAACTCGGCCAGCTTGGCGATCGCCTTGAGCAGGCCATTTCGACCGGCGGCGATTCATTCTAGCTGTCGCCTCAGGCCAGACCGGATATTTGCAGGAGGCGCACCAACAGCCAGGCCAGCGCGCCGGTGATCGGAATCGTCAGCAGCCAGGCCCAGACCATCCGCTCCACGACCGTCCACTTGATCGCCGAAAAGCGCTTGGCCGCACCCACGCCCATGATGGCCGCAGAGATATTGTGCGTGGTCGAAACCGGTATGCCGAAGTGTGAAGCGGCGATGATCACGGTTGCCGATGCGGTTTCGGCGGCGACGCCATTGACTGGATGCAGCTTGACCAGCTTGTGACCGAGCGTGCGAATGATGCGCCAGCCGCCCATGGCGGTGCCGGCGGCCATGGTTACCGCACACAGCACCTTGATCCAGAGTGCAATCGCGAACTGCTGGTTGGCATCTTCCTCGATGCGCAGGAACGAGAGCCAGTGGGGCAAGCCGTCCATGGTTCCGGCCGAAGTCGCACCGACCAGCGCCAGGGCGATGATGCCCATGGTTTTCTGGGCATCATTCATGCCGTGGGAGAGGCCCATCGCGCTGGCCGAGATCATCTGCATCTTGCCGAAGAAACCGTTGAGGAAGCGCGGGCGGCCAAGCTTCTGCAAGACGCCGGTGCGCGACCCTAGCCAACTGGTCAGCGCGAACAATACGCCCATCATCGCAAAGCCCAGTACGAA
Source organism: uncultured Dokdonella sp. (assembly GCA_964390215.1). Taxonomy (GTDB): domain Bacteria; phylum Pseudomonadota; class Gammaproteobacteria; order Xanthomonadales; family Rhodanobacteraceae; genus Dokdonella. The sequence goes on along the minus strand of CAYMHF010000033.1, from coordinate 3,076 downwards.
TCCGAGAAAGGGTGAACTGAACATCGGCAGGACGACTTTCGGTAGCAAACCCTTGCCCTGCCACCAGTGCTCGCCGCCTTGCCACCAGATGATCGAGGACCAGTTGTTGCGTGTCGCGGCGAGTGCCGCCCCGCACAGGCCGCCAACCAGGGCATGCGAGGAGCTTGACGGCAAACCCCACCACCAGGTGATCAGATCCCAGATCACCGCGCCAAGCAAGGCGCAGATCAGCACCTGCGGTGTCACCTCGACGATGCCGACGTCAATCAGGCCCGAGGCGATGGTCTTGGCCACCGCAGTTCCCCAGAGCGCACCGATCAGATTGGTGAATGCGGCCAGCGCCACGGCTTGACCGGGACTCAGCACCTTGGTCGCGACCACGGTCGCGATCGAGTTGGCGGTATCGTGAAAGCCGTTGATGTACTCGAAAACGAGCGCCACCAGAATGACGAGCAGGACCAGGCTAAAGCTCACGGTCACGGAAAATCCTCGCCAGTTCGGTCAGGAGTTCTTGAGGGCAATGTGATAGATCACATTGCCGGCATCGCGGCAGCGATCGATCGCCTTCTCAAGCAACTCGAACAGATCCCTGCGCACCATCAATTGCGCCGCATCGGTACCATTCGAAAACAATCGCCGATACAGATCGAGCAGCAGCCGATCCGCCTCGGATTCAATCGACTGCATGCGTTCGTTGAGCGCGTGCATGACATCGAGCTTGATGCCACCACGCAACTCGCAAACCATCTTGACGATCACCTCGCAGGCGCGCTCAAGCATCGCCGATTGGGAACTGTAATCGACGTCGGTCAGGCGATCGGCAAACAACGCATGCCGTTCAGCAAATTTCTCCACGGTCTTCGGGATCTTGTACAAGGCTCCGGCCAGGGCCTCGATGTCTTCGCGCTCGAGCGCGGTCACAAAGGTATTGACCAGTTCCAGATTGATCTGTGCGAACAATTCCTTCTCGCGTCGGCGCGCTACCCGAAACCCGTCCAGGGCCGGCGTCTCGGCACCCTCGGACAGCATCGTGCCAAGCGATCGCGCACTGAGCAGGGCGGCCTCCGCACTGGCCTCGAGCAAGCCATAGAACTTGTCACCCTTGCCAAAGATGGTCTGCAACGAAAACATGCGGTCGCTCCGATACGGGCTGAGGGGTCGTTGCCCGGGCTGCGACCACGATTCCCGGGGCAGCGGACGGTGCATGTTACAACATTGCTTCCGCTTCAAGCTTGGATCGGGTGTCGCAACGACGTCTCACTTGTACCGGGAGAGATCTGCCACCCGCTGGACGTCGGCAAGGATGCCGCGCAGCACGCGCAACTCGCGTTGATCGGGTGCGGCGCGCAGAAACAGGCGGCGCAATCTGCGCATGATCGTGCGATCGGAGCGCCCCTTGTGGAAATCGATGTCGTAGAGCGTAGTCGCCAGGTGCTCGAAGAATCCCTCCAGCTCCGCTGCGGTAGCAGGCGGGTCGGCGTTGCCTTGTCGCGACGGGATGCCTTCGAGATAGGCCATGCGCAACTCATAGGCAACCACCTGCACGGCCTGGGACAGATTCAATGACGAATACGACGGATCACTGGGAATATGCACGACGGCATGGCAAAGCTTGATCTCGTCATTGCTGAGACCGGATTGTTCATTGCCGAATACGAACGCGACATTGCGCCCCTCCGCTGCAGCATCCAGGGCACGACGGGCAGCCACTCGGGGGGGCAACTCCTCCAGGGCAACGCCACGCAAACGGGCCGTGGCGCCAAGAACGAGGCTGCAGTCACCGATGGCCTGCGGCAAGCATTCAAATTGCGCAGCCGCTTCAAGAACATCATCGGCCCCGGCCGCCATCATGTGTGCTTCCAGGTGCGGAAAATCGGCCGGCGACACCAGCGAAAGCTGACGAAACCCCATCGTGCGGATGGCCCTGGCGGCGCTTCCGATATTTCCGGGGTGTGAAGTCCTGGCCAGCACGAAGCGCACGCGCGACAGTTCCATTGCGTTTTCCAGCACATTGTTCACCGTTGTTGATACCCGCGTTTTCGCATCGTGTTTGTCGGCGTGTCGCCAGATTTGATACCCTTCCGCGCCGCACGCGACCTGATCGCGATGCATTGCTCTTTTTCAGCCCACTTCCGATGGAACCAACATGCCCAGACCCGCCGTAAATGTGGCGGTGCGCGCCGCGCGTGCCGCAGGCCAGATCATCCTGCGCTACATGAACCGCATCGACAGTCTCGCCATCGTCGAGAAACAACGCATGGATTTCGCTTCGGAAGTGGATCGTGCCTCCGAAGCCGAAATCATACGCGAGCTGAAGCGGGCATTCCCCGGTCATGCAATGCTTGCCGAGGAATCGGGCGCCCAGGGCAAGGGCAAGCACGTCTGGGTCATCGATCCGCTGGACGGAACGCACAACTATTTGCGCGGTTTTCCGCATTTCTGCGTCTCGATCGGCATGCTCGAGAATGGCGAACCGATGCATGGGGTCATCTACGATCCTCTGCGTGATGAACTGTTCACCGCAAGCCGCGGCGACGGTGCCTATCTGAATGACCGTCGCATCCGCGCCAGTGCGCGCAATGACCTGGAAGGTGCGTTGCTGACCACGGGATTTCCGTATCGCCAGCGCGCTCATCTTGATGCACAGATCGAGATGACCCGCGCCCTGCTCGGCCAGGCCGAGGACATCCGTCGTACCGGCTCGGCAGCTCTGGATCTCGCCTATGTCGCGACTGGCAGGATCGATGGCTACTACGAAATCGGCCTGAAACCCTGGGACATGGTGGCCGGTTGCCTGCTGGTTCGCGAAGCAGGAGGACGCTATTGTGATTTCGTCGGCCGTGATGGCGTTCCGGAAAGCGGCAACCTGCTGGCCGGCGGCCACAAGGTGGTCGATGCGATGATCAAGACAATCGCACCACATTTGACACCTGCCCTGGCTCGCTGACTTGGGTCGATCCCTACGACGCCATCGAACGCTCTCTTGCCAGCGTGTCCCATCCGGATTTGAAGCAAGAAAAAGGTTCATCGCGCCTTACCGGGAAACGCGTCCTTGATTTTGAGGAAGAAGTAGGCG
>CAYMHF010000032.1:0-38235 GCA_964390215.1 uncultured Dokdonella sp. | reverse complement strand
GCTTTGGCTTTGGCTTTGGCTTTGGCTTTGGCTTTGGCTTTGGCTTTGGCTTTGGCTTTGGCTTTGCTCTTCGCTCTGCTCTTCGCTTTGGCGCGCACGATGCGCGCTTAACGGGGCCCCTCGATCGCGGCGAGGTTGCGCAGGATCAGCCCGAAGGGTGGCCCACACGATGTGGGCCAGTTCGACGTCAGTCCACGGACGGACTGTCGGCGAACCCCGGAGCGGCCTCGCGCACCCGTAGCACAGGGACTGTGCGTAGGGCGCGATCGCGGGGTGGCCTTCTCTTTGGTTACTTTCTCTTGGCCACTCAAGAGAAAGTGACTCGCTCGCCCGGAGGCGAGTGAAACCCCGGCAGGGATGCCGCGCGACGCAGGAGCGTGCTCTAGACCGTAGATGGGAAAAGAACTGGACCCCTGCCTTCGCAGGGGCGACGAGAGGTGGAAAGCGACTGAAATCGCTCCCACGAAACAATGAGCTCGCGCCTGAAGCCTGTCCTGAGCCCAGCCGAAGGGGCGCTCCTACAAAATAGTGAGAATCGGCGAGGGCGATCACGCCAACCTCCCCTCGCGCGCGAGTGCACGATGCTCGGTCCGTGCCGAAATCCAGTCGGAAAACTGTTCCATGTAAAGATACAAAACCGGCGTCGTATACAGGGTGATCAACTGCGAAAGCAGCAGGCCGCCGACGATTGCGACACCCAGCGGCTGGCGCAACTCGGATCCGATGCCGGTGCCCAGGGCCAATGGCAAGGCGCCGAACATCGCGGCAAAGGTGGTCATCAGGATCGGCCGGAAGCGCAGCAGCGCAGCCCGGCGGATCGCGTCGTGCGCAGGCATGCCCTCGCGCCGCGCGTCGATGGCGAAATCGATCATCATGATCGCGTTCTTCTTGACGATGCCGATCAGCAGGATGATGCCGACAATGCCATCGATCGACAGGCTGAAACCGAACAATGTCAGCGCCAGCAGGGCGCCAACACCGGCCGGCGGCAGGGTCGAGATGATCGTGATCGGATGGATATAGCTCTCGTAGAGCACGCCGAGGACGATGTAGATGACAACGAGGGAGGCGAGGATCAGCAGCACTTCCTGAGTCAGCGAGGCCGAGAATTCGGCGGCCTTGCCGATGTAGTTACCGCGGATCTGGCTCGGCATGCCGATGCTGTTTTCGATCTCCGTGATCGCCTCGACCGCATCGGACAACGAATAGCCGGGAGCGACGTTGAACGAGATCGTCACCGCTGGGAGCTGGTTCTGGTGACTGATCACGAGCGGTGCATTGACCACCTTGGCACTGACCAGGGAGGCCATCGGAATGGTGCCGCCGCCACCGAGCGCGATGCCGGTATTGCCTTGCGCACCGATGCCGCTGGGCGTGGCCGAGTTGCTCGAGGTGGCCTGGCCGAGGGTGGTCGCGTTGCTGCCGGTGAGCGCGCCGTTGCCGCTGCCGCGCACGCTGAGCCGGTTGAGCAGATCGGCGCTGGTACGGAATTTCGGATCGACTTCAAGCACCACCCGATACTGGTTCAACTGGGTGAAGATGGTCGAAATCTGGCGCTGGCCGAAGGCCGAGTAGAGGGTGTCGTCGATGGTCTGGATCGGCACGCCGAGACGGCTGGCCTGATCGCGGTCGATGGTCAGGTTCAGTTGCAGACCGTTGGCGGCAAGATTGTTGGAGACATCGGCGAGTTCGCGGCGCTTCTGCAGGGCCGTGGTCATGCGCTCGGCAAAGCGGCCCAGCTCCTCCTCGTTGACCTCGGTCAGCGCGTACTGGTATTCGGTCGGAGCGATGCGATTGTCCAGCGCGATATCCTGCACCGGCTTGAGAAACAGGGCGACGCCCGGAATCGCGTCGATGCTTCGCTGCAATCGCGGCAGCAGCACCTTGAGGCCGTCGCGTTCGCCGCGCGGCTTGAGCACGATGCTGAGCTGGCCCTGGTTGAGGGTCGGATTGATCGAGCCGGCGCCGATGAAGGCGGCGACGCCGCTGACGTCCGGATCGGCACGCAAGGTTTCGGCGACGCGCCGAGTGCGCTCGAGCATGGCCTCGAAGGCGATGGTCTCGTCGGCCTGGACGACGCCAGTGATCATGCCGGTGTCCTGATCGGGCAGCAGGCCTTTCGGCATGGTCACGAACATCAGCACGGTCAGACCAACCGTCGCCGTGAGCACGAGCATGGTCAGTGGGCGATGGTCGAATACCCAGTCGAGGCTGCGCGCATAGGCGGCCACCAGCCGATCCCACCAGTCACGCTTGGCCGCATGCCCGGGCAGCCCTTCCGTTTCCTCATGCGGCACATTCTCGCGGCGCAGCAGGTAGGCGCACATCATCGGCGTCAAGGTCAGTGAAACGACCATCGAAATGCCCACCGCGATCGACAGCACGACGGCGAATTCCTTGAACAACCGGCCGGTCACACCAGGCATCAGCAGCAGCGGCAAGAACACCGCGATCAGCGAAACGGTCAGCGAGAGGACGGTGAAGCCGATTTCCTTCGCGCCGATCTCGGCGGCGTCCTTCGGATCACGCCCTTTCTCGATGTAGCGCACGATGTTCTCGATCATGACGATCGCATCATCGACAACGAAGCCGGTGGCCACGGTCAGCGCCATCAGCGACAGGTTGTCCAGCGAGTAGGACGCAAACGACATCAAGGCGAACGTGCCCATGATCGACAACGGCACCGCCACGCTGGGGATCACCGTCGCCCACAGCCTGCGCAGGAAGACAAAGATCACCGCGATGACCAGGCCGATTGTCAGCAACAAGGTGAACTCGACATCCTCCACCGAGGCGCGAATGGTCACCGTGCGGTCGGCGAAAACATCCAGATGAACGTTTGCTGGCAGCAGGTTGCGCATCTCGGGCAACAGCTTCTTGATGCTGTCGACGGTCTGCACGATGTTGGCGCCGGGCTGGCGGCGGATGTCGAGCAGGATCGCCGACTTGCCATTGGCCCAGGCCGCCAGCTGATCGTTTTCGACACCATCGACCACCCTGGCCACGTCACCAAGACGTACCGGTGCGCCGCCCTTGTAGCTGATGATGGTGTTGCGGTAACCATCGGCATCGGAGAGTTGATCATTGGCGCCGATGGTGAACGATTGCGAAGCGCCGTCGATCGTACCCTTCGGCCCATTCACATTGGCCTGGGTCAGTGCCGAGCGCACATCCTCGATGGTCAGACCCTGGTTGGCGATCGCCGCCGGATCGACCTGGATGCGCACGGCCGGGCGCACGTTGCCAGCGATGCTGACCAGCCCCACTCCGGCCACCTGCGAGAGTTTCTGGGCGAGGATCGAATCGGCATAGTTGTTGACCTCGCGCAGCGGCAAGGCATCCGAACTCATCACCAGGGTCAGGATCGGCGCGTCAGCCGGATTGACCTTGTTGTAGACCGGCGGATACGGCAGGTTGTTCGGCAAGGTGCCGCGACCGGCGTTGATCGCCGATTGCACATCCTGGGCAGCGGCATCGATATCGCGATCCTGCTCGAACGAGAGCAGGATCGTCGACAAGCCGGCCGACGAATCCGAGGTCATCATGCGCAGCCCGGAAATCTGCCCGAACTGGCGCTCCAGCGGTGTCGTCACCAGCGAAGCCATCGTCGACGGGCTGGCTCCCGGATACTGGGTGGTGACCTGGATCGACGGTGCGTCGATATCGGGCAGGGCCGAAACCGGCAGCTGTCGATAGCCGATGATGCCGAGCAGCATCACGCCGGCCATCAGCAGTGAGGTGGCGATCGGTCGGCGGATGAAGAGGGTCGAAAATCCCACGGTTCAGAGTTCCCGCTGGTTGTCTTATCCCGCAAGGGAGAAGGTGATCAAAGCCCGATCGGCAAGGGAGCAAGGGGACATCGGCGACCGCTTAGCGGCGTCCGCGATTACCTGGTTTCCTGTCGCCGTCTACCGGCGCCTTCGCGGCAGCCACCTCACCCGGCGCCATCGGTGCGACCTTGATTCCGGTCTTCAGGCGAAACTGGCCTTCGGTGACGACGCGGTCGCCGGCGGACAAGCCGCTGGCAATGAGCACGCCGCCGCCATCAACCGTACCGGCGGTGACCACCGGCTGCATCTTGATCGTCGAATCGCCCTGCACGACCCAGGCGTATTCGCCGTCCGGCCCCTGCTGCACGCCGGTTGCCGGAACCACGATGCCACCCTTCACCGTGCGCACGGCCAGACGCACGTTGACGAACTCGCCGGGCCAGAGTTTGCGATCGGCGTTCGGAAACTCGGCCTTGAGCTTGAACGTTGCGGTACTCGTGTCGATCGAATTGTCGATGACCTTGAGCACGCCCTCGGCAATTGGCGTGGAATCGACGCGCGACATTGCCGTGACGACAAGCGGAGTCTGATCCGCCTCTCGAACCTTGGCCATGTCCTGCTGTGGCAAGTTGAAGATCACGTTGAGTGGACGGGTCTGGGTCAGTACGACAATCGCACTGCCGTTGGCCTGGACCAGATTGCCGGCATCGACCTGGCGGATCCCGGCAAGGCCGTCGATCGGGGCGATCACCCGGGTGAAGCTGAGCTGGGTGCGTGCATTGTCGACTGCCGCCGCATCGCCGGCAATCATGGCTTCCTGCTGGCGCACGATCTGACGCTGGTTTTCCAGATCCTGGGCTGAAACGAATTTCTTGTCGATCAGATCCTGGTAACGCTGGAGCGTGCTGCGTGAGGCGGCCAGTTGCGCCTCGTCCTGCTTCTTCTTGGCCAGCGCCTGCTCGAGCGCGGCCTGATAGCTGCGCGGATCGATCTCGGCAATCAGGTCGCCTTGCTTGACCTCCTCGCCTTCGGCGAAATGCACGGCGGTCAACTGGCCGCTGACCTGGGCACTGACGGTGACCGTGTTCAACGCCTGCACGGTACCCAGCGCGGTCAGATACAGCGGCACATCCTGCGCAGTTGCCGCGACCGCCGTCACCGGCACCGGTGCATCCTCGGCACCCGCACCGGGTGGCCCGCGCCGCTCACCGGATTCCGCCCCACTGCCAAACATGCGCCAGCCGATGATTCCGGCCACGACGACAAGCATGATTCCCGCAATCAGTTTTCCGCGCGACATGCGCACATCCTTCTATTCATGGGTCAGCGCGAACCCCGGAGTGATCGCAGCATAACCGCTTCATTGGATCCCGAGCCCGGTAGCCCAACAGCCCGCTGTGCGGCTGGCCGTGAACCGCCACTACGATCGGAGTGCGCCGCGCTCGCGAAGTTTCGCAGAAGATGATGGAGAAACTTCGCAGAAAACAAGAATTCACGACAGCCAACCGGCACCCGCCCGCCCATTGCAGCCATCGCTTTCCACTGCAACAGGGCGCTTGATACGCAATTGCGCCGGTTTCAACAAGGCCCGGTGGTCACGTCCGTACCCCGCTCCGGGTTGCGGATCCGGCTACGATCGTTGCGCCGCCAATCGTCTCAGCGCGGCATCGGCCAGCGGATCAAGTCCATCACCGCTGCTTTCGAGGTGGCTGATGAGTTGCTCACACATGCGCGGGTTCCAGAATTTGCGCAGATGATCGGCCACGCCTTCGACGCCGACCTCGTGATCGGGTTCGCCGGCGAAATAACGCGCGATGTCGTTGGCCATTGCGATCAGGCGTTGCACATCCATCGATCAGGCACCGTGTTCGGCAATGCGATGCGCATGAGTGTAGACGACATGCCCGGCATCACGGGCAAAGCCGATCAGGGTAATGCCGCAGCCGTCAGCCAGTTGCGCGGCGAGCGCGGTCGGCGCGGATACCGCGGCAACCAGGCCGATGCCGAGGCTGGCGGCCTTTTGCACCATTTCGTAGCTCGCCCGACTGGTCAAGACAAGGAAACCGAGGCCGGGATCGAGTCCACGTTTCGCCATCGCACCCATCAGCTTGTCGAGTGCGTTGTGGCGACCGACATCCTCGCGCACGCATTGCAGCTCACCATGCCTGTCGACCCAGGCCGCCGCATGCGTCGCGCCGGTGAGCCGATTGAGTGGCTGCGCGGCTTCGAGGGATTGCAGCGCTCGATGCAGGGCATCGCTGCCGATCCGGATCCCCGACAAGACCTTGTCCGGCACACGCAGCACGTCTTCGAGTTGTTGCATGCCGCAAAGCCCGCAACTGCTGCGTCCGCTCAAGTTGCGCCGGCGCGCGGCGACCGCTTCGGCGCGCGCCTTGGGAATGCCCAGGTTGATTTCGATCCCTTCGAGCCTTTCGTCAATCGTGATGGCCTCGACCTCGTCCGACCCCCCGATGATCGCCTCGCTGAGGCTGAAACCCAGCGCGAAATCCTCAAGATCCATCGGCGTCGCCAGCATGACGACATGCGTCTGGCCGTTGTAGCTCAGCACGATCGGTACTTCGCTGGCGATCCAGTCGTCAACCTGCGCAACCGCCGCGTCTTGATAGCGGGAAACGCGCCGACTCACGCAACCCGTAGCTGGGTCGACGGGCGAGGATGACTTGGGCCTTTGCGACTCGGGCGACATTGGATATCTGCAACCATTAAAGCCGAACCATACATCACCGTGTTCATGCCACGTCGCCCATCCTTGCGGGAGCGACACCAGTCATGATGCTTCCCCTACCCCCTGTTCCCCTGCTTCAGCAACGGCAACGCGCAGACCGAGAGCAAGGCAAACATGCCGCCGACCAGAAATGTCGTCTGTGGCCCGTACCGGTCCCAGAGCGCGCCCGCCGCAACACTGGCGACGAGCAAGGCGATGCCGCAGATCAGGCTGAACACGCCAAAGGCGGTTCCTCGCCAGGCAGACGGCGTGGTGTCGGCAATCATCGCCGCCAGCAAGCCCTGGGTCATGCCGAGATGCAAACCCCACAGGCCAGCGCCGACAAATACCGCAAACGATCCATCCGCCAAGGCCAGCATGGCATCGGCGAAAACCAGCACGATCATGCCGGCCGCGAACAGCGCGCCGCGCGACCAGCGATCGGAAAGCGCACCGACCGGCCAGGCCGAGATCGTGTAGACCACGCTCATGATCACCAGCACCAGCGGCACCAGGCTGTTGGAAAGGCCAAGCTGGCTGCCGCGCAGGATCAGGAACGCCTCACTGAAGCGCGCCAGCGAAAGCAGGCCGCCAACGACAACCACCATCCAGAACGGCTTGCCCAGGCTGGCCAGGCCAGCGCGCGAAATCGGCAGGCGCGCATGCCGCTCGGTCTGCGCCGGTTCGCGCACCACAAACACAATCAGGGCAACCGCGATCATCCCCGGCACCACCGCAAACCAGAGCACGGCATGGATGTTGCCGAGGAAAACGGCCATCAATCCGACCGCCAGCAATGGCCCCAGCACAGCCCCGATCGAATCCATCGACTGACGCAAACCGAACGCCGCGCCACGCACTTCGGCCGGCGTGACATCGGCGATCAAGGCATCACGTGGGGCGCCGCGGATGCCCTTGCCCAGGCGATCCAGCAGCCGCGCCGTGACCACGGTTTCGACTGATCCCGCCAGGGGGAACAGCGGCTTGACCGCCGCCGCGAGTCCGTAGCCGAGCAGCACCAGCGGCTTGCGCTTGCCGAACGCATCGCTGATGTAGCCGGAGAACACCTTGGTGATCAGCACCAGCGATTCCGCCGCACCTTCGATCATGCCAATGGTCAACGCACTCGCGCCAAGCGTGCCAGCCAGCAGTACCGGCAACAGGCTATGCACCATCTCCGACCCAACATCGGTAAACAGGCTGACGAAGCCAAGTGCCCAGACACTAGGCGGCAGACGGGGACGCTTGATAGCGGGTAGGGACATGCACGGGATCCTCAGGCTGCCTGCAAAGGCCAAGAGCAAAAGCGACATCGTAGCAGTCGATTGGATCACCATCCGCCGAAATTCAGGCAGCCGACCGGCTTCACTCAGAGGCGATCAACCAGACTTTTTCAAGAGGCCCTGACCAGGCAGATTTCGCCTGGCGTGCGGCTGACAGACTGCAATATGCCAGCGGCTCTGTGCTACCACTCGAAAGCGGTGCAGGTTGCGCCGACCACGAAAAACGAGCCAGAAACCTCGTTGTTGTTGCAGCGGGCCAGACAAAGCGGCAGGCAGATATCGAAATTGTCCTGCCGATCCGTCGCGCAACGCGCCGCCACGGCGGTCAGCGGACAACGCCATCGATCGAATGCAAGCACAACCTTGTCAATCTCGATGCGTCCGATCAGGACAAAGGCCCGCTCAAACCTCCCCGCAAATGGCGCCAGAGGCAGCAACACGTTGCAGCCGGCAAGAAACACCCGGGCGACGGGATGCGCCAGCCTGATGGCGGCCAGTGAATCGACTTTGCCCATCAACGCCCGCCGCACCATGCACGCGCCAGACTTTCGCCATGCATGATTCTGCAACAATACTCTAGTGAAGCGATTGAGCAAGAGCTCTCGAATTTCACCTGGATTCACGTTACACCGCCAACTCTCGCTACTCTGATTTTCGGCCTCGATCAAGATGCAACCTGATTCGAAACTGCCGACATCAAATACCCACGGTAACGCCAATATCCATCGTCTGCGAATGCGGCAAGGGGCTCGTGCCAATGTCGCCATAGACAACGCCGAGTACCGCGATCGCCAATATGGCAAACGGTTTATCGCTGCCAGAGTGACTCGCCGTGTTCGCAGGCTTGTTGCCTTGATCGCCGGCCGTGCTAGCCATGATGGGCTGAATCCGGTTTTGTTCGAGTCGAAGCCAGCGGCATCTTGTTGCCTCGTCGTGGTGCTGGGCGAGCGCGAGGCTGCATCTTTCGACTGCAAAAGGAAAGGCTCCCGCGCGCCGACCGGCCCCGATTCCAAGCCATGGCGTTGTTCGCCCCGATGACGCGGGTTCAGACCCCGCAGGGGATCTCGATCCGTTGGATGGATCGGGCGCCATGCCGCGCTCTGAATCGAGGAGAGATTCCGTGTCCAGAATTCTGTTGATTCTGTTGAGCCTGGCCACGGCCGCCGCATTCGCGGCCAGCCCTGATCTGCGCGCTGCAGCCATGACCCAATTGCGCTCGATCGCTGAACCGTTGTTCGAACGCGGCGCAGCCACCGAGCCGCAGTTTGATGCGTTTTATGCCGGGATGATCGAGGCCCTGCCGCCGCAGGACAAGATCGAGCGTGCACTGGAACTGGCGATCAATCGCCGCGATGGTGCCGCCGAATACGTGATGAGGAACGCGCAGTCATGGCGTGGTCAGTTCACGTCAACTCCCAGGCTGCGAACCTTGATCAATACCTCGGCCGACGCACCGCTGATCGAAACGCGCATGGCCGGTTTCGAGATCTATCTCGCCCAGTACGGGTTGGAAAAATCACCCGCCGAAGTGGATCGGATGCTGCAGCAGATGGCGGCCGACCCCGGGCAGTCCAGCGCCTGGGCGTTGTGGAATATCGGCGTGCTGGGTGCCAGAGGCGTCGATCGTGAGCGGGGCTTGCGCGAACTGCTTTCAGCATTGAACTCCGGTGATCAGCCACTGCGGCGTTCGGCACTCGAAGCCCTGGCCAGGTTTGGCGGCGCGGAAATCATTGCGCCGTTGCTGGAGATCGCAACCCATGAGCCCGATCCGGCACTGCGTGAACGCGCATTCTGCGCGCTCGCACAATCGGGCACCCTGCTCGTGGCTGAGCGCTACAAAGCCGTGCCGGGGCTACTCGCGATCGTCGAGGACACACAATCGGACAAGCAGTCCGTACTTTGGGCCTACCAGGCTCTGCGCGAGATCACCGGCTCCTACGCAGAGGCCAACGATGCCGCCAAATGGCGGGATCGACTTCAGCAGGCCGGCTTGCTCTAGCTAGCCATGCAAGAACCCGGTTGCAAACCGGGGCATTCAAGGATCAACTACCCGGGATCGCCCTTTGGCGGTCTGCCCTTGATACCTGTACGGTGGCGAACGGGTGCGACCCATCAGACCCGCCCTTGCGTCCCGCTTGATATTGATGGCCAGAGCTGATGGCGGAACCGAAAGCTCCTGCCAGCAATCTGGCAGGAGCTACGTTCATTGGAGCGGCTCAGGGGCCATCAAATCCATCGATGAAGATCGCATCGAGTTTGAGGCGGTAGGCCCCGCGACCGTGGGTGCAGGCGAGAATCTGTCCGGTTGCCGCGTTCGACTTCATGTCGAAGATCGCCACGTTCGGCAGACCGTCGGAGTACGGAATCCATGACGCACCGTTGTTGGTCGAAAGGAAGGCGCCCACATCGGTACCCGCCCACAAGGTGTCCTTGAGAACCGGATCAATGGCCAGGGCGTTGACCGGAACGTCTGGCAGGCCAATCGATGAATCCGCCCAGGTGAGCCCGCCGTCCGTCGACTTGCGCACATTGTGTGCAGGCAGGCTGCCGGTGAACCCCGAGCGCGCCTGGTAGACGATATTCGGATTCTTCGGATCGATCAGGATTTCCGACACGAACAAGGCGATCGGGCCCGGCACATTGTCGACCTCGCTGAAGCTCAGCCCCGAATCGGTTGACCTGTAGACGCGCCCGTTGTTTGCGCCAGTGAAGATCGTCGTCGCGTTCAGGCCAATGGCCGGATTAGCCAGGGTTTCGATAGCGCTGAGTGCGCCTGATGGTGCGGCGAGATCCTGGCCGCCGGCGCCGCTACCGAGCACGCTGAAGATATTCGGTTGTCCATCCGGGTAGGAGAAGAAGGTGTTGGCCCGATACAGCTTGTTGGTGCCGAAATAGAGCGTGTCGGAGACACCACGATCAAGATGGATCGGAGCGTAGAACAACACACGGTCAGCGAAGCCGATGCCATTTCCACCCGAAGAGGCGGCGAATGATCCGAAGTAGTCTCCTTGCTGGGCAGTGAAACCATTGGTGGTATAGCCAACGCCAGTCAGGTAACTGGCCTGGTTGAAATAGGTGTGCACCAGGTTGTCCGGATTCGATTGATCAATCAGGGCATAGCCGCCGTCGCCGAAATCCAGATGCGGCCAGGCCACATCACCGCTCCAGCCGTTCGTACCGTTGTCCTGGGTCCCTCCATAGGCCATGGCTGGATTGGTCGGATGCAAATCACAACCTTCGAACTGGGTGATCTGCAGATTGGTGTTGACGTTGTTCCAAGTGTCGCCCTGGTTGCTCGATCGCCAGACACCGCCATCGTTGCCAACCCAGATTTCGTTCGGGTTGCCTGGGTAGGAAGTAATCGCATGAACATCGGCATGCAGCGCGGTATTGGTGCTCGGGCTGCGCACCTTGCTGGCAAATGTGGCTCCGCCGTCAAGACTGCGCATGAACATGCTCGGCACGGTTTCCGGGTCGGTCGAGTTGCCCGCACCGCCGGTGTAGAGAGTGTTCGGATTGCCTGGGACTGCATAAAGCGGCATATCGTAGAAACACTGCCCCGAGCAGTAGCCGTTCGCCGCCGGCACCGCAGCCCAGGTCAGGCCACCATCAACGGACTTGTAGACGCGTCCGCTCGACGCCGCATTGCCAATGTAGAGCACGGATGGATTGGCTGCGCCAGGATCCGCGCCGGTAATCCAGCTGCGCCCGGTAGCCGACGACAGCGGGGGTAGGCCGCCCGTGCCGAACACCTGGGTCCAGGTGACGCCGTTGTCGATGGATTTCTGCACGCCACCGGTGGTGCCTCCAACGTTGTACATGGCCGCCCACCAGGTGGTCGGGGTGACCGGATCCTGGATCAGCATCGACGCCGGATCGTTGACCGCCTGGGTAGTCTGCTTGGTCCAGGTCACGCCACCATCGCTGGAACTGAAGATTCCGCGTGCTGGCAGGGTGATCGCGACCACCGCACCAGATCCGGATACGCCACTGCCGGTAACCGCGAGCAGATGACTGGAATTTGTCCGGTCAACGACGAGCCCGTTGACGCTGCGCGAGGTGAACAGCGCGGATCCATACGGACCTTGCCAGGTCTGGCCGGAGTCGGTCGATTTGTAGACGCCGACGCCGGCGTAGGAGTCTGCGGAGTAGTTGCCTTCACCCGTGCCGATATAGAGCGTGCCCTGGTTCGGAGCATGTGCTGCCGGATCGATCGCAATGGATCCGATGGCGAGCGAACCGAGACGATCAGTCAGCGGTGTCCAGCTGGCGCCACCATTCAAGGTGCGCCAGACACCGCCCTGCGCCGCTCCCGCGTAGACCGCACCATCGGTAGCGTCAATCGCCAGCGAGGAGATTCGACCACTGACCGCACTCGGAATAATCGGGCTGGTCGGTGTCTGTCCGTTGAGCAGGGGCGCAGGTCCGATCGCTTGCCAGGATTCACCGTGCTGGAACGCAAGCGGCAATACGCGGGAACGCGTGGCGGATTCCGTTTGCTGCAGCGCCTGGAAACGCGCCATTGCCACGTTGAATTCCGGATCCTGAGGTTTGCGGTGACGCTCGGCTTCGTACTGGGCGCGCAGCTCGCGCGGGCCCTCATGCTGGACGGTCGCTTGGTCGCCCTTGTTTTCTTGTGCCGATGCCGGCGCCAGTCCGATTGAACCCAAGATCGCGGTGATTGCTACTGCCAATCTGAAATTCATGCTCTCTTCTCCCGTTTGATCCACACAATCAAGGCCGTAATTTATCAGAACGGTCGCCAGCATACTCCGCTCGGCCCCTGGTTAGGGTTGAGGAGAAAACGGAGAAACGACTCAGCATCTTGTCACTCTGGCAAACTACGGAAAGCGCGAATCGCTGTTCGATTGTGCTCGCTCCCGAGATTCAGGATCCCAAACCTCATGACCCGTTTCCTGCGCCACCTTCTTCCTTCCCTCAACCGCTTTGTGTTGCAAATTCGAGCTGAACTCACCGTCGTCGACAACAGACCGACCGAGCGCGCTGCTGCCGATACAAGACTTGACCATTGACATGAGTAGTCACTGTCGGCGGATCTGCAAGCCCGTTTGATGTCCCCTTGTCACGGCAAACTGCGTTGTAACGAATGAGATACCAGCGCTTGCGAGAATCCGAGAATCATCCGATGCCATTTGCGCACAATCCCGCCAGAACCCTGGGCTTGGCCATGCGAACCATACTGTCCGCATCATTGCTGATCCTTGCCGCTACCTGCGCCCCGGGAATTGTCCACGCCACCACGTTTACGGTCGACGAAACCAGCACCGACCTTGGCGACCTCAACCCCGGTGATGGCAAGTGCGAATGGAGCACGAGTGTGCCGATTGGCCAGCGCTGCACTCTCCGTGCCGCCATTCAGGAAACCAACGCATTGGCCGGGCCTGACGTGATCATCATCCCGTTCAACGCCAATATCGTGCTGTCCCGCGCGGGTCGCAATGAGGATGCCGGCAATACCGGTGATCTGGACATTACCGATTCCCTGACCATTACCACCCCGGCCGGCTCCTCCCGGGAACTCTGGCCCGCTATCGACGCCAACAGTATCGACAGGGTGTTCGACGTGCGCGCCAGTGCAATAAACGTAACGTTTCACAATCTGGTCATCAGGAACGGCAAGGCGGATGACGCGACAACGTTCGCCGGTGGCGGAATTCGTGCCGACTATGCCGTTGCAGGCGCAACCCTGACGATCGCCGCCTGTGAACTCGTCAGCAATGTAGCCAACTTTGGTGCGGGTATTTATACCGCTCGCGGCCTGAGCATGTCGCAATCCGACGTGCACGACAATGCCGTTCTTGATTATGGCTTTACCAACGCGGATGGAAGCGCCATACGCAGCCCGGATGGCTCCAGTCTTGGCAATATCAGCATTGTTGACAGCTCCATTCACAACAATCTTGCCGTTTCCAATATCGGTCTCAATGCGGCTGCCCTGGGCTTTCGCTACATTCCCGTTCAGATCAGCAACTCCACCATCAGTGACAACACCGGAATCGGGCTGACGAACTATTATTCGTCCGTGTCATTGAACCATGTCACGATCACCGGCAACGGCTACACAGGCTACGTGCTCTACAACGCGGGTTCGACTCTTTTCGAGAGCACATTGAGAAACAGCATCATTGCCGGCAATGATCATGCCGACTGCTCCTTCTCGACGAGTTTGAGTTACAACCACACCTACACGCTGGATGGTGACGATACCTGTCTGCTCGGTTCTGGGCCCGGCAACCTGCCAGGTGAAGACCCCCGGTTGGCGACCTTGTCCCCCAGCCGGTATCGGGCATTGCCGGTTCATTCGTTGCGTGCAGGGAGCCCGGCGATCGACAGTGGCGATCCACAAATGGCCGGATCCGGTGGCACTTGCCTGGCCGAGGACGAGGATGGCGTGTGGCGCCCACTGGATGGTGACGGCGGTGGCGCCCGCTGCGACATGGGTGCCATGGAGTACATCGACCTGATCTTCGCCGACGGATTTGAGCCTTCGCCGGGCTGATCCACCGCGTAGCCACAAGGCCATCTGATGGCCGTGTTACCGGCAAGCCACATTGCAAGCGGTTGGCGGCGAGCGGCAATCAGCTGACTCGCCTGTCTTGCCTGAGTCGCGAGCCCCTTTTTGCCAGGCTCTCGGCCCGCCCGCAGTTCACGGTTGTCCAGGCCGCCCCTGGATGATCCTGCATCCGCCAGGCCGACCATGCGTATCTGGTCGGCCAGCGCACCGGGGCGCGCATGCTTCGATCCCGCACGCGAAAGAGCGGATCAGCAGCCAATGCCGCCCGAGCCCTCACCAGCCAGTGCCGTGCCCCGAGCAGAAATCATTCGAAGCCGTGCGCAAAGATGCCATCGGGCAACCGCTCGTCCGCACCGACATCGGGCGGGTGCGCGCCGATCGTGCGCAGCTGACCATCAAAATCATCGATCACATCAGCCAGCACCGTCGCCTGATCGATAGCCGATGACGCGGCGGCAGTGAGATGCAGATCGCCGCTGGCAGGATCGGCAAACCAGGACGGCTGTGCATTGAGGATGTTGTTGCTCAACGTGGGCGACGCACCATTGCGCGGCTGAATCGCCGCATCAAGAAGATTGTTGCTGACCACGACCCCGGTCGCGCCGGCATAGCGGACTTCAATGGCATTCGGATACCGGCCCGAGGTCAAGGCGCTGTTGTTGAGCACCTTTGCCGAAGGCGAGGTCACATGGATGGGCACGTCGATGGCATAGGCCGCAGCGGGGTTCATGCGGATGAAGTTGTTGCGGACGATGCCGTTGAAGTGATCGGTGGCGCTGATCAGGCCCAGCGAGATGCCGCGTGACGAATCGATGATGGTGTTGCGCTCGACCAGGCTGTCGGTCGATCCTTGCCAGAGCAGGATCGACGGTCCCGCCAGGGACAGATCCTGACAGCGGATACCGTGGATGAGGTTGTCGCGCACGATCCAGCGATCGACTCCAACCCCGTCGATCGCATTCGTATAGCAGCTGCCGGGCGGCGAGCCTTGCGGATGATTCACTGCGCCGTTGCTGAGAAAAAGCTCGGAATATTCGATGCGGACATCATCTCCACCGGCAACACCCTTGACCAGCTGCTGACCCGCATCGAACAGGCGAAGGTGATGGAGATGTATCTGGTGCGCGCCCTGGTCGCCCTGCACGGCGATCGCGTGGTAGTAGACATTGCTCACGCTGAGATCGGCGATGACAACATCGCTGGCTGTGAAAATCTGGATGCCGAACGGCACCGTGGTATTCAACATGCCGGCACCCTGGATCACGACATCTGCCGGATTGCCGGTCGCACCGCGGATCTGGATGTGCGAGATCGGTGACGCGCCGAATCGGCCCACGGTCAGGCGACCATCAACACCATTCGGAAAATTGACATTGGCGAGATTGTAGATGCCCGGTGCGATCACGATGGCCTGATTGCTGCCCAGGTTCCAGCAGGCATCAGCCAGCGCCTGCGCGCTGGCGACGTGAATGATCGAATACTCCGCTCCGGGTGGCGGCAGGGAGGGTGCGTCCTGCGGCCGTTTCGCGTTTGCCGGTGCACAGACAGCAAACAACCATGCCAGAACAAGTCCGGCGCGGGTTACCCAGCCTGCAGATGCAAGCGATATGAACATCGTCATTCTCGCGAGTGGGGTGCCACACGCTAATCGCGCGATCGGGCGATTTCCGTGATGCAATCGGCTCACCCCGCCTTCCTGCACGGTCAAGGCAGCGCCGTTGCGTCGCAAGGCGCGTGGTTCGAAGTTCGTTAGATGCCGTCCTCGGGAACCATTTTCTCCAGGACGTCGACAGGCGATGGCATGGAGCACGCGACTGATATGTTCAAGCATGAATCCGCGCGCGATGCGTGACGGGCCTGCCGGCCTGGCCTGGAACATGCGCGCCGTTGTGCTGTTGCGACCAGGATGGGCAGCGGCGTTCCGCTAACGACAGGCGGCTGCCGACTACGGGTCACCCGAGCCGGGATTGTCCTTCTTCGGCTTCAAGGCATCGCGCAGCAGATCCTTGAGGATGTCTTCGGTGCGTTTGGGTTTTTCAGGGCGCTTCTGGTCGGCGCTCTGCGCGGAGTCCTTGTCGTCGGAGGGAGCAAGGCCGGCGCCAAGCATGCCGAGAATCGCGCTGGGATCGACTTCGAATCGGGGATTGCCGGCAGTGCCGGATATGCGCACGCCGATGCCGTCTTGCGGCGTGCCCCTGAGCAGGTTGCCGAGAACTCCGCCGCCGCGGCGATCGATTCCACTGGTCAGCGCCTCGTCGAGCACTACCCGCATGCGAAAGTCGAGCGAATCATCCGCCGCCATGCGGCCGCGCAGCACGATGTCGCCAAGTTCGGCAATTTTTGCTTCCAGTGGATCAATGGTCACGCCGTCAGTGCGCATGGAAACCACCGCATCGGCATGCCTGATCAAGGTGTCACGCGGTGCGCGGATGCCGGCCAGGGACAGCGCTGTTCGAAGCTTTGAGCCGAGGCTGAAACCCTTGAGCAGGGAATTGTCCACGGTCACCGCGCCACTGATCACAAGCGCATCAAGGCGACCCTTGGCATCCAGATTGATGCCCAGGCTGCCGCCGCTCAGTTTCGATTGTTCCGGCAGGACGACACCGAACGCTGGCAGCAGGTTCTGTACATCGTCGATCGGCAACTGCTGCCCTGCCGCGTGCAGATCCAGACGCAGGATATTCGCCTTGTTGTCGAACTTCCCGCTGATGCCCAGGCGCGCCGCGCCACTGGTGATTGTGCTCTCGTCAATGCGCCCGGTGCGGGCAAGCAGCTGGTAGTTCGCCGTCAGGTTGATGCGCAGGGGACGCGAAGCAGGCGAACCAGCCGTCATCAACTTGAGCTGCCGAACATCAATTTCACCGCTGGCTTGCAGTACTCCCTCCTGCGAGCGGATTCGCATGCTGGCATCGATCGTGCCACCGATGTCATCGGCTCCGCTGAGGAAGCCGGCGCCTGCCAGGTCGACATCGTGCAATCGCAGTTGCGCATCGATTGGCGTCAACACGGCGTTGCCGGCATTCCATGGTCCCGCGTCGCCACGCAGTTCAAACGAACCGCCACCAGCCACTCCGGCGCTTGCGGAAAACGGGAATGCCGCGCCCTTGCGCAAGTGCTCGGCGCTCAACTGCACCTGGTCATAGCGGTGTTTCCGGCCGTTGTCGCGCTCGACTTCGATGCGCCCGCCCAGCACGCGCAACGTGTCGATGCTGACTTCTGAGGTGCCCAGGCTTGCGCCGGAATTCGCACCCGTCGCCGTGTCGTCACCGGCGAGACTGGAGAAATTCCAGATGCCTTTTGCATTCTGACGCAGCGAGACAACGGGGCTTTCCAGTGTCAGCGACGTGACCTGTGCCTCGCGGCGCGCAAGCAAGGGCCACAGGCGTACACCGAGGCGGATGGACTTCGCCGTGACAAAGGCTTGCTTGCCGAAAGCAGGATCGTCTCCGATGCGGATGTCGTCGGCGTTCAACGAGCCGGTCCAGATCGACACATGCAGCTTGCCGAGCGCAATTTCGCGCCCGATGGAGCTGCTCAGCGTGGTTTCCAGTTGCCCACGGAAACGGTCGGCGTCGACCAGCAACAGCGCGGCCACGGCAACGGCGACCACGCCGAACACGACAACAAGAACTCCGGACAACAAGCGCTTCATGCATCACTCCTGTGTCCTTGTTTATGGAGACAAGCAAGGGGCGAGTCAAGGAAGCTCAAACCAGGGCATCCAGCACTTCCGCAATTTCCTGCCGACTCGACGCGTTGCCGACAGTCAAGCGCGGCACATCCTTCTCGGCGCCATTTGCATGTACAACGCAAAGCGCCCGACGCACCTCCAACTCGATGATTTCCTCACCGCGCGGACTTCTGACCCGAATTGCCGCAGCATGTTGTCTTTGCACATTCCCGGCCAGTCTTGCCGGCCACAATCCTTGCCAACGACCTGCATATGACGCGTTCCGGCAACAGGACGCTTGCCCGAAGCAGCAATTCTTGTGCTCCTCGACACAGTTTTTCGCACTTTTCGACCCGCGGTGGGTTCCTGTCACGGTAGTGGCGTGGTTCTTGCTGAGTTATGCCGGAACGCTTCTCATGGAAGAGTTCTGACGCTTGGAGCGCCTTGCAACCCCGCGTTGCTCGATAGGCACCCAGAGGACGGCAAGGCGAGGGGACAAGTGATGGTGAATGTGCAACTGGATGCCGCCGGTCGGTTGAAGGTCGAGTACGACCGGACGCTGGCGTTGTATCGTCAGGCACCGGGCGCGGCACTGGTTTCGCTGGCAGCAGCCGCCGGATTGGTTTTCGTCGGACTGGACGCGACCGATTCCACCATTCAATGGGTATGGGGTGCCGTGATGGGCATCCTGGTGATCCTGCGCGTCATATTGGCCGTCGCATGCCGACGCAGCTCGATCACGCCGAAGTCCGCACCGCGGTGGAACACGCTTTACGTGTCCCTGGTCGTGATGACGGGAATCCACTTCGCACTGTGGACCGGCCTGTGTTTCACCGACCTGCCTGTGCTGCACCGACTGGTGGCCGCCCTGATTTTCGGCGCCATGGCGGGCGGTGCGATTGCAGTATTGTCGGTACGCAGATGGCTGGCCATGAGCTACGGCATGCTGTTGTTGCTGCCTCCTTCTCTGCTGATGTGGCTGAATGGTGATCCGATGGAGACAGTCGCCGGCATTCTGGGCCTGAGCTACCTGGCCACGATGCACACCTCGGTGAAGGCGACCAGCGAGAGCGTGGTGGCCGCTTTCGAGTACTCGCACCTCAATGAGGGCTTGCTGGCCGAATCTCACGGGCAGCGCATCGACTTAGCCATTGCCAACCGGCAACTTGAGTCAGCCCAGGTCGAACTCGAACAAACCAACCGGGAACTTGAATTTCGAATCACGGAAAGAACCACTGAGCTGGAATGGATCGCAACCCACGACAGCTTGACCGGCTTGTCCAATCGCAGGCGCCTGGCGGAACTGACCGACATCGCGATCGAAGCCGATTCGACCTCCATTGCCGTCTACCTTCTCGATCTCGACGGCTTCAAGGAGATCAATGACTCGATGGGACACGCCATCGGTGACCAGGTGCTCTTGCGAGTGGCGCGGCGACTCGAACGAATGGCGACGGATTCATCGACGTTCGCGCTTGCACGCTGGGGCGGCGACGAGTTCGTCATCATCAGGCGCAGGACGACGCTGGCGGGAGACCCTTTCGACTATGCCCAGACGCTGCTTGCCACTTTGCGGGAACCCATCGACGGGGACGCTTTCTCCGTCAGCATCGATGCCTCTGTCGGCGTTGCCTTTTGGCCCGAAGACGGAATCACGCTCGGCGAGCTGATCGATTGCGCCGACATGGCCGTGTATTCGGCCAAGGCGGTCGGCCGGGGCGAAGTCCGCAGATTCACCCAGGACATGTCTGACAGCGCCCGACGCAACTTGAAACTCAAACATTCGCTGAGCCAGGCACTGGCATCACAGGATCCGCTACTGCGCTTGGACTATCAGCCAATATTCGATGCTCAATCAGGCGCTATCGAATCGTTCGAGGCGTTGGCGCGCTGGACTCACGAAGAGCTTGGCGAAATCAGTCCGGTTGAATTCATCGCCGTCGCCGAGACCAGCGGGGACATCGTCCCGCTGGGTGAATGGATCCTGCATCAGGCTTGCATCTTCGCATCTTCACTGGCAACCAGTGCGAGCAACGCGCAGCCATCGATCAATGTGAATATCTCGGCGAAACAGTTGAAACATCCCGGCTTCTGGACGTCGGTCAGGACGGCCCTGAGTGCCTCAGGGCTGGAGCCGGAGCGGTTGACGCTTGAACTGACGGAATCGGTATTCGCACTCGATTCGGAGCAGGCCTTCGAAGTGCTGCAGAACATCGAGGCCCTCGGCGTACAGCTTGCGATTGATGATTTCGGCACCGGCTACTCGTCATTGTCGTACCTGCAACGCATCCACGCCGGAACGCTGAAGATCGACCGCAGCTTCGTGAACACGCTGGATTCGGGCGGACGACCAATCATCGAGGCCAGCTTGTCTCTGGCGCGCGCGTTCGGCATGCGCGTTGTAGCGGAGGGCATCGAAAACCGGTTCCAGTTCGAAACCCTGAAAAGCCTTGGCGCCGACAGTCTTCAGGGCTTTCTACTCAGCGCGCCGCAAGCCGAACATGATGCGCGGGCGTTGGCCGGCTCGCCTTGCATGAAGGCATCTCCAACCAGGGTGTCGGAATGCCACGCTTTCGCAGACAGCAAGATCGACAGCGAACGCGAAATGCTCGGACAACTACGCCAGGCCTAGCCCGCTATCGCCTCACTTGCAAGAAACCGTGCAAATCCGATGCCCCACGCGAGCCTCGCCCAGGACATTTGATTGACCCGGCTGTTCGTGATCGAGCGCATGGTCGGGATCATGGATGAGTGGGCATCGATGGTTGCAGACTCAAGCGACAACGCGTTGGCGTGAATTTCATTGCGGATTCAAGCGACAAGCAAGCGTGCGCGAATTTCATGAACTGTCCGGGCCAGCGGGTGAAATCTCACCAATTCAAGAATCCCGGCTTCAAGGAATCGGAATATGGATGTAACCATTCCTTGAAAAGTGTTGCACTGCAGGATTGTCTTGATGCTCAGGAATAACATATTCTTGTCGAGCAGGGGAGAATCATAACAACGGGGTATGTGCAATGATGGGTCTCGACAAGCGGCGATTGATCGCCGCATTGCTGTGCAGTGGATTTCTGGGCGTGGTGGCTGCGGGGGAGACGCAGGCCACGGATACGCGAACGTTGTCACCCATGTTCGCGGTGGGTACCGAAAGCGGTGCGTTGCAAGCAGCACTGAACGAAGAAGAAGTCCGCATGCGTGCCGAGCGCGCAGGCTACATCCGTTATTTCGCTGATGCCTACCGACACTATCCGAACATCCCGCGCGGCACATTGGAGGCGATCGCCTACACCCAGAGCCGCTGGAAGAATCTGGAACCCAATAGTCTGGACGCAGATGCACAACATCAGGACATGCCCCGCGCCTGGGGACTGATGGGGCTCTACCACGGCGAGGGCTTTGCCGATCAGGTGGCCGAAGCGGCCGACCTGTTGAAACTGTCCGCGCATCAGGTAATGACGGATCCCGCACTCAACGTACGCGCTGCCGCCGCCCTACTTGACCGCGAACTGGCTGGATCGGCGAATGACGAGATCGCGACGATCGCAGGGGCCCTGGAACGTTACTCGGGCTTTCCTGCCGACGAGGGTTCCGTGCTGTCCTATGCGCGCTCCAGCTTCGCTTTCGATGTGCTGCTCACGCTCGATCGCGGCGTCAATGATCGCGGCATCGTGGTGCCCGAGCGCGCGGTGGAGTGGGAGAAGGCCTTCGAACCGGCCATGCTGGTCAAGCTGGATGCGCCCTTCCTGCGTCTTGACGTGCAGAGAGACAGCATTGAAACCGACGACTACCGAATTGACCCGATCACCGAGCAGCTGGAGCACAAGTCGGCCAAGAGTGGCGCGGGCAACGGCATCCTGAGCGCCGACTACGCGCCAGCTCTGTGGCTGCCTTCGCCCAACTATTCATCACGCAGCGGCAGCGCAATTCGCGAAGCGGTGATCCATACGACCCAGGGCAGCTACGCCGGCTCCATCTCCTGGCTGCGCAATCCAGCCAGCCAGGCAAGTGCCCATTATGTGGTTCGCAGTTCCGATGGACAGATCACTCAACTGGTGCGGGAGAGCGACAAGGCCTGGCATGCGCGTTCGCACAATCCTTACTCACTGGGCATCGAGCACGAAGGCTTTGTGGACAACAGCAGCTGGTACACGACGGCGATGTACAACGCGTCTGCCGGCATCGTGCGCATGTTCTGTGCCCGTTATTCGCAGATCACCTGCTCGTCCGCCTACAAGGGGGCTTCCAGCAGCGGTCACCTGGTGCTGCCGGACAGCGTTGATATCAAGGGTCATCAGCACCTTAGCGACAATGACCACAATGATCCCGGCATCTACTGGAACTGGTCTCGCTATTACACACTGATCAATCCCGGCAGCGGTGGTGGTACCGGAACCAGGATCCTCGACACATTTGAATCAAGTGTGGGCCATTTCACTACCAGTCCGACTTATTCAGGCAGTACGGTCGGTGTCGCAACGAACTCCAGCGCCGAGCGTGATTGCAACATACGCAAGGTCGGCACCTGCTCGCTGCATGTGCAACTGGTTGACAACGCTGCCAGCAGTGCCGATTGGGCGGTGCGTCTGCTGTCGGGTAGCGGTACTCCGGGCAGCAATGTCCAACTGGCGCGCAATGGCCGGGTCGGCTTTTGGGTCTTTGCGGCCGGCACCGGCATGCAGGTCGGGGTCGGCATCGACGACAGCGATGGCACGGAGCGTTCGGTTTCGCGCTCGCTGCCGGCCAACCAGTGGACCTATGTCGAGTGGACGTTGTCTGATTCCGCACAATGGGGCGCATGGGCGGGCAACAGCAATGGCGTGATCAATGCCAGCAACGTGACCCTGGATGCAATCTGGATCTACCGGGCCGAGACCGCGTACACCGTCAACACCTACATCGACGACGTGCAGATCCGCTACTGAGGAATAGGTCGTGCGACGCGGCGCTGACGACGCGTCGCATGGCCACCGGTCGCGGAAGGATTCACTGACCCAGGACACCGCGATGAATCTCCGTTTTGCTGTCCTGCGTGCATGTCGGATCGAGGCGCGAACAGCTCGGAGAGCTACCTGATTTCCGACAGCAACCTCGGATCGGTGACCAGAGGGCGTACCCCATGAGCGTGATCTTCGTGGAACGCATTGTTCTCGCACCATGCGCCGAGGCTGTTGATATCAAGCTTGGCGCATTGCGGGCGAACGCTCCATGAGACCTGCAGCGGAGAGCATTGCTGCGAATCATATTTTGGTCCTGTAGTCGAACCCAAGAACTCGACCGGTTTTCCGCTTGCGTCCGGCAATGCCTGCGCCTGATAGAACCCGTTGATCTTCGCGGTCGCATTGGAGAAACGATTGAAATCGAGCGCCGAGGAATCATTGACCAGAGTAAACACCTGCGTCTCGACACGCAGCGTCGGATCCGCACAGGTTTCACTCACACAGGCTTTCAGATCCTTGCCCGGAGCCACATCACATGTCGAATAGACCCAGTGAACCTCGACCGTGTCCCCGGGATGCAAGCCTCGACAGATATCCCTGGATGGCGATTTGAGCTCGGCCGTCGTCAGCGACTTGCTGATCCCGCACTCGAACCCTCCACCTTTGCCATGTGAATCAGCGCGCACTGAAATCGAAAACGCCTTCGCCTTGTGCTCAGCGCTGTTGTGAAAGTGGATATTGCATAGATTCATTTTCTGGTAGCTAGGCGCGAAGCCAACGTCGGGCGTGTTCTCGCCAGCCGGGTTGTCGATATCGCGCGGGGTCTGCGGGCCGAAGCCCGTGCAGACCGCCTGCGTGGTCGCCACATCGCTTTCAGCGGTTTCGGGCTTCGCCTCGCTTGCCAGTGCGAACGAGGCAAGACCGGCCGCTGAAAACAGTATGAGCTTTGAAATGGTGGATTTCGTATCCATGACTGGCTTCTCCTCGGCGAAATGAGATCTGGTCCATGCCATCGGCGAACTTGAGTGCTCGCAACTGGCGGCGGGCTTGCTGCAGCAGGGTCATTCTTCCCGGCACAAGTTAGGCGAGGAAGTGCAGCCGCAGCATGTCCTTGAACTTGTGTTGAACATGATGATTCTACCCTCGGCACCACTCGGAATGTGTCGTCAGCATTACTGTTCGAGGATTTCCACCAACAACTCGACAGCAATCGCCCGGCCCAAGCCGCCCGCAAAGATGGCTAATAGGAGAACCACCGTGGCGTGAAGTAACAAAGCGCACCCGCAAACCTGAATCGCAACGGTCGAGCCATCACTAGAGACAAGGATCGGCGTCAAGCCACGGTCATTGCATTCCCAGCCCTTCCTTGGTCGCTGGTTGTCGTCTGCGTGTCCCGCTTGTCATCCAATTCACTGGCTGCTTCCACTGGTGGGCCCTGGAACTGAATGGCGCGCGTGTAGAATCGTGCGCTTGTGTGATAACAGGGGTGTCCAACATGTCCAAACGATTTCTTGCGCTGCTTGTGCTGTGTTTCAGCGTCATTGCACCACCGGCCCATTCGGCACCATCGCAATCTGACGATCTCAACGCCTTTTTCAAGCCGGCGCAGTGGCGCTCGATCGGACCGTTCCGCGGCGGACGCTCCAACTCCAGCACGGGCGTGGTCGGCGACCCGAGAACCTATTACATGGGCACCACCGGTGGCGGGCTGTGGAAGACCGAAGACATGGGCTTGAGCTGGCGCAATGTGTCGGACGGCTATTTCCAGACCACGACCATCGGCGCCGTGGCGGTCGCCGCAAGCGATCCGAATGTCGTCTACGTCGGCACCGGCGAACACGCCGTGCGCGGCGTCATGAGCCATGATGGCGATGGCGTCTATCGGTCCACCGATGCAGGCAAGACCTGGAAGCGGATCGGCCTCGAACTGACCCAGCACATTTCCCGCATCGTCGTGGATCCCAAGAATCCCGACCTTGTCTACGTCGCCGCTCAGGGCGCGCTCTATTCTTCGTCGGCGCAGCGCGGCGTGTACAAGTCCAGCGACGGCGGCAAGACATGGAAGAACGTGTTGTTCGTGGACGAGCGCACCGGCGCTGCGGAACTATCGATGGATGCGACCAACCCGCGGATTCTGTACGCGGCCATGTGGGAGCACGGCAGGCTGCCCTGGAAGGTCATCAGCGGCGGCCCCGGCAGCGGCCTGTACAAGTCCACCGACAGCGGCGAGACCTGGGAACAGATGAAGGAAGGCCTGCCCAAGGAAATGGGCAAGATGGCGATTGCGGTCAGCCCGGCCAATCCGGACAAGGTCTACGCCCTGATCGAGACCGACTCCAACAAGGACGAGCGCGGCCTGTACATGTCCAGCAATGCCGGCAAACGCTGGACCAAGGTCAGCAGCGAACCCCAGCTTGTGCAGCGCGCCTGGTACTACATCGAGCTGTTCGCCGACCCGAAGAACGAGAACACGATTTACGTGATGAGTGCGCCGGCACTGCGCTCCGACGATGGCGGCAAGACCTGGCAGAAGCTTTCGGCTCCGCATGGTGACTTCCACGACCTGTGGATCAATCCGGACGACGCCGACAACTTCATCATCTCCAACGACGGCGGTGCGTCGATCAGCTTCGACCGCGGCCGAAGCTGGAGCACGCAGAACAATATGCCGACCGCCCAGTTCTACCGCATCAACGTGGACAATCAGTTCCCGTATCGCATCTACGCGGGCCAGCAGGACAACAGTTCGGTTTCCATCGCCAGCCGCGAACTCGGCAGCGACCATATCGGCCCGTCCAGTTGGGTCGCGTCCGCCGGCGGCGAAAGCGCCTTCCTGGCCTTCGATCCCGACAACCCGCGCTACGTCATGGGTGGCAGCTACCAGGGCACGATCGAAGTCATCGACACCAAGGCGACGGCGGGCACCAACGTCATGGCCGCGCCGATCCAGTACCTCGGCATGGACGCCAAGGACATGAAGTACCGCTACAACTGGAACGCGCCGATCGTCTGGAGCCGCTACGAGCCAGACACCTTCTTCCATGGCGCGCAGTACCTTCTCAAAACCACCGATCGCGGCAAGACCTGGAAGGCGATCTCGCCCGACCTGACACGCAACGACAAGGACAAGCAAGGCACACCCGGCGGGCCCTATACCAACGAGGCGGTCGGTGCCGAGAACTACGGGACCCTGGCCTACGTGGTCGAGTCCCCGCATGAAAAGGGCGTCATCTGGACCGGCAGCGACGATGGTCTGGTGCAGCTGACCCGTGACGGCGGCGCCACCTGGAAGAACGTGACGCCGCCACGCCTGGCCGAGTGCCTGATCAATTCGATCGAAGTATCGCCAATCGACGCTGGCACCGCCTATGTCGCCACCACGCGCTACAAGTTCAACGACCACACGCCGGGGCTGTACAAGACCACCAATTACGGCGCCAGCTGGACGAAGATCGACAAGGGCATCCCGGACAATGCGTTCACCCGCGTCGTCCGTGAAGACGATGTCCGCCGCGACCTGCTTTACGCCGGCACCGAGCGCGGCGTCTATCTGTCGTGGAATGGAGGCAAGGACTGGTCGCCGTTCCAGCTGAATTTGCCGGTGACGCCGATCACCGATCTGCGCGTGCACCAGGGCAACCTCATCGCGGCCACCTCGGGCAGATCGTTCTGGATACTCGATGACCTCAGCCTGGTCCGGCAGTACCAGCGCGACCGACCCGCGTTCGTACTCTACAAGCCAGGCAACGCCTGGCTGGTCAATGGCGGCAGTGATCTCGACCAGCGCGACACCGACGACGATGCCGATGCCGAATTCAAGGGCGCGGACACGTTCAACGGCGTCAATCCCGCGACCGGCATCGTCGTCTACTACCAGTTGCCGGAATTGCAGAAGGACGATGAGATCACTCTGGAAGTATCCGATGCACAGGGCCGAACCATCCGGACCTTTTCGTCCAGGGCCGTGCCCGATCAGAAGAAATGGGAAGGCGGCCCGAAGCCCGAGCCCGTGCTGCCCAAGCTCAAGGGCCTGAACCGGTTCGTCTGGGACATGCGCTACCCGACCATGACCGGCGTGCCCGATGCCTATTTCGAGAACAGCTACGCCGGGCACAAGGCGATCCCAGGCACGTACCGGTTCACCCTCAAGTCCGGCGACCAGGTGCTGGGCACGGAGGCCGAGATCCTGGCCAATCCGCTCTATACGACCGATGCCGCCGGCTACCAGGCGTATCACACGCTCATGTCCGGCATGGAAGCCGAGCTGAGCGCGATGCACCAGCGCGTCAACGACCTGCATGTCAAGCAAACCCAGCTAGACGCACTACTCGCCAAGCTGCCCGTCGAAGACAAGTCGAGCACCGTCAGGACCGAAGGCGAAGCCCTGCTGGCCAAGCTCAAGGCCTGGGATGAAGACATGGTGCAGCGCCGCTCGAAGGCCTACGACGACGTCGAGAATTTCCCCAACAAGTTCACCGCCAGCTACCTGTTCCTGATCAACCAGGCCGAAAGCGGTCTTCCGCAGGTCAATGCATCGACACTGGAACAACTGCAGATACTGAATGCGCAATGGGCAAAACTCAAAGCCCGCTCCGATGAATTGCTCAACACGGATATTCCGGCAATGAACAGCCGGCTCTGGCAAGCAGGCTACGGCGCAATTTGGCAATAGACGGTCAGCGCGGGGCTGGCCGGGAGCAACCAGTGGGTTGGGGGCGAGAGGCCCGCACCCCCGCACAAATAAAGGTGGGCGGGTTTACAAGGGCACGGATTTAGAAAAAGCAAACCGGTAAAGGACATGCCCCATGAACCGGGTTCTGCAGGTTTCGGAACCGTGCGGTTCGAGATGCTCGGCGGGAAGATGGGGCGCTGGATCCTCGCCAGCCATCCATCTCCGACCCGGTTATTGCGAACAGAGCTCGCTCGCCTCAGCGGGGCCAGCTGAGCAAAGTCCGGCAAGCTGCTGGTAACGCTCTTTTCCGCCGTCCGATCATCCTGGCAGCGACAGTTCCGTTGCCTTCCATGGCGTCGTAGGCCACTCGCTCCGCGACCGATTGCCGCCAACGATTTGTGCGTCTCCCGGCTGTTCTCCGGTGCCCCCGATTTCTCGGCCCAGAGCAGAAGACCTCTGCTAGGAAGCCAGACCGGACCCTACCGACCGCTGCAATGCATGCAGGGCATCCATGGCCATTTGCGCCTGCTCTACAGGGACGAACACATGGTCGTCAT
This sequence comes from uncultured Dokdonella sp., assembly GCA_964390215.1. Lineage (GTDB taxonomy): Bacteria > Pseudomonadota > Gammaproteobacteria > Xanthomonadales > Rhodanobacteraceae > Dokdonella. The sequence goes on along the minus strand of CAYMHF010000032.1, from coordinate 10,086 downwards.
GGGTTCCTGCCACAACATTGCAGCTAAACACAACGACATAAATAACGCAGCATGATGTTATGCTTCGCTCGTAATTCTCTCTGGGAGAAGGACGATGCGAAAGCTACAGATTGCAGATGCCGAGGTGATGCGGATAGCGATTCAGCAGGAGATCGGGCGTAACGAGGAATCACGTTACGATCACCGGCTGCACGGGTTGTTGCTGATAACCGCAGGACATTCATGTCGAGAGGTCGGCGAGTTGTTTGGCGAGAATGGAACGACTGTGCAGCGCTGGGTGAACCGTTTCGAGGAGGGCGGCTTTGACGCCTTGCGTGACGGCGAGCGATCAGGACGACCACGAACCCTTGATTCGAAGGATTGGCGGCGATTGCAGAGTGATCTGCGAAAGACTCCGCGTGATTTCGATTTGGCCGCCACCCTGTGGGATGGCCCTGTCTTGTCAGAGCATTTGCGCCGCCGATACGGTGTAGATCTTGGAGTGCGTCAATGCCAACGGCTGTTCCGGCAACTTGGTTTTCGGCTACGCAAGCCACGTCCCCAGGTGGCTCAATCTGATCCTTTGAAAGTCGCGGCAGTAAAAAAAACTCCGCCGATTGGCTCGCCGCAGCGACGTTGAGCTGTGGAGTCTGGATGAATGCCACTTCCAACAACATGGCTCGCGCTGCCGCATGTGGATTCCGCCGGAAATCAAGGATCCCATCTTGCGGCATGCACCGACCCGAAAATCCGTGTGCTTCCACGTCTCGTGGCATCTGTTTCATTCGGAAGCTAACGTAGCTGTAGAAAAGGTCGATTGCTGGTTACCGAACGCCGCGCGAGGCGCAGCAGGAACGAGGAAGCTCGTATTCGGCGGTCGGCTTGAACGCATAGTTGAACGCATAGTTGGGAGAAAGGCCAGTTACGGCTCAGGCTTGACGGCGATGAAGCTGCCACCAGTCCCATCTGGAGTGAATGTCACTCGGTACCCATGTTGCCGCCCACAACCACTTGCCACCCACCGCTCGGTAATGGTGCCGTCGACAATCACCCCGTCATCATTTCCCTTAAGCTCCGCAGGGACATCGAGAACTTGAGCCTCTACTCTCTCGATGCGTTCGCAATCCATCCCCGCCGCTGCATGAAGGCGGACAAGTGCAAGCGTATCGTTCCGAAGCCTCGGAGATGCGACTGAATCGCCCTCGAACTTCTGGCCGGTTGCACACGACGCGACGATCACGGTGAGTACAGCCAGCAAGTACCTAAAGCGTCGCATTGCCTTCCTCCCAACGTAGCTGTAGAAAAAGTCGGCCGGAAGAATATAAGACTTCTCTCCCCGCGTCGTATCCGGGCATCTAACCCGCTTTCCGACCCAACCTCTCCCCACATCGATGACAAAACCGTGATTCCGCAAGGTGCTCGGGCTCGCCGCAGCGTACGCAGGCGCCGGCGGACTGCGCCTTGGCTGTCTTGCGGGACTGGATATTCGCCTGTACCAGCTGCGCGCCAAAAATCCCGGTCGGCACGGCAATAATCCCGTAGCCGATCAGAATCATGATCGAGGTAATGAACTGGCCCAGCGGCGTTTGCGGGGTTATGTCGCCGAAGCCGACCGTGGCCATGGTGACGATGGCCCAGTACATCGCGTGCGGGATGCTCGAGAAGCCGTGTTCGGGGCCTTCGATCAGGTACATCACGGCGCCGAAGACGACCGTGATGAGCAAGACAAACAACACGAACATGCCGATCTTGCGCCGGCTCGCGTAGAGGGCGCGCATGAGCTCGGAGCCCTCGTTGGAGTACTCGACCATTTCGAGGATGCGAAATACGCGCAGGATGCGCAGCACGCGGATCACCAGCAAATGATCGGCGCCGACAATGAGCAGGCTGATGTAGGTCGGCAATGCCGCAGCGAGATCGATCAAACCGTAGAAGCTCAGCGCATAGCGCAGCGGTCGGCGCACGAGGCTCAAACGCAACAGGTACTCGATCGAAAAGGCGATCGTGAAGACCCATTCAATGACATAGAAGACCTTGCCGTATTGCGCGTGCAGCAGGGCGACACTGTCGAGCAGGGCGACCACCACACTGACCAGGATCACGCCAAGCAGGACGATATCGAAACGGCGCTCGTCGGGCTCGTGGTGATGGAAGATCACGCGGAACCAGTAACCACGCCAACCCTTGGTCGACGCCGGTCGAAAGCGTGGCTCCATCCAGTCTTCGGTCGACATGCGTGCGTGCCCTCCTCGGCCTCTGGTGCGCAACGATGAATTGCGCCGGCGCAAGGATAGCAGCCGCAATCAGCCTGGGCAGGCCCGACTGATTCGTTCGCAAACTTCCGCAACGGACAGGCCACGTGTCGATAACGCAAGGCTGCCGCCGCCATAGGGCGCGTAGACGTCGGGATCGGTACACTGGAACAGACCGACGACGGCCGGCCCGCGCGAGGCGCTGGCAAGATGCATGACGCCGCAATCGGCGGTGACGAACAACTGCGTCGCCGAGATGATCGCCGCCATGCGCCGGGCGTTGCTCGAGTAGTAGCCGGGAATGCCGCTGACGACGCTCGATTCGCCGTGTGCGGGCAGGATTTCCACGATCCGGCAGCCCGCATGGCGCTTGCACAGGCCATCCAGGATTCGCGCCCACCACTCGGGGGCATAGCGTTTGGCATTTGTCGCATGGGCGAAGATCGCGATCGTCGTGATGTCGGTTACATCCGCGTCGAGGCGCAGCAACTCGGCCAGGCCGCGTCGGCCCCAGGCGCGCTCGTCATCGGTCAGGCGAATGTCCAGCATTGGCAACGGGCTTGCCGACGAGCAGGCATCATCGTCCATGGCCCAGCGCAACAGGCCGACGGCCTGCTTGCCCATGTGTCGATGCGCGAGCGGCGCAGGCATCGCCAGCGACAGGTTCTGACGACTTTTCTCACCGCAGAAACCCAGCCGCCAGGTCGATCGGCAACGGCCGAGCAGATAGCGACTCGATTGTGAGCTCAGATCGGGATCAATGGCGAGGTCGTAGCGCTCACGGCGAATCCTTCGCAAGACACCGAGGGTGCGAAACGGATGCCGGAAGGCGTGTCGCGGCAGGCTGTAGACCATGCCCACGTTCGGAAAGCGGGCGAACAAGGGCTCGCCCTGCTCACCACCGACGATCAGATCAACCTGGGCGCCCGGGAAGCGCACCTGCAGTTCGGCGATCAAAGGCGTCAACAGCAGCTGATTGCCAAGCCGATGATTCGGCCGACAGATCAGCACGCGGTAAATGCCGTTGCCTGGAATGCGCTCGCATTGTGTTGGCGGCAAGCGCGATGGTCGCGACAAGGCCTTCATGCCGACGCTGACAAGGTGACGCCGCAAGGCCTGGACATCAAAGTCCAGTCGAACATGGCGCATCCATTCGGCCAGGTTGCGCTGCAGGGGCATGGCTCGCAGCATCGCAATCAATGCTTCTTCGCAGCTTTTTCCGCCGCCAGGTCAGCGGCCTTCTCGGCGGCCTGGTCGGCCGGCGTCTCGGTCTCGGTCTTGATGACGTGACCGTCGTGGGCATCGATTTGCAACTCGCGGATATCGTTTGAACCATGTGGGCGCACATCGACGGACCAAATCAGGACTCCGTCCTCGGTTTCGAGTTCGGCACTCTCGAGTGCGCCGTCGGGAATTTGCCGTTTCGCGATGTCGCGCGCCTGCTGCTCGGTGATTTTCTTGCTGCCGCTGGCCTTGTCGGTGGCGGGCGATTCGCTGGCGAAAGCCGCGCCCAGGCAAAGTGAAGTGACAATCGACAACAGGGTGATGCGATGGACTGTTTTCATGGATGGGACTCCGATTTGGAGCCCGCAGCATGCAACCGGAAACGTTAAACAAGCCTCAGCCCGGCCTGATGAATCAGCTTGGCTGCCTGATGTCCGGCAGCCGCTGAAGCCGCATCTTCGCCGTTGGCAACAAAAACCTGATGACCGCGTGGCCGGGCGGCCCTGCTCAGCGCAGCAGCAGCACCGGCACCAGGCAGGTACGCAGGATCTGCGTGGTCGTGCTGCCGAGGATCAGACTGCGGATGCGCGAATGCCCGTAAGCGCCCATGACGATCAGATCGATCGCATGATCCTGCACGTGTCGGGCGATGACCGCTTCGGCGGCGCCGGCGATGACATGCACGTTGACCGCGAAGCCTGCGTCGCTGAGCTTCTCGCGCGCCCATTCAAGGCCATCGGCCTCGCTGCCGGATTCGCCAACCATGAGCAGATCGCAGGCAATGCCCTTCAGCAACGGACTGGCGCTGACCATCTCGATGCAGCGTCGGGTGGTGGCGCTGCCATCGAAGGCGATGAGGAATTTCTGCGGCGGCGTGAACGTGCGCGCGGCGACCAGCACCGGCCGATGCACGGCACGCACGACGCGTTCGAGATTGCTGCCGAGATGCCCCTTGGAGAAATCCGCGTGCTCGCCGCGCTTGCCGATCACGAACAATCGCGTGTCGGCTTCGACTTCGAACAGGGTATCGAGCAGGCCGCCATGGCGCAGCCGCGTTTCGGCCTCGATGCCGGCGCCTTCGCGGGCCAGTACGCGGGCCTGCTCCAGCAGGCGGCGACCGCCTTCCTGGGCCAGACGCGAACGGCTTTCGTCGAGTGCGCTGAGCTCGACCAGCAGGTCTTCGCGATCGCCGAGGATCAGGTTGCCACTGAGGTTCTGTTTGGCCGGAGTCGCACTCGGGCGATCGATGGCATGCACGAATTCGAGTGGTGCACCGAGGCGGGCGGCTGCCCAGGCAGCGAGTCCGGCGACGCTGGCCGCGTAACTCGACAGGTCGAGTGCGGCGAACACGCGACCGTCGGCATGGATCAGGGTCGATGATGTCATCTGCGTATCCTCAGTGGCCCATCAGGTTTTCGGCATCGGGCTTGTCATGGACGCCAAGCCGGTCGACCAGGGTGCTGCTCGCCTCGTTGAGGCCAATCACCTCGACCAGCGTGCCTTCACGGCGGAACTTGATGACCACCTTGTCCAGTGCGCCGACGGCCGAGAGATCCCAGAAGTGTGCATGCGAAACATCGATGGTGACGCGTTCGAGTACCTCACGGAAATCGAAACGCTGCACGAAGGCATCGGCCGAGGCGAAAAACACCTGGCCGGTAATCGTGTAGTGGCGCGTGCGCCCGCCATCGGCCGAGGTGGATCCGACATGCAATACGCGGCCGACCTTGCGCGCGAAGAACAATGCCGACATCAGCACGCCGACGAGCACGCCCTTGGCCAGATCGTGCGAGACGACGACGACGACGACCGTCGAGACCATGACCAGACTGGATGATTTCGGATAGGTGCGCAGGTTGACGATCGAACTCCAGCTGAAGGTGCCGATCGAGACCATGATCATCACCGCGACCAGCGCCGCCATCGGAATCTGGGCGACCAGCGGCCCGGCAAACACGACCATGATCAGCAACGCGACGCCGGCGGTCAGCGTCGACAGGCGCGTGCGTCCGCCGGATTTCACGTTGATCACCGACTGGCCGATCATCGCGCAACCGGCCATGCCGCCGAGCAGGCCGGAGGCGATATTGGCGATGCCCTGGCCGGTCGCTTCGCGGTTCTTGTTGCTTGGCGTGTCGGTGAGGTCATCGACGATCGCCGCGGTCAGCATCGATTCGAGCAAACCGACGACGGCGAGGGTGAACGAGAACGGCAGGATGATCTGCAGGGTTTCCAGGGTCAGCGGCACGTCCGGCCAGAGGAACACCGGCAGGCTGTCGGGCAACTCGCCCATGTCGCCGACCGTGTTCACGTCGATCTTGAAATACACCGCAATCGCCGTGAGCACGACGATGCAGATCAGCGGCGAGGGAATGGCACGGGTGATGCGCGGGAACAGATAGATGATGCCGAGACCGGCCGCGACCATCACATAGACCGGCCAGCGCACGCCGATCAGCTCGGGCAACTGGGCCATGAAGATCAGGATCGCCAGCGCATTGACGAAACCGGTGATCACCGAGCGCGAGACAAAGCGCATCAGCACGGCAAGGCGAAATGCCCCGGCGAGAATCTGCAGCACGCCAGTCAACAGCGTCGCCGCGAGCAGGTATTGCAGGCCGTGATCCTTGACCAGGGTGACCATGACCAGGGCCATCGCGCCGGTCGCCGCCGAAATCATGCCGGGCCGGCCGCCGGTGAACGAGATCACCACGGCGATGCAGAACGAGGCGTACAGGCCGACCTTCGGATCGACCCCGGCAATGATCGAGAACGCGATCGCCTCGGGGATCAGGGCCAGGGCCACGACCAACCCGGCCAACACATCGGCACGCGGATTGGACAGCCACTCCTGACGAATGGAATTGAACACACAGACTCCGGCTCGCGCTCGGCGAGGGTTCGATTGAGGGTGTCACGAGGATAGGCACGAGGCCGACAAGGGCCGCGGATCCAGAGGCCCGAGCGCGCAAGGCGCAAACACGAGGGCGCGCATTCTAGACCATACGAAGATCGATTGCCCAACGAGGGCAGTGACGAATGCCGCAGAGCGCCCCGACGACCACGATCTTTTGTAGGAGCGCCTTCAGGCGCGAGGTTTTTCGGGCGCGTGTCAAACAAGCATCGCGCCTGAAGGCGCTCCTGCAGATTCCGTTCGCCTGAGCTTCGCGCCTCAAGGAGCTCCCAGGGATTCAGTTCGCCCTGAGCCTGTCGAAGGGTGAGCTTCAACCTACAGAGGCGCGGGCTCTTTTGACTTGCGTCGCTCGCGCAGCAACTGCTGCTGGATCTTGCTGAAGGCGCGGTAGCGTTGTTGCCAGTCGGAGGGTTCGGTGACGCGGGTGATCTCGACGGCGGTGACCTTGTATTCAGGGCAGTTGGTGGCCCAGTCCGAATTCTCCGTGGTGATCACGTTGGCGCCGGAAAATGGAAAATGGAAGGTGGTGTAGACCACGCCCGGCTGCATGCGCTCGCTGATCTGCGCGCGCAGCACGGTTTCGCCGGCGCGGCTGGCGATGCCGACCCAGTCGCCTTCGGCGATGCCGCGCTGCTCGGCATCGTGCGGGTGAATTTCCAGAAGATCCTCGCCGTGCCAGACCGTATTCGGTGTGCGTCGGGTCTGCGCGCCGACGTTGTATTGACTGAGGATGCGTCCGGTGGTCAGGATCAGCGGGTACTTCGCATTGACCTTTTCCGTGGTCGGTACGTATTCGGTGAGCATGAAGCGGCCCTTGCCGCGCACGAACTCATCGACATGCATGGTCGGTGTGCCATCGGGTGCTTCGTCATTGCACGGCCACTGGATGCTGCCGAGCTCATCGATGCGGGCGAAACTCACTCCGGCGAAGGTCGGCGTCAGGCGCGCGATCTCGTCCATGATTTCGGACGGATGCGTGTAGTTCATCGGGTAACCGAGCGCGTTGGAAATCAACTGGGTGATCTCCCAGTCGGCATAGCCGGCGACCGGTTGCATGACCCGACGCACACGCGAGATGCGTCGCTCGGCATTGGTGAAGGTGCCGTCCTTTTCGAGGAAGGTCGAGCCGGGCAGGAACACATGCGCAAACTTGGCCGTCTCGTTGAGAAACAGATCCTGGACGACGATGCACTGCATCGCCGACAACGCCGCGGTGACGTGCTGGGTGTTCGGATCGGACTGGGCGATATCTTCGCCCTCGACATAGAGGCCCATGAACTCGCCATCGAGGGCGGCCTCGAACATGTTCGGAATGCGCAAGCCCGGTTCGGCGAGCAGGGTCACGCCCCAGTCGTGCTCGAAGCTGCCGCGCACGCTTGAATCGGAGACGTGCCGATAACCGGGCAGCTCATGCGGGAACGAGCCCATGTCGCAGGAGCCCTGCACATTGTTTTGCCCGCGTAATGGATTCACGCCGACACCGCGGCGACCGATATTGCCGGTCAGCATGGCCAGGTTGGCGATCGCCATGACCGCCGTCGAGCCCTGGGAATGCTCGGTTACGCCGAGGCCGTAATAGATCGCCGCATTGCCGCCGGTGGCGAACAGGCGCGCCGCGCCACGCATCTGCGCGGCCGGGACACCGGTATCGGCTTCGGTCGCCTCGGGTGAATTGCGCACGTCGCCGACAAAAGCCTTCCAGCGCGCGTACGCCTCCGGCTCGCAGCGCAGCGCAACAAAAGCCTCATCGGCCAACTGTTCATTGACGATCACATGCGCGAGTGCGTTGAGCAGGGCGACATTGGTGCCGGGCTTGAGCTTGAGCAGATAGTCGGCCTGCACATGCGGCGAGCGCACCAGATCGATGCTGCGCGGATCGGCAATGATCAACCTGGCGCCTTCACGCAGGCGTCGTTTCATCTGCGAGGCAAACACCGGGTGTGCATCGGTCGGATTGGCACCGATGACGAAGATCACATCGGCCTCCTCGACCGAATCGAAATCCTGGGTACCGGCCGATTCGCCGAGCGTCGCCTTCAGTCCGTAGCCGGTCGGTGAATGGCAGACCCGCGCGCAGGTATCGACGTTGTTGTTGCCGAACGCGGCGCGCACGAGTTTCTGCACGAGCCAGGTTTCCTCGTTGGTGCAGCGTGACGAGGTGATGCCACCGATCGAGTCGCGGCCGTGCTCGGCCTGGATGCGACGAAACTCGGAAGCGGTGTGGGCGATGGCTTCTTCCCAGGAGACTTCCTTCCACGGATCGCTGATCCTTGCGCGGATCATCGGTCGGGTGATGCGTTCGCCATGCGTGGCATAGCCAATCGCGAATCGTCCCTTGACGCAGGAATGGCCGTGATTGGCCTTGCCGTCGATGTGAGGAACCATGCGCACGATTTCCGCGCCGCGCATCTCGGCACGGAACGAGCAGCCGACCCCGCAATAGGCGCAGGTCGTGATCACGCTGCGCTCGGCCTGGCCTTTCTCGATCACCGATTTTTCCAGCAGCGCCGTGGTCGGGCAGGCCTGCACGCAGGCGCCGCAGGACACGCATTCCGATTCGAGAAACGATTCATCCTGGCTGGCGACGACACGCGAATCGAAACCGCGCCCTTCGATGGTCAGCGCGAACGTCCCCTGCACATCGTCGCAGGCACGCACGCAGCGCGAGCAGACGATGCACTGTGAAGGATCGAAACGGAAATACGGATTGGATGCGTCAATCGGCGAGGCGTAGCTTTTTTGCCATTCGTGAAGAGTACGGCGAGGGATGGCCGCTTCCTTATCTTCGCGAGCAGGGAGGCTCGCACGAAAATGATTGGCACCGTCGAAGCCGTAGCGATTGCTTTCGAGGCCGACCATGGCGGCCATCTCCTGCATTTCACAACGGCCGCCCGGGGCGCAGCCCACGCAATCGAGCGGATGATCGGAAACATAAAGTTCCATGACTCCGCGACGGATCTCGGTCAGCTTCGCGTTCTGCGTGCTCACCTGCATGCCTTCCGCCACCGGAGTCGTGCACGAAGCCGGGTAACCTTTCCTGCCTTCGATCTGGACCAGGCACAACCGGCACGAGCCGAAGGCATCGAGCGTATCGGTTGCGCACAGGCGCGGGATGTCGATTCGGCTCAACGCTGCCGCACGCATCACCGAGGTGCCGGCAGGAACCTTGACGGCCACACCATCGATCTCGATACGCACAAGTTTCAGCGTATCCAGCGAATGGATGGCCGGGGTGCCGAAATCGGGGTCTGCGATGGAGCGCATGCACTCTCTCTCGGGCGTTGCCCTTCTTGCACGTACTCTCGCAAGTATGCACGCCCTGGCATGCGCAGAAAAGTCATCGCATGATCGCGTTCGCTACTCTGCAGGAAGCGGCTTCAGCCGCGATGCTCTTTCATTTCCATGTAGGAAGCGGCTTCAGCCGCGATGCCTTTTCGCGGGCGTGACGAAGGGCATCGGGCCTGAAGGTCTCTCCTACGAAGAGCGCGTCTTCAGCAGCGATGGATTCGCAGGTTGGTGGCGAGCGCATGCGAACTCCAACGTCGAGGTTTCAAATTGCCGCTCGTTGGAGCAAAGGCCGTTGGGGTGCGCTGGCGCTTACCCCAACCTACAGCTATTTTCGCGACCGTGACGAAAAGCATCGGGCCTGAAGGCCTCTCCTACTATTGATCCGGCCCTTAAATAGTATCAAGCAGCGTACTTGACGCGCGGGTCACG
>CAYMHF010000031.1:0-39632 GCA_964390215.1 uncultured Dokdonella sp. | reverse complement strand
GAGCGGTGAGCGGTGAGCGGTGAGCGGTGAGCGGTGAGCGGTGAGCGGAAAGAGCATTGCGCTTTTCGACGTGTTGGCGTGACCACCGCCGTTCTCGCGACACAATCCAATTCAGCAAACCCGCTCTTCCCACTCCCTACTCCCGGCTTCAAAGCCCGCTCGCCGCCCGCGCCACCGCACGAAACAATGCGCGACCCTTGTTCATCGTCTCGGCCCATTCGGTGGCGGGGTCGGAGTCGTAGACGATGCCGGCACCGGCTTGCACGTGCAGGCGGCCGTCCTGGATCACCGCGGTGCGGATGGCGATGGCCATGTCGGTGTCGCCGGACCAGCCGATGTAGCCGATCGAGCCGGCGTAGATGTTGCGCTTGATCGGTTCCAGTTCGCGGATCACTTCGAGCGCGCGGATCTTCGGCGCGCCGCTGACCGTTCCGGCCGGGAATGCTGCACGCAACACGTCCATGCTGGTCAGGCCGTCGGCAAGATCACCTTCGACCTGGCTGACGATGTGCATGACATGCGAATAGCGTTCGACGACGAAACTTTCGGTCAGCTTGACGCTGCCGGTCTTGCTGACCCGGCCGACATCGTTGCGGCCGAGATCGATCAGCATCAGATGCTCGGCACGTTCCTTCGGATCAGCCAGCAGCTCGGCTTCGAGGGCGAGATCCTGCTCGGGTGTTTCACCGCGCGGACGCGTGCCGGCCAACGGCCGCAAAGTCACCTTGCCGTGTTGCTGGCGGACAAGAATCTCCGGCGACGAGCCGACAATCTGGCTCGCGCCGAGATCGATGAAATACATGTACGGCGAGGGATTCAGCGAACGCAGGGCGCGATAGACATCCACCGGTCGCGCGCGAAACGGCACGCTGAGGCGTTGTGAAAGGACAACCTGGAAAATGTCGCCGGCGCGGATATAGTCCTGCGCCAGGCGCACCGCCGCCTGGAAACCTTCGCGGGTGAAACCGGAGACGAAATCGGCTTCGTCGAGCGGTTTCGGATCGAGCGTTTCGGGATAGCTCGATCCGGAATGACGCAGGCGAAAAGCCAGTTGATCGAGTCGACGGCACGCTTGCGCATAGGCCTGCGGCCGCGATGGATCGGCATGCACGATCAGGTATAGCCGACCCTTGAGGTTGTCGAAGACGGCCACCTCCTCGCTGAGCATGAGCAGCGCATCCGGCGTGCCGAGCTGGTCGGGCTTGTCGTCCATGGCGAAGCGCGGCTCGATCCAGCCAATCGTCTCGAAGCCGAAATAGCCGACCAGGCCGCCGGAAAACGCCGGCATGTCGGCCAGGGTCGGTACGCGGTATTGCTGGCGCAGTGCGTCGATTTCAGCCAGCGGATCGGCCAGCTCACGGGTCTCGACGACTTCGCCGAGTTCCTCGATGTTCAGCGTATGTCCGCGCAAGGAGTACACGCGTCGACACGGCAGGCCGATGATCGAATGGCGTCCCCAGTTCTCGCCACCCTGCACCGATTCAAACAGATAGGCATACGGCCCATCGGCGAGTTTCAGATAGACCGAGAGCGGCGTATCCAGATCCGACAGCACTTCGCGCGCGACCGGAATGCGGTTGTAGCCTTCGGCGGCGTAGGCATCGAATTGTTGCTGGGTAATCACGGTTGCGGCCATCGGCGACTAAACGGCCCGCGAAGATAACAGGGCATGGCGAGCGGTGACAGCATGGCACCCGGCAATACCTGACGAAGGGGCGCACCTGCGACTAGACGGCAAGATGAAGAAATCCATGGAATCCGCATGCCCAAAGCATCCGCTCTACGCAAGAGAGGCATTCATGCCCGATGCTCTGCGCCGCGTGGCCGAAAAGCATCGCGGCTAAAGCCGCTTCCTACAGAGAAGTGGCCGACTTACGCCAGCCGACGTCGTGTCATCGCGCTCAGGTGAAGGCTGAATTCGACGCCGCTGCCATCGGCGAGGTTGGCCGCGCTGGCATGGCCATTGTGCAATTCGGCAACAAGGCGCACGACATGCAGGCCGAGGCCGAGATGCGGAGTCTCTCCGGCGCTGCGTGTATTGCGCTCACGCAGGCTGACCAGCGAATCGAACAGCCGGTCCTGCATCGTTGGCGGCAACAGCGGCCCACTGTTGGCCATGCGCAAGACCACGCCGGAATCGCTGCGTTCGAGCGTAATCCGGATCCAGCCGTCTTCGCTGCTGAACGAGCGCGCGTTGTCGAACAGCTTGTCCAGCGCTTGCGCAATGAGGTCGGGCGCGCCGTGGAATGGTAGCGGCGCAGCGGGCAAATCGGTGCGGATCGTACGTGATCCGGCCAGTGCGCGGTAACCCTCGGCACAACCGGCGACGAGGTCGCACAGATCGAAATCCTCGGCCTCGGTCGAAGCAATCGCGCGCTCGACGCGACTCGACTCGCTCATCGCACGGACGATGCCGCCGAGCCGGCCGGCACCATCACGGGCGCGATCAAGGTAGGGCTGGGCATCGGCTGGCAGGTGCTGGTGATCGAGATTGTCGAGCGAGGATTTGACGATCGCCAGCGGCGTGTTGAGCTCGTGCGAGAGCTTCGAGGCCAGTGTCTGCAGGTAGTCGGTATAGCTGCCGACCTCGTCGAACAGCCGTCCGAAACTGCGCGCGAGATCGCCAAGTTCGTCGTTGGAGTTGGCCAGCGGCAATGGCCCGGCAAGGCGGCCGCCGGCACGGGTCGCGCGTTCGGTGGCGTTGCGCAGGCGGCGGATGCGCCAGCTCAGCAGGCCGCCGAAAAGCAGCAACAATGCCGCCGTTACCAACAAAGCCAGCAGGCTCGCGCCGAGCAGACTCGACAATGCGCGATTGGCCAGGATCGGCAGTGCGGGGTTGGCTTGCTCAAGCACGAGTGCGCCACGCAAGGCGTCATGGCTGCGCAAGGGCACGGCGGCTACGAGCAGGACGCCACCATTGTCGGTTGCGCGCCAGCCCGTTGCCGGGACACCGGACAGGGCTTGCCAGAGATCATCGCCCTGCAGGCGAGGATCGATTGCGCCAAAGGCATTGACGTAGCGCGGTGATGAACTGGAATCCGTCGAATCCGGCGCCAGCAGGTGACGGTAGATGAATCGGGCCAGCCAGCCCTGATCCTGCGTCGCCGGTGCGTCGAGATCGAGTGAGCCGCCGGCAGCGACGAGCCAGCCATCAGCCGAAACCATGCGCACGCGGACATGATCGGGTGCGAGCTTCGCCAGTGTCCGCGCGCTCGTCTGGTTGTAGCCGAGCAAGGCCAGCGGTGCGGGTGCGGGCGTATCCGTCACGGCCGAATCGTGCACGTCGAATGCCATGTGGTCGGGCGCATCGGCACGTGCGATGCGCAACTCGATGCTGTAGCCGGATCCATCCTCCTGCCACTCGCCGGTCAGGCGATCCGGGAACGGCCCGGATCCTTCGATGGCGGGCGCATCGAAACTGCCGGGTGCCGCACTGGCGATCCGGTAGCGGCGTGCTTGTCCGGCACGGATCAGGCTCAAATCAAGGTGATCACTGCGCGACGCCGTGAAGTCGCGGGCATCGACGCGTTGTCGCGTCGCATCGCGGACTTGTGCAAAGAGATACAACCACTGTGCATCCTCGGCAAGCATGACCTGCAGCTTGGCGCTGTCGCCGTCGGCGGAAAAGGTCTGCGCATAGGGTCGAATCGTCTGCCAGTCATCGCTGTAGCCATCGATACGCATGACCGCGGTGCGCTCATGCACGTAAAGCGCCGCATCGGGCAACGGCGCTTCAACCCCAAGCACATCAAGCGCCCGTGCGAGGGTGCTCGCCGAAGCCAGCAGGGTTTGTTCCTGGCCCTGACGCAGAACCGCCTCGGTCTGCCGCACGAACTGCCAGCCCGCCCACGGCAAGGTCAGCGTGGACAGGGCGACAAGCAGGAGTTTGAGGCGTAGGGACATGGGCGTGGCGCAGGGATTCGGGATTGGGGATTCGGGATTCGTAAGAGCAAATTCCTCCTTCGCTCGTCATCCCGGCGTAGCCCAGACTGCGCAGGCAGGATGCCGAAGCAACCATTCGAGCAGCGAATGGCGCGGAGGGCAAGCTGCAGGATCAACGTGTCATCCAGTGACTTTGAAGATACGAGTCGGGAGATGAATCTTGTTCTTGGTTGAGACGAGCAGACCGCAGAAGGTTGGCTTTTACGAATCCCGAATCCCCAATCCCGAATCCCGCACCACCCACCGATACCCCGCGCCATGCACCGTATCGATCGCGTCGAAGGCGGGATCGATGGCGATGAACTTGCGGCGGATGCGTTTGATGTGGGAGGTGATGGTGGCGTCGTCGACGACGACCTGGGCGTCGCGCATCAGTTGTTCGCGGCTTTTCACGTGACCCGGAAAGCGCACGAGGGTGTGCACCATCCAGAATTCGGTGACGGTGAGCGGCACTTCTTCGCCGTTCCAGCTGACGCGCATGCGTTCGGATTCGATGCGCAGCGGGCCTTCCTCGTGGATGCTGTCGGCGGCCGTTGGTTTGCGCAAGGCTTCCATGCGCCGGAACAGGGCGCTGATGCGTGCGGCGAGCTGATGGAACGAGACATCCTTGGCCAGGTAGTCATCGGCACCGAGACGCAGGCCCGAGATCACGTCGAAATCCGAATCGCGCGCGGTCAGGAAAATGATCGGCAAGGTCGCCGCCTTGGCGCGCAGGTTGCGGCACAAATCGAAACCGCCTTCGGGTTCGTCGCCGAGGCCGACATCGATGATGACCAGCTCAGGCATGCGCTGGGCGAACGCGCTCTCGGCTTCGGCGCGACCGGCATAGCCGCGCACTTCGTAACCGGCGCGGGTCAGTGCCTCGACATAGTTGGCCCGGATCAGTGGTTCGTCTTCGACGATGGCAATGCTGCGCGGCATGACTTCACTTCACTCCCGTTGCGTTGCGATGAGCTTACGCAGCGTCGTGCCCGCACCGCAATGCGCGAAACACGATTGCCCGCAAACCGCCACAACTGATCGCGGTCGTGTCAGCGAGTTGACGCGACCCGGCCAGCGCCACCCGCTGGAATGACGTCGAACCCAACAGGAGCGTGCGATGAAGCCGGGCAAAGACGAAACCAATACCGATCTCCAGCGCGGCTTCGAGCCGCTGCGCACGATCTTCGCCATCCTCGTCCTGCTGCTCGGCTTTGCTGCCGGAGCACGCGCGGAAACCGGTTTTGGCACGATCAAGGCAACGGCCAGGGACGGCCAACCGTTCGAACTCGTTGCGCTGGCCAGCGATGTCCACTACCAGATCGGCGGACTCGTCGCCGAAGCCAGCATCCATCAACGCTTCACCAATTCGAGCAGCGACTGGGTCGAGGCGCAGTACCTGTTGCCGCTGCCGCAAGGTGCCGCCGTGCACGACATGACCTTGCGCGTCGGTGAGCGCGTGATCGTCGGCGAGATCCGCGAGAAGGAGCAGGCGCGGCGTGAATACGTCGAAGCGGCCGCCAGCGGCAAGCATGCGGCACTGGTTGAAGCGGACCGGGCCAACCTGTTCCGTACCGCCGTGGCCAATGTCGGCCCCGGCGAAACGATCGACGTCGAGGTGCGCTGGTGGCAACCGGTCAGCTATCGCGAGGATCGCTTCTCGCTGACTCTGCCGTTGACCTACACGCCACGCTACGTCTCCCGGCTTGGCAGCCAGGGCGGCGATGACGAGGTCATGCCAGGATCATCCAAACCCTCGACGACGCGGGACGACCTGCACAGCGCGGATGCACCCCGCGTCGCGGTCAGCATCGATCTCGATCCGGGCCTGCCGCTGAGTCGTGTCGAGAGTTCGACGCATGCATTGACAGTGAGTCGTCACGGAACCGCCTACTCGATTGTGCTGGCCGCCGGCAGCGTTCCGGCCGATCGCGATTTCGTCCTCGAGTGGGCACCCGTGCTGGGCGCCGCACCGGCCTCGGCGATGCTGACCGAGACCGTCAATGGCGACACCTACGCGATGGTCATGCTGTTGCCGAACAGCGAGCTGGCCCATCCACTGCCCCGCGAATTGATCCTGGTCATCGATACCTCGGGTTCGATGGAGGGTGAGTCGATCAGGCAGGCACGCACAGCCCTCGATCTGGCCTTGTCCACGCTGCGTCCCAGCGATCGCTTCAATGTCATCCAGTTCAACTCGGTGAGCGAGGCGCTGTTTCCCGATGCCGTCATGGCGACGTCTGCCGATGTTGCGCTGGCCCGCCAATGGGTGGCCGGCTTGCGTGCCAACGGCGGCACCGAAATGGTCGATGCCCTGCGCATCGCCTTGCGTGGCCAACCACCCGCCGGTTATGTGCGCCAGGTCGTTTTCGCCACCGATGGCGCGGTGGATGACGCGGCAGGCCTGTATCAATTGATCGATCACGATCTCGGCCAGTCGCGGCTGTTTCCGATCGGTATCGGCAGCGCACCGAATGCGCAATTCATCGAACGTGCGGCGACATCGGGCCGCGGTTCGTCGATCGTGATCCGTGGCCCGAGCGAGGTCGGCGAACGCATGCGTGAACTGTTCGGCAAGCTCGATCGGCCGGCTCTGCGCGATCTTTCCTTGAGCTGGCCCGGCGTGGCCGATAGCTATCCGCAGCGCTTGCCCGATCTCTACGCCGGCGAGCCCCTGGTAGTCGTTGCCAAACTGTCGAATCTGCGCGGCACGCTCGAAGCGCACGCGGCGAACAGTGTGACGACCTGGGCGAAATCACTGCCGCTCGAACAGGCGGCCAACGTGAAAGGCATTGCGCGCCTGTGGGCGCAACGCAAGATCGAGAGCCTCGAACAATCGATCGATCGCGGCGCCAAAGCGGGTGATGTCCGTGATCAGGTGCTGCAGCTGGCGCTCGATCATCACTTGATCAGTCCCTACACGAGCCTGATCGCCGTTGAGCAAAGGCCGGCGCGGGATGTTACGGACGATCTGGTTTCCAAACGCATCGCCAATGGCGAGCCGGCCGGCAGCCTCGCCTATGCCTCGACCGCAACTTCCGCGCCGCTGCAAACCCTGGTCGGCCTGATCCTGTTGCTGATTGCCGGCCTGTTCGCCTGGTGCGGCCGCCGCCGCAACGTAACGCCCCTGTCTGCCTGATCCCGGAGAATCGACATGAACCTTTTCCTGTACCCCTCTCTAGAGCTCGGTGCGCGCCATGATGATGCCGACGAATGGCTCGGAGGCGAGGCCTGGGTGACTCCGCAACCGTTCGACATCGAGCGTTTCACGGTGATCCAGAAGTCTTGCGGTGTCGATCCGGCGAATGACTGGGTTCCGCTCTAGCAGCCTGTCGCATCCGGCGCAGGTGAGGGCGGATGGGCACTTCAGGTTCGCGCAGGAAGCGACTTCAGCCGCCCCGAATAGGGATTTCCTTCGGTCGCGATGCTCTTCGTCAATTAGGCCAAAAGCATCGGGCCTGAAGGCCTCTCCTACGACTAGCAGGCGAGTTGCGGTTGCCGGATTCGCGGATGTCGAAGGCGTTGCCGCTTCGTCGCAGGAAGCGGCTTCAGCCGCCCCGAAAAGGGATTTCCTTCGGTCACGATGCTCATGTGGCAACGTGCCGGCTTTTAACAGCCGAACGGCTGGTCAAGGCATCGGGCCCGAAGGCCTCTCCTACGAAAAGCGCAGCGAGGGTGGAAACATTGCTTCCAATCATGGGCAAGCGACAATGCGATCGCTGAAATCCACAACAATGCGCCGTACGGGCCTGCTGCTCGCCTTGTGTGCCTGCGTGCCGCTCGGCCATGCGGGCTACATGAACGCGAAAGCCGGACTCGCCCAGATCCTGCTGCAGCGTGCCTGGCAGCAGCGGCTTGAAACCGGTATTGCGGCGAAACCCTGGCCATGGGCCGACACCGTGCCAGTGGCACGTCTGCGGGTTGCCAGGCTCGGCATCGACGAGATCATCCTCAGCGGTGATTCCGGCCGCACGCTCGCCTTCGGGCCAGGATGGGCGCCGTCGAGCGCCTTGCCGGGAACGCCGGGCATGAGCGTGGTCAGTGCCCACCGTGACACACACTTTGCGTTCCTGCGCGCGCTTGAGATTGGCGATCGCATCGAGATAGACGGCGGCAAAGGTCCGCGCTCGTTGCGCGTCGCCAGCGTACGCATCGCCGATTCGAGCCAGGAGCTCATTGAAACCACGCAGGGCATCGACATGCTGCTGCTGGTCACCTGCTACCCATTCGATGCGCTACAGACGGGAGGGCCGCTGCGCCTTGTCGTCGCAGCGGTTCCCGATACGGCATCCTGAGTCGCAGCCGTCGGTCGGATCCTACTCGTCCGCGGGTGCCTGCATTTCTTCATCGGTGCCGGGTGGCGAACGATGGCCCATGCGCTCGTGGCGGCGCTCACGGCGGTGTTGGCCGCGCTGCTCGAGCTTCCAGGTCACATAGTTCGCATAGGCCTTGTCGCCAAGCGCCGTGCGCAGTTTCTGGATTGTCTCGTCGCGCAGCTTCTGGTGATCACTGCGCGCCTTATCCATCAGTGCACGGTGTGCTTCGCGGCTTTCGTTCTCGATGCGGATGATGTCGTCGCGCTGGGCCTGGGTCAGGCCTGGAACCGTGGCGAGCTTCTCCGCGCGGGTCTGCGGATCGGGGTCGGAGCGTGGTTCCGCATAGGCGGCGGTTGCGAGCAAGGCAACCAGCAAGGTCGCCACGATGGTTCGGAATTTGAATGTGTTCATCGACGTTTCCTTCAGTGGACGGGATGGTACGGGACGATTCCGGCAAGTCTGGGGGCTGGGGATTCGACGCGCTGTCCCCGGGGGAGGGCCGGCAGACAAGAAGCGCTGCCGATGGGATTGGCTACGTCGCTTGCCGGATCGTCTCGTGCTTGCAGGATGCTCCGCGAATGCGCAGACAGCGCAGAGGAATCATGGAAATTCTGCGCAGATTGCGCGGCTGAGCCTGGCTCGCGCTATCGTGCCGCTTGAACTTCCTGCATGCAGATCTGTGCCGATGAACCTGCGATTGTGGCAACGCCTGTTTCTGACCTTTGCCGCCCTGGCCAGCATCGCCCTGGCCGGGTTCGTGGTCTGGCAGCAGCAGGCTTTCCGGCGTGGATTCCTTGCCTATCTCGACCAGGCCGCGCTGGAGCGCCTGCGGCCGGCCAGCGACCGTCTGGCCGATGCCTATGCCGACAATGGCAGTTGGGACTTCCTCCACAAAAATCCAGCGCGGTTCGTCGAGTTGGTTGCGCCCGATTTCCGGCGTGCCATGCGCCAGCCGAATCGGCATGAGCGCATGCACGCGCCACCGCCGATCGACGCGCAGAATCCGGGTGACCCTGGCGATCGGCATCGGCCGCCCCCGCCGGAATGGCATGATCGCGAGACGCGCCGACACATGATCGAGAACACCCTGTCCTCGCGCTTGCTGCTGGTTGACGCGCAGGGCGCGCCGGTGGTTGGTGATCCGGCGATTGCCCGTGGTTCGGCCAGCGTGCCGATCGAGCTCGATGGCGAGCGTATCGGCAGCCTGTTGCTGGCGGCCTTGCCGAATCTCCGCGGTGATGCCGATCTGGCCTTCGCCCGCGAGCAATTGCGCAATGCCCTGATTGCCGGCGTCGCCATCCTCGCCCTCGCCCTGATGCTGGCCTTTGCCCTTGCCCGCTGGTTGCTGACGCCGGTGCGCGAACTCGCTGCCGGCACGCGGGCGCTGGCCGCTGGCGACTACGCGCGACGCATTGGCGATCGCCGTCGCGACGAGCTCGGCGCACTGGCGGCGGATTTCAATCACCTGGCCCACACCCTGGAGCAGCACCGCGAGGCGCGCCGCCGTTGGGGTGCCGATATCGCCCATGAATTGCGCACGCCATTGAGTATCCTGCGTGGCGAGATCCAGGCCCTGCAGGATGGTGTGCGCAGCCCAACCCCGGCGGCGTTGAACTCCCTGCATGCGGAATGCGATCGCATGGGTGGCCTGATCGAGGATCTGTATCTGCTGTCGTTGGCCGATGCAGGTGCACTCGAATACCGATTCGAGGCCATCGACATGGCGGAACTCGTTGGCGAATCGCTGCAAGCGCAAACCGCGATCCTCGCCGAGGCCGGACTGGTGCTCGAGGCGGCCATTGGTGCGGTGGCGCCGATCCGTGGCGATGCGCGGCGTCTCGGCCAGCTCATCGACAACCTGCTGACCAATACGCGTCGCTACACCGATGCGCCAGGTCGCGTGCGCGTGGAGCTCGGTAGCTGCGCCAACGAGGTGATTCTGGTCGTCGAAGACAGCGCCCCGGGGGTGCCGCCGGAATCGCTCGGATTGCTGTTCGATCGCCTGTACCGGGTCGATGCGTCGCGCAATCGCGCCGCCGGCGGGGCCGGTCTCGGTCTCGCCATCTGTCGCGCGATCGTGCTCGCCCACGAGGGTCGGATCGAGGCGGCTGGATCCGCGCTCGGTGGCCTGCGCATCGAAGTTCACCTTCCGTTTCTGCAGGCCGGCACATGAACGAATCCTCACATGTCCTGATTGTCGAAGACGAGCCGAAGCTGTCGGCGCTGATGAGCGACTATCTGGTTGCAGCCGGATTTCGTACCAGCATTCTCGAAGATGGCCATGCAGCGGCGGTGTGGATCCGCCAGCACAAGCCCGACGCCATCTTGCTCGACATCAACCTGCCGGGGGTCGATGGTTTGACCCTGTGTCGGCAAATCCGCGGGTTCTCCGAGGTACCGATCCTGATGCTGACCGCGCGGGTCGAGGAGATCGATCGCCTGCTCGGCCTCGAACTCGGTGCCGATGACTACATCTGCAAGCCGTTCAGTCCGCGCGAGGTTGTCGCGCGGATTCGCGCGGTACTGCGTCGTACGCGGCCAGTCGACGCGACATCGGCATCACCCGTCATGCTCGACGAAGAACGATTCGAGGCCCGCGCCAACGGAAAACCGCTGAATCTGACCCCGGTCGAATTCCGCCTGCTCGGAAAGCTGGCCAGCCAGCCGGGCCGGGTCTTCTCGCGCGAGCAATTGATTGGCGCGCTTTATGCAGATCATCGCGTGGTCAGTGATCGCACGGTCGACAGTCACGTCAAGAATCTCAGGCGCAAGCTGGTCGAGGTGGGCATCGACCCGATTTCAGCCGTGTATGGCGTCGGCTACCGGTTCGAGCTGGCGATCCAGGAGGACGATGGCACTCATTCATGAGTGGCATGGCCGTGTCCAAATCGGCCACTGGCTGTCAAAAACTTTTCATTGGCCGATCCATTGCCTAGCATGGGGGTCGGGGAAACGAGGGACAGCACATGCTCGACAACACCATTCTGGTCAAGACGCCGGCCGGGCGACTTGAAATCGACGACCGCAAGCTGAAGATCGGAGCGCGTCAGCGCATGGTGCTGATCTCGATCAACGGCGAGCGCAGCATCGAGAGCATCCGCAAGCAGTTTGTCGCAATCAGCGACATCAGCGTCTTGCTTGACGAGTTGATGAGCCTGGGTCTGATCGAGATTGCCGATTCTGCACTGGCCCTGGAAACGGGTGCCGCAGAGGCGATGCCGGATTTCAATCCGCCCGGCAAGCCGGCCGTCCAGCCCGTCGCCAGGCCTGTGGTCAACCCGGTGCTGCAGGCCCACTCGGCAACGGCTGATGGATTCGTGCAGGCACGTGAATACATGAGCCGCGTGCTCAGCGCGAAGGTCGGCCTGCGCGCCTTCCTGTTCACCCAGAAGGTCGACAAGAGCGACTCGGCCGAAGCGCTGCGCGAGCTATTGCCGGAATTTCGCCGCCTGCTCAGGAAGAGCCTCGATGCCGGCCGCGTGGCCGAATTCAGCGCGCACGCCGAAGAGCTGATTGGCTAGCCGCCCGATTCGCTCGCCGATATGTCTTCGCGAGCAAGGCGCAGTCCCATTTCCACAACGCCAAGTGCGCTTCCTGCGCGGATGACGCTGGACGAACCCGGTCGGGGCAGGCACGATTGTCTGTTCGATTTTGCCGACCGGATCTTCGCAAGCGCATGGATGAGTCGCTGTTTCGCCAGCTGCTGTCACGCAGCGCCCACTCGGTGCTCGATCAGCCGACCCTCGCCAAGGGTGCGGATTACCTGCGCCGCAGCCGCGTGCGCGAGATCTGGTATGAGAGCGCCGACGATTCCGGCACCCTGTTCGGTGCCGTCCAGGGGCGTGAGCGCGAGCCCTATACCGCGGCGATCCTGATCGGCCTCAATGGCGGCAAACCAAAGTTCGACACCCGCTGCACCTGCCCGCTCGAAGGGGAATGCAAGCACGTCGCCGCGGTCGCCCTGAAAATGCTCGGTGCGCGCGGCTCCGTTTTCGAGCCCGGCAAGCCGGCGGCTACGGCAGGTGCTGGCCAGGCCGCATGGAAACCCTGGTTCGATGCGATCAGCGCCGATCCCAAGCCGCCCTTGCGCAAACCGTTGTTCGATCAGGGCCTGGTCTTCGGTATCCTGCTGCGCATTGGTGACGGTACCTTGCCCGGCATGCAGGCGCAGCCGGTCTGGCTCAAGCCGACCAAGCGCGGCGGACTGGGTTCGCCGCAGCCGATTGGCCAGTTCCAGTTTGGTGCCGATCCCTGGCAGCGCCTGAGCGCGCACCAATTCGAGCACGTCGCGCGTCTGCGCATGGCCAGCCCGCATTACGCATCGAGCGCCTGGTATCCGCTCAGCGGCGAGCGCGACGAGGCCCTGCTCGAAATCCTGATCCGGGAATATCCGTGTTTCGTCGAGAAGCCTTCGCGCGGACAGGTCAGCCTCGGCGACAAGCGAACCCTCGACTGGGGCTGGCAGTTGTCCGATGACGGCAACCAGAAGCTCGTTCCGCAACTCACCGAAACCGGTGCCGGCACACGTCTGCTGCGCATCGCGCAGATCTGGTACTTCGATCCGGCCAAGCCGGCGATCGGTCGCGTCGAGGGCGACGCCCAGATCATCGACGCGGCTCTGCGCGCGCCGGCCCTGTTGCCCGAACATGCCGACTTCGTCGTCGAGCACTGGCACAAGACAAGCCAGCTCGAAGGCCTGCCGAAACCGGCGAAGGCGGCAGCGCCACAGACCCATCAGGTCGTGCCGACGCCGGTGCTGACCCTGCGTGCGTTTCCGGTGCTGACCCATGTCAACGGCGTGGCCAATCGCTATCAGGCCGGCTGCGTGCGCCTGAGCTTCGACTATGACGGTCCGCGCCTGCCGTTCGCACCGATCAAGCCGCGTGAGCGGCGCATGCACGAGGGTCGCCTGCTCGACATCGTGCGCGATCGCTCGGCCGAGATCGCCGCCTGCGAACAGCTTGAACAGCTCGGCCTGATCGACATCGATTTGCTGCCGCGCATGCCGAACCTGCCGCGTGACGTGTTTGCTGATGGCGATTTCGTGCTCGAGCCGCGGCGTGGCCTGTTGATTGCGGCGGAACACCTGTTTGCGCTCGCGCCGCGACTGCGCGATCACGGCTTCCGTCTCGAAACCGATGCCGGTTTTCCGTTCGAGCTGCTCGCCGAGCCGGATGACTGGTACGCCGAGATCGAGGAATCCGGCAATGCCTGGTTTGATCTGAGCCTTGGCATCGAGATTGGCGGCGAGCGCGTCGACTTGCTGCCGATTCTGCGCCGCCTGCTTGGTGATCCGAACTTCCCCTTGAGCCCGCGCAAGGGCGAGGACGCCGATGCGTTGTGGTTGGTGCCGATCGATGATCGGCGTCGTGTGCCCTTGCCGCTGACCCGACTGCGCGAACTGATGGCGCCCCTGCTTGAATGGTTGCAGGACATCCCCGAGCGCGATGCCGAGCAGGGCGCGTTGCGTCTGCGCCGCTCGCAGGCCAGCGTGCTCGATGAGCTGTCGGCCAGGAGTGCCATGCCCTGGCGCGGTGGCGAGAACCTGCGTCAGCAACTCGCGCGCTTGCGCGATGCGCGTGAGCCGGCCATCGAACCAGCGGGATTCAAGACCACCCTGCGCGCCTACCAGCGCGACGGTCTGGCCTGGCTCGGCTTTCTAGCCGATGCCGGGCTCGGTGGCGTGCTCGCCGATGACATGGGACTCGGCAAGACCGTGCAGGTGCTCGCCCATTTGCTCGCCGAAAAGCAGCGCGGCCATCTCGATCGGCCGGTGTTGATCGTTGCGCCGACCAGCCTGGTCTCGAACTGGCGCGATGAAGCGCAGCGCTTTGCCCCGGATCTGTCGGTGCTGGTGTTGCACGGCCCTGCACGCGGTGGCTTGCACGAGGCGATTCCGCACCACGATCTCGTCATCACCACCTATCCGTTGCTCGCACGCGATCGCGACGAACTGCTCACGCATGAATATGCCCTGCTCGTGCTTGACGAGTCGCAGGTGATCAAGAACGCCAAGAGTCAGGCAGCCAGGATCGTGCGCGAGATTTCCGCGAAGCGCCGCCTCGCCATGACCGGCACGCCACTGGAAAACCATCTCGGCGAACTCTGGGCGCAGTTCGATGCCGTCGAACCGGGGCTGTTGGGTACCGAGCGGCACTTCACGCGCTTCTACCGCACGCCGATCGAGAAGCACAACGATGTCGAGCGCCGCGAACGCCTGAGCCGACGCATCGCGCCGCTGCTGCTGCGCCGACGCAAGGAAGACGTGCTCGCCGATCTGCCGGCGAAGACCTTCATCCCGCGCAACGTCGAACTCGAAGGCGCGCAGCGCGAACTCTACGAGACCCTGCGTCTGGCCCAGCATGAGCGCGTGCTCGCCGAAGTGCAGAAACGCGGCCTCGCCCAGAGCGGCATCATCGTCCTCGATGCCCTGCTCAAGCTGCGTCAGGCCTGTTGCGATCCACGACTGGTCAAGCTCGAAGGCGCCAAGCGCATCAGGCAATCGGCCAAGCTCGAACTGCTGCTCGAACTGACCGGCGGCCTCGTTGCCGAGGGTCGGCGCATCCTTGTCTTCAGCCAGTTTGCCGAGATGCTTGACCTGATTGCCAAGGCATTGACCGCGCGCAAGCAGAAATACCAGATGCTGACCGGGCAGACGCCGAGCACACAACGCGCCGAACTGGTGGCGCGCTTCCAGGCCGAGCAGGTGCCGATCTTCCTGATCAGCCTCAAGGCCGGTGGCGTCGGCTTGAATCTGACCGCGGCCGACACCGTGATCCACTACGATCCGTGGTGGAATCCCGCAGTCGAAGCGCAGGCCACCGATCGCGCCCATCGCATCGGCCAGGACAAGCCGGTGTTTGTCTACAAGCTCATTTGTACCGGCACGGTCGAGGAAAAGATCCAGGCCCTGCAGGAGCGCAAGGCCGAACTCGCCGCCGCCGTGCTCGAAGGCGGCAGCACACAATCCCTGCGTTTCGACGAAGACGATCTGGCCGAGTTGTTCGCGCCGCTGTAGCGGGGTTCCCGGGCCGGAACGTCGCTCAGGTCCTGAGCTTCCAGCCGCTGCGGAAGATCCACCAGACGACGGCAAGGCAAGCGATGAGAAAACCCAGAGTCATGCCGGTACTCACTGCGATATGCACATCGGCACGCCCGCTGAAGCTCCAGCGGAAGCCGCTGATCAGATAGACGACCGGGTTGAACAAGGTAATCTTCTGCCACAGCGGCGGCAGCATGCTGATCGAGTAGAACGCGCCGCCGAGGAAGGTCAGCGGCGTGATCACCATCAGCGGCACCACCTGCAGTTTCTGGAAATCATCGGCCCACAAGCCGATGATGAAACCGAACAGGCTGAAGGTGATCGCGGTCAATACGAGGAAGCCGAACATCCACAGCGGATGGGCGATTTCGTAGTCGACGAAGAAGCGCGCGGTGACCAGGATCAGCAGGCCGAGGATGACCGATTTGGTCGCCGCCGCACCGACGTAGCCGATCACCACTTCGATCCACGAGACCGGCGCGGAGAGCAGTTCGTAGATCGTGCCGGCCCACTTCGGCATGTAGATGCCGAACGACGCGTTCGAGACGCTTTCGCCGAGCAGGGACAGCATGATCAGCCCCGGGATGATGAAGGCACCGTAGCTGGTACCGTCGATGTCACCCATGCGCGAACCGATCGCGGCACCAAAGACGATGAAGTAGAGCGAAGTCGACAGCACCGGTGCGGCGATCGACTGCATCAGGGTGCGGAAAGTGCGCGCCATCTCGAAACGGTAAATCGCGCGGATACCGTGGATGTTCATGCGCGCTCCTCCCACGGCTTGCGCACCAGGCTGACGAAAATCTCTTCCAGTGAGCTTTCACTCGACTGCAGATCCCTGAAGTCGATGCCATGCTCGCCGAGTCGGCGCAGCAAGTCGGCGATACCGGTTTCCTCCGATTGCGTATCGAAGGTATAGACCAGGGTCAGGCCATCGGCGGAGAGTTCGAGCGGCAGGCCGACGAGTCCCGGCGGGATGGCGTGCATCGGTTGCCGCAGGCTCAGGGTCAACTGCTTCTTGCCGAGCTTGCGCATCAGGGTGTGCTTCTCTTCAACGAGGATCAGTTCGCCCTTGTTGATGATGCCGATGCGGTCGGCCATTTCCTCGGCCTCCTCGATGTAATGCGTGGTCAGGATGATGGTCGTGCCGCCATCGCGCAGACGACGCACCATCTGCCACATGTCGTGGCGCAATTCGACATCGACACCCGCGCTCGGCTCGTCGAGGAACAGGACGGTCGGTTCGTGCGAGAGCGCCTTGGCGATCATCACCCGGCGCTTCATGCCGCCAGAGAGGGTCATGATCTTGCTGTTGCGCTTGTCCCACAGTGACAGCTCGCGCAGGATCTTTTCCAGATGTGCGGGGTTGGGCGGTTTGCCAAACAGGCCGCGACTGAAGCGTAGCGTGGACAGCACCGATTCGAACGCATCGGTGTGCAGCTCCTGCGGCACCAGGCCGATCGCCGCCCGCGCCGCCCGATAGTCACGGACGATGTCATGGCCATCG
Source organism: uncultured Dokdonella sp. (assembly GCA_964390215.1). Lineage (GTDB taxonomy): Bacteria > Pseudomonadota > Gammaproteobacteria > Xanthomonadales > Rhodanobacteraceae > Dokdonella. The sequence continues at coordinate 22,846 of CAYMHF010000031.1, read as the reverse complement.
GCGACCACGCTTCCCTCAGTCGCGTTGACGATGCCGCAGATGATGCTGATCAGGGTGGTCTTGCCGGCCCCATTCGGGCCGAGCAGGGCGAGAATCTCGCCGCGGCGGATATCGAGATCGATGTGTTTGAGCGCTTCGAAACCGCCCTTGTAGGTCTTGCCGACGCCGCGCACCGAGACGATCGCTTCGGCGCGGCCGACGGATGGCGTTGCGCTGGCTTGATTGGCGGTCATGCAGGATTCCGCGAAACATGGTCGAATGAAGATTCCCACAAATCATGAGGAAAACGCCATGAGCTATGTCGATGGATTTGTCGTGCCGGTGCCGAAAGACAAGCTGGGCGATTACCGGAAGATGGCGCGCAAGGCCGGCAAGGTCTAGATGTCTCACGGTGCCCTGGCCTATACCGAATGCGTCGGTGATGACGTGCCCCTCGGCAAGCGCACCTCGTTTCCGCAAAGCGTGAAATTGAAGGAAGGCGAGGTCGTGGTGTTTTCCTGGATCGTCTACTCGTCGCGTCGCGAGCGCGACCGCATCAGCAAGCTGGTTATGGCCGATCCGCGCCTGAAGGACATGATGGAACCGAAGTCCCTGCCGTTTGACGGCAAGCGGATGTTCTTCGGCGGCTTCAAGGAAATCGTCAAGTTCTGATTGGCGCCGCCGATCCCCGCCGATGCAGTCGGGGTTAAGGTGTCCGCGACTGCATACGCACGCGGGTCAGCGCCGTGAACAGCCGGCTCATGCCCTCGGCGGTGCTGAGCCTGGGTGCGTAGCCGAGATCGCGCCGGGCCGCAGCGAGATTGAACCAGCTCGCATGGCTGAACAGATCGAGCAGATAGGAAGTGAGCATCGGCGCTGAGCCGTCACGATCCACGCGCGCGGCAGCCGCCATGGCGCGCGCCGTGAGCGAATTCATGCGCCGTTGCTCGGGCGGAAAACCACCGGCACGCAGCAGCGCGTTGAGGAAGGTCTCGATCGTCATCGGCTCACCCTGGCTGATGAAATAAACCTTGCCGGCGATCGCCGCGCCGGGCTCAAGCCGGGCTACTGCCAGTGCATGGGCATGCGCCGCGTTGTCGATATGGCAGGGGTCGATCTTGCGATCGGGTTCGCCGAAAAGGCGCAGCTTGCCGCGCCGGGCCAGATCGAGCAGGCCCGGCAGCAGGCGTGATTCGCCGGCACCCCAGAGCAGATGCGGACGCAGCACGCAAGTCGCCAGCTGCTCACTGTTGGCTGCGAGCACACGTTGTTCGGCCAACGCCTTCGTATGTGGGTAGGCCGAGCTCCATTGCGATGGATAGGGCTGGCGTTCATCGACGTTCTCGAGATCGGTCTGGCCGATCACGACATTGGCGCAGGAGGTCAGCAACAGCCGCGGCACGCCGACCAGCTCGCAGGCGCCAAGCAAGCAGTCGGTCGAGCGCAGATTGGCATCATGCAGATGCTCGATGCTGGCCAACGGATCGCTGCAGCCAGCCGCGTGGACGATTGCTTCGCAACCCTCCGCCGCCGCACAGACATCCTCGAAGGAGCTGATCTGGCCGTAGCGCTGCTCGATGCCGAGCGCGGCAAGTTCGCGATTTTCGCGGCGGACGATCGCGCGGATTTGATGGCCGTGCTCCTTGAGCGCGGCGGCGATGGCCTGACCGAGAAATCCGGTCGCGCCAGTCAGCAGGATCTGCATGTCTGCCTAACACTCTCGATGTTGCCGCAACGCGGCCTCCCCTGATCCCGAGTGTGCCGCAGCGGATCGGCAATATCGAGGGGTTCGGCGTGCCTGGGCCATGGAGGCTTGCGCCTCGGCGGCCCCAACCGGCTCGGTTGCCGAGCCGGCCTTGCGCTCAGTGTTCCTTGATCGGGTAGGTTTCGACGCCACCCGCTTCGGGTGTGCCCTGTGCACGAGGTGTCAGCTTTGCCCCATCGCGACCGCAGGCATAGGCGTTCCAGTTCTGCTCGCCATTGCGCGGCTCGCCGACCGGCTTGATCGTGTCCGCAGGCATCGAGCCGGCCTGGTTGCGCGCCATCACTTCCAGTTCATCGCTGACCTTGAGCCCACTGCGATTGACTGGCCCGACCTTGTTGAGCACTGACACCGTGATCGATCCGACCAATCGGCACTGACTGACATCGTCGTTCCAGGCGACGCGCACATCGCGCCCGGCAGAATCGAGCTTGATGCCCCAACTGCAGGCACCGAGCAAAAGGAGGGTTGCAACGGCAAGGACAGGTTTCATCGCGGACTCGATATGGATGGGCGGAAGCGTCCGCGAGTCTAGCAGCCTGTCGGACTTAACTCGGCTGGGCTGCGAATCCGTCTGAACGGTCCATATTTCCGCCGATTTTTGACCCATAGCACCACTATGGGCCTGCAAACCGTCGAAAATCTGTCCTCGCCCAGCCGAATTCTCGCCTCAACCGGCAAAGTCCGACAGGCTGCTAGGTGATTCCGCATGAACGCAGGGCTGCAACCGACAGCGCCTATCGCTGCGGCAGCGGGCGATCGTCAATCCACGCTGTCAACCAGTGGTCGTTTTTCCGTGCACTCGCCGGAATAGCGGACTCCCGACATCGACGTATCACCCGGAATGCGCAACGCCAATTGACCAGAATACTTCTGCAAGACAACCAGGGCTTCGAAGGGAGTGGCTCCCGGAGTGGAAGGTGTGAACAGCACGGGGCCGCTCAGCTCAAACGCATTGGCGCGCTTGAGCTTGCCTTTCGCCGCACCATGACCGAAGCCTTCAATGTCGACACTGAAATCGTTGGCGGAAATCCGCAGAAGCGCTCCGACCCCAGCGCGAGGACTGCCTCCAGCTGGCGTGAAATACCCGGTGCAATACAAGGAAACCGGTTCCTTGCCACCCATGGGTGTCAACGTGTAGGTGGACAGTGTCCGGCACTTTCGCGTGCCGGCGGCTTTTTTGAAACCGACCTTTTCAATGGCATTCAAGGCGCTTTGACCGAAAACTCCGCTGGGCATTTCGGATTCGACGCGGGGCGAAAGGACTTTTCCGTCACTCGACAAGGTGAAAGCCACCACCACCCAGCCTTCGGTGCTCGAACGAATCGCCTCGCCCGGATAGGAGGGCGCAAAAGGAACCTCGATCCTGTCGCGACATTCGTCTGCATCCGAAATTGACGGAGCGGCCAGCCGTTTGGCATCCGCATCGCCCTTTTCATTCGCTTCAGCGCCGCTGCAAAGCACGGCAACGAACAGCAACAAGGCGGTAACAAGTGCGCCCCTCATTGATCGAGGCCAAACATATACAACATCTTGCACTTGCGCGTGGCCGCCGACCTGCCGAACGTGTTCGTGTCAATGGAATCCAGGGCAGCCTGACTGAAAACACCGCTGGGCTTCTCGGATTCAACCCGGCGTGAGAGGACCTGTCCATCGCTGGACAACTCGACTTCCACGACCACCCAGCCTTCGGTGCGTGAGCCAAGCGCCTCTTGCGGATAGCGAGGCAGACTCTGCGCATCAATCCCGCCAGGGCATTCTTCCGCCGTCGGAATGGTTGGCGCGCCCAGTCTGTTTGCCTGGACGACCGCTCGGTCCATCGTTGCCGCGCAACTGCAAAGCAAGGGAATCAAAAACAATGACGGAATACGAAATGCGCGCATGGGCTCCTCCTGGAATTTTCTCGATATCGTTGCGGAATCAAGCGACCACGAACGCCCGAATATGCTCGATATGGTTCCTGGCATCAAGGGTCATAAGTATCAAAGCGCGCATACCGGGGAATTGCGACCGGCTGACTGCACGATTGAGGGTTTGCCTGCGCTCCGTCCGGCGGCGCCGAGAACACGCAAGCTGACGTCACTTGCTCGCCGCCAGGCGCGGGAACAATGGCAGGAATATGAATGCCAGAACAAGCGCAAATCGGCAACCGCAAGCCTGGCTGCGACCACAAGAAGTGGGGGGGGAGACCAGGCACCACCAGCGCGACACTGCGGCAACCCCTCAGCGAATCACGTGGCCATCGGCATCCATGACCTTGACCTCGCCAAGCTTGAGCGCACGTACGGGCGCTTCGATCTTTTTCAGATCACCGACGATGACCCAGGTCAGGGCATTCGGCTTGATCACTTCGCGTGCGGCCGCTTCGATCTCGGCCTTCTTCTGTCCCTGCATGCGTGCCTTGAGAGTTTGCACGTAGTCATCCGGTCGGCCGTACAGCGCATTGCCGGAAAGAATGCCGAGCACCGAGCCGGTGGTTTCGAAACTGCCGGGCAGGGCGCGGATGCGTTGCGCCTTGATCTTGGCGATCTCCTCGTCGGTGATCGGTTTGTCGCCGATCACGGCGCGTGCTTCCTTCAACACTTCGGCAGCCGATTCGGCGGTCTTGTCGGTCTGCACCGAGGCATAGGTCATGAACGGGCGTTGGCCGATCGCATCCTGCAGGAAGCTTGATGCGCCGTAGGCCCAGCGTTTGTCTTCGCGCAGGTTCATGTTCAGGCGCGAGGTGAAGGTGCCGCCGAAGACGCCGTTCATGGTCTGGATCTCGATGTTGTTCGGCGCCTTGGTCGAGGGTGCCAGCGAGCCGGTCAGGATCAGTGACTGCGGCGAATCCGGACGATCGATTAGGAACACGCGCACCTGCTTCGCTGCCTCGACCGTGCCGATTGCCTTGACTGGCACCGGAGTTTCCGTGGCCTGCCAGTCACCGAAGACCTTGTCGAGCTGGCGCGTGATTTCGGCCAGCGTGGTGTCGCCGGCGATCAGGATCTTGAGGTTGTCGGGGCGGATGAACTCGCGGTGGAAGCGACGCAGATCCTTCACATCGAGCGACTTGATCGAGGCTTCGGTGCCGCTGCCGGTGAACGGGATGCCATAGGCATGCTGGTCGCCATAAAGCAGCGGCGGCAGGGTGCGCAGGGCGACGCCGGTGGGCTGGGTTTTCTCCTGGGCGATGTCGGCCAGCCACTGGCCGCGGATGCGCTCGATGTCGGCGTCGCGGAAAGCCGGATTGCGCACGATGTCGGCATACAGGGCAAGCGATGGCTCAAGCTGGGAGATCAGCGCATTCAGGCTGACCGAAGAACTGTCGAGGCCGGAGCCTGCGCTGATGCGGGCCCCGAGCAGCTCGCTGCGTCGCGCGATCTCAACCGAATCGAGAGTCAGTGTGCCTTCATCCAGCAGGGCCATCGCGAACGACGAGGTGCCGAGCTTGCGGCCCTGGTCACTGGCATAGCCGGCATCGAACTGGAGCTGCATTTGCACGACCGGAATCGTGTGGCGTTCGGCGAGCACAATTTCGATGCCGTTCTTGAGCACGCCACGCTGGATTTTCGGGAAGCTCAGGTCGGGGAAATCCGTGACCTTCGGGATGCCGCTACTGCGATCAAGATCGCTCTTGCCCGTGGTGTACTCGGCCTTGGCCGGCATCACCGCGGCGGGCTTGCCGGTGGCGGCCGGCAAGCCCTGCGGCGCGGCTTCGTCGATCGCTTCGCCTGCGCCGGCCGGGACGACGGTCAGGGTGTAGTCGCCCTTGGCGATCCAGCGATTGGCGGCAGCCTTGACGGTTTCGGGAGTCGCATCCTGGATGCGCGCGAGATCGAGCTTGTAGGCCGCCGGATCGCCACGATAGACCTGCGATTCGGCGAGCACGGTGGCCTTGCCGCTGAAGCCGCCCACTTTCTCGAGTCCACGGATGAAGCCGGCGCGACTCGACATGCGCGAGCGCTCGAGTTCCTCGTCGGTGGGTCCATTCTTGAGGAAGGTTGCCCATTCATCGGCGATGGCTTTCTCCACTTTGGCCGGATCCACGCCTTGCTTGACGTCGGCGGTGAGGACGAACTGGCTGGCCAGCGCGAACGGCTGCACCTCGACCGATACGCTGTCGACCAGCTTGTCCTTGTAGACCAGGCGCTGGTAGAGGCGCGAGGTCTTGCCGCCACCGAGCGCATTCGCGGCCAGCTCAAGCAGGGGTTCATCGGCATGGCCGAGCTGGGCCACGTTCCACTCGCGGATGATGCGGGTCTGCGCGACATGATCCTTCTGTACGCCACGCGTCGAGGTTTCGCGGGCGGCGACCCAGGGCTGCTGGCGCGGCACCGGCGGGCCGGCCTTGATGTCGCCGAAGTATTTCAGCAGCTTGGCGCGGGCGATTTCCGGGGTGATGTCGCCAGCCAGCACGATGGTTGTATTGGCCGCGCCGTAGTAATCGCTGAACCACTGCTTGACGTCGGCGAGCGAAGCCGCGTCGAGATCGGCCATCGAACCAATCGTGTCGTGCTGGTACGGATGGTTGGCGGGAAACGCGTTGGCCAGGATGTTCTCGTCGGTGCGGCCATAGGGGCGATTTTCCCCCTGGCGCTTCTCGTTCTGCACGACGCCGCGCTGGGTATCGAGCTCCTTCTGGCCAATTGCACCGAGCAGGTGACCCATGCGGTCCGATTCCATCCACAAGGCCATGTCGAGCGCCGTGGTCGGCACGGTCTCGAAGTAATTGGTGCGATCGAACCAGGTCGTGCCATTCATGTCGGTGGCGCCGACCTGCTCGAACGGTTCGAAATAGGTGCCCTTGCGATTTTCCGAACCCGAGAACATCAGGTGCTCGAACAGATGGGCAAAGCCGGTCTTGCCGGTCGGCTCATCGGCCGAACCGACGTGGTACCAGATGCCCACCGCGACGACCGGCGCCTTGTGATCCTCGTGGACGATGGCGGTCAAGCCATTCGGCAGGGTGAAGCGGGTAAACGGAATCTCGATGCCATCCTGCGCGGGTGCGCTTCGACTTGCCGCCTGGGCCGTCGGAGCCGCCTTGGCAGGTGCGTCATCGACGCTGAAAGCGGTTGCCCCTTCTCCGGCCAGCGCGGACGCGGCGATCAGTTCCATCGACAGCAGGGCGGCCAGGTAGAGCTTGCGCATGAGGGTTCCTCGTGGTGGCTGAATGAGCGGGGCAGGCTAACCGCGTCGTGCGCATGGCGCAACGGCCGATGGTCAGGGCCTGGCCGAGTAGACTGATGCGCACGCAAGAAGTTCTGCATTGCCACTTGAGGAGGATGACATGGGCCAGTATCTGGTGACCGGCGCGAATCGCGGTCTGGGTCTTGAATATGTGCGTCAGTTGCTCGGCCGTGGCGATCGCGTCATCGCCTGCTGCCGGCACACGGCGCGCGCATCCGAACTGAACCGCTTCAGCGGCGAGTTTCCGGGCCATCTCAAGGTGCTGCCGCTGGATGTCGCCGAGCCGCGCTCGATCGCCGAACTGGTGCGTGAGATCGACATGCTCGATCTGTCCATCGATGTGCTGATCAACAATGCCGGCGTGCTCAGCCCGGGCGAAGTGTTCGGCGAAGTCCAAGCCAAATCATTGGCGCAGGCGTTCGCGACCAATGCCGAGGGACCGTTCCTGCTGACCCAGGCGCTGACGCGGCGATTGGCGGATGGGGCGAAAGTCATCGCGATCAGTTCCGGACTCGGCTCGATCGGTCGCGCGACGCGCTTTGGCACACCCAGCTACAACATCAGCAAGGCCGCCCTGAACATGGCCGTGCGCATGCTCGGATTTGCCCTGGCCGAGCGCCGCATCGCGGTGCTCGCGTTGAGCCCGGGCTGGGTCAAGACCGACATGGGTGGCGCCGGTGCCGAGCTGGAGGTCGAACAATCCGTGGCCAACATGCTCAAGGTCATTGATGCATTGCAGTTTGATGAAAACCACATCGGCCAGTTTCTCGGCAACAGCGGCAAGCCGGTTGCGTGGTGATGGATCAAGCCGAAAATCGAATCAATGTGCCAGCCGCGCCGCACGCTGCGGCACGAAGAAAACGAGCAGGGCGATCACGACCAGGATCGACAAGGATGCCGAATAGCGACTGAGCGCGAGCCCGCCTTGCGCCAGCGGCTTGTCGAGCAGGTCGCCGACCACCGCACCGAGCGGGCGGGTCAGGATGAAGGCCGACCAGAACAGTGCGCTATGCGAGATGCGCGTCCATCGATAGGCGGCCGCGATGGCGACCAGCATCGCAGCGAAGATCAAGGCACCTCCTTCGAAACCGAGCCCGGCGGTATCGGCGGTCCAGTCGCCGAGTGCGGTGCCGAGTGTTTGCGAGCACATGATCGTCACCCAATAGAAGATCTCGGTACGCGTTGAACGGACGGAACCCACCGCCAGCGATCCGGTGTTGCGATACCAGATCCACAACGAGGCGAGCAGCAAGCTCAGCAGGATGGTCGAACCACCGGCATAGCCGACGCCAAGCGAGCGCGTGGCATAGTCGGCGAGCGTGGTTCCGACCGTGGTCGTGGCAATGATCGTCAGCCAGTACAGCCAGGGTCGGAACGCGCGTGCCGAAATCTGCGCCAGCACCGCCATCGCAAACGCGGCCGCGAAGATCGCGCTGCCGATCAAATAGCCGAGATCGAGCGACATTGACACGGCATCGCCCGCCGTCTCGCCCAGCGTGGTCGCCAGGATCTTGATGACCCAGAACATCACGGTCACTTCGGGAACCTTGCTGGCCAGCGTCTCCTCGATCTCGGGCATGGGTCTCTCGTTGCGGAATGGCAATGAGGTGCAGTCTCGTGCGATGTGCGTCGAACTTTCGTGATCCGATGCGGCAATCCATCGAGCCGATGTTTTCGCGAGACACGATAATTCAATGCATCAAATTCCCGAGCGAACGATTGCCAAGCCATGACCGGCACGCGGGCAAACGCCTAGACTGGCCTGATCCCCATTCCGACCTGCGGACTCCGTAGCGAATGACAAGAATTGCGATCGCCGCGCGCAGTGCGGTTTTCTGGGTACTGCTGCCTCTGGTGGCCGCGCAGGCTTGGCGTCTGCGCCGGACTGCGCCGCGACTCGCGGTGGCGACGGGCGATTTGACGGGGCGCACCGGCTCGGGTCGTCCGCTGCGCCTGCTCGCGATCGGCGATTCGATCATCGCCGGAGTCGGTGCCGAAACGCTCGATCGCGCCCTGGTCGGCTGCACGGCGCGGGCGCTGGCCGAGATCGCCGGGGTTGCGGTCGAGTGGGAAGCGCGTGGCCGCAGTGGTGCGAAATCGGCCGAGGTGCTGGCCGAACTGGTGCCGTCGATCGATCCGCGTCCGGCCGATGCGATCGTCGTGTCGGTCGGCGTCAATGACGTCACCGCGCTGTCGACAATCCGCGCCTGGACATCGCATCTGCTCGCCCTGGTCGCCGCGCTGCGTGAACATTCGCCCGCCGCGATCATCGTCGTCGCCGGAATGCCGCCACTGCATGCGTTTCCGCTGATCCCCGAACCGCTGCGCAGCCTGATCGCATTGCGTGGCAAGACCCTGGATGCCGTCAGCCGTCAATTGCTGCATGGCCGTCCTGGCGTTTTCCATGTGACCGTCGCGTTCGACATGCGCGAGGGCAGCTTCTGCGCGGACGGCTTTCATCCCTCGGAGTCGAGCTACATCGAATTCGGCCAGGCCATGGCGGCGTGCATCGTGGAGAATCTGCCGGCGCAATGAACGATGGATTGATGGCTACGCGCCGTGTCGCTTCCAGATCACGCAAAAGTTGTTGGCTGGCATAGGCTGCAAGGCGCTGCGCGCAAGGCCGGCGGCCGCAGCCAGTGAATCAACCGCAGCCAGGTCACGGATGCCCATGTGTGCTCCGCGCTCGTGCAGCCAGCGATCAAATTCGGCATTGCTGTCGCTGGTGTACTGGCCATCGATATTGAAGGGGCCATACACGGCAACCACGCAATCATCACTCATGATGTCGGGCAATCGCGCGAACAGGTGCTCGACTTCCGTCCAGGCCATGATGTGCAGCGTATTGGCCGTGAATAGGGCGTCGAACTTCGTTGTCGGCCAATCATCCTGGCCGACATCGAACATGATCGGAGACGGCGTGTTGGCCAGTGCCGCGTCGTCGAGCCAGCTTTGCACGCCAGCCAGGTATTCGCCGCGCTCCGAGGTCTGCCACTGCAGATGTGGCAGGGCCGCCGCGAAGTGGACCGCATGCTGACCGCTGCCGCTGCCAATTTCGAGCACGCGGCGGCGATCGGCGAACAGGTCGCGCAGGACACCAAGAATCGGCTCGCGATTGCGCTCGCAGGCAGGCGAAAACGACTTTTCGACGGGATCACTCACGACTTGAGTTCGGCATCGGCCAGAGCGGGCAAGTCTCCGCTGCTGGTGGATGCGGGTTCGGGCAGGGTCGGTGATTGAGCAGTGATTGGTTTCAGCCCGATCGTCGCGCGCCAGCCGAGCACGAAGCCAAGCAGGATGAGGGTCGCTGAAAGAACGAAGGCGGCGCCCGGCAGATGCAGTGGTGCCGAAGGGCCGATAAACCAGGCGAAGGTCTGACTGAATACGAACGGCCCGAACACGGTCGCCAGGCTCGACAAGCTGGTGATGGCACCCTGCAGTCGGCCCTGCTCGGTCGGATCGACCTGGCGGGTGATGATCGATTGCGTGGTCGGGCCGCCGAGACCGGCCAGCGCGAGCAGTGGAATGCCGAGCAGGAAGATCGTGCTGTTGGCGGCAAAGCCAATGGTCAGGAATCCTGACATGCCAAACAGCAGGCCGGCGAGCATGACCGGTCGCTCGCCGAACCGCGGCACCACGCGGCGAACGATTCCGGCCTGCACGATCGCACTGCACACGCCGACCAGGGCCAGGGTGTAGCCGACTTGCTGCGGACCCCAGTTGTAGCGGTAATCGGTGTACAGGACGAAGGTCGAGTTGAGCGAGAACTGTGCCAGCGCGACAAGAAAGAACACCACGGCCAGCGCAAATACCTGCGGATAGCGCCGCAGCATGCGCAGCGCGCCGAGCGGATTGGCGTTCTTCACATCGAAGCGGAGGCTGCGCCGTTCCTTTGGCAGCGATTCCGGCAGCACGAACATGCCATAGAGAAAATTGATCAGCGCCAGTCCGGCGGCGGCCCAGAACGGCGCGCGCACCGAAATGCCGCCGAGAAACCCGCCAAGGGCCGGACCGATGATGAAGCCGATGCCGAAGGCCGCGCCGAGCAGGCCATAGGCGCCGGCGCGCTTTTCCTTCGGCGTGACATCGGCGATATAGGCGTTCGCCGTCGAGATGCTGGCACTGGCGATGCCCGAGATGACGCGGCCAATGAACAGGATCGGCAGGGTCTGGGCCAGGGCCATGAGGATGAAGTCGAGGCCGAGGGCAAGGTTGGAGGCAAGGATCACCGGGCGTCGACCGAAGCGATCCGACAACGCGCCTTGCACCGGCGAAAAGACGAACTGCATGAGTCCGAACAGCGCACCCATGATGCCGGTCCAGCGCACCGCTGTGGCAATGTCGCCGCCGGTCATGTGCTGGACGAGGTGCGGGAACACCGGAATGATGATGCCGAAGGCGAGCATGTCGAGCATCACCGTGATGAACACGAAGATGACCGCAGCTTTGCGCACCGGTGTATGGCTGTGTTCGGAAGTCATCTCGGGATCAGGTTCGTGCATAGACGGCGCATGGGCGGCTCATGCCCCGGCATGCGCGTTGCGTGAAACGGGCCCACTCCGATCAACCGGCGCGTGGCGAAGTTCCCTCACGCCTTCGAGTGGATGTTGATGAAGCGCAGGAATTCCGCGCGCGTGCGCGCATCCTCGCGAAAATCGCCAAGCATCTGGCTGGTGATCATCGACACGCCGCGCTTGTGCACGCCACGCGTGGTCATGCACTGGTGCACGGCATCGATGACCACGCCGACGCCGCGCGGCTTGAGCACATCCTCGATGCAATGGGCGATCTGCGCGGTGAGTTTTTCCTGCACCTGGAAGCGCCGCGAATAGGCGTCGACCACGCGCGCGAGCTTGCTGATGCCGACCACCTTGTCGGTTGGCAGGTAGCCGATGTGCGCACGCCCGATGATCGGTGCCATGTGGTGCTCGCAATACGACTCGAACTCGATATCGCGCAGCACGATCATCTCGTCGTAGCCGGCCACCTCCTCGAAGGTGCGGCGCAAATAGTCGGCCGGATCAATCGCATATCCGGAAAACCAGTCGCGATAGGCGTTGACGACGCGTTTCGGGGTATCCAGCAGGCCTTCACGCGTCGGATCCTCGCCGGCCCAGCGCAGCAGCGTGCGTACCGCGTCCTCTGCCTCGCCGAGGCTGACTGTGGGTACGATGGTTGTCTTCTTGCCGTGCCTCGCCATGCCGGTTCCGCGCCGATGTGTCCGGGCGAAGTCTAGCAGCCAACACCGTAGCGGTAACGCGGGACAGGCCATCGAAACCCGCGCCGCGGTCCAGTAGCTTTTCGTAGGAAGGGCATTCATGCCCGATGCTGTCAGGCGGGGTTGGCGAAGAGCATCGGGCCTGAAGGCCTCTCCTACCGGTAAACGAAACACGCCGCGGCTCCGTAGCTCTTTGTAGGAAGGGCATTCATGCCCGATGCGCTTCGCCACGTGACGGCTTTCAACAGCCGAACGGCGGGTCAAGGCATCGCGACCGGAGGAAGTCCCCTTCGGGACGGCTGAAGCCGCCTTCTGCAACGATTTCGCGCGTAACCAGCTTTGCCATCGATGTGCGTGTCGCCGGATCAGTCGACCCGGCAGAACACCGCCTTGAGATAGCGGCTTTCGGGCACATGCGCGAGCCAGGGATGATCGGCACCGGCACCTGTTACCTTGAGCACCTGCGCGGTGCGCCCGGCATAGAACGCGGCGCGGCGCAGCATGTCGAGAAACTGATCCTCACTGACCAGGCCGGTACAGGAACAGGTCAACAGGATGCCGCCCGGCTTGAGCGCACCCATCGCGAGCTTGTTCATGTCGAGGTATTTCTTCAGCGCCGGGATCACCTGCTCGCGGTCGCGGGTCATCTTGGCCGGATCGAGAATGACGACATCGAATTTCTCGGCGCGATTGTTCGGAAAGTCACGCAGCCAGTGGAAGATGTCGGCCTGCACAAAGCGGATTTTCGCCTTGTTGAGGTAGGCATTCTTCTCGGCGATCTCGAGGATGCTTTCATCGAGATCGACGCCGATCACTTCGCTGGCGCCGCCAATCGTCTTGGCGGTGATGCCGAAGCCGCCGGAATTGCAACACAGGTCAAGTACACGCTTGCCGGCGCAGAATTCGGCGAGAGCCTTGCGATTGTCGCGCTGGTCGACGAAGAAGCCGGTCTTGTGCTTGCTGCCCGGCGCGGCATGGAACATGACGCCATGTTCGTGGATGACGGTTGGCTCGGGTGTCGGTGGTACCGCGCAGTCGAAACTCTCCTGCTTCTGCACATGCGATTCGGCGTAGGCGTAAATCCGGCTGTCAGGGTAGTGCTCAAGCAGGCAGCGGCGGATCACCTCGCGCTGCTTGTACATGCCGGCCGCGAAGAACTCGATGACCAGGGTATCGGCGAAGCGATCGACAACGAGTCCCGAGAGTCCGTCGCCCTCGGAATGGATCAGGCGGTAGGCATCGCTGACCGCATCAAGTTTGAGCAGGTCGCGGCGCAGACTGACTGCGGCGGCAATCTTGCGCGCGAAAAACGCCTCATCGACCTGTTCTTCGACAGCAGCGGTGAGCACGCGCAGGGTGATGCGCGAGTGACCATTGTAGAAACCGCGACCGGCATAATCGCCATTGCGATCGACGATCTCGACGATGCTGCCTGGCTTCGGTTTCGGTTCGGGGCGTTCGACCATCTTCTGATAGATCCAGGGATGGTTCGAGCGGCGTTCGATCTTCAGCTGTACGACGGGCAGCGGCCCGGGGGGATGGTTGCTCATCGGCGCATGATAAGCGATGCCGGTTGAGCAGGTCAGCGAGACAGCGAGGAGCGGTTAGCCGGGAAAGCGATTCATGCGGGCCTGACAAATTTGCGAAACATGGCGATTCGCGTTGACAACATGCCAAAAGCCGCAATGCGCCATCCGCCGACCGCTCACCGCGATTAGCAGCGCTCCCGTAGGTTGTGGCGAGCGAATGCGAACCCCAACGTCGGCGGCTCGACATGGACTCAGCACACGATGGATGGAAAACCGTTGGGGTGCGCTGGCGCTTACCCCAACCTGCGCGGGTTTCATGGCGGGCGCGAAAGCGCGACGCTCTTCCCGCTAACCGCTAACCGCTAACCGCTAACCGCTAACCGCTAACCGCTAACCGCTAACCGCCACACCATGACTTTAGGCATGCGTTCGGATAAAGTCGGCGGGTCAACGAAGGGGAGTAGCTCTCCCGTTGCCGTGATCGTCAGCACGGACCGCCCCGCCGGTCCCGGTCCGGCAGGCAGTTCCCGATGTGAAGCATCGTCGCTGCGAGCAAGACCTTCGCCGAACGACGGCGAAGCTGTGCCCGGAATCCACCGAGGCCCCGCCCGCTGTCACCGGCGCGGGGCCTTTTCGTTTCTGGAGTTCTGGCGATGCATACGATCGGTACCCCTGGCCTTTGGGCCGTCTTTGGCCTGCTCGTGGTTGTCGCCCTGATCGTCGACTTCGTTGTCCTTCGGGCTGGCGGCGCACACAAGGTGTCGTTCAAGGAAGCAAGCTTGTGGAGCATTGCCTGGATTGCCCTGGCGATGTTGTTCAATCTCGGCCTTTGGTACTGGCTGGAAGGCCACGGCGGACGCGAAGTCGCCAACGAGACGGCCCTGCAGTTCCTCACCGGCTATGTCGTCGAAAAAGCCCTGGCGATCGACAACATCTTTGTTTTCCTGTTGATCTTTTCGCGCTTCGGGGTCAGCCCCGAACTGCAACAGCGCGCCTTGATGATCGGCATCCTCGGCGCGATCGTCTTGCGTGCAATCCTGATCTTCGTCGGTGCGGCTCTGATCCAGCGCTATCACTGGATTCTCTATTTCTTCGGCGCCTTCCTGATCTATACCGGCATCCAGATGGTGCGTGCGCCGAACGACGAGGCTGATTTCGAGGCCAATCCGTTGATGCGCTGGATGCGCGGACATCTGCGCTTGAGCGAGGAGTATCACGGCACCGCAATGACTGTGGTCAAGAACGGTGTGCGCTGGTTCACGCCGATGTTTGTCGTCATCGTCCTGCTTGCGGTCACCGATGTGATTTTCGCGGTCGATTCGATTCCGGCGATCTTCGCGATCACCGAGGATCCCTTTATCGTGTTGACCTCGAACGTGTTTGCGGTGCTCGGCCTGCGCGCCTTGTTTTTCCTCATCGCCGGCATGGCCGATCGCTTCCACCTGCTCAACTACGGCCTGGCCGCCGTGTTGAGTTTCATCGGCGTAAAGATGTTGATCGTCGATGTGTGGAAGGTGCCGATTGGCTTGTCGCTCGGCATGGTCGCCGTGCTGATTGGCGCCTCGCTCGTGGCCAGCCGCTTGTTTCCGCCGGTTGATTGAAATCAGCTCGGCGATTCGCTGGCGCCGAAATCGAGCGCGGATCGCGAATGCATCGCCGATACCGGGACGACGCGATTGCGACCGCCGCGCTTGGCTTCGTACATCGCGTGGTCGGTTTCGCGCAGCAGCGTTTCCAGGTTGCTGATTTCGGGCCCGAGCGTGCCGACGCCGATCGAAACACGCAGCGGTACCGTCCAGCCACTGATCGAAAAATGGGAATCGTCGAGCCGCTGGCGAATCCGTTCGGCTATCTCGAGCGCCATGCGTTCATTGGAGTCGGGCAGGATCAGCACAAACTCCTCGCCACCAATGCGGGCAATGACGTCGTTTTCGCGCATCACCTCGCGCACCAGTTCGACAAACCGGCACAGGGCCAGATCGCCGGCTTCGTGTCCAAACTGATCATTGATGCGCTTGAAATGGTCGATATCGAGGATGAGCAGGGACAGGGCGCGACCGTGGCGTTTGCTCGCCGCGATCGCCGTGTTGGCCAATTCGGACATGGTGCGGCGATTGAAAACGCCGGTCAGCGGGTCGAGCGTGGCCAACTGGGTTAGATTCTTGTTCAGTCGATCGGCGCACATGAGCAGGAAACCCGAAGTCGCAACCACCGGCAGCAACAAGCCATAGGTGAAGACGATGCTCTGCATCGGCGTCGAGGCGGTCAGACTGAGCATGCCGATATCCGCAAAACTCAGGGCCCGAACCAGCATGATCAGGATGCCGATTATGAGCAGGATCGCGACCATGTGTTCGGGTCGTGTGATCACCTCGACCTTGTAGTAGATCGCCCTGATGCCGAGCACACTCATCAGTGTCATGATCACCGACATCAGCCAGATGCGTCCGTACAGGCTCGGCCACACATAGGTGAGCAGGGATTCGCCAACAAAGGTTGCGGCGATGATCGCGATCATCAGCGGCAACTGCTTCGCCTTGCGGTTGTAGACATACAGGGCAAGGATCAGATGCACGAACGAGATGCTCAACAGGGTATTGGCGACGACGATCGAGAGCCAGTCGGGAACCTGGTCGCGCATTGAAAGCAGCCCGTACGAAAACGGCTGGATCAGCAATCCGCGAACCCATAGCCGCATCGGATACTGGAGAAATCGCGGGTAGTCGGTGATCGTGAAAGCAAGCGCAAGGCCAGTGATCAGGGTCATTGTCGCGGTCAGTTGCATTGCGGTGGGAATGTCAAAATTCATGGCGTTTCAATTGCTTGGACGGCATGTCTAAGCAACTTCCGAGCCAAGCTTTCGGAGGGCTTTCGGTAGGCGACCAACTCTCGGTTACGGGAACGCCCTGATCTGCATCGAAGAACGAGCGATCACGTGACGCGGCTGCCGAGGCGTTCGGCAGGTGACCCATTCGCGGCGACGCGAACGCCCTGGTTCTGCTTGCGGGGCGCAGTGCGAGCGGGTTTGCCGTGGCCAAGGCCAAACCTGACGGCCAAAACCTGCGCCGACGGCGTCCGTCCGACGGGGCCGATTTCCGGCATGGCCATCGGCAAGCCAGACTCCGGTTCGATCCGATCCTCGGCGGCCACCCTTGCGCCCGCTGATCGCGGCCCAACGTCATCGCGATGGACATCGCACCGCCGCCGCCGGATCCCGGCAGCGCCGCAGTCAGGTTCGACCGCGAGCGCATCAACTACGCCGTTTTCAGCGCAGCCGCCCTGCTTGTCGGTATCTGGCTGGTCTGGCTCGGCAGTTGGCTGCTCGGCTGGTCGATGAACGACCTCGGCATCGCGCCCCGTCATCTGCGCGGACTGGTCGGTATTCTCAGCGCGCCGCTCGCGCATGCTTCATTCGAGCACCTGATGTCGAATACGCTGCCGCTGGCGTTGCTGGCGACACTGACGTTTTACGCCTATCCGCGTGCCACGCAGTGGGCGCTACCGATGATCTGGCTGCTGTCGGGCACGGGGGTCTGGCTATTCGCGCGGGATTCCGTGCACGTCGGCATGAGCGGCATCAACCACGGACTCATGTTCTTCCTGTTTCTGACCGGCCTGCTGCGTCGCGACCGCCTCGGTGTGGCCATATCGCTGGTCGTGTTCTTTTTTTACGGCGGCATGGTTCTGACTGTCTTGCCGCGCGAAGAACACATTTCGTTTGAATACCACCTTGCTGGCGCGCTTGCCGGCGTGCTTGCCGCGATCGTGCTGTTCCGTCTCGATCCGAAGCCGATTCGCAAGCGCTACAGCTGGGAAGATGAAGACGAGGAGGTCGGATCCGCCGATTCGGAGCTCGAGCTGCCGCGGCCGGATGACGTGCCGGTGTTGTGGAAGCGCGAGCCCGAGTCATCCGAAGGCGCGCGCATCCTGCACTTTCCGACCCGGGTCGATGACAAGGACGGCAGCCGCCACACCCTGCATTGATCCGCTTCAGGCCACTTCAATCGGCAGTTCGCGGGTCTGCTTGACCGTGCGCAGGACGAAACTCGAATTGACATCACCGACACCGGTCTCGTTGAGCAGCTTGTCGAGCAGGAAGCGCGAGAACCCATCGAGATCACTGACCACGACCTGCAGCAGATAATCCATCTCGCCGGTCAGCGCGTGACAGGCGATGACTTCATCCCAGCTCTGCACACTCTCGACGAAGTGCTGCACGGCGGCGCTGCCGTGCTTCTCCAGTTGCACGCGCACGAACGCCTGCAGGCCGAGACCCACGGCCTGCGGATTGACGAGGGCGGCATAGCCGGCGATGACGCCGTCGGCTTCGAGTCTCTGCACGCGACGCAGACAGGCCGAAGCCGACAGACTGACCGATTCGGCGATTTCGGCATTCGTCGCGCGCCCATTCGCCTGCAGCAGGGCGAGGATGCGAAGATCGGTGCGATCGAGAGTTGTGGTCATGGATTCGCTTGTTTCATGCGTGGAATGTTGGTCTTGCGCAATAAATATGCGCCAAACACGGGTTCCTGGGCAAATTCGCAATCCTGTTGCGTGCCGAACCCGTTAGCATGGAAGGTCGAATCGAACAGGTGGCCAGCATGTCTGCCGAACCGCGCCGCGTTGAAAACCGGTTGACTGACAAAGGCTATGTGCCGGTCTACACGACGGCCATCGTCGATCAACCCTGGGACAGCTACACCGTTGAGGATCACGCCACCTGGGCGACCCTGTTCAAGCGCCAGCGCGAAGTACTCAAGGGCCGCGCCTGCGCCGAGTTCATCGAGAACCAGAATCTGTTCGGCATGTCTGCCGGGCAGATTCCGCGCTTCGAGGCGATCAACGAACTGCTGGCAAGCACCACGGGCTGGAAGCTGATCGGTGTTGAAGGTTTGCTGCCCGAGCTCGATTTCTTCGAGCATCTGGCCAATCGCCGCTTCCCGGTGACCTGGTGGATCCGTCGCCCGGATCAGATCGACTACATCGCCGAACCGGACATGTTTCACGACTTGTTCGGCCACGTGCCACTGTTGCTCAATCCGACTTTCGCCGACTACATGGCCGCCTACGGTCGTGGTGGCGTCAAGGCGCACGGCGTCAGCGCCGAGGCCCTGGTCAATCTGACCCGGCTGTACTGGTACACGGTCGAGTTCGGCCTGATCCGCCAGAACGGCGAGCTGCGTATTTACGGCTCGGGCATCGTCTCCTCGAAAGGCGAGTCGATCCATTGCCTCGAATCGACCGCGCCGAACCGGATCGGTTTCGACATCAAGCGCATCATGCGCACGCGCTACCGCATCGATACTTTCCAGAAAACCTATTTCGTCATCGACAGCTTCGAACAATTGATGGATGCGACACGCCCGGATTTCGTGCCGATCTATGCGGAGCTCGGCGCGCAGCCGCCGTTCGCCGCCGGCGATGTGCTCGATACGGATGCCGTATTCCAGCGCGGCAGCGGCGAAGGCTGGGCCACCGACGCCGACGCCTGAGCGATCCGGACGCATGCTTGACGTGACTGGTTCAGGCTGCGACAAGGACGCCTGTCCCGTTGCCGTCCGTACTGGAGCCTGGTCGATGAAATCAGCGATTTTCCTGCTTGTGTTCGGCTGCCTGCTCATGCCCCAAGCAAATGCCGAGCTCAGTGAAACGGGCGTCGATCATTTCCTGATCGGATTCTCGGCCCGTGTCGAGGCGCCACCGGCCAAGGTCTATGTCGCGATCAGCGAAGTCGCACGCTGGTGGAGTGCCGAGCACACCTGGTCTGGCGAGTCCGCCAACCTGAGCCTCAAGCCACAGGCGGGAGGCTGTTTCTGCGAACATTGGGTCGACGGCAGCGCCGAACATGGTCGCGTCATCATGGCCGTAAAGAATGAACTGCTGCGCCTCGATGCGGCGCTCGGCCCGCTCCAGGAGAACGCCGTCAACGGCGTATTGACCTTCCGCCTGAAGCCGACCGATGACGACACCACCGAACTCGATGTCGACTATCGCGTCAACGGATCCAGTGCGAGCGGTCTCGACCAGGTCGCCCCGGCTGTCGACGCCGTGCTCGCCATGCAGATCGATCGCCTGCTGCGCTATATCGATACCGGCAAGGCCGATGCGCCGCCCGGCGACGAGGCGAACGAACCGGCCAGCCGCCGTGCGGCGCGCGCGGAACTGATCGAGCAGTGGTCGAAACAGGCGGCCGCTGCGCAGGCGGCCAAAGGCGGGGAAATGGCGAAGCCGGTCAAGCCAGCGCCGCCGCAGAAGCAATGATCCGCCTCGGGCCGCATCGGGAACCGACATCGGTCTGATGAAGCGGCAGCGGTTCGCAATTCCGGCGTGACTCAGCCCGATAACGGGTGGCGATGGGCCGCACAGGCGGATGGTTGTCGATGCCGCTCGATCAAGCCGGTTGATTCGGCCCGCAAAAGGTAAAGGTGCGCTGATTCAAGCCGGCGAAAGCTTCAATGGCGATTGGGTGAGCGGCTTGCATCCATCAGACAAGAGCGGGCGTTGTACGATTCGCATACGACCCCTCGGAGTTACCTGGATGAACACGAAAGCGGTGAAACACAGACCAGACGGCTACCACACGGTCACCGCCTACCTGACCGTTGATGATGCGGCCAAGGCGATTGACTTCTACGCGGCGGCCTTCGGCGCCACCGAGCTGTTCCGCCTGCCAATGGGCGACATTATCGGTCATGCCGAAGTGCAGATCGGCGATACCCGCATCATGCTGTCTGATGAATTCGCCGACATGAACATCAAGGGTCCGAATGCACGCGGCGGCCCGACTGCGGCGTTCATGATCTACGTCGAGGATGCCGATGCCGCGTTCGCCAAGGCGATCAAGGCCGGCGCACGCCAGGATCGAGCGGTCGAGACCCAGTTCTGGGGCGACCGCATGGGCTCGGTGATCGATCCCTTCGGCCACAAGTGGTCGCTGACGACGCATGTCGAGGATGTTCCGCCGCAGGAGATGCAGAAGCGCATGGCGGCCTGGAGCGAATCGCAGGACTGCTGAAAGGCTTCGCGACAAGTGCTGGCTTCAATGATGCAAACCCTGACCAGGTTGCGCGAGATTCCGCATCAACGCGCGCATCAAAGAGCCGGAAAATTCGCACGCCATCCGTGACACGAAAGCCCACCCCGCTGTGCGAAGGTGGCTCGCAGCCGGCGATCATCGAGGTCGACGATGCCGGCATGCACATGCCCGGACTTCGCGCTGTCGGTCAAGGCCCGAAGGCCTTGATCGCGCAGTTGGCCCGTCGCATGCCTTGAGGCTGATGCCGGTGTAGGCTGGCCATCCATTCGCGCCGTCGAAAACCGATGTCCTCAAGTTCCGTCCTGGAATTGTTCCACCCAGCTGTCGCGGCCTGGTTCGCGCGCACCTTCACTGCGCCGACCCCGGCACAGATCGACGCCTGGCCGAGGATACGCGAAGGTCGACACACCCTCATCGCCGCGCCGACCGGATCGGGCAAGACGTTGGCTGCGTTTCTTGCCGCGATCGACGGCCTGGTTCGTGAAGGTCTCGATTTTGGCCTGGCTGAAGGAACCTCGGTGGTTTATGTCTCTCCGTTGAAAGCGCTTTCCAATGACATTGCCATCAACCTCGAAGCGCCGCTGACCGGCATTCGTGCCGAACTCGAAAGGCGCGGCCACATAAACATCGATATCCGTGCTGGCGTGCGCACCGGCGACACGCCGGCGGCCGATCGCCAGCGCATGCTCAAATTCCCGCCGCATGTCCTCGTCACCACGCCCGAATCGCTGTACGTGCTGCTCGGTTCGGAATCGGGTCGGCTGATGCTGGCTGGCACGCGTTCGGTGATTGTCGACGAGATCCATGCGATCGCCGACGACAAGCGCGGCAGTCATCTCGCGCTGACCCTCGAACGGCTTGAGGCGCTGTGCCAGCGCCGGCTGATCCGCATCGGACTGTCGGCAACCCAGAAACCGATCGAGGAAGTCGCGCGTTTCCTGGTCGGCGCAAACCATGTCAATGCCGATGGCACGCCCGATTGTGCAATTGTCGATTCGGGCCATGTGCGCGAGCGCGATCTCGCGATCGAGATGCCACCGGTGCCGCTCGAAGCGGTGATGTCGAACGAAGTCTGGGAGACCGTCTACAACCGGCTCGCCGGACTCGTCGATGCGCATCGCACCACCCTGGTCTTCGTCAATACACGGCGCATGGCGGAGCGCGCGGCGCGTCATCTTGGCGAGCGCCTCGGCAACGGGCAGGTCGCCGCGCATCATGGCAGCCTGGCCAGGGAGCTGCGCCTGGATGCCGAGCAACGGCTCAAGCGGGGTGATCTCAAGGTGCTGGTCGCCACGGCGTCACTTGAGCTCGGTATCGATATCGGCGAAGTCGACCTGGTTTGCCAGCTCGGTTCGCCGCACGCGATCGCCGCCTTTCTGCAACGTGTCGGACGTTCGGGTCATGCCGTCGGCGCGACGCCGAAAGGGCGGCTGTTTCCGCAATCGCGTGATGATCTCGTCGAATGTGCGGCCCTGCTCGATTGCATTCGCCGCGATGAACTCGATGCGCTGAAGATACCGATCGCCCCGATCGACGTGCTGGCCCAGCAGATCGTTGCCGAAGTCGCCTGCGGCGAATGGGACGAGGGCGCGTTGTACGACTGGATGCGCCGCGCCTGGCCGTACCGGAATCTCGCGCGCAAGGATTTCGATGCTGTCGTGCGCATGCTCGCTGACGGATTCACGACGCGACGGGGTGCGCGATCCGGCTACCTGCATCGCGATGCCGTGCACGGCAAGGTCAAGGGTCGGCGCAATGCGCGACTGACCGCCCTGACCTCGGGCGGCACGATTCCCGATACCGCCGATTATGCGGTGATTGTTGAGCCCGAGGCGATCACGGTTGGCAGCGTGCACGAGGACTTTGCCGTTGAAAGCATGGCTGGCGACATCTTCCAGCTCGGCAACACGAGCTATCGCGTGCTGCGCGTCGAACGCAGCAAGTTGCGTGTCGAGGATGCGCATGGATTGCCGCCGAGCATTCCGTTCTGGATTGCCGAAGCGCCAGGGCGCAGCGATGAATTGTCGATCGGTGTGTCGCGGTTGCGCAGCGAGGTGGAGGCCAGGCTCGGCGCTGAAGCGCCTTTCGTAGGAAACGGCTTCAGCCTGAGGTTTCCCCACTTATTTTCGCTCCTCGATGGGAGGTGGAAC
>CAYMHF010000030.1:0-41250 GCA_964390215.1 uncultured Dokdonella sp. | reverse complement strand
TCGCCCATTTTCCCTTCGTCAAGACTGACTTTCCCGCTTATCCGCGAAGAACCAAGAAAAAGCCCGGCATGCGCCGGGCTTTTTCGTGTCACTCGAACGATGACGCCGGTCGATTACTGACCGTCAACGGCAAGCTCGGTGCGGCGGTTGCGCGCACGGCCTTCCTTGGTGTCATTCGTGTCGATCGGCTTGCTCTCACCAAAACCCTTGACGCCGGAGATCTGGCTGGAGCTGACGCCGTGCGAGGTCAGATAGTCATAGACGATCTGGGCGCGGCGCTCCGAAAGCTTCTGGTTGTACTCGTCACTGCCGATCGAATCGGTGTGGCCGTCGAGTTCAACGCGGACATTCGGATTGCGGCTGAGGACGTCGACAGCCTGATCGAGGATCGCGATCGAATCAGCAGTCGGCTCCTGCAGCGACGGGGTGATGTCCTTCTCGTTCGAACGCGGACGATCGAACTTGAAGTTGACACCACGCAGGTCAATCACAACCGGGGTTGCAGCAGGCTCTTCCGGCGCAGCTTCCGGCGGCGGCGGCGGCGGCGGCGGTGCAGCTGCCGGCTCCGGTTCGGCCATCGCAGTGCCACCGAAACCGATGGTCAGACCAATCGTGGCAATGCCATCGACATAGTGGTTGTAGTCGCCGGCACCCACGAACTGGCCACGCAGACTATTGTTGTCGTGGTCGTAACGGGCAGCGATTTCACCGCGCAGGGCGACGCGCTCGTTGAAGTTGTACTGCACGCCACCACCGACCGTGGCCATCGGATCCCAGCCGTCATGCTGCACGGTGCCCGAGTAGGCCGCGTGACGCACCACGCCAAGTCCACCAAGGACATACGGACGCCATGCCGACCCCTGATCGCCGAAGAACCAGCGACCGGTCGCACCCAGGCTGATGCTTTCCCACTCGCGGCCCGAGCGGAACGAATCATTTTGGAAATCCGCATTGTTGTGCGCGTATTCCGCATCGATTGCGAAATTCGGGGAGACCCACCAACCAATACCGAGACCGGTGTAGAGCGATGAATCGGTGTCGCGATTGCTGTCGGAAAAATTGACGCCGACGCGTGGAGCCAGATACCAGCCTCCGTCCTGCGCGTAGGCAGTGGAGACGCCGCCGCCAAGCATGGCGACTGCGATCAATGCACTCAGTGCCTTGTGTTTCATCATTGCAGAATCCTCATTTTTGTTTGATCCAAACTCAACCGTCACAGCGCGACACAAAAAGCAGACACCCTGTTACCCGCCATCATACGATGATTCGCCGTCACGAAAACAGGATTTTAACAATAGATTTGAACTGCCACATGAACAAGGATTTGCGCACAACTTCGATTGTTTTCAGTGACTTAGCCAATTTATCAGATGAATGCCATGTTAAGCGCAAAATGAATCACATCGCAAACAGATCCATAAATTCGTTTACCGGCATGGCTTCAAGCGATTTCGCATTGGCGCTTGCCTGAAGAATCCGCTCAATATTGGCTGCCGGCAGTTGCGCCCTGATCGCCGCCTCGAATTTCTTCAGCAAAACCGGGATCCCTTCGGCACGACGCTTGCGGTGGCCGATCGGGTAGTCGATCGAAACCTTGGCCGTGCTCGTGCCATCCTTGAAGAACACCTGTAGCGAATTGCCGATATAGCGCTTGTCCGGGTCGAAATAATCCCTGGTGAACTGCGGATTTTCCTTGACCGCCATCCTTGCGCGCAGGGCGTCGATGCGTGGATCCACGGCAACATCGTCGTTGTAATCCCCGGCGACGAGACGACCGAAGATCAACGGCACGGCGACCATGTACTGGATGCAATGGTCACGATCGGCGTAGTTGGCCAGCGGGCCGGTCTTGTCGATGATGCGCACACCGGCTTCCTGGGTTTCGATTTCGATGCGCTCGATGTCATCAATTCGCGAGGCGACTTCGGCATGCAGCTGCATTGCGCATTCGACGGCAGTCTGCGCATGGAATTCGGCTGGAAAGCTGATCTTGAACAGCACGTTTTCCATCACATAGCTGCCGAACGGACGCTCGAACTCGAACTCCTTGCCCTTGAATGCGATGTCGTAGAAGCCCCAGGTCTTGGCCGACAACGCCGACGGATAGCCGACGACATTCTTGTCGACCGCGTTGAAGGCGTGGATCACCGCACGTCGGCACGCATCGCCGGCGGCCCAACTCTTGCGCGGCCCGGTATTCGGCGCATGCCGGTAGGTTCGCAGGACGCCATTGTCAATCCAGCTGTGCGAGATGGCGTTGACGATCTGCTCCTTGCTGCCGCCGAGCATGGCCGTGGCCACGGCGGTCGAAGCGAGTCGAACGAGAATGACATGATCCAGACCGACCCGATTGAAACTGTTTTTCAATGCGTAGCAGCCCTGGATCTCATGGGCCTTGATCGCCCAGCCAAGGACATCCCTGACGGTCATCGGCGTGCCGCCTTCGCGCTTGGCCATGCGCGACAGATAGTCGGCCACGGACAGGATCGCGCCGAGGTTGTCGGACGGGTGGCCCCACTCGGCCGCCAGCCAGGTGTCGTTGAAGTCGAGCCAGCGGATCTGCGTGCCGATCGCAAACGCAGCCTGCACCGGATCGAGTTCATGGCTCGTTCCAGGCACACGCACGCCACCCGGCAACACGGCACCCGGAACAATCGGCCCCAGATGCTTGACGCAATCGGGAAACTTCATCGCCAGCATCGAGGTGGCCATGGAGTCAAGCAGCATGTAGCGCGCCGTGTCATAGGCCTCGCTGGAATCGATGACGTAGTCGGCAATGTAGTTGGCGATATCGACCATCGGCTGATCGGGTTCGGGCCGTACGGCCGAGCGGATGTCATGTCCGGACATGTTTGCTTCCGTTGATATGAAGGGAGGATTGCGGGCAAGGACGCGCAGCCGCCTATTGTGCCAGATGACATGCAGGACTTCCGCTGTACCGGCGCATGTACGTGCAGAAGAGATAACCGCTTGCTGCGCGATGTCCGTGTTGCGAGCCCGACGACGGCAGGGCGACCACGCAATGACTGCAACCGCAACATCCCGGCAGCCAAGACTCGGGCGATACTTGCTCATGTCCGAACTTGCAGGCATCTTAAACAGTCGTTTGAATCTTGGATCGCCCGATGAACTACCCCCACCTGTTCGCCCCGCTGGATCTCGGTTTCACGATATTGCCGAACCGCGTGCTGATGGGCTCGATGCATACCGGACTCGAGGATCGGGCCAGGGACTACGACAAGCTCGCCCATTATTTCGCTGATCGTGCGCGCGGCGGCGTGGGCCTGATGGTCACCGGCGGAATAGCGCCGAATATCGAAGGCTGGCTGAAACCCTTTGGAGGCCGTTTGGCCATGCCCTGGCATGTCGCCCGGCACCGCAAGCTGACTGCGGCGACGCATGCCGAAGGCGGTCGCATCTGCATGCAGATCCTGCATGGCGGACGCTATTCGTATCATCCGTTGCAGGTGAGCGCCTCGAAGATCAAATCGCCGATCACGCCGTTTGCACCGCGCGCGCTGTCTTCCGGCGGAGTCGAACGCACCATCAAGGATTTTGTCGGTTGCGCGAAACTGGCCCAGGACGCCGGCTACGATGGCATCGAGATCATGGGTTCGGAGGGTTACCTGATCAACCAGTTCGTCGCCGCGCGCACGAATACGCGTGAGGACGAATGGGGCGGCAGCGCCGAGAAGCGCATGCGCTTTCCGATCGAGATCGTACGACGCACCCGAGCCGCCGTCGGCGACAACTTCATCATCATCTATCGCCTGTCGATGCTCGATCTGGTCGACAACGCGCAAAGCTGGGAGGAGATCGTCCAGCTCGCCAAGGCGATCGAAGCGGCAGGCGCAACGATCATCAACACCGGCATCGGCTGGCACGAAGCCCGCGTGCCGACCATTGTCACCTCGGTACCCCGCGGCGCCTTCGTTGCGGTCACCCGCAAGCTCAAAGGTGAAGTCGGCCTGCCTCTGATCACGACCAATCGCATCAACATGCCCGAAGTGGCCGAGCGCATCCTTGCCAGCGGCGACGCCGACATGGTGTCGATGGCCAGGCCCCTGCTCGCCGACGCCGACTGGGTCAACAAGGCGCGGGCTGGCAGGGCCAATCGCATCAACACCTGTATCGCCTGCAACCAGGCCTGCCTCGACCATGTATTCGAGAACAAGAACGCGAGCTGCCTGGTCAATCCGCGCGCCTGTCATGAGACCGAACTGGTCATCAAACCGGCGGCTGAGCAAAAGCGATTCGCTGTGATCGGCGCCGGTCCGGCCGGTCTTGCCGCCGCAACGACCCTGGCCGAGCGTGGCCACAAGGTCAGGCTTTATGACATGGCGGCAGAGATCGGCGGCCAGTTCAACATGGCCAAGCGCATTCCGGGCAAGGAGGAGTTTGCCGAGACCTTGCGCTACTTTGGCCATCGCATTGCCGATACCGGGGTTGAACTGCGACTGGGCACATATGCCGACGCGGCGACGCTTCAAGGCACCGGTTTTGATGCGGTCATCGTCGCCACCGGCGTTACCCCGCGCATGCTGCACACACCCGGCTTCGAGGATCCGCGCGTGCTGAGCTATCTCGATGTATTGCGCGACAACAAGCCCGTTGGCAAGCGCGTGGCCATCATCGGAGCCGGCGGAATCGGCTTCGACATGGGTGAGTTCCTGGTCGAAAATGCACCCTCGCCAACCACGGACATTGATCGCTGGGCACTTGAATGGGGTGTTGACCTCGCGGTCGAACATCGCGGTGGCCTGGTGCCGCCAAAGCCGGAAGCGCCCGAACGACAGGTCTGGCTGCTGCAACGCAGCGAAGGCCGACTCGGCGCACGCCTGAACAAGACCACCGGCTGGGTTCATCGGGCCACGCTCAAAGCCAAGAAGGTCAAGATGCTCGGCGGTGTCAGCTACGAACATTTTGACGACGCCGGCCTGCACATCCGCATCAATGGCAAGGCGCAACTGCTTGAGGTCGACAATGTCGTTGTCTGTGCCGGTCAGGAGCCGAATCGCACCCTGGCCGACGAGCTGATCGCAGCCGGCATCGCCACACATGTGATTGGCGGGGCGGACGTCGCCGCCGAACTCGACGCCAAGCGCGCCATTGCCCAGGGCACGCGGCTGGCGACAACACTCTAGCTCGGCTGGCCCTTCTTGACGCTGGGCCGTAGCACTTCTGCGGTCGGCCGAATGTCGGCCAGTTCGCAGTCGACCATCGAAACATGTCTCCTTTGGGTGCCAAATTGCGTATTAGACTTGAATGGTCCTCTTTGGGAGACAAGTCCATGCGCAAACTCCAATGCAATCCACGAACTGCCTTCAACCTGATCCTGGCCCCCGCGATCCTCTGCGCGGCGACTGCAGCGTTTGCGGCAGTCGGCAGCTGGAGCACAACGGGTCCCTACGGCGGGTCGAATTACCAACTCCAGGTCTATGAGCCCGGCCCCAGCACATTGTTCGCTGCCGGACGAGGCGGTTTGTTCCGCAGCCTGAGTGGAGGAACCGCCTGGCAGCGAATCGAGGTCGGACTGCCTGACGCTCTCTATGTGCAGTCGATGACGACCAGCACGGTCGCGCCCGTACTCTATCTGACGAATAACTCGGGGCTGTATCGAACCGGCAACGGTGGCGATCTGTGGGTGCCGATCAGTACCCCGGTACCCGCAAACGAGTACATAAGTGACGTCCATTTGCGCCGCGCGACCAGCAACAGCATCGCCATCGCAACATCGAACGGCGCCTATGTCTCGACCAATGCCGGCAGCACCTGGATCGGACCGGGCGCGACCGGAACCATTGCTGACTTCAGCAAGATCCTGTTTGCCGCGGATGGATCCCTGTATCTCGGTATCCGCTATACCGATCCCGCTGCGTTTGGCGGCGCAAGTCTGCTCAAGAGCCTGGACGGTGGCAACAGTTGGGCCGCGCTGACCGCACAGCCACCGGGTTTGTTCGGCATCGAGTATCTTGCCGAGTCGCCGGTCGATCCGCAACGGATCTTCGCCAGCGACGGAGGGACGCTCGTCACCAGCACCAACGGCGGCTCGACCTGGACATCGGTGGCCCTGCCATCAAGCGGCGCGGGTTGCGGTTCGCTTACTGCACTCAGCCCGAGTCCGACCTCGGCTTCCGGCTTGTTTATCGGTTGCCGCACCAACGGCGTCCATTTCGCGACGGATGTAAGTGCGCCGGTGTGGACAAGCTGGACAGCATCCAATGCCTTGACCGCCAACGGCACCGACCCCGTCCAGGCCAGCGCCATTGCGATCCACCCGGCTTTTCCAGGTACACCCACCTTGTGGACCGGCACCATCGAAGGCGGACTGTTCCGCTCGACGAATGGCGGTGGCAACTGGTCAGCGATCAACAACGGTTACGAATCGGCCGATATCCGCGCACTGGCCCCGCATCCGCTGGACACCAATCCTGCCGGCGCGGTCATTCTCGCCGGCTACGGCGATGCCTTCACGACCTCGAAGGCCATCTACAAATCGTCCGACGGCGGCGCCAGTTGGCTGCCCTCGCTGAGCGGTCTCAATGCCGAACAGATCCGCTGGATGGTCATCGACCCAACCACCGTCGATGCCAATCCTTTCACCGCCGAGAATTTCACGGTCTATGCTTCGGGTCGATCAGAACGCATTCCGATGCTTACCAACAAGGATGGCGGCATCTACAAGAGCGTTGATGCCGGCGCGAGCTGGACGACCATCGACAACGGCATCGCCACCGTATTCGGCGTGAAGGATCTGGGTACCGCGCGCGCCATTGTTCTCGACCCGAACTCCTGCGCCGCACCACCCTGCATTGCCGGCTCCAGCCCCCTGCAAACCGTCTATGTAGCAGGAAGCGGTCGCCCGGATCTCAGTGCGGCCGGACTGCCATATCAATCCGCCCGGGTCTACAAGAGCACCAACGCCGGTGCCCTGTGGGTGGCTTCCGAAAACGGGCTTCCGCTATCAGAGGATCTCGGACCTCCCGGTGCATCCAATTATCTTTTTGATATCGTCGTACCCCTGGTCATTGATCCGGTCACGCCGACCACCCTCTATCTCGGCACGGTAACTTCCTGGAACACGGGTCTGGGTGGCAGCGCACCAACCATGCAGAATGGCGTGTTCAAATCCACCAATGGCGGAAGCACCTGGGTTCATTCGAGCAACGGCCTGCCGCGTTTTGCAGGGGCCGGCAGCTCGCACTACGACGTGCTTGCGCTGGTGATCAATCCATTCAATACCCAGACTATCTACGCGGGCGTCACCAGCTTTGCGCTCGCTGGCGCCATCGGCAGCATCTACAAGAGTACCGATGGAGGAGCCAACTGGTTTGAGGCCAGTACGGGTATCGCCGGGCAGGATGTCCGCGCGCTATTCATCGATCCGGCCGACACCACCGGCAATACGGTGTATGCGGGTACTGGCGGTAATGGCGCCAACCCCGGTGGTGTCTATCGAACCACCAACGGCGGCACGACCTGGAACTCCTTGAGCATTGGCCTGCCCGCCAATGCGGCGCTCGCTCTGACCATGCCGCCCCGAGCCCTCGGCGCGCCAGCCCGTATCGTGGCCGGAACCACCGCAGGCGTCTGGGAATACACCTCGACACCGGATGAGGATGCCGATGGCTCGCCTTCCGCCGTCGAGAACAGCGTTCTTGGGGGTGACGGAAATGCTGACGGCCTGGATGATGCAACCCAAAGCGACGTCGCCTCGCTTTCCGCCACCGGCAGCTCGAGTAGCACCGGGGCATCCGCGCCGGAAGAAGCCATCATCCGCTCGACGATCGAATTAGTTTCCGCTACTTGCCATCAACTGAACGACAGCACCAGCCTGCAGGCTGGCTTGTATCCCCCCGACCCGGTCGGCTCGGCATCGAGTCACGCGCCGTGGGGCCTGATCAGTTTTTCCCTGCCGAACTGCTCCCTGGCCAAGATTCGCGTTACCTTCCACGGCGCGAACTTCGATTCCAACTGGCGCTGGCGCAACTACGGGCCACGAATTCCCGGCGATGCAACGACGTTCGGCTGGTATTCATTTGCCGGCGCCCGACGGATCGATACGCAGACCTGGGAGCTGTCGATCGATGCGAATCGCCAAGGCAATTATCGCAATGACCCGAACAACATTCTCTTCATCGGCGGGCCGGGCAACCTGCCGGATGTGATCTTCGATCACGGCTTCGAGTAGCCGGGAACTTGAAAGCGGGGTGATTGGCTGCCAGATAGAAGCCCCCCCGCTTTCAAGGCTACTCCGATGAAGCTTTACTACATGCCCGGCACCTGTTCGCTGGCCGACCACATCGTTCTGGAATGGATCGGCAAACCCTACGAGGCCTGCGAGGTTGCGCGCGATCAACTGAAAAAGGATTTCCTCAAGATCAATCCGAGCGGCTCGGTGCCGGCACTCGATGTCGATGGCTGGATCCTGACCCAGAATGCGGCGATCCTGAACTATCTGGCCGACAGCAATCCGCAAAGCGGAATCGGCGGCGATGGTTCGGCGAAGAGCCGCGCCGAAATCAACCGCTGGCTCGCCTTTGCCAATGCCGATGTGCATCCGAGCTTCGCGCCGCTGTTCGGCTCCACCAGCTATCTGGAAGATGCCGAGACAGTCGACAAGACCAAGGCCGCCGCCAGGAAGAGGCTTCGCGGTCTGTACGAAATTGCCAACAACCATCTCCGGGGACGTAACTGGCTGGCAGGATCACGCTCGATTGCCGATCCGTATCTGTATGTGACCCTGCGCTGGGCCGGGAATTTCGGCGTCGATCTCGACGGTCTCGATGAGCTGGCCCGCTTCCGCGACCGCGTCGAAGCCGATGCCGGCGTACAGAGCGCGCTCAAGGCCCAGGGCCTGGCTTGATCTCGTCCTGCTATCCGCGCATGAACAAGAGGCCACGCAACTGCGTGGCCTTTTTGCTTGATCCGAAGCAGCCTCAACGTTTGTCGATTGGCACGAACTTGAGATCTTCCGGCCCGGTGTAATTCGCGCTGGGGCGGATGATCTTGCCGTCGATGCGCTGCTCGATCACATGCGCGCTCCAGCCTGCGGTGCGCGAGATGACGAACAGCGGCGTGAACATCGCCGTAGGCACACCCATCATGTGGTAGCTGACCGCACTGAACCAGTCGAGATTGGGGAACATCTTCTTGATTTCCCACATCGTCGACTCAAGGCGCTCGGCGATGTCAAACATCTTCATGTTGCCCTGCTCCGCGGAAAGCTCACGGGCGACCTCCTTGATCACCTTGTTGCGCGGATCACTGACCGTGTAAACCGGGTGGCCAAATCCGATCACGACTTCCTTGCGGCCAACGCGTTCACGGATATCGGCTTCGGCTTCCTCGGGCGTTTCGTATCGCTTCTGGATCTCGAAGGCGACTTCGTTGGCGCCGCCGTGCTTGGGGCCGCGCAGGGCGCCGATGCCGCCGACAATGCTCGAATACATGTCGCTGCCGGTGCCAGCGATCACCCGCGAGGCAAAGGTTGATGCGTTGAATTCGTGCTCGGCATAGAGGATCAGCGAGGTGTGCATGGCCCGCGCCCACGACTCGCTCGGCACCTTTCCGTGCAACAGATGCAGGAAATGTGCGCCGATCGAATCGTCGTCGGTTTCCACATCGATACGCTTGCCGTTGACCGCGAAGTGATACCAGTACAGAAGAATCGAACCGAGCGAAGCCATCAGCCGGTCGGCGATGTCCCGCGCGCCTGGATGGTTGTGATCGTCCTTCTCCGGCAATACGCAGCCGAGGATCGAGACGCCGGTACGCATGACGTCCATCGGATGTGCCGAGGCCGGAATCTGTTCCAAAGCCGTTTTCAGCGAAGCTGGAATGCCGCGCAGCGACTTCAGCTTCGTCTTGTAGGCCGCCAGCTCGGCCCTGGTCGGCAGCTTGCCGTGGACAAGCAGATGGGCGATTTCCTCGAACTCGCAGGTCGTTGCGAAATCGAGGATGTCGTAGCCGCGATAGTGCAGATCGTTGCCGGTCTTGCCAACCGTACACAAGGCCGTGTTGCCGGCAGCGACTCCGGACAGGGCAACGGATTTCTTCGGTTTGAACGGGCTCGCTGGCTCGGTCATTTCATTCTCCAGATCAATGTATTGCTGCTCGGACAACGCAATTCGCCTGCGTCCATTCACTCGCTCTTGCTTGTCGCAAACAACGAGTCGAGCTTGTCTTCGTATGCGTGGTAATCGAGGAAGTCGTAGAGTTCTTCGCGCGTCTGCATCGTCGGCACGGCAGCTTTCTGGGTGCCATCGCGACGCACGATCTCGTAGAAATTGTGCGCGGCCTTGTTCATTGCACGATAGGCGCCGCAGCAGTACAGGACAATATCGACACCGGCCGATTTCAGTTCGTCGGTGGTAAACAGCGGGGTCTGGCCGAACTCGGTGATATTGGCCAGGATCGGCACCTTCACCGCATCCTTGAACTGTCGATACTGCTCAAGCGTGTAGATCGCCTCGGGGAAGATCATGTCGGCACCGGCCTCGACGCAGGCGACCGCCCGCTCGATGGCCGCCTCGATTCCCTCTACCGCGATCGCATCGGTGCGCGCCATGATGACGAAATCCGGATCATGCCGCGCATCGACAGCAGCCTTGATTCGATCAACCATTTCGTCTCTTGGCACAATCGCCTTGCCGGGCCGATGGCCGCACCGCTTGGTCGCGACCTGGTCTTCGATATGCAAGGCCCCTGCCCCGGCCTTGATCAACGAGCGCACCGTGCGCGCGATATTGAACGCACCACCCCAACCGGTATCGACATCGACCAGCAATGGCAGGTCACAGACATCCGTAATGCGACGGATGTCGGTCAGCACGTCTTCCATCGAACTGATGCCGAGATCAGGCATGCCGAGCGAGTTCGCAGCGACACCGCCTCCTGAAAGATAGATCGCCCGGAAGCCGGTGCGCTTGGCCATGCGCGCCGCATAGGCGGTGACAGTCCCGACCACCTGCAATGGATGTTCCTCGGCGACGGCGGCGCGGAATCGCGCACCTGCGGATGCTGGCTGGCTCATGGATTCTCCCGGCAAAGCAATCATTTTAGCGCACGCCCGGCATCGGATGACGGACGCAAACCGGCGGCATTCGAATCAACCTGGTTGCGCACCAATCACCGTCGCGGTCGATGCAGGACGACGAGCTCATCGCGGCGGACGGAGCAGTCAGCCATCCGTCCCGGTCTTGCCCTTGCAGCGCTGCCTGGTCAAGCGGTGGATTCCGGCTCGGCTTCGTCTCGACGTCGGGCAAATCGGAGCACGAGATAGCCGAGGATGCCGGCGATCAGCGAGCCGCCGAGAATGCCGACCTTGACCTCGCTCTGCAGCACCGGGTGATTGGCGAAGGCGAGCAGACCGATGAACAGGCTCATCGTGAAGCCGATGCCGCAAAGCAGCGCAACCCCGCCCATCTGTAACCAGGATGCACTTTGTGGGAGACGCGCAAAACCGAAGCCGATCGCGATACTGGAAAAACCAAATACCCCGATGATCTTGCCGCACAGCAGACCCAGGGCAACCCCGAGGGTCAGGGGCTCGACCAGATTGGCCATGGTCAGGCCTGCAAACGAGAGCCCGGCATTGGCAAAGCCGAACAGCGGAATGATCAGGAATGGGACGACGCGATGCAGCGAGTCTTCCAGTTTGATCAGTGGCGGATCCTGGAACTCGTTGCCAGTGCGCAACGGAATAGTCAGCGCCAGCGCGACCCCAGCCAGCGTTGCATGGACACCGGACTGCAACACGAAATACCAGAGGATTGCGCCAAGCGCGAGATACGGCCAGAGACGTCGGACTCCGGTCTTGTTGAGGATGATCAGCCCAGCAAGGACAGCGCCTGCGAGCGCGAGATAGAGCAGCGAAAGCTCGTTGGTGTAGAACAGCGCGATGATCACCACCGCGCCGAGATCGTCGATGATGGCAAGCGCAGTCAGGAAGACCTTGATCGAAGTTGGCACGCGCTTGCCGAGCAGGGAGAGCACGCCCAAGGCGAACGCGATATCGGCTGCCGTCGGAACCGCCCAGCCGCGCATCGCCGCCGGATCGGCATGGTTGAACGCGACATAGATCAGGGCCGGCACGATCATGCCTCCGAGCGCACCGATTCCGGGAAGCATGCGGCGTGGCCAGCTCGACAATTGTCCGACCAGCACCTCGCGCTTGATCTCGAGCCCGACCAGCAGGAAAAACACAACCATCAGGCCGTCATTGATCCAGTGCAGCACGCTCATGCCAACGAAGTACGTATGCAGCGATTCGAAATACAAATCCGAGAGCGGCGAGTTGGCGACAATCAGGGCGAGCGCAGCGGCAGCCATGAGGACGAACCCGCCCGCAGCCTCGCCCCGCATGAATTCGGTGACGAGAATCACCGGCCTGCGGATCAGTGGTGTCCGCAATATCGATTTCTGCCTGTTTGCGATGGGTCGGCTCTCCGGTTTCACGCTATGCGGTGCGAGGGGGGAATATCACGACGACACTTCAGCTCGCCGCCGGAACAAGCGGGCGAGCTGAAGTCGGCCTGACAAGGGAATCCTATTTCGCAAAAAGCTGCTCGACGGCTGCTCGCTCTTCGCGCAATTCGTGCTCGGTGGCATTGATGCGCGAACGCGAGAATTCGTTGATCTGAAGCCCCTGCACGATCTCATACTTGCCATTCTTGATCGTGACCGGATAGCCGAAGATCACGCCGGGCTCGACGCCATACGAACCATCGGACGGAATGCCCATCGAGACCCAGTCGCCGTCGGCCGTACCCTGCGTCCAGTCGCGCATGTGGTCGATCGCGGCCGAGGCTGCCGAAGCCGCCGACGAGGCGCCACGCGCCTTGATGATCGCCGCGCCGCGCTGCTGAACAAGCGGGATGAAGGTATCCGCATACCAGGTCTGCTCGACCAGTGACAACGCCGGCTTGCCCTTGACCGTGGCCTGATGGATATCCGGATACTGGGTCGAACTGTGGTTGCCCCAGATCGTGACCCTGGCGATATCGGTGTTGAGTGCGCCAGTTTTCTCGGCAAGCTGGGAAATCGCACGGTTGTGGTCGAGACGAACCATCGCCGTGAAGCAGCGCGGATCGAGATCCGGCGCGTTCTGCTGCGCGATCAGCGCATTCGTGTTGGCCGGATTGCCAACCACGAGCACGCGCACATTGCGCTTGGCGTGGGCGTTGATCGCCTTGCCCTGCGGCCCGAAAATCGCACCGTTGGCTTCAAGCAGATCCTTGCGCTCCATACCGGGGCCGCGCGGACGTGCGCCGACCAGCAAAGCGTAATCGACATCCTTGAAGGCGACGTTGGCGTCATCCGTGGCGACCACACCGTGCAGAGTCGGAAACGCGCAATCGTTGAGCTCCATGACCACGCCATTGAGTGCGGGCAGCGCCGGGGTGATCTCGAGCAAATGCAGGATGACCGGCTGATCGGGGCCGAGCATGTCGCCAGCGGCGATTCGGAACAACAAGGCGTAGCCGATCTGGCCGGCGGCGCCGGTAACGGCAACACGAACGGGAGCTTTCATTGCATCAACCTCACGAAGTCTGGGGAAATCAGGGAGTGGAAGAATCGGGGATCAGGTTGGCCGCAGCCAGCAGCGCGCGCGATTTATCGGGCGAATAACCGTGCACAAGGGTATCGCCAACCAGCAGGATCGGCACGCCTCGGCCCTTGACCAATTCGTAGGCACGCTGGCCGTTGCGATCCGACTCGACATCGACGTCGACATATTCGACGCCCCAGCCGGCGAGATCGGCGCGCAGCTTCCTGCAGTAGCCACAGGTCGAAGTCGACAGCAGCACCACCGGTGCATCGCCGATCGCCGCACGCACATCGCTGATATTGACTTCGCTTGAGCATGCCGACAGCACGACCAGAATCAAGGCCAACCCAGCGCAACGCCACCTGTCGAATCGCCGCATCATGTCAGTTCGGCAAAGAAATCCTGCAAGCGCTGCATGCCGGGAGCGAGCTGATCGGCCGGGCAGGTGTAGGAAATGCGCAGGGCCAGCGGATCGCCGAACGCACTGCCGGGCACGCAGGCCAGGCCTTTCGCTTCAAGCAGGACAGCGCAGAAATCCACATCGTTGCTGATCATGCGGCCGCTGTGCGATTTGCCGAATGCGCAGGAAATATTCGGGAACGCGTAGAACGCGCCTTGTGGCCGCGGACAGACGACACCAGGTATTGCAGTCAGTGCGGCATAGACCTGATCGCGACGTGCGGCGAATTCGGCGTTCTTCGCCGTCGGCACATCCTGCGGCCCGCTCAGGGCGGCGACAGCGGCGGCATTGACGACTTCCGGCACATTGGTAATGTGGTTCGAGTTCAGTGTGACCACCGCATTTGCCACCGATTCGGGGCCGGCGATGAAGCCGACACGCCAGCCGGGCATGCCGTAGGTCTTGGACAGTGAATCGACCTGGATCACGCGCTCGCGCAATTCCGGACGGGCATTGACGAAGTTGTGATAGCCGACCCCATCGAAGACCATGCGGTTGTAGATATCGTCGCAAATGACCCATACATCGGGATGCTTGACGAGGACATCGGCGAGCGCAGCGATCTCTTCACGGGTGTAGACCATGCCGGTCGGATTGGATGGATTGTTGAACAGGAATACCTTGGCTCCCGGCAGCGCCGCATCGAGCTGGGCCGGAGTCAGCTTGTAGTTCTGCTCGGACGAGCACGGCAACAGGCGTGCCTCGGCGCCGAGGATTTCGGCGAGATCGAGGTA
The DNA here is from genome assembly GCA_964390215.1 of uncultured Dokdonella sp. Taxonomy (GTDB): domain Bacteria; phylum Pseudomonadota; class Gammaproteobacteria; order Xanthomonadales; family Rhodanobacteraceae; genus Dokdonella. Next base: position 26,504 of record CAYMHF010000030.1, on the reverse strand, counting down.
GGTGGTCCAGTACGGCACCGGAAACACGATCACATCGCCTTCATCGAGCAAGGCCTCGGCGAGGTTGTAGAGCATGTGCTTGGCGCCGATGCCAGTGGCGATATTGCTGCGCTTGTAGCCGCCCAGGCCGCCCGCTTCCAGATGGGCGATGAAGGCGTCCAGCAAAGCCTCGGGGCCACGATTCGAACCGTACTGGCCACTGTCCTTGTCCAGCGCCTTGCGCGCCGCGTCATACACATGCGGGCCCGGCAGGAAATTCGGAACGCCGATCGAGAAACTGATGATGTCGCGACCGGCGGACTTGAGTTGCTTGGCCTTTTCGGCAATCAGCATGATCGCACTGGGCTTGGCGCGACTCATGCGCGCAGCGAGATGCGGCATGGAAACCTCTTGGGAAGTGGGCGGGGGTGGAAGCAAAAAAGCGGGCAATTTTAGCACAGCGGCTGCGCTCGTCCCGTCTCACGCCGCATCGCAAGCCATGGCGATTTCACATATCGTCACGACAAAGACGCACGACAGCAGCCACACGAGGGGCGATCAGGGCTAAAGTGCTCGCTGTCATCCAGCGACGAGGGCTTGCTCCATGCCAATATTTGGCGGCTTACACGGCATCATCATGACCATCATCATCGGCCTGCTGGTCGGACTGCTGGCCAGGATCCTAAAACCAGGCAAGGATCCGGGTGGATTGATCATCACCATACTGATCGGCATCGCCGGCTCCTTCATCGCCACCTTTCTCGGCCGCAGTCTCGGCTGGTATGCAGGCAACCAGACCGCCGGCATTTTCGGCTCGGTCGTCGGCGCCATCATCCTGCTGATCTTGTACGGACTCGCCACGCGCAACAGACGCTGACGGCGAACCGGCGCGACCCGACGGGATGCGCAAGGCTTCCCGGCGGGTTTTCCGGCCGGCGCTGATCCAATGCGTTGAATCCTTCTCAGCTCACTCCGTGAACCTGTCCAACCACAGACAAATCCGATGCTTGCGCTGGCTGCGCCGGCTCGCCATGGGCCTGATCGGCATCGCCATCATTGCCCTGCTTGCCGATCGCCTTTTTCCGTTGCCATTGCCGGATCCGAATCGCGGCAGCACGGTCGTGCTCGCGAGCGACGGATCGCCGTTGCGCGCATTTGCCGATGCGGATGGAATCTGGAGCTACCCGGTCGAACTGGAAGATGTCTCGCCGCTCTACCTCGAAGCGCTGGTTGGCTACGAGGATCGCTGGTTCTGGCATCACCCGGGCATCAATCCGGTCGCAGCCGTGCGTGCGCTCGGCCAGATGATCGGCAATGGCCGCATCGTATCGGGTGGATCCACGCTGACCATGCAGGTTGCGCGCATCCTCGAACCGCATTCGCGCAGCTTCTCCGGCAAGTTGCGCCAGAGCCTGCGCGCCTTGCAACTCGAAGCGCATCTGTCCAAGCGCGAAATCCTGACCCTGTATCTCGACAACGCACCGTTTGGCGGCACCTTGCAAGGCGTCGAAGCGGCATCGTGGGCTTATCTTGGTCATTCCTCGAAACGGCTTTCGCATGCGGAGGCCGCCTTGCTCGCCGTGCTGCCGCAGGCACCCAGCCGCCTGCGCCCGGATCGCGAAGCCGAAGCGGCGCGCGTGGCGCGCGACAAGGTGCTCGACCGCATGGCCACGCTCGGCGGTTGGACGCCGGCTGAAGTTGGTGATGCACGTATCGAGTCGGTCGTCGCGCGAACCTTGCAGCCGCCGCTCAGCGCCGCCCTGCTGGCACGCCGCCTGCACAACGAACGACCGCGCGCACGCCGCATTGCGACGACAATCGATATCGAATTGCAGCGCAGCGTGCAGGATCGCGTCAGCAACTATCTTGCGCGCCTGCCCGAGCGCACCTCGGCTGCCCTGCTGGTCGTCGACAATGCCGATTTGAGCACGCGAGCCTATGTCGGTTCGGCGACGTTCGGCGATGAGTCGCGCCTCGGCCATGTCGACATGGTGCGCGCATGGCGCTCGCCCGGATCGACGCTCAAGCCGTTCCTGTATGGCCTCGCTCTTGATGACGGCCTGATCCATTCCGAGAGCCTGCTGATCGATGCGCCGCAATCGTTTGGCGGCTATCGTCCGGGCAATTTCGACAGCGCCTTCAATGGCCCGGTCGGGGCGGCGGAAGCACTGCGCCTGTCACTCAACGTGCCGGCGGTCGACCTGCTCGATCGCGTCGGTGCGGCGCGATTCACCGCACGTCTGGCCAACACCGGCCTGCATCTGCGTCTGCCGCATGGGGTCGAGCCGAATCTTTCGATCATCCTCGGTGGTGTCGGCGCGCGCATGGAGGATCTTGTCGGCGCCTATGCCGCCCTCAATCGCAAGGGCGTTGGTGGCATTGTCCGCTATTCGCCCGACCAGCCGCTGATCGATCGTCGCGTGCTTTCCGAAGGAGCCGCCTGGATCGTCCGCGAAATCCTCGAAGCCAATCCACGCCCTGGCTATCGACCAGGCACCTTTGATACCGGCTCGCGCCCGAAGGTCGCCTGGAAAACGGGCACCAGCTACGGCTACCGTGACGCCTGGGCGATCGGTGGCACGCGTCAGTACACCGTCGCGGTCTGGATTGGACGTCCGGATGGCACTCCGCTGCCCGGCCAGTACGGCGCGGTCACCGCGTTGCCGTTGATGTTCCAGGTTGTTGACAGCCTGCCGCGAACGGCACTCTCGTCGGTACCCGAAGCGCCGCCCGCCAGCGTCGGCGAAACCGAAATCTGCTGGCCGCTCGGTCTGGCCTTCGACGAACGGCATGCGGAACGCTGCCAGCAGAAATTCACCGCCTGGACACTCGATGGTGTCGTGCCACCGACCCTGCCCGAACGCGATGCACGCAACTGGAACGCCGGCCTGCTGCATGTGCGACTCGATGCGCGCAACGGCTCGCGCCTGAGCCCTGGTTGCACCGCGCCCACCGTCCGCGAAATCGACATACCGCTCTGGCCATCGCTGGCCTATCCCTGGCTCTCGCGGGATCAGCGCCGACGATCGAGCTTGCCGTCGCTTGCCGCGCAATGCGCCGATGACGGAATTGAATCGAGCCAGACGTTGCGAATCGACGGCATTGCCGACAACGCCAGCGTCGCGCGGGCGCCGAACAGCGACAAACCAGCCATCGTCCGCCTGCGTGCGCTCGGTGCGAGTGGCGCGGTCGCGTGGCTGGTCAACGGCCATCTCCAGGCAACCACCCAGGATTCCCAATCATGGGAGCTTGCGTTCGGCGAAACCGGCGATCAGGCCATCACCGCAATGACCGATGCCGGACGCTGGGCCCAGGTCAGGGTGCGAGTATTGCGTTGAACAAACGCACGACAAGGTTGGTTGTGGCGACTTCGTCTGAACGTGACGAAACGCATCCTGCCCCGGGCCCGCGTAGAATCCGCATTTTGCATCCGGAGTCGCCCCATGCCCTCTTTCGATATCGTCTCCAAACTCGATTCGCACGAACTGACCAATGCGGTCGATCAGGCCAATCGCGAACTCGACAAGCGCTTCGATTTCAAGGGCTGTGGCGCGACCTTCGAGCTCAACGATGGCGTCGTCATACTCAAGGCCGATGCCGAATTCCGGCTCAAGCAGATGCAGGACATCCTGCTGCAGCGGCTCAGCGCCCGCGGCATCGATGTGCGCTGTGTCGATATCGGCGATGCGGAAGTGAACCTCGCCACCGCGCGCCAAAACGTCACCCTCAAGCAAGGCATCGAGCAGCCGCTGGCAAAGAAGATCATCAAGCTGATCAAGGATTCCGGCGGCAAGGTGCAGGCGCAGATCCAGGGCGACCAGCTGCGTGTCATCGGCAAAAAACGCGATGAACTGCAGGACACGATTGCCCTGCTGCGCAAGAGCGAGATCGAAATGCCGCTGCAATTCGAGAATTTCCGCGATTGAGCCATTCAACAGTCCATCGCACAAAAATGGATATTTCAGAACTCGAACTGCATGATGCGAACCTGCTTGGCGTGAGCCTGGATCCACTCAAACGGACAGTTGAAGTCAGGCTTGCCTTCTATCCAGACGAGCATGCCTCGGAGCGAATTCTCGGTACCCTCCACTTCAGCGGAGTAAGTCATTTCAATCAACTGCTAGACCTTGATCTGATGGAAGAACATTTCTCCGCCGGCAATGTGAGCCAATGGGTGACTGCCGAGCGTCCCGGAATCAGCTATCTCTTTTTGGCCCGTGGCCTTATCGCAGTCACGGCGGTGTCCGTCGAACTTGTCGACGGAGTCTGAAAGGCCAAGCCAAGTCACACACCTGCGATCAGGCTTTCCGCCCAATCAACTGCGCAAGCAGTGAGCGCAGGGCCAGCGGCTTGAGCGGTTTGTGCAGCAGTTGGCAGCCAGCGCCAGCAACCGCGTCGGCGACCGTCTTGCCGTGATCGGCGGTGATGATTACGCATGGAATCTGCTTGGCCGCCGGGCCAAGCGCGTCGCGAAGTTCGAGCCCGCTGACATGGTCATCAAGGTGGTAATCGAGCAGGAGCAGGTCGGCACCGTGCGCGTCGAACAATCGACGAGCTTGAGCGGGCGTCTGCGCGGCATGCACTTCGGCTTTCCAGCCAGCCAGCAGAGCCTGCATGGCCTTGAGCACGGCGGGGTCGTTGTCGACCACGAGCAGGCGCAGACGGGGCAGCGGGGGTTCCGCTGCGGCGGCCAATGGTGGTGGCAAATCCATCGGCGAAGTCATCGGCACTTCGATGGAAAACGCCGTGCCATGACCAACCCGGGATTCAAGGTGCAATCGGTGCTTGAGCAATCGGGCAATGCGTTCGGCAATAGCCAGGCCAAGGCCCAAGCCTTCGCCGGAATGTCCGAGTCGACGGAATTCCTCGAAGATCAGCTCGCGATCGGCATGGGCAATGCCTGGCCCTGTATCCCAGACTTCGATCGAAAGGTTCCTGCCGTGCCGTCGGCAACCGAGCACGATTCGACCGCTGCGCGTATGGCGCACGGCATTGGCGAGAAAATTCTGCACGATCCGTCGCAACAGCTGGGGATCGCTGCGCACCCAGGCACGTGAAGTCACGCAATCAAGGCGCAGCCCGCGCTGCTCGGCGAGCACGCTGAATTCGGCGGCCAGACTGCGCAGCCATTCATCGATTGGAAAAGCCTCGACGTTGGCGCTCATGCGTCCGCCGTCGAGGCGCGAGATATCGAGCAATCCTCCGAGCAGGCTCTCGGCCGAGGTCAGCGCACCGTCGATATTCGCGACCGATTCGCGGTACTGGGGATGATCGAGCCGCTGTGCCAGCGCATGGGTGAACAGGTGCGCCGCGTTCAACGGCTGGGCAAGATCGTGGCTGATCGCAGCGAGAAAGCGGGATTTCGCGTGATTCGCCTTCTCGGCCTGCTGGCGCGCGAGATCCAGTTCCGAGGTGCGCTCGACGACCCTCTGCTCAAGGGTTTCCGCGTTGCTCTTGAGTTCACGTTCGTTGCGCCGGAATTCAGTGACATCGGTAAACGTCGCCACGAATCCTCCGCCCGGCATCGGATTGCCGCGAATCTCGACCACACGATCGCCGCTCGCGCCCGGGAACCGGCGCTCCGCGACATACGGCGTGCCGGCACGCATGTGGTTGATGCGCTTGCCCACTTCATCAGCGGAAGCGCGCCCGGTGCCAAGCCCATGCGTCAGATTCCAGCGCACCAGATCCGCCACCGGCACGCCGACGCGCAACAATTCCGGTGGATAGCCGAACAGCTCGGCATACGGCCGGTTCCAGGCGACCAGGCCGAGATCGCGATCGACCACGCTGATGCCCTGACTCATGTTCTCGAGTGCCGCTTCAAGGACGCGCTGATTGAAGCGCAGATCCTGCGAGGTCTCGCCGACGATGTCGGCAACCGCTTCGAGCTCGACCGCCTGTTCCCGGCGCGCGACGGTCAGCAGCAGGCGTGCCGACGACGCACCGATCACGGCGGCGAGTTCATGTTCGATGGCGGCAACCAGCGCCTCGGAAGCCGATGCCGCAGGATCGACGCCGACGAACAACATCCGCACCTGGTTCTCGGGCAGAAAGCGCAGGGAAAGCGCGCGCAGGTCGGCGGCACCAACGCGGCCACGCATGCCGGACGATACGGCGTGGGCGAAGCGGGATCCGGCGACCAATACGAGTACGCCGAGATTCGCCGCCAGGCTCACCACAACCGCGCGCGCCAGGCGACTCCAATCGCCGAGACCAAGCAGATGATCGGGCGCCAGCCAGTGCCTGCCAAACGGGCCGGTCGTGATCCATCGCAGCGATTCACCGGCAAGCAGGGGCAGCATCAGCACATACAGCCAGACCAGGCTGCCGACGACGAGACCGGCGCTGACCGCACGCGCACCGGTCTGCGGCCGATACACAGCGACCAGCACGCCCGGAGCAATCGCCGAAAGCGCCGAGAACGACACCGCACCAATGTCGGCCAGCGCATCATTGGCAACCAGCACGCGGCTGTAGACCCAGGCCAGCAACACGACAGCCAGGATGATCAGACGCCTCTGCATCAGCACTTCGGCACGCAGATCTCCGCCCACGGTTGCGCGCCCCCAGCCAGCACGCACGCGCACTGGTGCAATCCAGTGATTGCCAATCATCAGGCTCAAGGCCAGCGTCGCCACGACAACCATGCTGGTCGCTGCGCTGAGTCCCCCGAGAAACGCCATCAGGGCCAGCACACCGTGACCCTGCGCGAGTGGCAAGGCGAGAACATAGAGATCCGACGGCACCCCCATCGGCCCGAGCAACGCTTCCCCGGCATGCGCCAGCGGCAACAGCGGCAGGGCAATCAACAACATGTACAAGGGGAAGACCCAACGCGCCGTGCGCACATGTTGCGCATCGCGACATTCGACCACGCCAGCGTGGAACTGATGCGGCAGGGTGAAAACCGCCAGCGCGCCGAGCAGGATCAGTGACGGGAAACCCGAGGTTCCACCCGGCGCGGCCTGCACATCGGCGGCGGCGGCCGGAACATCAAGACCGAACCAGACCAGTCCACCGAGCGCCAGCATGGCCACCAGCTTGAACACGGACTCGAACGCCATGGCCAGCACGAGACCGCGATTGTGTGCATTGGCACTGGCCCGGCGTGCGCCAAACAGCATCGCGAACAGGGCCATCGCCAGCGCCACCCACAGGGCGCTGTCCTGCCAGGCCGGCGCCGCAAGATCATGCCGACGCGCGAGCATGCCGTAGCTCATCGCGACTGATTTCAATTGCAAGGCGACATAGGGAATGATGCCGATGACCGCGACTGCCGTGACCAAGGCAGCGAGCAATGGGCTGCGACCGAGGCGAATCGCGATCAGATCGGCCAGCGAGCTGCTGTTGTGCGCACGCGCAATCGTGACCAGACGCATGAGCAGGCCGATGCCGAAAACATACAGCAGGATCGTGCCGACAAAGGTCGGCGGCAGCCACCAGCCCGAGCGCAAGGCCTGGGTGACGGTGCCGTAGAAGGTCCATGACGTGCAGTAGACCGCGAGCGACAATGCGTAGACATACGCCCAGTGCCGGGCGAAAATCTGTGGTCTTCGATCACCGAGAACGGCGACGCCAAACAGCACGCCAAGCCAGAGCACGCCGGCAGCGACGATGCTCAGATCAGGCAGCATGGCAGCGGTTTCCTGCACAGCAGACGGAGAGCCTGCCGAATCGATGTTGCTCAGGTTCGCGTCGGAAGCCGCCTTCAGCGCCAGCCATGCATCCCGGCCGGGGTGCACGTGCCGGATGTCGCGGAGCGACCGCAACGATCCGTTTCGGCGAACCTGGCAACGATCGTCTTGGGCCGATCATTGCCGGGTTTCCGGACGGCGCAGGAGCAGCCTGCGCTGAAAGCGACTTCTGCCGCGAATCCTGTTGGACGAAGGCAGACACCCATTCGTCGCAAACACCCTTGAATTCTATTCCAGCGGCGCGCCGAGGGCTGCTGCCGCATTCGCAAGCCAACGCAACTGCACGCCCTGGCGTGTGTCGTAATCTGCTCCGGAGTAGCCCCACCAGTCCCAGCATGCTTTCGGATTCAATGGCGCGTAGCTTGCGCGGGTCTGAGGATATAGCACGACCAGGTGCATGGCATCGGCCCAGCGGTTGTAGCCGGCATCGCGGACAAACGCCTCACCCACGGCATCGGCATTCTGCTGGCAGCCATGCAAGGCGATATGCAAGCCGCAGGTTTCTCCTGCCGCACACGCCTTCGGAACATAGACAAAGCCGGTATCGGCCAGCATCGCGTCTTTTTCGTCCGGCCGATAGGCATTCTGGTCGAAGCGGCGCAGTTCACCGCTGGCCACCGCTGCTGCGGCCACATTGGCACCCGGGTAGAGCTTCTTCAGGATTTCGCCGGCACCATCGAAATCACACTTGCCAAGGTAGGGCGGCTCGCTCTGGCTGCAGTCGACACCGTCCGCAAGGGTCGGAAACGTGTGCGCCATCACCCGGCTCGTGTCTTCCTCGACCACCGTACCGCCCAGCATCCGGTAGAACTCGGCACCAGCGTTACTGACTGCCACGCCAACGGTGTTGTCGAGACTGCCATGCATGACCAGCACCGGATCGCCATCAAGTCCGCTCAATGGCGCAATCGCGCCGCTGGCGGCACGCGCCCTCGCCTTTTCCACCAGCGCGGATACATCCGGGATCTTGTCAGGCGCGGGATTCAGGCAACGTGACAGCGCGAGCTCGAGGCTGCCTTCGGCACATCCATAAGGCCCCCCCGCCAAGGCGGCGACCCCGGCGATATGGTCGGAGAAAGCCATATGCACCTGGGTCGCCATGTACGCCCCGGACGACAGCCCCGAAACTGTCGTCCGCGACGGGTCGAGCTTGACTCTGGGCAAGGTGGCCGAGGGCTGCTTCGAAGTACAGCCCAGAACTGCCAGCAATCCCAGCGCCATTGCGGTTGCCGCGACTGACCTGGCGGGCCCTGCTCCTTCCGCAATCATCGTGCGTCCTTGCCGCACTTAGAACGAGTAACGCGCGGTAAACGTGTACTGGCGCGGCGCCCCGTAGAAGCCGGTAAACACGCCGAGCGCGGAGCTGATGTTGTAGCCGGTGGTCAGGTACTCCTTGTCGGTCAGGTTGGTGCCCTGCAGGGAGAACATCCAGTCCTTGCCGGTACGCCAGATCACGCCTGCACTGAGCAGGCCGTAACCGCCCTGGGTGATCGGGGTAGCCGTACGCGTCACTTCGGTCGTTGCCACGACATGGCTCTGGAAGTTGTAACCCACGCGGAAGGCCAGGTTCCCGGCGTCGCCGACATTGGTGTTGTACTCAACGTTGACCGAGCCGGAGCGCTCGGGAGCGTTGGTGAACTCCTGCTCATTGGCGATATTGATGCCGCGGAAAATGTATTGGTCGTAGCTGGTCTTCAGGTAAGCCAGGTTGCCGCTGATCAGCCAGTTTTCCACAGGCAGCCACTGGTATTCGAACTCAAGCCCCCTTGCCGTGCCCTTGCCGGCATTCGTGAAGTCGCCGAAGAACGCATCGTTGGTGCCGTCGCCATCGCTGTCGTAGGCGGTGAACACCGACAGCTGGATATCCTTGTAGTCGTTGTAGAACGCGGCGAAATTCAGGAACAAGGTTTCATCGGCCAGCGACATCTTGCTGCCGACTTCAAAGGTATCGACCTGCTCGTCCTTGAACGGCTCGGCCGAACGCGGCACTGCCGTCGCCTGCGCACGGATGTTGTAGCCGCCGGATTTGAAGCCACGCGAGAACGAGGCATACGTCATGATTTCTGGCGTGGCCTGGTAGTCGAGCGAGATTTTCGGTGAGGTGTTCTTGAAATTTATTGTCTTGTCGAAGTTCGCGGCCACCGAGATCGGTGTCGTGTAAGTGCCATCCGAGTAACCGCGGTTCAGCACAACCGCGTGCTTGTCCTCGTCGGTATAACGCAGGCCGGCATCAAGCTTGAGACGGTCGGTAAGGTCGAAGGTCCAGTCGCCATACAGCGCGATGCTGTCGGTGTAGACGGTACCCTGGGTGTCACCAAACAGCAGGTTGAAGAAATTGTTGAGTACCTGGCCGCCGGCGTCACCACTGAAGTTGTACAGGCCGATCACGCCGCGCGAACGGCCGCCACCGTCATAGTTGACTTGCAGTTCGTTGGTCGTCTGGCTGTCGCTGTAGAACGCCTTGACGTCAGCAATTTTGGCCTGCGTGGTATCGAAATCGATGTTCGTTTCGGTATCCGAGGAGCGATGCGCGAGGATGTACTTCAAGGTCCAGGCATCGTTGAGCATCCAGGTCGCCGTGGCCGATGCGCCATCCATGCTCGTGTCATTGACATTGGGCATGCCGTTGCGCACGTCGTAGCGTGAATCCAGCGGTGGGGCTGTCGGCACGAACCGGTTCGGCAGCAGCATCCTGGCGCCGCGGACGCCGGACTGGTCGTCCATCCAGTCGTAGTTGAAGATGATGTCGAAGGTCTCGCTGGCGAAGATGCCGAAGCTGACCCGTGCCGTATTGATCTCCTTGTCGCTGACTTCCTGGTCGGTGACGATGTTCTTGCCGAATCCGTCGCGATTGAGGCTGGCGACGGCGACGCGGGCACGGAACATGCCGCCCTCGTCGAACGCACCACCGACCGCCGCCTTGGTATCGAGCTGATTGTAGTTGCCGACCGTGACCTGGCCGTAGCCGCCGAATTTCGGGCTCAACTGGCGCGAAACGTACTTGATCGCACCGCCGATCGTGTTTTTGCCGTAAAGCGTGCCCTGGGGGCCACGCAGAACCTCGACGCGCTCGACGTCGAACACATCAAGCAGGGCACCTTGCGGACGCGCAATATAGACATCATCCAGATAGATGCCGACGCCGGGATCGACGCCCCACAGCGGATCGGACTGGCCAACGCCGCGGATGTAGGCGGTGATCGTGCTACTTGATCCACGTGCCGCGTAAATGGTCAGGTTGGGAACCTGTCCGCCGAGATCGCTGAGATCCTCGACATTCAGCGTATCGAGGCGTTCCGGCGTGAATGCCGTCACCGCAACCGGAACGTCCATCAGGGTTTCCTTGCGTTTGCGCGCGGTCACCGTGATGCCCTCGAGTCTGGTGACCTTGGCGCTGTCGCCTTCCTCCCCGGTCGGGGTGCTGTTTGCGTCCTGGGCCTGGACGCCGGCATTGAACGCCAGTCCAAGCACGATGCTGATGGCCAGACTCATCTTGTTGCGCTTCATGACTCCCCCTCTCTTAGTTTTTTGCTAACGGCAATCGGTGATTCCGGCCACGGCCTGAGGCCATGATCCGGAATCGGGCTTGACGCAGTCTGAGGCGTACCGGCCGGGCCGACACTTGTACCTTGGTACAGTGGGCCTGCAGGACAGAGACTGCGGATACTGCCCAACCGAAGCGCGTCTTGCGCTGCCGTGCGGAGTGGGTGGATGTCCCTGTTGATCGTGCTGGCCGCACTGGCCTTCCTGATGTTTGTCGCCTACCGCGGCTACAGCGTGATCCTGTTTGCGCCGATTGCGGCGCTCGGTGCCGTGCTGCTGACCGATCCGACCCTGGTCGCGCCGATGTTTACCGGCCTGTTCATGGAAAAGATGGTCGGCTTCCTCAAGCTCTATTTTCCGGTGTTCCTGCTCGGTGCGGTGTTCGGCAAGCTGATCGAAATCTCCGGATTCTCGAAATCGATCGTCGCCGCCACAATCCGCGTGGTCGGCGCGAAACGCGCGATGCTGTCGATCGTGCTGGTCTGCGCCCTGCTCACCTATGGCGGCGTATCGCTCTTCGTCGTGGTCTTCGCGGTCTATCCATTCGCTGCGGAGCTATTCCGCCAGAGCGACATTCCCAAGCGCCTGATTCCCGGCACCATCGCGCTGGGCGCCTTCACCTTCACCATGGATGCCCTGCCCGGCACGCCACAGATCCAGAACATCATCCCGGCACCTTTCTTCGGCACCACCAGTTGGGCGGCACCGGTGCTCGGCACCCTCGGCGGCATCTTCATCCTGACGGTCGGCATGATCTATCTCGAATCGCGTCGCCGCCGCGCCGCAGCCAACGGTGAAGGCTATGGCGACAACCTGCTCAATGAACCGGTTGCCTTCTCCGGCAGCAAGCTCGCCCACCCACTGATCGCAATCTTGCCGCTGATCATTGTCGGCGTTGCCAATTTCCTGTTCACCCGCTGGATTCCGGAGTTCTACGGCGAAACCCAGTCATTCATCCCCTCGGTGATCGGTGATCCCGCGCCGATCGTGCAGAACGTCTCCAAGATTGCCGCGATCTGGGCCGTGCAGGGCGCATTGATCGCCGGCATCCTCTGCGTCATCGCGTTTGCCTGGCGCACGGTGATCGCAAGCTTCGCCGAAGGCACCAAGAATGCGATTGGCGGCGCCCTGCTGGCCTCGATGAATACCGCGTCCGAGTATGGCTTTGGTGCTGTGATTGCAGCATTGCCCGGGTTTCTCGCCGTCGCCACGGCCTTGAAGGCAATCCCGAACCCGCTGGTCAACGAGGCGGTTTCGGTCACCGCACTGGCCGGCATCACCGGCTCTGCCTCGGGCGGCATGAGCATTGCCCTGGCTGCAATGGCCGACAGCTTCATCGCCAACGCCAATGCCGCCGGCATCCCGATGGAAGTCCTCCATCGCGTCGCCGCGATGGCTTCCGGCGGCATGGACACCCTGCCCCACAATGGTGCCGTGATCACCCTGCTTGCCGTCACCGGACTCAGTCACCGGCAAAGCTACAAGGACATCTTCGCCATCACCTTGATCAAGACCACGTCGGTGTTTGTCGTCATCGGCGTGTTCTATCTGACCGGCTGGGTTTGACCCGCTTCGCGAACTCCTGGATCAGACTCGCCGTCATAATGTGAACTGGTTGACGGTCACATGCGGAACAGATCGACCGTCAACTTTTTCGTGGATCGGGATACTTGTTCGGCCTGCCTCAACGGCTGGGCAAGTTTCGTTGCGACAACGCGCTTGATTGCGGAATTTCCATTTCGCCCACGCTGATCACCGTGTGGGTGGCGATCCTGCGCGCCGATGTTCGCTTTCTCGCAAAAATCAAGGGGGTCCACCATGCGCATCCAATCTGCTGCGTTCGTTCTGCTCGTGCTCGCGTCCACCGCGCAGGCAAACAACTATGTCGTCAGCACGACCGCCGACAGTGGAGCCGGCTCGCTGCGCCAAGCCATCCTGGACTCGAATTCACCTGCCGGCGGAGTCCATACGATGACGTTCTCGGCGGCATTTCCCAACGGTGGCGCGATCCTGCTCAACAGCAATCTTCCGCAGATCGCATCCCAGAGCCTGATCGTCATAGGCAGCGGCAAGCAACCCCGCATTGACGGTCAATCGCTGCGCACGATTTTCAACATCGGCACCAACACATCGACGTTTGAGCTGAGTGACCTCACGCTGCAGAACGCCCTCGCCCCCGAGAGGGGTGCGTGCATCAATTCCGGCGGCAGTGCGACCGCGGGCGCCCTGCGTGCGGAGCGCGTCACCTTCAGCAACTGTCAGGCCAGCGGACCGAACCTGATCCGCGGTGGCGCAATCTACTGGAACCGCCCGTCCGGCACCGTCACGCTTATCGACAGCCGATTCCTCGGCAACCTCGTCACCGCCACCGCTGCCAGTGGTCAGTCGGCTGGCGGAGCCATCTATGCCCTCGCCAACTTCGCTGCGACGCGCACGCTGTTCGAGGCGAATGCCGCCCTTGCACCGTCAGGCGGTGGTGTGGGCGGTGCAATCGCCTTGCGAGGGTCTGCTTACAACAACACGATTATCGAATCGACATTTCGCTTCAATGGCGCTTCGCCAGGCTCTGCCACTTTCGGCTACGGCGGCGCGATGCATGTTGACTGCGAAAGCTGTACGGCGCAGATCACGCGTAGCTACCTGCGCGGAAATTCGGCAAATTTTGGTGGAGCAATCTATGCCAGGAAAAATGCCGGCGGCACGCCAGATCTCGTTCTCGCTCTGGCCAATTCGACCTTTTACAACAGCAGCGTCGTCAATTCGGGAGGGGCCGTATTCATCGGCGTCGGCGCGGCTCTCAGCGCGTCGAACAACACCTTTTACAATGCCGACGCAAGCGCAGGTGCCCACCTGGGTTTTGAATCCGGCGGCCAGGTCATCTACTTCCGCGCCAACCTGCTGGCTCCGACCTATGCTGGTACCGCCTGCGCAGGCACACCAGCCGTCACTAACCCAGGCTTCGTCGGCTTCAATCTTTTTTCTGACGCCAGTTGCGCCAGCCTTGCTGCTGGCGCCCTGCCGAGTTCGCCGATTGGATCTGTTTTCGCCGATGAGCGACCGGGCTTGATCGGCGTGCTGCGTTTCAGCGGCAGTGCCGTGATCGACAGCATCAGCAATGGCACGATTTGCGAACTTTTCGATGCGCGAAGCCAGGATCGCCCGATCGATGGTGACGGCAATGGAACGGCCGAATGCGATGTCGGGGCCTATGAGGATCCTCGCGATATCATCTTCATGGACGGCTTCGATGCCTGAGTCCGGCGCCTCCGCTGCTGCCCGCACAATTCAAGTGGGCGGCGATGGAGGTAATGATCGACTATCCGTCCATCATCGCGGCGTGTGGAATCGGTAGCGATTCTTGCCGGCCTGCTTGGCGGCGTACATGGCTACATCAGCCGCCTTCATCAATTGAGTCGTCGTACGCCCATCGTCGGGAAAGATCGCGATTCCGAACGATGCACTGAAGAGATGGGTGCGCCCATCAATGCTCGATGGCTTGCTGAATTCATCCATGAGGTTTTCGCCCAATCGCGTGAGCAGATCACGCAGTGGCGTCTCGACCCCATCGGCAACGCGCGCAACCAGGATGAATTCATCGCCACCGAGACGGGCGGGCCTGGCCTCGATTTCCTCGATCGCATTGACGACTTCACGCAGGCGCTCGGCGAATCGGCAAAGCAGCTTGTCGCCGGCATCATGGCCCCAGCGATCATTGACCGGCTTGAAGTCGTCCAGATCGGCAAGGATCAGGGCAAACTCACCGCTGCCGCGATCGGCGAGGCGGGCTTCAATCTCGTCCCGGATCGCTCGCCGATTGGCAAGACCAGTCAAGGAGTCGGTATTGGCTATTCGACGGATATCCCGGTCGCGCCGGGCGATTCCCTCGGTCATCCGTTCAAATGCTCGGACAAGTTCACCGACCTCGTCGCCACTGTCGCGCTCAGGCAGATCCATCGTCAGTTTTCCCGCCTCGACTTCGCGCGCGGCCAGTGCCAGCCTGCGGATAGGCCGTATCAGGACGCGCTGCATGATCAGGCTGATGACGATGCCAAAGACGAGCGCAAAGCTCATCAGTGCCACGACACCGATCAGATAGCGTCTGCCGATTTCATTCAGTCGCTCACCGAGGAGTTGCGTCGAATGCTCCTCGTAGCGCTTGACCGAATCCAGCGAATAGCCAATGCGCACGCCACCGAGACGCTCATCGCCGATGCTGATCGGTGCAGCGACATCGAATACGCCATCGCTGCGCTGCATGAGCAGGTCATTTGCATGGATGATCGCCGGTGCCAGAGCATCGGACATGACCTGCCCGTAGCTTGCGATGGCATCGCTGCCATCGTGGATGATCGCACCCGAAGGCGCGTAGATCGTCACGTATTTCACATCGGGCTGAGCCATGACGTCACGCACAATTTGACCAATTCTCTCGAGATCGAAGTTGTAGAGCGGATTGACCAGCGCATCCGCCGTGTTCAGTCCAACCGCCCTGGCCTGCTCGCGCAGCCGCTCAAGGACGAGACTCTGGATTGACGTCCGGCTCATCTCGATGATTTCCTGGCGCATGATCCATTGCCGCTGGAGCATGATGGCCACGGCAACGATCGCCAACAGCATGGCAACGACAATCAAGGCCAGGAAGCGTGCCTGGAGCCCGAAGCGCGGTTTCATTCAATCTCCGAAGTGACGCGGAGAACACCCGCATGCAGACGCTTCAGGTCACGCCGGTCGCGCTCATCTAGGTCAAAGAACTGCTCGGATTGATGAAACTTCGCGAGTTTCGCAACCGCTGCCGGATCATCACCCCATTCGAGCAGGACTTCATGCAGGCGGGCACGGATGCGCGTATCCAGATCCTTGCGCACCATCTCCACGCCACGAGGAACATCCTCGCTCTCACGAAGAATGACCAGATCCGACTTAAAAAACTCGGGGATGTGCTGCGGGTTCGACCAATCCAGATTGCTCACGGCGCCGACATCAACCAGACCCTTGTGAACCCAGGTCGCGATATTGCGTTCCGTGCGAGCAAACACGTAGCCGACGGAAGTCTCGGCCGGAGCATCGAATGGCGAACCGAGGATCTCCATTGGCAGTCCGAGATCGAGCAATTCCATTGCCGGGATGAAATATGCGCTGGTCGAAGTCCGGTTCTGGAAGGCAATGCGATGACCGCGCAATTGAGCGATTGACTTGACCAGGCTGTCGCGGCGGGCAAAGTAGATCGTATGGTAGCGGCGAATTCCGTTGCGTTCGGACAGCAGAAGGGTATCCGCACCCGCGCGCTGTTGCAGCAGCATGCCGGCGGCGCCGGTTTCCGAAACCCAATCGACGCGGCCACGACGCAGGTAGCTCGCCATTTGCACAACGTCACGCGCCAGCAAGATCCGTCCCTCGCGAATGCCGACGTCCGCCATGCGCTCAACGACATAATCGAGCAGGACTTTCATCTGCTCGTACTGCGAATTTGGATCGTCGCTGACCCGACCGAGCACGAGCACGCCCGATGTGGCCTCGGCGCGAGCGCGATCGGGGAGACCGACGACAATGGCAAGGCCGAGGAGCAGGATCAGCAGGCATGAGGGCGAGCGAGACATCCGGACTCCTGGTTGAGGCAGGATACAGCGTAGCCGAATCTGTCTGCCTGCAACACCGCAGAAAGCGCCTGTTTCCATTGATTTCCTGTTGAACACGTCGTTTCCCTGACACACGTGGAAACCATCCGTCGTCAATTCGGCGCACTCCAAGGCACTCTGTCCATGGATCAAGCCGTGCCGCAACGACGGCAAGCGCCGGAAACATGCCACCGGCGAAATCGATTCACTGATTCTCACAGCAATTTCTACGCCAAGGTTTCAATGACAACGCACGGTCGCCCGCAACAACCAGGCTCCCGGAAAGCTGGTGGGTCGCCTGCGATCACATCGCATCACCTTGCGCACGCCAATGCCTCATCCGTTGCCAGGCTGGCACACCGCAGAAGGGGCGAGATCGCCAGGATGCATTTGTCCATGATTCGGCATTGGCCAAGGCCAACAGGCGAGTTGACCGCGGGGATCAGACCTGCACCCCGGAATGTGGCGAATGGCTCCGTGCGGACGCCCGCAAGTGAAACGGCGGCGCCGAACGTTGCTGCCGGTTCGATGCCCCGCCGAACTGAATGGCAAGCAACGAAAAAGCGGGCCGAGGCCCGCTTCTTGCTGTTCACTTGAAACGCCGTGAATCAGGCGCTGACACCCTCGCCTTCCTCGACGGCCTTCATCGACAGGCGGATACGACCCTGCTTGTCGACTTCGAGCACCTTGACCTTGACGATGTCGCCTTCCTTGAGTTTGTCGGAAACCTTCTCGACGCGCTCGTTGGAGATCTGCGAAACATGGACGAGACCGTCCTTGCCCGGCAGGATCGTGACGAATGCACCAAAGTCCATCAGCTTGGCGACCTTGCCCTCATAGATGCGGCCCGGCTCGACGTCGGAAACGATCATCTCGATGCGCTTCTTGGCTTCATCCGCCGCAGCACGGTTGACCGAAGCGATGATGATGGTGCCGTCATCGGTGATGTCGATGGTGGTGCCGGTTTCCTCGGTGATCGAACGGATCACCGACCCGCCCTTGCCGATCACTTCGCGGATCTTGTCGGGGTGGATGCGCATGGTCAGCAGACGCGGCGCGAACTCGCTCATTTCGGTACGCGCGGCGCCGAGCGCCTTGTTCATTTCACCAAGAATATGCAGGCGGCCCTGCTTGGCCTGGGCCAGCGCGACCTTCATGATCTCTTCGGTGATGCCGTCGATCTTGATGTCCATCTGCAGTGCGCTGATGCCATCGGCGCTACCGGCGACCTTGAAATCCATGTCGCCGAGATGGTCTTCGTCGCCGAGGATGTCCGACAGCACGACGAAATCGTTGCCTTCCTTGACCAGGCCCATGGCGATACCAGCCACTGGCGCCTTCAGCGGCACACCGGCATCCATCATCGCCAGCGACGATCCACAGACCGAGGCCATCGACGAGGAACCATTCGACTCGGTGATCTCCGAGACGACGCGAACCACATACGGGAACTCCTCGATCGACGGCTTGACCGCGAGCACGCCGCGCTTGGCCAGACGACCGTGGCCGATCTCGCGACGTTTCGGACCCATCATGCGGCCCGCTTCGCCAACCGAGTACGGAGGAAAGTTGTAGTGGAACAGGAACGGATCCTTCGATTCGCCTTCGACGGCGTCGATGATCTGCGCATCGCGGCCAGTGCCGAGGGTGACTGTGACCAGGGCCTGTGTCTCGCCACGCGTGAACAGGGCGGAACCGTGCGTGCGCGGCAGCACACCGGTGCGAACCGTGATCGCACGGACGTCATCGAGGTTGCGACCATCGATGCGCTTCTTGGTGGCCAGCACCGAGGCACGCAGCGTGGTGTATTCGAGTTCCGAGAATTCCTTGGACAGATCGCCGGACGCCCAGCCATTGGCTTCGGCATCGGCCTTGAGTGAGGCGATGACGTCCTTCTTCAAGGCGCTGATCGCGTCGCGGCGCTCGATCTTGTCGACCACGGCGTAGGCGCTTGTCAGACGCTCGCCCACGGCATTCTTTATCGCGTCGAAAATGGCCGGGTTGCGCTCCGGTGCCATCCACGAGAACGATTTCCGACCAACTTCGGCCACGAACTCGTTGATCGCCTGGATGGCCTGCTTGGCCGCATTGTGGCCAAACACGACGGCGCCGAGCATGACATCTTCGCTGAGCAGCTTGGCTTCGGACTCGACCATCAATACCGCGTTGGCGGTACCGGCAACAACAAGCTCAAGCTCGGAGGTCTTCAGTTCGGTCGCGGTCGGCATGAGAATGTAGTTGCCGTTCGCGTAACCCACCTTGGCCGCACCGATCGGGCCGTTGAACGGCAGTCCGGAAAGTGCCAGCGCGGCCGACGCGCCAAGCAAGGCCGGAATGTCGCCATCGATTTCCGGATTCATCGACATCACGGTGGCGATGATTTGCACCTCGTTGCGGAAGAACTCGGGAAACAGCGGGCGGATCGGTCGGTCGATCAGACGCGAGGTGAGTGTCTCCTTTTCGGTCTGGCGCCCTTCACGCTTGAAGAAGCCACCCGGAATGCGACCACCGGCGTAGAACTTTTCCTGATAATCAACCGTGAGGGGGAAAAAATCCTGCCCTTCGCGAGCCGACTTGGCACCGACCGCAGTGACCAGCACGACGGTGTCGTTGATCCTTACGATAACGGCACCGCTGGCCTGGCGAGCGATTTCGCCCGTCTCCAGTGTGACCTGATGATTGCCGTACTGGAATGTCTTGGTTACTTTCGCCACGTTTGATTGTCCTGAGGTTTCTGTGCACAGACGCGACGTCGAAGACGTGCTCGTGCCACCGGTGAAAAGCGCGACCAGGAATGGTCGCTCTGGACTTCATCCAGACGCGAAGCGTTCGCCCACTCGCCAACGATCGCGTGTCCCGCGCTCACGGATGAACGCTTGAATTACCGACGAAGGCCGAGGCGTTCGATGAGTGTCTTGTAGCGATCGTTGTCCTTGCTCTTCAGATAGTTGAGCAGGCGACGGCGCTGGTTGACCATCTTGAGCAGACCGCGACGTGAATGATGATCCTTGTCGTGGTCGGCGAAATGCTTGGAAAGATGCTCGATGCGAGCCGACAGCAATGCAACCTGGACTTCCGGCGAACCGGTGTCATTGGCAACACGACCGAAATCGGCAATGATCTTGCTGGTTGTTTCTACGTTGAGCGACATGATGAAAGCCCTTATGGAACGAGGGCGAGGCCCGGGAACAATCACCACCTGGTGACAGTTGCCAACGCCCCGCGTTGAAGTTTTTGGCCGGGAAAGCTGCCCATTTTAGCTGGCAAAGGTGCGTTGCAACAAGTTGTCTGGCCGGGGAATTGCCGATAAACCGACCAAATCAGTCCAGATTGAAGCCTCTGAGAGCCCTCAGAAGTCCGTTTGAGTCCGTTTCAGCCAGGGCAAGCAGGCGTCCGTCTGCGGATTTGGCCAGACAGGTTCCCGGTTCACGAGAAACCTGAATCGACTGTCCCTGGCGCAATCGGGTGGCTTCACCCTCATCCAGAATCAGCTCGGGATAGCCACGCAGTCCCTCTTCAACCGGCAGCAGGAGCTGATCCAGCGCCTCAACGCCACGACTTGCCGCCGATTCCAGATCATCGAGTGTGATCATTTCCGGCGACTTGAACGGCTCGATCCAGAGCCTGCGCAAGGCCGTCACATGGGCGCCACAGCCCAGTGATTCACCGAGATCACGCACCAGACTGCGCACATAGGTTCCTGAGCCGCATTCCACCTGCAGGCGCAGGCGATCGCCTTGCCTTTCAATCAATTCGAACCGATGTACGTCGACTTCGCGCGGCTCGATCTCGATCGTCTCACCACGTCGCGCCAACTTGTACAGTCGCTCGCCATCGCGCTTTAGCGCCGAGTACATCGGTGGCACCTGCAGGATCTTTCCGCGAAGCGGTTGCAAGGCTTTTTCAATCGTACCGACATCGAACTCGGGTACTGGCCGCGTCTCAATGACATTGCCAGTCGCATCGGCGCTGTCGGTACTGACACCGAGCAGACACTCCGTTTCATAGGCCTTGCCTGACCCGATCAACAGGCCCGCGATCTTGGTTGCCTCGCCGAAACAAAGCGGTAGCAAGCCGGTCGCCAGCGGATCAAGGCTGCCGGTATGCCCCCCCTTTGCGGCACGGTACAAGAACCGCACCTTCTGCAGAGCCTGGTTTGAACTCAGGCCCCGCGGCTTGTCGAGCAGCAGAATGCCATGCACATCACGCCATCGAATTTTGGATTGACGCCGCAACAAGCTACTCAGTCATCCTTCGGCGCATTCTCACGCAGCAGTTGTTCGATGCGCTCGCCTTTGTCGACCGAATCATCGTACTGGAAGCGGATTTCGGGCACGCGCCGCATCTTCAAGGTGCGCGAAAGTTCGCGACGGAATTCGATGGCCATCGCATTGAGCGCCTTGACCGCCTTTTCCGAATCATCCGGCATCAGGGTCGTGACGAAAACGCGCGCCATGTCGAGATCCCTGGTCACCTCGACATCGGAAACGCTGACCGAGGGCAAGGCGTGGTCGCGCACGGCCTGATGCACAAGCACGGCCACTTCCTTGCGCAACTGCACGGCAATTCGATCTGAGCGGGTAAAGTCGGCCATTGTTTTTCTCCGGGATTCGAGATTGGGGATGCGGGATTCGAAAGAGCGTGGGCAGCGGGCTTCGTTTTACGAATCCCGCATCCCCAATCCCGGCCCCTCACAGCGTGCGCTGCACTTCGATGCGCTCGAAGCACTCGATCTGGTCGCCGACCTTGACGTCATTGTACTGCTTGACGGCGATACCGCATTCGGTGCCGTTGCGCACTTCGTCGACGAGTTCCTTGAAGCGACGCAGCGATTCGAGTTCGCCTTCGAAGATCACCGTGCTGTCGCGCAGGACACGGATCGGCTTGTTGCGCTTGACCGTTCCCTCGATGACCATGCAGCCCGCAACCGCGCCGAACTTCGACGAGCGGAATACATCGCGAACCTCGGCAACACCGATGATCTCCTCGCGGATTTCGACACCAAGCAAGCCGGTGGCAACCTGTTTCACCTGATCGATCACGTCATAGATGATCGAGAAATAGCGCAGATCGAGGCCGCTTGTTTCAACAACGCGACGTGCAGCGGCATCGGCACGCACGTTGAAACCGATGATCGTTGCTTTCGACGAGGCAGCGCGCGTGGCGTCGGATTCGGTGATGCCACCCACGCCGGACGAAATCACGTTGATCCGGATCATGTCGTTGCTGAGTGCGGTCAGCGACTGACGCAACGCCTCGACCGAACCCTGCACATCGGCCTTGATGACAAGGTTGAGCGACAGCTGCTCCTCGCTCTGCCCCATCTGTGCAAGCACATCTTCCATGCGGTTGCCGGCGGCAGCGACGAGACGGGTCTCGCGACGCTTGGCATCACGCTGGCTGGCGACATCCTTGGCCAGGCGTTCGTCAGCGACGACGACAAAGTCGTCTCCCGCTTCCGGAACGCCAGAAAGACCAAGCAACTGCACCGGTATCGACGGACCCGCTTCGTCGACCTGTTTGCCGCTTTCATCGAACAACGCACGCACGCGGCCATACTCGACACCGCAGACGACAAAATCGCCTTTCTTCAAGGTGCCTTGCTGAACGAGCACGGTCGCAACCGGTCCGCGACCCTTGTCGAGGCTGGATTCGATTACCGCACCGGAAGCGCGGCCTTCACGCACGGCCTTGAGTTCCATGAGCTCGGCCTGCAGCGAAATTGCTTCGAGCAGCTCATCGATACCGGTACCCGCCTTGGCCGAAACCGGCACAAACTGGACGTCACCACCCCAATCTTCGGACATGACCTCATGCTGGGCCAGACCCTGTCTGACCTTCTCCGGATTGGCCTCCGGCTTGTCCATCTTGTTCATCGCGACGATCAAGGGCACCTTGGCGCTGCGTGCGTGCTTGATCGCCTCGATCGTCTGCGGCTTTACGCCATCGTCGGCCGCGACGACCAGGATGACGATATCGGTCGCTTGCGCGCCACGCTGGCGCATCGATGTGAATGCCGCGTGCCCTGGCGTGTCGAGAAAGGTGATGACACCCTTCGGCGTTTCGACGTGATAGGCACCGATGTGCTGGGTGATACCGCCGGCTTCGCCCGAAGCGACTTTGGTACGCCGGATCGTGTCGAGCAGTGACGTCTTGCCATGATCGACATGGCCCATGATCGTGACCACTGGCGGCCGCGGCTCGACATTGCCCGAGACCTCGGCATGGGCGAGCAAATCCACTTCGGCATCGTCCGGGGAAGCCTTGACTGCGGTATGTCCAAGCTCCTCGACGACTAGCTGCGCCGTATCGTGATCGATAACCTGGTTGATCGTTGCCATGACACCCATCTTGAACAGTGTCTTGACTACTTCAGCACCCTTGACGGCCATGCGCTGGGCCAGGTCGGTGACGCTGATCGTTTCGCCGATCTCGACTTCACGCACCACCGGTGCGGACGGGCGCGAGAATCCGTGCGGGCCGCTCGGGCTCGAAGAACGCGAAGGCTCCGGCAGCCGTGAACGTGGCTTCTTGCGCCCCGTGCGCCGCGCGCTGCCTTCCTGGGACAAATGCAATTCATTGCCAAAGTATTTCTTCGATGGTGGCGAGCTTTCGCCATCACGTCCGCGGTGACCGCTGGCATGTTTCGGCTTGCCGTGTCGACCGGCCGTTTCCGGCACCGAGCCTGTCCGATCCTCACCACGACGCGGCCGTTCGACGACCACACCGGAAGGCTCGGCAACACTGATTGCAGGTCGAACATCCGCCGGCATTGTTTCAGCCTGGATCAGAGCCTCGCTCGCGGCAGCGGCAGCGCGCACCGCTTCCTCGGCCTGACGCTTCTCTTCCTCGGCTGCCTTGATTCGTGCCTCTTCCTCCTGACGGCGACGGTCGGCCTCCTGGCGCACCTGTTCTTCGGCATCACGCTTGGCCTGGGACTCCTCGAGTTTGCGCAACGCGTCTTCGCGCTCGGGGTCTATGGCCTTGCCCTGATCCTCGACCACGCTGCGCTTGACGTAGGTGCGTTTCTGGCGAACTTCGACGTTGACCGTCTTGGCCTGTGCGCCGCGTTGTCCAGGGTTGACGGTCAGCTCGCTGACAGTGCGACGCTTGAGCGTCACCTGTCGCGGCGCACTGTCATCCGTGCCGGCCTCGCGCTTGCCATGATTGCGGCGCAGAAAGCCGAGCAACTTGACCTTCTCGGTACTGCTGATTGATTGCTCCGGGTCGGAGAAACTCATCCCGGCTTCGGCAAGCTGCGCAAGCAGCTTGTCTACCGGAGTGGCCAACACCGTGGCCAATTGCTTGATTGTTACGTCCGACATTTTCTCTCTACTCCTGACCTGCCCGCGATTGCCAAACTCTCGTCAGAACTCCGTTGCGGGCAATGCCTGCAACAGTGGACAAAAACGAGATCAGGTGTTGCGTGCCGCCATAATCAGTGCCGCTGCGCGTTCTTCGTCGACGCCCTCGATAGCCAGCTCGATCAGCTCATCGGTGGCAAGATCCGCTAGATTCTCGCGTGTCACGATGCCGTGCTGGGCCAATTCATAAGCCAGCGACTCGTCCATCGACTCGACTTCGAGCAGATCATCGTCCGGCTTGTGTTCCTCGATCCCCTCTTCGACCGCTAGCGCATCGGTCAGCAGGGCGTCGCGCGCACGTGCACGCAACTCCTCGACGATGTCCTCATCAAAACCGTCGATTGCAAGCAACTCGGCGGTCGGCACGTAGGCGATCTCCTCGACCGTCGAGAAACCTTCCTGTACCAGAATCTGGGCGATCTCGTTGTCGACCTCGAGTTTCTCGACGAACAGGACGCGGGCCGCGTCCTGTTCACTCTCGCTCTTTTCGCGAACCTGATCGGCGGTCATCACGTTGAGCTGCCAGCCGGTCAGCTTGCTCGCCAGGCGCACGTTCTGGCCGCCGCGGCCAATCGCCTGGGACAGCTTGTCCTCGGCCACCGCGATATCCATCGAGTGCTTCTCCTCATCAACGATGATCGACTGCACTTCGGCAGGCGCCATCGCATTGATGACGAACTGGGCGTTGTTCTCGTTCCACAGCACGATATCGATGCGCTCGCCATTGAGTTCGTTTGAGACCGCCTGCACGCGCGATCCGCGCATGCCGATGCACGCGCCGATCGGATCAGTGCGGTGATCATGCGCGAGCACGGCGATCTTGGCACGGTCGCCGGCATCGCGTGCGCAGGCCTTGATCTCGACCAGGCCCTGGCCGACTTCGGGCACTTCAAGCTTGAACAGCTCGATCATGAATTCCGGAGCCGTTCGCGAGATGAACAATTGCGGCCCGCGCGGTTCCGAACGCACTTCGTACAGATATCCACGCACACGATCGCCGGCACGCACGGCTTCACGCGGAATCGACTTCTCGCGCGAAATGAAGGCTTCGGCATTGCCACCAAGATCGATGTACAGATTGCCGCGCTCGACCCGCTTGACGATGCCGGTGATCAGCTCACCGACGCGATCGGCATAAGCTTCGACAATTTGTGCGCGCTCGGCTTCGCGGACACGCTGCACGATGACCTGCTTGGCCGCCTGTGCCGCGATACGACCGAATTCCGCGTTTTCGATCTGCTCCTCGATAAATTCGCTGACCTCGGCGTCCGGCTTGAGGTCGATGGCGTCCATCAGCCGGATTTGCCAATCCGGCGATTCCATGACGACATCGTCGGCGACCACTTCCCAGCGCCGAAACGTCTCGTACTCGCCGGAATGCCGGTCGATCGAAACGCGCGCCAGCATTTCCTCATCCGGATAGCGCTTCTTCGCCGCCGAGGCGAGCGCTGCTTCCATGGCATCGAAGATCACATCTTTCGGCACGCCCTTCTCGTTGGCAACCGCATCGACAACCAGCAATAGTTCTTTGCTCATCTCATCAACTCCTGAGCGACTGCCGCGGCAGCCTCACTTGTGTTTCGATCCGCGCTTGCGCGATCCGGTGTACTCATTCTTCTTGGGTGCTGCGCCGAACCCCAGCGCTGCGTAATCGGGTACCAGCTTTGCCTTGATGACATTGGCATGCGTGATCTGCACATCCTTGCCGTCCTGATCGAGCTGGATTCGATCACCTTCAACTGACTTGATCCGCCCCTGGAAGCGATGACGTCCATCGATCGGCAGGGCTACACTGATCTTTGCTTCGCTGCCGATGAATCGACTGAAGTGTTCGACCGTAAACAACGGCCGATCAATGCCTGGCGAGGACACCTCAAGCGTGTAGCGCCCTTCGATCGGATCATTCACATCCATCAACGCCGAAATCTCGCGACTGACCCGCTCACAATCCTCAATCGTGACCAACCGCTCTGGCGCATCGATGAAGACGCGCAACAGGCTGCTGCCACGGCTTGGACTAAACTCGATACCGACAAATTCCAGGCCGAGATCAGTGACCAGCGGAGTCAGAAGTGCATTGAGTTTCTCGTTTGTCACGGCGATCTATCGACCCACTACAAAATTCACCAAAAAAAAATGGGCGCAAGGCCCATTCCAGAATTCACCGTTGTCTTGCTTCTCCGGCATCGGTGATCGCGCATCCTGCGCTTTCCCGGCAGAAGGGCCACCGTAGTGGCCCTTCGCTGGAAACCTGGTAGCGGGGGCAGGATTTGAACCTGCGACCTTCGGGTTATGAGCCCGACGAG
>CAYMHF010000029.1:0-41365 GCA_964390215.1 uncultured Dokdonella sp. | reverse complement strand
GACCTTCGGGTTATGAGCCCGACGAGCTGCCAGACTGCTCCACCCCGCATCAGAGCCGCGCAGTGTAACGATCTGTCCCGAATGACGCAAGGTAGATCGCGCATCCGGATTGTCCGGTCTTCCGCTGGCGCACTCATCAGGCGCCGGCAAGACCGGGTCGCGTGGCGGCCATCGACCGTGACTCAGCCTTGTGACAGCGTGCCAGCGTTGCGGTCTGGCGCAGGCTTGCGCCAGACCAGCCATGCCGATACGACGATCGCGAGGATCAAGGTGCCGATGTGAAATCCGCTCATGTCGGCCCAGGCCACCGCGCCGGCCATGTCTGGGCCGATGCTGGTCAACGCCGAGCGCATCGGTATGCCAAGGTAGGAGGCAACCTTGGCCGCCGCCAGCAGGTAGCTCGCATAGGCACAGGCAACTGCCGTGCTGAAGGCGGCAATCAGGACGCCGGCCAGACTCTGTCCGAAGCCCTGGCGGCGCACGACCACCGCAATGATCAGGCCGACCAGCAGGGATACGCCAATCAGGTCGATACGCGCATACAACTGCAGCACGCACCAGACCGCGCCTGCGGCGAGCGCAACCATCAGGGCGGTTGCCACGCCAATGATGTTGGCGGAAAGCGATCGCTTTGGACGGTCAGTGGGCATGGAGCGGCTCTTCGGTGCAGGAGGACAATGAATGGGGCATCGAATTCGCAGGGCAGTCAACGGATAGCGGATCTTAGCAGCCTGCCGGCTTCTGCCTGGCCGGTCTGCAAATCCGCCCACGCAGCCCCCGTTCCGGCAACCTTTCGCCCATGAATCCACGATGGCTCTGCACATTGGCAAGAAATCGTCCGCGCACAACCGGGCTCGCGCCTCAACCGGCAAGGCCAGACAGGCGCTGCAAGCGCAGCACCGAATCCGGCAGTTGCCGGCCGGGCGACACATCATCAGCCGGAATCGGCACGCCCATGCAAATCCCTAGCGGAACGACACCGCACCAGAACGGCAAGTCCTTGTCGGCCGGGTCATCCTTCGGCCCACCGCTGCGAATCTTTGCGCTGGCCTCCTCGATGTTCAGGCGCAACAGGGCTGTCGCATTGACCTCGTTGTGATCGGCAGCGCGTGATTCACCGGCCCGTCCCGGAATCAACGCGTCGACGAAGCGCGCGAAAACCAATGCCTTTTCGCCCGGATCGGTGATCGCCACGGCCTTGCCGAAGGCCACCACCGAGCGGTAGTTCATCGAATGATGGAAGTGCGAACGCGCAAGCACCAGTCCATCGATCAGGGTCACGCACAGGCAGGTATCGATTCCCTCGCCGAGATCGATGAGCAGGCGACTCGCGATCGAGCCGTGCAGATAGAGCACGTCGTCTTCGCGGGCATAGCTCATCGGAATCACAAACGGTTGCCCGCTGTCGTCCGCAAAGGACACATGGGCGACCCAGCCCTCATCGAGAATGGCGTGGATCGTCGCCTTGTCGTAATGGCCGCGCTGGGCGACGCGCTTCAGCTTGCTTCGTGGCTGCTTGGGCATGGATGGCCTCGGGTGATTGAACTTGACGCAGCCAGCATGGCGTTGGAAATTGGTTGTTGGCAGCGCCATCCGCGCGCAAATAGATGGAACCAATCGTGTATATCCAACTCGATGGCCAGGGGCCGCGCTACGCCCAATTGATCCGCGCCCTGAAAGCGGCAATTCTGGAATCGCGAATCGCTGCCGGCGCGCGCATTCCGGCGAGCCGGGCACTCGCCAGCGAACTGGGCATTTCGCGCAACACGGTTATTGCGGCCTATGACCAGTTGCAAGCCGAGGGTTTTCTGGTCGGTCGGGTCGGTGCCGGAAGTTTTGTCGCCGAAATAGGCAACCGCACGACGCCGACTCACGAATCCGGCGCAAACAACCTGGTCGCGCCACTTTCCGATTTCGCCCGGCGAGCCCTTGCGCTCAACGACGGCGCCAGGATTCCGGGACGTCAGCACCGCGACCTGCGCTACAACCTGCAATACGGCTTGCCGCTGACAAACACTGCGCTGGCCAGCGCCTGGCGGCGCGAGATCAGTCGTGCCGCTGAACACGCCGAATTCGACTACCCCGATGCACAAGGTCTGCCAGCCCTGCGCAGCCAGATCTGCGAGTACCTCGCGCGCCGTCGCGGTGTCAGCGCTGCACCCGAAAACATACTCGTGGTTTCGGGCACGCAGCAGGCCTTTGCCCTCGCCTCGCGTGTTCTGCTCGAAGCCGGCGACACGGTCGTTCTTGAAGATCCTCACTATCGCGGAGCCCGTCAGATCTTCTCGGCATGCGGCGCACGCGTGCGTGGGGTAAGTGTCGACCAGGAAGGGCTGGTGCCATCGGATCTGCCGCATCGAGCGCGCCTTGCCGTGGTCACCCCCTCGCACCAGTTCCCGACCGGCGCCTTGCTGCCGCTGGCCCGTCGCGTCGAGCTGCTCGATTGGGCCGTGGCACGACAGGCGTGGCTGATCGAGGATGACTATGACGGCGAATTCCGCTTTGGTGGCCGACCATTGGCTGCACTCAAGTCGCTCGACAACGATGGTCGGGTGATCTACATCGGCAGTTACTCGAAGACCCTGTTCCCGGCCCTGCGACTCGGCTACATGGTGCTGCCGACTTCGCTCGGAGCCGCTTTTAGAGCGGCCAAGTGGCTTGAGGATCGCGGCAGCAACACCCTCGAACAGGCCGCCCTGGCCCACTTCATGGCCAGCGGCGGATTCGAACGTCATTTGCGCCGCGCGGCGCAGAGTCTGCGGGCGCGCCGTGCGGCCATGCTGGGCGGTCTGCGCAAGCATGCCGGCGACGCCCTCGAGGTGGTCGATTCGAATGCCGGCATGCATCTGGCAGCCTGGCTCAGGTCGGGCAGCCACACCGACTGCGAACGCCTCGCCGCGCATGCGCGCACGCGCGGACTCGGCCTGTACACGATCGCACCATATTCGCTGCGAAATTCATCCAGGCCCGGTCTGCTGCTCGGCTATGCCGGACTGCCGCCCGTCGATATCGAAGCCGCCATGAAGCTGTTCGGGCGCTGTCTGCGCGAAACCGGCTTGATAGCGCCGACATCGCCCTGATATCCCTGCGCAGACTACTCACAAGTCGCATAATGGCCGCCCAGCCCAACAGGATCAGCGGAATTCCCACGCAATGAGTGGATACAGCACAACCTCGGAGCCGGTGCGCTTTGAACGCGATTGCCCCGCCGTCATGGTGCCGCAGGGTGACAATGTCGTCCTGCCCGCCGGCCAGGCCGGCTACATCACCCAGGCACTCGGCGGCAGCTTCACCGTCTTTGTCGAAGGCAATCTGTTCCGCATTGCCGGCAGTGATGCCGATGCGATCGGCAAGATCCAACCAGTACCGCTGGAGCTGGCGGCAGACGCCGCCGATGAAGACGTCGAAAAGCTGGTCTGGTCACAACTGCGAACCTGCTTCGACCCTGAAATCCCGATCGACATCGTCGAGCTCGGCCTCGTCTACGATTGTGATCTGGAAAAAACCGAAGACGGACAACGCAAGGTCAACATCCGCATGACCCTGACCGCACCCGGTTGCGGCATGGGCGAAATTCTTGTCGAAGATGTACGCAGCAAGCTCGAGATGATCCCGACCATCAGCGCAGCCGACGTCGAACTCGTATTCGATCCGCCGTGGAACCACAACATGATGTCGGATGCGGCGAAGCTCGAAACCGGAATGTTCTGAATCGCGCGGATTGGCGCGCGCGGTGGCAGGGCGACTGCCGGAATGGTGGGCCGTGAAGGATTTGAACCTTCGACCAATGGATTAAAAGTCCACTGCTCTACCGCTGAGCTAACGGCCCTGCTTCAATCAAATACCTCTGTCGCGCAAGGCGCGACGATCACTCCCCCTCTCCCACCGGGAGAGGGTACGGGGTGAGGGTCCGGCTGCGACGACATGTATCGACGCCTCAAACCAATCAACCATCACTCGATTGCAGGGCCTGGCCCAAGCATGCAATGCATTTCCGATTTCAGGAAAGAGCATCGCGGCTGAAGCCGCCTCCTGCAAATGCCGACGATACGAAATTACGCAAATACCGGCGACACGCACTTGTTCCTTGTCCGTTCCCGAATCAGAACAGCGCAATCCGAGCGCCGCGCACGCGAACCACGAAGTTTAACGGCATATTCAATTCAACGATAGCGGGTCGGGTCGGAAATTCCGGCCGCGGCGAACCCTTCCGCACGAAGACGACAGGCATCGCAATGCGCACAGGCGCGACCTTCGGCATCCGCCGAATAACAGGACACGGTTGTCGAAAAATCGATGCCAAGTCGCTGCCCCTCTCGCGCGATATCCGCCTTGCTCAACTCCATCAGGGGTGTATGCACGCGAAGCTCGGCCCCCTCGACGCCCGATCGTGTCGCCAGGTTGGCCAGCCGCTCGAATGCTTCGATGAATGCCGGTCGACAATCCGGGTAACCCGAGTAATCGATGGCATTGACACCACAGAAAATGTCGTTCGCCCCCAGCACTTCGGCCCAGCCGAGCGCAATCGACAGCATGATCGTGTTGCGGGCCGGCACATAGGTCACCGGAATTCCTTCGCCGCCCTGTTCGGGAACATCGATTTCAGCGGTCAGGGCCGATCCGCCGATCGAACGCAGGTCAACGCTGACGGTCTTGTGGGCGACCGCACCAAGCGTCGAGGCAAGTCGCGCCGCAGCGACCAATTCCGAACTGTGACGCTGACCATAGGCAACACTCAAGGCATGGCAGACGAAACCCCGCTCACGAGCGATCGCCAAGGTCACGGCCGAATCCATGCCGCCGGAAACAAGCACCACCGCCGCCTTGCTCAATTCATTGCTCATGGTTTCCCTGGTCATTCATTGCGAATACGCTGCGGATTGAAATCTGGATGCATCCAGCTTCAGCCACTCAGCTCGTCGGCCGGAAATCGGCATCGAGCCACCAACGGCATATCGAGCAGGCGCCGCATTGCACATTGTCCCCAACGGCCCTGCGTGCCTACCGCTTACCGATTACCACTCACCACTACAAAGCTGCAAAGCTAACGCCCTGGTTCGCTGCCCCAGAGCAACTTGTGCAATTGCATCTGGAAGCGCACCGGCAAGCGATCGGCCAGGATCCAGTCGGCGAGATCGCGTGGCGCGAGTTTGCCCTGCACCGGCGAGAACAGAACCGGGCAACGCATTGTCAAGGCATGCTCCTGGATACGTGCAACCGCCCAGTCGTAGTCCGCACGATCAGCCAGCACGAACTTGATCTGATCGTGCCCCTGCAGATGTTCGAGATTGCTCCACCGGTTGCGCGATGTCTCGCCCGAACCGGGCGGCTTCAGATCCATGACCCGGCGCACGCGGGCATCGACCGTCGAAATATCGAGTGCACCGGAAGTTTCCAGGGACACTTCGTGGCCCGCGTCGCACAGGGCTGCAAGCAGATCGAGGCAGCGCTTTTGCGCGAGCGGCTCACCGCCTGTCACGCACACATGACGGGCGCCGAATCCCGCGACTGTCGCCAGGATCTCGTCGAGGCCACGCCATTCGCCGCCATGGAAGGAATACTCGGTGTCGCACCAGACACAGCGCAATGGACAGCCGGTCAGGCGGACAAAGACGGTGGGCCAACCGATGCTGTCGGACTCACCCTGCAGGGAGTGGAAAATCTCGGTTACACGCAGCCGCCGACTGGAAGCCGCCGGCATTGCGGTTTCCTGAACCTGCACCACAGCATCCATCGTGACCGCCGAATCCCTGACTGGACTCAGCGCCGATTCTCGAGCTGGAGCGCACGCAGGCGACCCTGTGCCAGGCGCGCGACCGTCGTGTTCGGATAGGTCGAAACGACCTTGTTCAAGGTGGCCTCGGCCATATCCCATTGCTTGAGCTCGTACTGGCAGTAGCCGGTCTTGAGCAGGGCATCAGGCGCTTTCTGGTTCTGCGGGAACCGCGACAACAAGGTGCTGAAGGTTTCCAGCGCCACGCGATAATTTTGCGTGACGTAATAGGATTCCCCCAGCCAGTAGTAGGCGTTGCCGGTCAGATCCGCATTCGGGTACTGGTCGATGAAGGCCTGGAAGCGACGTGCCGATTCGGCATAGCGACCGTCCTTAAGCGCGGAAAATGCTTCGTCATAGCTGCGCTTCTCGGCTTCCGGATCGGCGACCGATGTCGCCTCATCGATGCTAGTCGTGGACTGTTCGCTCGGCGCAACTACGCTGGCCTGCTCAACTGGAGCCAGCTGCGCATCCGCCGGTGACAAAGTGTTCGCAGCATCGGAAGTGGGCGGCACGCCCAACTGGATGTCCTGCAGACCCTGGCCGGCATTCGGGTCCATCGGTGTCGACGCTGGCGGTCGCCCGCCTTCGATGCGGCCGATGCGCGAATCAAGATCAATGTACTGATCCTTGGCTCGCTGTTGCGCTTCGCCAAGCTGGTGGCGGAGCTCCTCGACCTGGCCTTGCAGTGCTTGCACTTGCGATTGCAATGCCTGGATCTGGTTGACCAGATCGACACTGCCCTGCGCACCACCCGAGGACTGCTGCTCAAGGCGCTGCACACGTTCGGAAAGACTCAGTCTCTGCTGCGCCTGAACCGGCATGGCGAAAACAGCAGCGGCCGCCAGGGCCGCTGCTGCAAGGGCTTTACCGCAATGCGAGTGGCGCAGGGACATCAGTTCGCGCTGGTGTAGACGATTTCGACGCGGCGATTCTTCGCCCAGGCCGCCTCGTCATGGCCGCGATCGACCGGCCGCTCTTCGCCATAGCTGACGACAGTGAGCTGGCCCATCGAGGCACCGGCAGCGC
Source organism: uncultured Dokdonella sp. (assembly GCA_964390215.1). Classification (GTDB taxonomy): domain Bacteria; phylum Pseudomonadota; class Gammaproteobacteria; order Xanthomonadales; family Rhodanobacteraceae; genus Dokdonella. The sequence continues at coordinate 34,563 of CAYMHF010000029.1, read as the reverse complement.
TGATCGCGCTCTGCACGGCATTGCCACGGCGCTCGCCGAGGCCGAGGTTGTATTCACGCGTGCCGCGCTCGTCGGCATGGCCTTCGAGGGTGACGCGGGCATTCGGGAACTGACGCAGGTATTCGGCATGGCAGGCGATCTGGGCGCTGAATTCCGGCTTGATTTCGGTGCGATCCAGATCGAAGTAGACGACGCGCTGGCGCAGGCAGGAGTCGGTATCGAGATCGCCAACCTTGTAGCGGCCGGTGTCATCGGTGGCCTGGGTCTGGGTGACCGGCGGCTGCTCGACCGGCTTTTCGGTCTTGACGGCCTTCTTTGCGCAGGCAGCAACGCCGGCGACGAGCATTACGGAGACAAGAATACGAGCTGCGTTGTTCATGGGTGTTCCCCTAAAGCGGTGATGTTGATGACGGTTGATTCGATGGGACAATTGCATTACTTACCTTACACGCCGGTTATCCGGTCTTTCATTGTTTCGGGCGCCGCTCAACGCTGGCGAAATGGCCCCCAGGCTGGCTCTCGCACATCGCCATCCGCAAGAACGAGGCGTTGACGCACGCGCCCATCGGCAGATACCGCATACAGAACGCCGCGAGGCCCTTCGGTTGCGGCGTAGATCAGCATGCTGCCATTCGGCGCGAAGCTTGGCGACTCGTCCACGTTTCCGGGCGAAATCTCGCTGTAAGTTCCTGTTGCGCGGTCAAAAACCGTTATACGATACACGTTTCCGGTGCCCTGTGCCATGGCGATTTTCTTGCCGTCACAGCAGATCGTGGCGCGCGCATTGTACTGGCCTTGAAAGGTCAATCGGGTAGCCTCCCCGCCGGAAACCGGAACCTCGTATAACTGCGGTTTACCTGAGCGATCCGAAGTGAAGACCAGGCTGCGGCCATCCGGCATCCAGGCCGCCTCGACGTCGATCGCGAAATGACTGGAGATCCGATTGGTCTTGCGCGTGGCCAGATCCATGATGTAGATGTCCGGACTGCCGGCATAGGAGAGGTTCATGGCCAGCTTGCTGCCGTCCGGCGAGAACGCCGGGCCACCGTTGATGCCCTTTTGCGCCGATATCAGTTCGCGCGATCCGGTCGAGAGATCCTGGATATAGATCGCGGAATTGGCGCGCTCGAACGAGACATAGGCGAGCTTGCGGCCATCCGGCGACCACGCCGGCGACATCAACGGCTCACGCGAGCGCACAACCACTTGCGGATTGAAGCCATCGGAATCCGCAACCATCAGCGCGTATTGGGTGTTCTGGCCGAGCCCGACCGAAGTCACATAGGCGATCCGCGTCCAGAATGCGCCGCGCACACCGAGGATCTTCTCGTAGATGATGTCCGCGATCTGATGCGCGACATCGCGCATGGCGGTGCGCTGACCGCTGATGGCCAGACCGATCATGCGCGCCTGCCTGGCCACATCGAACAACTCGAATTCGACGCGCAAGGCACCCTCGCCGGCATCGGCGATGCGTCCGACGACCAGGTAGTTCTGCTTGAGAAGACGCCAGGTCGCGTACTGCACTTCGGATTCGCGTGTCGGAAATTCGACAATGTCGCGCTTGGCCAGGGTGAAGAACTTGCCCGAGCGCGCAAGGTCGGCGCGCACGATTTCCGAGACGTCCGTCTCCGGCGGCAGCCCGGCGCCTTCGAAGGCAAATGGCACTACGGCGACCGGATCGGCCGTGCGACTGCCATCGGTGATGTCGATGCTGAGTCCCTGGGCCATGCCACGGTTGCCGAGGACAAGCAGCAGCAAGGCAAGCGCAAGGCTTGAGAGAAATCGATTGTTCATCAGGGAATTATCCTTGGCCGTCGTACTTGAAGTTGAAAGTGATTTCGCGACTGAATACTTTTTCATAGCCCCGATAGGGCAAGGGCGCGGCACGCATGACTGCCTGCTCGATCGACATGCGCGCCGCCGGATCGGCATTGCACGGTGAGGTGACATTGGCTGAGATGACATCGCCACCCGGGATCTGCACGATCAGCAAGGTACAACGCAAGCCGGCAGGAATCGACTCCGGCCGGTTCCAGTTCTGGGTAACCGCCGCCTGGATGGCTGCCGCGTAACGCGCCGTGAGATCGTTGTCCTGGCCTCCGGCACCGGTCTGGGCCTCCTTCGATTCCTGTTCCAGCAGTTCGTCCATGCGTTGTTTTTCAGCTTCCTGCTGGTCTGCAAGCCGCTTGTCTTGCAGTTGCTTGAGGCGTTCTTTCTCGAGATTCTTCTTTTTCTCGGCGTCGGCCAGTTGCTTGCGCACCTGTTCGAGTTCCTTCTGGCGGGCCGCTTCCTGTTTCTCCTGCTCAAGCAGGATCTGTTCGCGACGACGTTTCTCTTCCTGCTCCTTTTTCGCCTCATCGGCCTTTTGCTCGGCCAGCGCGGCAATGCGCTGTTGTTCGACCAGATCCTGTTTCGGCGGTTCCGGCGGAGGCACGCTATCGGGTTTCGGCTTCTCATCCTCGACTTTGGGTGGCGGCGGCACCGGTTTCGGACGTTCCGGCTTGGCGCGAGCCTTGCGCGATGCCGGTTTCGGCGCCGCGGTGGGCCCGACCAGGCTGGCCTCGATTACCGGCCCCGGCATGACCACGGTGCGCGTGGCTGTCGTCCACAGCAGACCCAGAGCAATCAGGCCAATCAGCAAGGCATGCAGAAGCAGCGAATAGACGACCGCGCGCGCCTTGTCGGCAAGACTCTCCTTCATGCGGATCAGCGCTTTCCTGCGGGTGGAGTTGGCTGGCTCATGAGTCCGACCTTGGGCGCACCAGCCTGCTGCAACAACACCATGGCCGCATAGATGCGCCCGTACTCGACGCGCTCATCACCTCCGATCATCACCGGCACCTGTGGATTCTGGCGTACGAAAGCTGAAACCTTGTTGACCAGGGTCTGCTCATCGACGGCTTCGCGGTTGCTCGCGCCGATGGTCAGGAAATACGCGCCATCCTTGTCGACACTGACGACGACGGGCTCCTTGTCGTTCTGGATGGCGGTCGCACTGGATTTCGGCAACTCGATATCAACGCCGAGATTCATCAGCGGTGCGGTGACCATGAAGATGATCAACAGCACGAGCATCACGTCGATATACGGAACGACGTTGATCTCGGCCTTGAGCTTGCGGCGTTTGCGATTGCGGTAACTATGCTGCATCAGGCAACTCCAGTCTCGGTCATCGTCGCGACAGCGGGATGGTCGGCATGCTTGAACGCCGCCACGCACCGATCAGGGTTGTCATTCATCAACATGGGCCTGGCGCTGCAGGATCGAGGAGAACTCTTCGAGAAAGGTTTCGTAGCGCAGGGCGACACGTTCGACGCGCGTGGCAAAACGGTTGTAGGCCCACACCGCAGGAATCGCCGCAAACAAGCCCATGGCGGTGGCGATCAAGGCCTCGGAAATGCCTGGTGCCACCATCGCGATGGTCGCTTCCTTGACATTGGCCAGACCCTGGAACGCAATCATGATGCCCCAGACGGTGCCGAACAGACCAACGTACGGACTGATCGAACCGACATTGGCGAGGAATTCGAGGTTCTGTTCCAGTCGCTCCACTTCACGCGACTGCGACACACGCATCGCGCGCTGCGCGCCTTCGAGCAGGGTTCGCGAGTCCACGCCACGGCGCTGGCGTTGGCGGGCGAACTCGCGAAATCCCGACTCGAAGATTGCCTCGATGCCGCCGATGCGCTCGCCACTGGCGTTGACGTCCTTGAACAGGGCCGCCAGATCCGAGCCCGACCAGAACCGCTCCTCGAACTCGTTGGCGCTGGCATCGGCGCGGTTGATCATGCTCATCTTGCGAAAAATGATCATCCACGAAACCACCGAAAAGAGGATCAGCAGGATCAGGACCAGCTTGACCGGCAGGCTCGCACCCCAGATCAGGGCAAAGACATTCAATTCATGGTTCATGGTTTGGAGATCTCTTGGAGCAGGAATTCGGGCATCGGCTGCGGTTTCCAGCGTTCGGCATCGACACAGGCAATGCGCACGTTGGCACTGACCAGGCTGATGCTGTCTGAAGCGCGATGCAGGGATTGGGCGACCTTGAAACTGGCACTGCGCACCTCGCTGAGGAGAACCGATGCTTCGAGCAGATCGTCGAGCCGCGCCGGCTGTTTGAAGCGCAACTCCATGCTGTGCACGACAAAAACGATTCCGTGTGTCTCACGCAGCCTCGCCTGCTCGATTCCCGAAGCGCGCAGCCACTCCGTTCGCGCGCGCTCGAAAAAACGCACATAGCTGGCGTGATAGACGACGCCACCAGCATCGGTATCTTCCCAGTAGACACGCAAAGGCCAGATGAACGGCGCTCGCAGACTCACTTGACGAGCCCCGGTTGTCCAGAACCGGCATGGTGGATCAAGGCGATTCCTCATCAAACAGGTTGCCGGTCGATGCGATTTCACGTCCTGGCGGTGGCTTCAGGCCCAGATGCAGCCAGGTGCGCTGAGTAACCATGCGTCCGCGTGCCGTGCGAATCAGGAAACCCTGCTGGATCAGATAAGGTTCGACGACATCCTCAAGCGTGCCGCGCTCCTCGCTCAAGGCGGCAGCGAGTGACTCGACGCCAACCGGGCCGCCATCGAAAAAATCGATGATCGTTTGCAACATGCGTCGATCGAGCGCATCGAAACCCTCGGCATCGACCCTGAGCATGTCAAGCGCATCACGCGCCACCGCGCACGAAATCTCGCCATCCGCACGGATCTCGGCAAAATCGCGTACGCGGCGCAGCAGGCGATTGGCGATGCGCGGCGTACCGCGCGAGCGGCGCGCAATCTCGCGTGCGCCTTCGACACCGCAAACCACGCCGATGATCTTTGCCGCACGCTGGACGATCAGGGTCAGTTCGGCGGGCGTGTAGAACTCGAGGCGCTGGACGATGCCGAAGCGATCGCGCAACGGGGCGGTCAGCAGGCCGGCCCGGGTGGTCGCCCCGATCAGGGTGAACGGCGGCAGATCGAGCTTGATCGATCGCGCCGCCGGGCCTTCGCCGATCATGATGTCGATCTGGAAATCCTCGAGTGCCGGATACAGCACTTCCTCGACGATCGGCGACAGGCGGTGGATCTCGTCGACGAACAAGACGTCGCGCGGCTGCAGGTTGGTCAGCAGGGCGGCGAGATCGCCAGCGCGCTCAAGCACGGGCCCTGAGGTGCTGCGCAGGTTGACGCCAAGCTCGTTGGCGATCACATGGGCCATGGTCGTCTTGCCGAGGCCGGGCGGTCCGAAGATCAGCACATGATCGAGCGCACCCGCCCGCCGACGCGCCGCCTCGATGTAAATAGACATCTGCTCACGCACGGCTTCCTGACCGAGGTACTCGGCGAGACGCTGCGGGCGGATGCTGGCTTCGATCTGCTCGTCTTCGCGGTCAGCGCTGGCGGCGATCAGGCGGTCGGTCATTGGGGGGTCGGGATTCGGGATTCGAGAGTCGGGATTCGTAAACGCGGATTATCGTATGGCGAGCGCTTCTACGATAGCGAGCAATAAGCGAGAGGCATTGTGGGCGAAGTAGACCACAAGCTGCCTGCTGTTCCGAATCCCAAATCACCAATCCCTAATCCCGGCACCTCAAATCTCCACCTGCGTACCGAGTTCGATCAGGCGATTGCCGGGAATCTGAAAGAACGCGGTGGCCGAAGTGGCGTTGCGGGCAAGGAACTCGAACAGACGGTCACGCCAGAGCATCATTCCAGGACGATCCCCCGCAATGATGCTCTCGCGGCTGAGGAAGAAGGTCGTATCCATCATTTCGAACGGGAAGCCGCATTGGGATACGGCCGTCAGTGCCATCGGGATGTTCGGATCTTCCGAGAATCCGTAGCGCAGCGTGACCAGATAGAAATCATCAGCCAGGGCGACAACGCTTTTTCTATCCTCCGCCTCGGCGACCGGCACATCGAGAATGTCGACCGTGAGAATGACGTTGCGCTCGTGCAGCACCTTGTTGTGCTTGAGGTTGTGCAGCAAGGCGTTCGGCACGCCTTCCGGATTGGCGGTCAGGAACACGGCAGTCCCGGACACGCGCAGCGGCGGATGCGCGCTGATCGAGGCGATGCAGGGCTCGAGTGCGAGCCCGGCGCGCTTGATCTCGCGCATGACCAGCTCGCGACCGCGGCGCCAGGTCATCATCAGGGTGAACACGAGCACGCCGAGGGCGAGCGGGAACCAGCCGCCATAGATGAACTTGTCGGCAACCGCGGTCAGCAGCAGCGAATCGACGCCGAGGAAGATCAGGCCGACCGGAATGACTCGCCAATAGCTCCAGCGCCAGATGCGCCGGGCGACAATGACGACGAGCAAGGTGTTGATCAGCATCGTGCCGACGACGGCCAGCCCATAGGCGCTGACCAGGTTGGCCGAAGACTTGAATCCGAACACGACTGCAACGGTCAGCACGAGCAGGATTCGATTGATCCACGGCAGGTAGATCTGCCCTTCCTGTTCGTTCGAGGTATGCAAAACCTGCATGCGCGGCAGGTAGCCGAGCTGCACGGCTTGGCGCGCCATCGAAAAGGTTCCCGAGATCACCGCCTGCGAGGCGACGATGGTGGCCATCGTGGCAAGCACGATCATCGGGATCAGCAGGCCCGATGGCACGAGCAGATAGAACGGATTTTCCGCCGTGCTGGGATCCGACAGAACCAGTGCGCCCTGGCCGAGATAGTTGAGCATCAGGCATGGCAGGACGACAAAGAACCAGACCAGCCGGATCGGCTTCTTGCCGAAGTGGCCGATATCGGAATACAGCGCTTCGGCACCGGTGATCGACAGCACCACCGCGCCCATTGCGAAAATGCCGAGCTTGCCGTTGTGCACGAAGAACATCACGGCGTGGTGCGGAACCAGCGCCTTGAGCACGCTTGGCTCACGCAGGATGCCGAGGACACCGAGAATGCCGAGCGATGCAAACCAGATCAGGGTGATCGGTGCGAACAGGGGTCCGATCCGGCTCGTGCCATGCTTCTGGATCGAGAACATGCCGAGCAGGATCAGCACCGTGATCGGCACGACATAGTGCGCCGAAGCCGGGCTCAGCACTTCGATGCCCTCGACCGCCGAAAGCACCGAGATCGCCGGGGTGACCACGGCATCGCCAAAGAACAGCGAAGTGCCGAACAGGCCGATGACCATGACGATCCAGCGCGATCGAATGCGCCGCACGCCGCGCTGTGCGAGTGCCATCAGGGCCATCACGCCGCCTTCGCCCTTGTTGTCGGCGCGCAGGATGAACGTGGCGTACTTGACCGAGACGACCGTGATCAGCGACCAGAAGATCAGCGACAGCACGCCGAGCACGTTCTCGCGCGCAACGGCAACGCCATGCTGGCCAAACGCTTCGCGAAAGGCATACAACGGGCTCGTGCCAATATCGCCATAGACAACGCCGATGACGAGAAAGCAAAGCGTGGCCAGGCGCTTCCGACTGGCCTTATCTTCTTCCGAACTGTCGCTCATGCCGCCTTGCCACCCCTGATTCTGAAACGACTCGACAACCACGCTGCGTTCTCCGCGCCGCCATCCACGAACGGCGTCAACGCAGTCGCAAACGCCGGATCGGCACTGCAAGATCCATTCCGGTTCACCGCAAAGCCGCCTTGAGGGCCTTGCGGATGATGTCCTCGGCGCTGTCGCCCGGTGCGCTGGCATCCTTGACCAGGCGCGCAATTTCGTTCGGCTTGTAGCCGAGCGACTGCAAGGCAACGCTGGCTTCGCTCAACGGATCCTTGGATGTTGCGGCAAATACCGAGCTCGGCGAGCTGCCGACCAGTCCGTCGACGCGATCGCGCAGTTCGACAATCATGCGCTCGGCGGTCTTCTTGCCGATACCTGGAATGCGCGTCAAGGCGACGATGTCGCCGCTTTGCACGAAGCGCGCAAAATCATCGGCGGATACGCCGGAAAGTATCGCCAGCGCAATCTTTGCGCCGATGCCACTGACCTTCTGCACTGCGCGAAACAGCGCACGCTCGGATTCGAGCAGGAATCCGTACAGGGCGACCGAGTCCTCCTTCACCGCGTAATGCGTGCACAAGGTGACCGGCTGACCCGCCGCGGGCAGATCGTAGAACGTCGACATCGGCGCTTCGAGCTCATAGCCGACCCCGCCAACATCGACGAGGAGCCAGGGCGGCTGTTTCGAAACGAGAATCCCCTGCAAACGACCAATCATCGACGACGCCTCCAGGCGGTACGTGGAATGCCGAGACGCTCGACGCTCGATCGGGTGTGCGCATGGGTCAGTGCGATGGCCAGCGCATCGGCGGCATCAGCCTGCAGTCTACCCGGGATATTGAGCAGCACGCCGACCATGTGCTGAACTTGCAACTTGTCTGCCCCGCCGCCACCGACCACGGCCTGCTTGACCTCCTTGGCGGCGTACTCGGCCAGACTCAGACCCTTGTTGACGACGGCACAGATCGCTGCGCCACGGGCTTGCCCGAGCTTGAGAGCGGAATCCGGATTGCGTGCCATGAACACGCGTTCGATCGCCGCTTCAACTGGCACATGCATATCGATGATCGTGGAGACCTCATCAAAGATCTGCTTGAGGCGCTGATGGAAGGTTTCGTTGCCGAGCACATTGATCGCCGCATGATAGACGTGATGCGATCGCCCATCGGCGCCAACATCGATGATGCCGACGCCGGTGCGCTGACTGCCAGGATCGATGCCGAGAATGCGGATCACGCCGATGCCTCGTCCGCAAATCGACCATTGCGCAGAAAGCCGATCGCGAGTTCGGCGACCTCACTCGAGAAGGCGAGACCGGTATGCGTGTATGCAACCACGCGATGCTCGTCGATCCCCTCGAGGCGTGTCTCCTCGACGCTGACGGTGCCGTCATGCGGTGGCTTGAGCACGCCAAGCACGCTGCCCAGACCAAGCGGCGTGCGGCCGGCAATCACACCAACCGATCGCTGCCCTTGCCAGGCAGGGAGGCCGTCGTTAAGGATTTCCGCACTCTGGCCCATCAGCCAGTGCCCGCCCGGCATGCGGCCCATGCGACTCGCGGCCGCGCTGCCCCTGAGCGGCGAACCGAGACAGACGATGCGCCCGTCCGGCAAATCGGCGTGGTTGGCGGCGACGTGCAGGGCGAGCATGCCGCCGAGACTGTGGCCGACCACATGCACCTTGCGCCCCGCGTGTTCGCGCCAGTGATCGGCAAGGCGCGAGGCGGAATCGTTCCAGCTTCCGACCACGCTGGGATAATCCAGGGTATCAACACTGAAGCCGGCACCACGCAATCGCCGTGACAGCGGCAGCATGGCAATACCGCGCATCCAGATGCCGTGAAGCACGATGACATGGTCGGGAGTGACGGTTTGCATCAGGTTCCGGATCCGGCCGAAGCGGCAACTTGCCGGCTACTCGGCCGCCGACTTGATCACGGCCACATGCAACTCGGCCAGTTGCCTGGCCGGGATCGCCGAAGGTGCCGCCGTCATCAGATCCTGCGCACTGGTTGTCTTCGGGAAGGCAATGACATCCCGGATCGATTCGGTGCCGGCCATCAAGGCGGCAATGCGATCAATGCCGAAGGCAATGCCGCCGTGCGGTGGCGCGCCAAAGCGCAAGGCTTCGAGCAGAAAGCCGAACTTGGCCTCGGCCTCCTCGGCACCAATGCCAAGCAACTCGAACACGGCACTCTGCATGTCGGTGCGATGGATACGGATCGAGCCACCACCGATTTCATTGCCATTGAGCACCATGTCATAGCCTCGCGACACCGCATTTGCGGCATTCGCCATGAGGTCGGCGACATCATCGATCTTCGGTGCCGTGAACGGGTGATGCAGGGCGACGAATCGATTCGCCTCGGCGTCGAATTCGAACATCGGAAAATCGACGACCCAGAGCGGCTTCCATGCATTCTCGACAAGGCCGAGATCGCGCGCGACCTTGATGCGCAGGGCACCGAGAAAATCGGAAACCGTCTTCCAGGCGCCAGCGCCGAAAAGCACCAGATCACCGGTCTGCGCGGCGGTCGCCTTGAGCACGCCATCAAGCGCGGCATCGTCGAGGAACTTGGCCACCGGCGAATTGATCCCCTCGCGTCCCTTGGCCAGATCATCGACACGCAGCCAGGCCAGACCCCTGGCACCGAACTTGGCCGCGTACACGCCAAGCTCGTCGATCTGCTTGCGCGTAAAGGCCGCGCCACCCGGCACGCGCAGCGCCGCAACGCGCCCGGTTGGATCGTTGGCCGGCTCGCTGAACACCTTGAATTCGACATGACGAACCTGTTCGGCAACATCGACCAGTTCAAGCGCGATGCGCAGATCCGGCTTGTCCGAGCCGTAGCGGGTCATCGCTTCGGCATAGCTCATGCGCGGAAACGCTCCACCCAGATCGATGCCGGAAACTTCATTGAATACATGGCGGATCATCGTCTCGACCGCATCCTGCACGTCACGCTCGTCGACAAAGGCGAATTCCATGTCGAGCTGGGTGAACTCGGGCTGGCGATCGGCGCGCAGATCCTCATCACGGAAACAGCGGGCAATCTGGTAGTAGCGATCGAAGCCGGCGACCATCAGCAACTGCTTGAACAATTGCGGCGACTGCGGCAAGGCGTAGAACTCGCCGGCGTGCACGCGGCTCGGCACCAGGTAGTCACGCGCACCTTCCGGCGTGGCCTTGGTCAGGATCGGCGTTTCAATGTCCTGGAAGCCGCGACCGTCAAGGTAGTGACGGAGCGCCGAAACCAGCCGTGTGCGCAGTCGCATCTTGCGCTGCATGTCAGCCGTGCGCAGATCGAGATAGCGGTACTTGAGGCGGGTTTCCTCAGCCGGATTCTCGTGCAGCGCGAACGGCAGACCATCGGCCTTGTTGAGGATCTCGATGCGCTCGGCGAGCACTTCGACCTGGCCGCTGCGCAACTTGTCGTTGGCGGCGATGCGTCGACGCACCTTGCCCCTGATCCGCACGCAGTATTCGTATCCCAGTTCCGCGGCCTGCCTGAATGCATCCGCCGACTCGCGCTCGATCACGATCTGCACGATGCCCTCGTGGTCACGCAGGTCGACAAAGGCGACATGGCTCTGCAGACGCACGCTATCGACCCAGCCGCACAACGCAACGGCCTGGTCGATCAGGGCCGCGTCGATGAGGCCACAATAGTGACTGCGCATGGCAAGCTCCGTGGAAAGGCGCGGAATGCTATAGCCGATCATGCTGCACCGCAACGCCTGCAACTGCTCGGCAACTGCTCCTGCGTTGCTCTACCTCCTGCATCCATGCAGTCGTCCTGCGTTGCAGGTGTACATGCCGTCCGTGGCAATAAAACGCCCACCTTGCGGTGGGCGTCGAGTCCGAATCAGGCTTGAACCGGGTCAATCAGCGCCAGCGGCGATCGACCCTGAATACGGCGGCACAGCCACCGCTGACCCAGATGCCGGCACGGTTCCAGCCCCAGGTGCGCCCCTCGATGCAGGCTGTATCTGAAAGCTGACGCACAATACGCACATCGCTGCCGCGCCCGGTATCAACGCTGCACATGCGATAACGATAATCATCGCTCTGGCAGGTCAGGCGGATGTCGCGATCCCAGTCCGGACCGGGGTTCCAGCCGCCATCACGGCCTCCGCGACCCCGTTCAACGAAGATGCCAGCGCAGCCACGATCAACCCAGAGACCACGGCGATCCACGCCCCAGGTCTGCCCTTCGATGCAGCGGGTTTCGGAGAGTTGACGCACCAGATCCGCCCGGCGCCAATCGGCTCCGCAGCGCGTGAAACGATAGTTGCTGCTCCTGCACTCGATGCGATCATTGTGACGATCATTGTAATCGCCATACCCGCGCTGCGGATCGGCCTGCGCGGGCGACATCGTCATCATGGCACCGAATACCGCCACCCCAACCGCGATCATCTTGCTCAGCATGCGTGCTCTCCTCTCTGAATGACGATGCGAGTGTAGCCAGATCCATGCTGTACGTCGCCCATCGGCATCAGGGGTCGGTCGAGGCGCTCGGCTTTGATTCAGTTTTCGATGATTCGGACTTGGTGGTCTCGGACTTGCTGGATTCCGCCTTGATCGATTCAGACCCTTGCGCCGAACCCGACGAAACAGATTCGGAACTGGCCAGATTCCGCTTGACGTCACCTTCCTTCTTGAAGTCGGTCTCGTACCAGCCGGAGCCGGAAAGACGAAACGCTGGTGCCGTCAATCGCCTGCGCACCCCCGGCTTTCCGCATTCCGGACAGTCTGTCGGATCCGCATCGGCAACCTTCTGCAGACGCTCGAAACGGTGCGCGCAGGATGGGCAGTCAAACTCGTAGATCGGCATGTCAGGATCCGTTGAATCAAGGGCGGCTGGACGGCCATATGATGCCCTATCCCGACGATTCAATACCCATTGCGTCTTCCCTGCCAGCGAGACAAGCGCTGGTCAGACCGATACTCTCGGCACTTCAGCCCGGCATTGGCGGAATCTCGCGAGCCCGGCACTGACTGCTCCCGGTCGCTGCCGGCTTTCTCCTCCCGACCTTGCAGCGAGCCGCAACAGGAACTCTGAAATGAACGAAATCATCAGCGCAATCAATGATCTGGTCTGGAGCCGCGCACTGATCGCACTGTGTCTCGGCACCGGATTGTACTTCTCGATACGTACGCGCTTCATGCAGGTGCGCTCAGTGCCCGAGATGTTGCGCTGCATGTTCACCGGCAAGAGGTCTCCCTCCGGGGTGTCGTCGTTTCAGGCCTTGACCATGTCCCTGTCCGGGCGTGTCGGCACCGGCAATATCGCTGGCGTGGCGACAGCGATTGCCTTCGGCGGGCCCGGCGCGGTGTTCTGGATGTGGACTGTGGCTTTTCTCGGCGCCTCGACCGCATTTGTCGAATCCACCCTCGCGCAGATCTACAAGGAAAAAGACGAGCGCGGCCTCTATCGCGGAGGCCCCGCGTATTACATCGAGAAAGGCCTCGGCGTGAAGTGGTACGCGTGGCTGTTTGCGATTGCTACCATCATCGCCGCCGGCTTGCTGTTGCCCGGAGTGCAGGCCAACAGCATCGGCGCAGCGATGGATACCGCCTGGGGCATCGATCCGAAAATCACCGCCACCTGCATCGTCGCTGGCCTCGGCTTCATCATTTTTGGCGGGGTCAAGCGCATCGCCAGCTTTGCCGAATTCGTCGTGCCATTCATGGCTATCGCCTACATCCTCATCGCCTTGCTGATCATGTTCCTCAATTTCGATCAGGTGCCTGGAGTGGTTGCCCTGATCTTCAAGAGCGCGTTTGGCCTGCAGGCTGGATTCGGCGCCGTCCTTGGCCTGGCCATTGAATGGGGCGTCAAACGTGGCGTTTTCTCGAATGAGGCCGGCCAGGGCACCGGCCCGCACCCGGCCGCCGCCGCCGAAGTGGATCATCCGGCCAAACAGGGCTACGTGCAGGCGTTCTCGGTCTATATCGACACCATGCTGGTTTGTTCCGCAACCGCCTTCATGATCCTCTCTACCGGCATGTACAACGTCAACAATCCAGCCGGCGGCATGCTTGTCGAGAAGCTGCCCGGAATCGCCATTGGCCCCGGCTACGCACAGGCCGCGGTGGAATCGATGTTGCCGGGCTTTGGCGAAGACTTTGTCGCCCTGGCCCTGTTGTTCTTCGCCTTCACCACGATCATCGCCTACTACTACATGGCCGAAACCAACATCAAATACATCAACCGCAAGATCCACCGACCCTGGCTGGTGCTGGCCCTGCGCGTCGGCATCCTGACCATGGTCGCAGTCGGTACGCTGCGTACTGCGGGGGCGGCATGGCAGCTCGGCGACATCGGTGCCGGCCTGATGGCCTGGATCAACATCATCGCCATCCTGATCCTGCAAAAGCCCGCCCTGGCAGCCTTCCGCGACTACGAAAGGCAGCGCAAGGTCGGCAAGATCGAGCCGGTCTTCAATCCGGAGGAACTGGGTATCCGCAATGCAGGATTCTGGACCGACAAGCTGCGCGAAGAAGCGAAGTCGCACGACAAGCCCTGAATCGGGCTTGCCGCACATCCAGTCCGTTTCCAGAGAGGATCCTGGCCCGGACTGGCAAGCTGAGTCAGATCATCCTCAGGCGAACACCAGCTGCCCGCCCCGGGCATCGACATTGACCGTATCACCGGGTTGGAAACGCCCTTCGAGAATCAGCCGTGCGAGCGGGTTCTCAAGCTGCTGCTGGATCGCGCGCTTGAGCGGACGCGCGCCGTAGACCGGATCGAAGCCGACATTGCCGAGCAGATCGATGGCCTTGTCCGAGATCTCCAGCTTGAGCTGACGTTCGGCCAGGCGCTTGCCGAGGTATTCGGTCTGGATGCGCGCGATCTTGCGGATCTGCGCCTTGTCGAGCGAGCGGAACACGACGATCTCGTCGAGGCGGTTGATGAACTCGGGACGGAAATGCGCCTGCACGACACCCATTACCGAGGCCTTCATCTGCGTGTACTGCTCCTCACTGTCGCCGGACATCTCCTGGATGAACTGCGAACCGAGGTTCGAGGTCATCACGATGACCGTGTTGCGGAAGTCGACGGTGCGGCCCTGGCCATCGGTCAGGCGGCCGTCGTCGAGCACCTGCAGCAGCACGTTGAAGACATCCGAATGCGCTTTCTCGACCTCGTCGAGCAGGATCACGCTGTACGGGCGCCGGCGTACGGCTTCGGTCAGGTAACCGCCTTCGTCATAGCCGACGTAACCGGGCGGCGCACCGATCAGACGGCTGACCGAATGCTTCTCCATGAACTCGCTCATGTCGATACGCACCATCGCATCGGTCGAATCGAACAGGAATTCGGCCAGCGCCTTGCACAACTCGGTCTTGCCGACGCCGGTGGGCCCGAGGAACAGGAAGGATCCGTTCGGCCGGTTGGGGTCGGACAGCCCTGCGCGCGACCGGCGGATCGCATCGGCGACCGCCTTGACTGCTTCATCCTGACCGACCACGCGCTCGTGCAATGAATCCTCCATGCGCAGCAACTTGTCGCGCTCGCCTTCGAGCATCTTCGAGACCGGAATGCCGGTCCAGCGCGAAACCACTTCGGCGATTTCCTCGGCGGTAACCTTGTCCTGCAGCAACTGGAAACCCTGCTGCTCGGTTTCCGCCGCCGCCGCGAGCTGCTTTTCGAGTTGCGGGATGCGCCCGTACTGGATCTCCGAGACCTTGGCGAAATCCTGCTGGCGCATGGCCGCATCCATGTCCTGGCGCGCCTGCTCGATGGCTTCCTTGATCTTGGTGGTGCCGGTCACCGCGGCTTTCTCGGCCTTCCAGATTTCCTCGAGGTCGGAGAACTCGCGCTCGAGCACGTCGATCTCGCTTTCGAGATCGGCCAGTCGCTGCTTCGACTCGGCGTCCTTTTCCTTCTTCAGCGCCTCGCGCTGGATCTTGAGCTGGATCAGGCGGCGCTCCTTGCGATCAAGCTCCTCGGGCTTGGAGTCGATCTCCATGCGGATGCGCGATGCCGCCTCGTCCATCAGGTCGATGGCCTTGTCCGGCAGCTGGCGGTCGGGAATGTAGCGGTGCGACAGCGTCGCTGCGGCGACGATCGCCGGGTCGGTGATCTCGACGCCGTGGTGCACGGCGTAGCGTTCCTTGAGCCCGCGCAGGATTGCGATCGTGTCCTCGACACTGGGCTCGCCGACGAAAACCTTCTGGAAGCGACGTTCGAGCGCCGCATCCTTTTCGATGTACTTGCGATATTCATCGAGTGTGGTGGCGCCGACGCAATGCAGTTCGCCGCGCGCAAGTGCGGGCTTGAGCATGTTGCCGGCATCCATCGAGCCTTCGCCCTTGCCGGCGCCGACCACCGTGTGCAGCTCGTCGATGAACAGGATCACCTGGCCTTCCTGCTTGGCCAGGTCGTTGAGCACGCCCTTCAGGCGCTCCTCGAATTCGCCACGGAACTTCGCGCCGGCGATCAGCGCGCCCATATCGAGCGAAAGCACGCGCTTGCCGCGCAGGCCTTCGGGTACCTCGTCGTGGATGATACGCTGGGCCAGGCCCTCGACGATGGCGGTCTTGCCGACACCGGGTTCGCCGATCAGCACGGGATTGTTCTTCGTACGCCGCTGCAGCACCTGGATGACGCGACGGATCTCCTCGTCACGACCGATGACCGGGTCAAGCTTTCCGGTGCCGGCGCGCGCGGTCAAATCGATGCAGTACTTCTCCAGTGCCTGGCGATTTTCCTCGGCGTTCGCGTCATCGACTTTCTCGCCGCCGCGCATGCGTTCGATCGCCGTTTCGAGGCTGGCCGCGTTGCCGCCGGTTGCTTTCAGCGCGGCGCCAACCTCGCCCTTGTCTTCCAGCGCAGCGAGCACGAACAGTTCGCTGGCAATGAACTGGTCGCCGCGCTTCTGGGCCAGCTTGTCGGTGAGATTGAGCAGGCGATTGAGATCATTGCCGATACCGATGTTGCCTTCCTGTCCAGCCACCTTCGGCAGACGGTCAAGAATCTGACCGAGCCGGGTGCGCAGAGCGGCCACATTGACCCCGGCCTGGGCCAGCATCGGCTGGGTCGAGCCGCCCTGCTGGTCGAGCAGGGCGACGAGAACATGCACGGGTTCGAGCATGTTGTGGTCACGACCGACGGCAAGACTCTGGGCATCGGCCAGGGCCTGTTGAAAGCGTGAAGTGAGTTTGTCCATGCGCATCGAAGCGCTCCTTCAAGTCGAAAGGCGGCGCTGCCGCCGATGCACAACATGTGGCGCTTTGGGCCCGAAGAATCAAGCACCGGCATGGCATCGAATCCGGGCCGCCGACATCGATCCGACCAGCCCGCGGGCCGGGTTGTGTGTCCTGCGCTGGTTGGCTGCGGCTTGCGGCCCGGACTGGCGGTGTCAGGCCTTGTCCACGGCACTCACCCGATGGGTCAGGGTGGTCGCCGCCGACAGGGTGATGCGAAAACACGCGCCACCACCCGCCACCGGAACGTATTCGAGTGCGGCCTGGCTCGATTCGCACATCTGCCTGGCCAGATAGAGGCCAAGGCCGGTGCCATACTCGCTGGTTGTGAAGAACGGATCGAAGATCTGCGCCGCCACCTTGGCCGGAATGCCGGGGCCGCGATCGACCACTTCAAGCAGGGGCGGCCCCTTGTCGGTGGCCATCCGGGCAACGACAACAACACGCGCCACCGCGCCTGGTTCGCGTCCGTAGCGGATCGCGTTCTGCACAAGATTCCAGACCACCTGCTGCAGATGCTGGGGATCGACCATGGCCTCGATCTGGCGGTTCTGGGTGATCGCGCGCAGATGATCCTGACCGAGATCGTTGCCCTGTTTGTAATCTTCGACGAAGGCCAGCGCCCAGGCGTTCAAGTCAATGCTTTCCGGTCGTGAGCGTTCGCGGCGCGAGAGCTGCAGAATGTTTTCGATGACCTCGTTGGCGCGCGTGCAGTGGTTGTTGACGATCTCAACCAGACGCCGATCCTCTTCCTCCATCGTTTCCGATTCGGCCAGCAACTGCGCCGAATAGCGGATGGCGGCGAGCGGATTGCGGATCTCGTGGGCAATCGAGGCCGACAATCGCCCCAGCGAGGCCAGGGTCATCTCTTCGGCGCGCCGCGAGAGCAGCGAGGTGTCATCGAGAAAGATCAGGATATGCGTGTCATCGTTCGGCGCCATGCGCGAGAAGCGCGGAATCACCTCGGGCACATCGGCTGCCAGGGCCACCGGGTTCTGGTCGATGCGCCCGGAATGGCGCCAGTGGTAGAGGCGACGCGAGAGTTCGGCGGCGACCTGGCCGAGATCGCGCTGGTTGGGCGAGGGATTGCCGATCAGATGCCAGGCCGATTCGTTGATGCGCAGGATGTGATTGGCATCATCGACCAGCAGCACCCCGGTCTTCATGCGCTGGATGATCAAATCGTTGACCTGCTCGAGATTGAGCAGATCGACACCGCGCTGTTCGGCCAGGGCTTCGGTTTCACGCATCTGCCGCCCCAGATAGGCGCACAAGGCGGCAACCGCGAAATACGCCAGGCCGAACAACGACGCCTCGACAATGCTGCGATCACTGGCGGTGTTGTTCAGCGCGGAAACCAGCGGCGGCACCACCACGCCAACACCTGCCAACGCGGCCAGCAAGATGGATTGCCGAAACGGCAGCAGCAGGGCGGCGACACCGACATTGACCATCAGCATCATCGGGATCGAGCTGTGCCCACCGCTAATCGACAGCAGGATCAATGATGCCGCGACAACATCCACGATCAACGCCACGCTGATGCTGACACCGAGGTGCAGGCGCATGCGGGCGGTGAGCAGGATGAATGTCGAGGCAATGAAGAAATAGCTGAAGGCGACAATGCGGCCGAGGCCTGAATGGCTGATACTGAGCCAGTCGCCTGCCATCGGACTCAGAATCAGGCCGAGATAGACGGCCGCTTCAAGCAGGCGATAGAGATTGAAGAAGTACAACTCGCGCCGGGTGATGTCACCGGAGGAATCACTTGCGCGGCGCCCATGTCGATCAATCAAGATCCATTCTCCATTTCGCCCGATGCCGATGTGATCCAGGTCAAGTGTGGTGTTCCGGCATGACTGTACTGCAGAGTCGACCGATCAAGCCATGCCAGCGGTCGCTTGCAGGCCATCCTGTCGGCACCTTGATCCGCAATCCACCCTTGGCGGGCGCAATGCTACCGCGAGTGGGCGCAGGCGACGTGCTTCCGTTTCCAATTGTTGCAAGCGCGCAGCGTCGATCAATTCCATTTCGCCGGGTGTCCTGTCCCTCGGCACCTTGCCGGTTGAGGTGGAAATCGGGCTGAACCAAGGCATGTTCTCGACGGTTTGCAGGCCCATGCTGGTGCCATGGGCCAATGAGCGGCGAAAACAGGGGCCACACCGACAAATTGGCTGTCCGGCCGCGCAAAGTCCGACAGCTTGCCGGAAAGGCGACGATTCCAAGCCGATCGCGGATCGCCTGTCGAATCCGGTTTTTTGCAATCGCAGCACGCTTTGCCCAAAATACGCGCCCGCTCTGCGTGATCGACCCGGCTTGCGGGCTCGACGCAATCTTTCCCCCGCTCGAAGGCTTGCGGCTGCGACCAGTGTATCTGGCCGTCATCCGCGTCTCTCCCATGAAGGTGCCTGCATGAATTTCCATGAATACCAAGCCAAGGAACTGTTCGCCGAGTTCGGCATTCCGGTTCCGCCCGGAAAAGTCGCCGCGTCGCCCGAGCAAGCCGTCGATGCGGCCAAGGCGCTCGGTGGTTCGCAATGGATGGTCAAGGCACAGATCCACGCCGGTGGCCGCGGCAAGGCCGGTGGCGTCAAGTTCTGCAAGTCGACGGATGAGGTCAAGGCGGCGGCGGCCGGCATGCTCGGTCGCGACATGGAAACCTACCAGTCCGGTGGCCGCGCGCTGCCGGTCAACCTGGTGCTGGTCACCGATGCCGCCGATATCGCCAAGGAGCTCTATCTCTCGATCCTGGTCGATCGCGACAGCAAGGCGGTTTCGTTCATTGCCTCCGCCCAGGGCGGTGTCGACATCGAGCAGGTCGCCCGCGAGACACCCGAGGACATCCACACCATCGAAATCAACTTCGTCGAAGGCCTGCAGCCCTACCAGTGCCGCAAGCTCGCTTTCGACATGGGCCTCGACGGCAAGCAGGCCAGCCAGCTGACCAGGATCATGCTCGGCCTGTACAAGCTGTTCAACGAGCGTGATCTGGCTCTGGTCGAACTCAATCCGCTGGCGATCCTTGATACCGGCGTGCTCATGGCACTCGACGGCAAGGTCAATTCCGACGACAACGCCGAGTTCCGCCATCCGAAGCTGGCCGCGATGCGCGACCTGACCCAGGAAGATGCGGCCGAGGCGGCCGCGGTCCAGCACAACCTCAACTACGTGACCATGGACGGCAACATCGGCTGCATGGTCAACGGCGCCGGTCTGGCCATGGCCACCATGGACGTGATCAAGCTGGCCGGCGGCGAGCCGGCCAACTTCCTCGATGTCGGCGGCGGCGCGACCAAGGAGCGCGTGACCGAGGCGTTCAAGCTGATCCTGCGCTCGGACAAGGTGCAAGCCATCCTGGTCAACATCTTCGGCGGCATCGTGCGCTGCGACTTGATTGCCGAGGGCATCATCGCGGCGGTCAAGGAGGTCGGCCTGAAGATCCCCGTGATCGTGCGCCTGCAAGGCACCAATGTCGAAAAAGGTCGCGAACTACTGGCCAACTCCGGTCTTGCCATCACGCCCGCGGACGACCTCAACGATGCGGCGCAGAAAGCCGTCGCCTCGGTCAAGGCCGCCTGAACAAGCAATCACCGTAGGAAGCGGCTTCAGCCGCGATGCTTCTGCTCCTGATGTTCAAGGGCACATGAAACAGCCTCGCCCGTAAACGGGCTCCTACAGAAGCATGCAAAATTTTCGAGGATCGATCCATGAGCGTTTTGGTCAACAAGAACACCAAGGTAATCACCCAGGGCTTCACCGGCCAGCAGGGTACCTTCCATTCCGAACAGGCGATTGATTACGGCACCAAACTGGTCGGCGGCGTCACCCCGGGCAAGGGCGGCAGCAAGCATGTCGGCCTGCCGGTTTTCAACACCGTTTACGACGCCGTGCAGAAGACCGGCGCCGATGCCTCGATGATCTTCGTACCGCCGCCGTTCGCGGCCGATGCGATCCTCGAGGCCGCAGATGCCGGCATCAAGGTCATTGTCACCATCACCGAGGGCATCCCGGTTCTCGACATGCTGCGCGTCAAGAACGTGCTCAAGCAGTATCCGGATACCGTGCTGATCGGGCCGAACTGCCCCGGCATCATCACCCCGGGCGAATGCAAGATCGGCATCATGCCGGGCCATATCCACAAGCCGGGCAAGGTCGGCATCGTCTCGCGCTCGGGCACGCTGACCTATGAAGCTGTATTCCAGACCACCAATGTCGGTCTCGGCCAGTCGACCTGCATCGGCATCGGCGGCGACCCGATCAACGGCCTGAACTTCATCGACTGCCTCAAGTTGTTCCAGGAAGATCCGCAGACCGAAGGCATCATCATGGTCGGCGAGATCGGCGGCAGCGCCGAAGAGGAAGCGGCCGAATTCATCCAGGAGTTCGTGTCCAAGCCCGTGGTCGCCTTCATCGCCGGCGCCTCGGCTCCGGCCGGCAAGCGCATGGGCCATGCCGGTGCGATCATCTCCGGCGGCAAGGGCACGGCAGCGGCCAAGTTCGCCGCGCTCGACAAGGCCGGCGTGACCACGGTCAAGTCGCCAGCCGATCTCGGCATCACGCTTGCCAGACTCATGAAGTAGACCCTCGCGTCTGCGCAGCCCGAAGCGAGCCGTCGGAGCGATCCGACGGCTCGCTTGCGTCCGGCGCAGGCGGCAGGATCCCGAATTCGCCAGCCGGGTTATTCTTGCTCAGCAGACGGGGGCTGATGATCGCAAGCCTCGCGCCCACACAGACTCAGGGGCATGGTTCCGATGCAAGCCGGCGGCAGCGACACAGTTTTCGATTCCCCGGAAGGTCCGGTCGAAGATCCGGTCATTCCGGGTTATCGCGTCGTGCGCCCACTGGGGCTCGGCGGCATGGCAACCGTGTATCTGGCCGTGCAGGAATCGCTCGATCGGGAGGTGGCGATCAAGGTCATGCGCCCATCCCGCCAGCTCGATGAAGCGCAGACCCGGCGCTTCGAGCACGAAGCACACATCATCGCCAAGCTCCAGCATCCGAGCATCGTCGTCATCCATGAGGTCGGGCGAACGCAACAGGGTGAGCTCTACTACGTCATGCCGTATCTGGCCAAGGGCGATCTCAGTGTGCGCGACTACCGGGATGACGAGCCCGGCCTGATTGCCCTGCTGCGCGCCCTGCTCGATGCGCTCGGTTATGCCCATGCGCGCGGTATCGTGCATCGCGATGTCAAGGCAGAAAACGTGCTCTTCGACAACGCCGACCGCCCGCAACTTGCCGATTTCGGCATCGCGCTGGCCCAGCGCGAAGTCAACTCACGCATCACCGGGGACGGCCTGGTCATCGGCACCAGCGCCCAGATGAGCCCGGAGCAGGCGCGTGCCGACATCGTCGATGGGCGCTCGGATCTCTACAGCCTGGGCGTCCTCAGCTACGAATTGCTGACTGGCGAACTGCCTTTCAGTTCGCTTGACCCATTGTCGCTCGCCTTGATGCACGCGCAGGATCCGGTGCCGCGCCTGCCGCCCGAAAAGGCCCATTGGCAGGCCTTCATCGACTGCGCGATGGCGAAGCGCCCGGAACAGCGATTCCGCAATGCCCAAGCCATGCAACGCGCGCTGGAACCGATTCGCCGCCACCTGCGCCGCGCAGCCGGTCCGATTGGACGCCTGCTCCATGCCATGAGCCATCGGCCGGCCCTGCTGATCGCCACCGGAGTGCTGCTGGCGATTTCCCTGATCTCGCTGGCGCTGCCCGCCATCGACTACTTGCGCGCACGGATTGCGCAGACAACGGCAGCGTCTGCCGACCCGGCACCGGCCAGCCTGCCCGGCGAGGCCAAGACCCTGGATGAGCTCCGCATGCTCGCGGCTGAGCAGATGTCGACGGGTGCGGTGTTCACGCCGAATGGCGCAAACGCGTCGGAAACCTGGCTGGTCATGCTGCGCCGCGACCCCGGCAATGCCGAGGCAATCGCGGGCATCGACTCGATCATCGCCACGTCGACGCCGGCCCTGCTGCAGGCCGCCGCCGACGCCGATCCCGAGGAGTTGCGCAAGCAATACGAGCAGACCGAACGGGTCGCCACCGCAGCCGGCCTTCGCGAGCACGAAGCATTCCACGAGTTGCGCCGGAAACTGCGTGAAGCAATGTACCAACGGATCGTTTCATTGGCTGACGCCGGCCAGACCGCATCGGCGAACAGCTTCATGCAGCTGGTGGGCCCGTTCGAGTTCGTCGATAGCGAATTCCTGGCGCTGGAAAAGCGCTTGCAGAATCAGCCCCTGATCGGGCATCCAGTCCGCGATGCCGGTGGCGGGACGTTCCTGATCGTTCCGGCCATTCTCGACGGTGCAACGCTGGGCAAGACCTTCATGATGATGCGAGACGAAGTCAGCCGTGCCGACTATGCCGAATTTGCCCGGCGCACGAATCGCGGGCCGGGGCGCTGCCGCAACAGCCTGTCGCCGTTGCGGATTTTCGATCGACGCAGCTGGAGCGACCCGGGCTTCCGGCAATCCGCCAGTGATCCGGCGGTCTGCGTCAGTTTCGATGATGCCCGCGCCTACGCGAGCTGGTTGAGCCGCAAAGTTGGCGCGACTTACCGCCTGCCGAGCAAGAGCGAATGGCTGCACGCGGCACGTTCGCTGACCCGCAATGGCAATCCCTGCGCCCTCGGCAATGTGCGCGACAAGCGCGCCAGCGGCATCGGCGCGCGTGCGGAATGCGACGACGGATTTGCCAACACCGCGCCTTCGGGCCGATTCCAGGCTTCGGCCCTCGGCATCAACGACTTGCGTGGCAATGTCGCCGAATGGACCACCACCTGCGCCGCAGCGGATGCGGCGGGTTGCAACCGCCGCATGGTGCTTGGCATGTCCTGGCAGGATGGCCCGGACGTGGACGAAAAGCGGGCGCAGGATCTGCCTGCGGATCGCGGTTACGACGACGTCGGATTCCGCCTCGTGCGCGATCCCTGAATCCGCCGCGGCGCGGGCTCGATTCGACTCGATGGCATAATCCGGATCGGCGCCAGCCAGCCGCTTCCATCGACCTGTCCCCACCGATAATCATCCATGCCGACACTTCGCGTCGCCCTCGCCCAGTTCGACTTCCCGGTAGGCGCGGTTGCGCAGAATGCCGAGCGCATCACGAGCCTGATCGCCGAAGCGCGCGACCGCCAGCAGGCGGATCTCGTGGTTTTTCCCGAGCTGGCCCTGAGCGGTTACCCGCCCGAGGATCTGTTGCTGCGTCCGAGCTTTCTGGCGGCCTGCGAATCGGCGATGCAGCAGGTTGCCACGCAAGTGCGTGGAATCGTCGCCATGGTCGGCTGGCCGCAATCGGCCGGCGCGATCGTCTACAACGCGATCAGTGTCTTGCGCGACGGCGAAATCGAGGCGACCTATCGCAAACGCGAGTTGCCGAACTATGCGGTGTTCGACGAGCGTCGCTATTTCGAGATTGATCCCGATGGCGGCGCGTGTGTCGTCGATATCAACGGCATCAAGGTGGGCATCCTCATCTGCGAGGATCTCTGGTTCGCCGAACCGCTGGCCGACACGGTCGCCAACGGAGCCGAGCTGGTTGTGGTGGCGAATGCCTCGCCGTTCGATCACGGCAAGCTCGCCCGACGCGACACTCTGCTCGCGACGCGCGTAGCCGAGACCGGTACCGCCCTGGCCTACGTCAATGCCGTCGGCGGTCAGGATTCGGTTGTCTACGATGGTGCCTCCGTGCTGGCCGATGGCGACGGCAGGATCCACGCCGCCGCGCGCGCCTTCGAAGATCATCTGCTGATCGCCGATTTCGATGCCGCGGCGCGTCGTTTCACCGCGCGCGCCTGGCCTGCGGAAACCGACGAAAGCAAGGCGAGTCTGGCCTGGCGTGCGATCGTTCGCGGAACCCGCGACTATTGCCACAAGAACCGCTTCAGCAGGGTCTGGATCGGCCTTTCCGGCGGCATCGATTCGTCGATGGTTCTGGCCATCGCCGTCGATGCCCTCGGCGCCGATCATGTCACCGCCGTGCGCCTGCCCTCGCGCTATACCTCGCGGCAGAGCAATGATCTCGCCGACGAGCAGGCCCATGCGCTGGGTGTGCGCATCGAGACCGTGCCGATCGCGGCACCGTTCCAGGGTTTTCTCGACACGCTCGCCCCGCTGTTCAAGGACACGGCTGCCGATACTACCGAGGAGAACCTGCAATCGCGTTGTCGTGGCGTGATCCTGATGGCCTTGTCGAACAAGTTGGGCGGCCTTGTCCTGACCACCGGCAACAAGAGCGAATACGCGGTCGGTTATGCGACGATCTACGGCGACATGTGCGGTGGCTATGCGCCAATCAAGGATCTGTACAAGACCGAAGTCTTCGAGCTGGCACGCTGGCGCAACGCCGCGGGCTTCGCGGGTGCGGAATCAACCGCGCTGGTGATCCCGCAAGCGGTCATCGAGCGACCGCCATCGGCCGAATTGCGCGAGAACCAGACCGACCAGGATTCGCTGCCGCCCTACGAGGTGCTTGACGCGATCCTGCATCGCTACATCGATGAAGAACAATCGCGCGAAGACATCGTGGCCGCAGGTTTCGATGCGAACACGGTCGACCAGGTGGTTCGCCTGATCCGCATCAGCGAGTGGAAACGCCAGCAGGCTGCTCCAGGGCCCAAGGTGTCGCGCCGTGCATTTGGTCGCGAGCGGCGCTATCCGATCACGTCAGGCTGGGACTGAAGCGGCGACGCGCAGTCCTCAGCGCGTCTTGGTCATCGGCTTGGCGCCGCGATTGGACAGCGGCAACAGCTTCCACAGGCTCGACCGCCATACCGGCCAATCGCGCGACAGCGACGGATGATCCGGATAATTGAGCTTGAGTACGCGCTGCGAATCCGCCGACAGCTTGTCCTGACCCAGCTCGTGGTAGCTCTTGACCATGATCGCCAGTGCGTCGCCGACCTGGCGTGACTGGTCGTAGGTTTCAAGGATGGCCTTGGCCCGGTTCGCGGCAGCGACATAGGCCCCCTGGCGCAGGTAGAACAGGGCCACATTGAGCTCGGCCTGGGCCATGCCATCACGCAGGAAGATCATGCGCTGCTTGGCATCATCGGCATAACGGCTATCCGGGTGGCGTTTGATCAGGGCCGAGAAATCGTCGAAGGACTGGCGCAGGAAGCTCTGATCGCGCTGGGTCATGTCGAGTCCGGCGTAACGCTCGAGCAGGCCTTCCTCGCGATCGAAGTTGATCAGACCGCGCAGGTAGTAGGCATAGTCGATGTGCTTGTGCGCCGGATAGGTCTTGATGAAGCGGTTGACCGTCGAATAGGCATCGTCGGGCTTGTTCATCTTGTACTGCGCATAGGCCTGATCGAGCTGCGCCTGTTCGGTGTAGGGCCCGAACGGGAAGCGCGCGACCAGGCGCGTGAAGGTCTTCACGGCGACATCGTAGTCGCCCTTTTCGTTGGCGGTCTTGCCGCGCTCATAGAGCTGCTCGACCGTGCCAACTTCGAGCGGGTCGGCCTTCTTCTTGCCGAACAGGGAACAACCGCCGACCAGGGACACGGCGATGAGAATCAAGGCAAGTCGGGAAACGAGGCGGATTTGACGGGAAACTCGCATGCGAGGAGGGGCTCTGCGATGATGGAAGTCCGCGATCATAACCCGAACCCGCGATGCGCAGATCAAATCCCCGTTATCCAAACGTGGTCGATACTGGTTGTGCACCGGCTTCCTGAAGTTCGCCTCGTTGCAGCCGCAGGCCCCGGATACCGGGGTTTTCCGCCCCATTCTCCAGATTGCCCCCGATGAACGCAGCCGAACCCATCCTGAACGCGAATATTCCGCCTGAATCCGCTGGTCGACGCTTCGACGCCGCCCTGGCCGACCTCTTCCCTGATTATTCACGTTCGCGCCTGAGCAGCTGGATCAAGGCCGGAAACGTGCTGCTGAACGGCGAGACGGTCATTCCGCGGCACATCGTCCATGGCGGCGAAACGGTCGAGCTGACCGTGCGCCTGCAGCGCGAAGTCCGCGCGAGCCCGGAGCAGATCGATCTCGACATCCGCTACGAGGATGCCGACATCCTTGTCGTCAACAAGCCGCCCGGCCTGATCGTCCATCCGGGTGCCGGCAATCCCGACGGTACCCTGCAGAACGCCCTGCTCCATCACGACTCCGAACTGGCCGGCATCCCGCGCGCCGGGCTCGTGCATCGCCTGGACAAGGACACCTCGGGCCTGATGGTGGTTGCGCGAACGCTGCGGGCGCACACCAGCCTGGTCGAACAACTATCGGCACGCAGCGTGCATCGCCAGTACGAGGCCCTGGTTTACGGAACCATGGTTGCCGGCGGCAAGATCGACCAGCCGATCGGACGCCATCCGGTCGATCGCCTGCGTCAGGCCGTCCGCGAGGATGGCCGCGAAGCGGTCACCCATTACCGGGTGCGCGAAAAGTTCCGCGCCATGACCCTGGTCGAATGCCGACTTGAAACCGGGCGCACGCATCAGATCCGCGTGCATCTGGCGCATGCGCGACACTCGATCGTGGGTGATCCCAGCTATGGCAACCTGCGCCTGCCCAAGGGCGCGACCGCGCAGCTGATCGAAGCCCTGCGCGGCTTTCGCCGCCAGGCGCTGCATGCCGAAAAGCTCGAGTTCACGCACCCGGCCAGCGGCGAAACCATCGCCATCACGGCCGAGCGCCCGGCCGACATGGAGGCACTGATCACGACTGTGCGCGAGGATTCGCAAAGCTGATGGCCGGCACGCCCTGGCTGCTGCCGGACTGGCCCGCACCAGCCAACATCCACGCCCGGATCACGACCCGGCAGACCCCGGGCGTCTCGCTGCCACCCCGGGATCGCTGCAATCTCGGCGATCGTTGTGGCGACGACGCCAACGCGGTAGCCAAAAATCGGGCCTCGCTGGTCGAGCTGCTGCAGCTTCCCGCCACTCCGCTGTGGTTGCGCCAGGTACACGGGACAACCGTCGCTGATGCTTGCACGTCGACTGGCGAACCCGAGGCCGATGCGGCGATTGCCCGCCGCTGCGACGTCGTCCTCGCCGTGCTCACCGCCGATTGTCTGCCGGTTCTGTTCTGCACCGACGACGGCAGCGCAATCGCCGTCGCCCACGCCGGCTGGCGCGGACTGGCCAGCGGCGTGCTCGAAGCAACCGTGGCCCGTCTGGATAGCGATCCCGCGAAGATCATGGCCTGGCTCGGCCCCACGATCGGTGCGGCCTCCTACGAAGTCGGCGAGGAAGTGCGCCAGGCCTTTATCGAACGCAATGCGCATTCGGTTGTCGCGTTCATGCCGACCCGCCCCGGTCACTGGCACTGCGACCTCGCAGCGCTCGCGCGCATGCGGCTGACCAGCATCGGTGTCGGGCAGACCAGTGGTGGCGGATTCGACACGCGCAGCGATCCGCGTTTCTATTCCTATCGAAACGACCCGCAAACGGGTCGTTTCGCCAGCCTGCTCTGGCGCAGCATCGGCTGATCTGCAATTGTGACGGTGTGCCGATCGGCCGACGCATCGAACACGTAGGCTTGGAACTCCGGGTGGAACTAGGGGAAACGGTGATGAAGGTATTCCTGTTCGCAACACTGGCCAGCCTGATCGCGGGCAGCGCATCGGCCACGGAAACGACCGTACAGAACGATTCGCTGACCAGTTTCAGCACGGCAATCATCGAAGCCGGCTTTGTCACCGGTGAAAAGGGCGCCAGCTGGCTGACTTCGCCATGCGACGGCAACATCGTCGCCGTGCAGATCTTCTGGCTGTCGGCCAGCGGCGGTAGCGGCCAGTTGCTCGGAGATTCGATCGACATCTACCGATCCGGAACGTTTCCGACCCCAGGTGCGCTGGCTCAGCAGATCAACGCGCCCTTGCTGAGCGACGGTGTCATCAACGAATACCGCTTCCTTGACGACAACAACACCGTGCCGCTGATCGTGCCGGTCACAAACAATGAGACCTTTGTCGTAGCGTATACGTTTTCTGAAACCCCGCCGGTTAGCGGCCCCAGTCTGGCCGTCGATTCCGACGGAATCCATGGCGGTCGAAATGCGATTTACGCCAACCTGCTCGGAACCTACGTCTGGTTGTCGTCGGAATCCTTCGGCGTGCCGGGCGACTGGGTGATCCGCGCCGTCGTTGACTGCCAGGCTGCGGGCGGCAATGCCGATGTGTCGGCGTCGATCAGCACTTCGCCGGCCCTGTACACGCCGGGCAGCGCGCTCAGCCACACGATCACGATCAGCAATGCGGGACCAGCCAATGCGCCCAGCGTAATCGTCGTCGACGCGTTCCCTGCGGCCTACACCGGCACCACCTGGTCATGTGCAGCGGCCGCCGGAGCGACCTGCACATCGGGCGGCAGCGGCAATATCTCACAGACGGTCAGCCTGTCGGCTGGCAGTCATGTGACCTACACGGTCAATGCCACGGTCGCTCCTGGCACCAGCGGCATCCTGTCGAACTCGGTGACCGCGGTGGTCAATGCACCTGCCACCGACCCGAATACCGGCAACAACACCGCAACCGCAAATACGGCCCCGGAATCGGATCGGATCTTCGCCAGCGGCTTCGATCCCTCAATTTAGGGCGGCCTTGATTGTCCGGGCGCCGGACGCATGTACGGTTCTCGCCGTTATTCTTTGCCTTCCCATGCGGCGCAGATTAACCTTGAGCGTCGCGGCAGACTCGCATCGAATGAAGGCATGAGCAAACAATACGCACTGGTAATTGACGACGAGCGTGACATTCGCGAATTGCTGACCCTGACCCTGGGTCGCATGGGCCTGATCGTCGAGTCCGCTGCCACCGTGAGTGAGGCCAGGCAGCGCCTCGCCGAAACCCGCTATGCGCTGTGTTTCACCGACATGCGGCTGCCGGACGGCACCGGGCACGAGGTGATCGAACTGATCGCCGCGAAATATCCGGAAACGCCGGTGGCGATGATCACCGCCTACGGCAATGTCGATGCGGCCGTGGTCGCGCTCAAGGCCGGCGCTTTCGATTTCGTCTCGAAACCGGTCGATATCAATGTCTTGCGCCGCCTGGTGCAGACTGCGCTGCGCCTGTCCGAAGAAAAGAAAACCGGCGTCGATGCAAGCAGCGCCAAGCTGATTGGCGAATCCGAACCGATGAAGGAATTGCGTGCGACGATCGCCAAGGTCGCACGCAGTCAGGCTCCGGTCTACGTGGCCGGCGAATCCGGCGTCGGCAAGGAGCTGGCTTCGCGCCTGATTCACGAAATGGGCCCGCGTGCTTCGGCACCATTCGTGCCGGTCAACTGTGGTGCGATTCCGTCGGAACTCATGGAAAGCGAGTTCTTCGGCCATCGCAAGGGCAGTTTCACCGGTGCCCACGCCGACAAGGAAGGTCTGTTCCAGGCTGCTGATGGCGGTACGCTGTTCCTTGACGAGGTCGCCGAGCTGCCGCTGCACATGCAGGTCAAGCTGCTGCGCGTGATCCAGGAGAAAGCCGTCCGACCGATCGGTGCCCGTGCCGAGGTGGCCGTCGATGTGCGCATCCTTTCGGCCACCCACAAGAACCTCGCCCGCCTGGTCGATCTCGGCTCATTCCGCCAGGATCTTTTCTATCGCATCAATGTGATCGAGCTGCGCGTGCCGCCCTTGCGCGAACGGCGTGACGACATCCCGCTACTGGCCACGCGCATCCTCGAGCGGCTCGGCCGCGAGGCTGACCGTGCGCCGGCGCGACTGACCGCGGATGCCGTGCGTGCATTGAATGCCTACGACTTCCCGGGCAACGTGCGCGAGCTCGAAAACATTCTCGAGCGCGCCGTCGCATTGTGCGAAGACGGCTCGATCAGCGCCGACGACATGCGCCTGGTGACCCGCGCTCCGGTTGCACAAGCGCCATCGGCGGCCGAAAGCGCATTGCCGGCGCGTCCGCTCGCCTCCCACCATCATGCGCCGGGGCGCCCCGCAGAGGCCGAAGCCCATGCGGGCATCGTGCTGCCCGATTCCGCCTACAGCGGCGATCTCGCCGCCACGGTCGCGGAAACCGAACGCGCCGTGATCACCAAGGTACTTGAAGCAACACGCTGGAATCGCACCGCAGCCGCCAAGCAACTCGGCCTGACCCTGCGTCAGTTGCGCTATCGGCTCGAAAAACTCGGCATCGAGTAGTCGCGAGTACTGCGGCCGAGCAGCGATCCGCTGCTCGCGCCGCCCGCATGAAAGCATTCTGCGCCGAGCTGGCAGCCTGGCCGGCAGAAACTTTCCTCGCCAGCCACAGTCTCTGGCCCAGATCATCTTTCCACGGCAGGCAAACCATGAAGAAGTGGCTCAGGGACAATCGTGGCGTGCTCGTCTTCATCATCTGCCTCGGCCTGTTCCGCACGGCGATCGCCGATTGGAATCCGGTTCCGACCGGCTCGATGCGTCCAACGATCCTCGAAGGCGACGTCGTCCTCGTCAATCGGCTTGCCTATGATCTCAAGGTTCCGTTCACCGACATCTCGCTGGCCCGGCTCGGCAATCCGCAACGCGGCGATATCGTCACCTTCAGTTCGCCAAAAGACGGTACGCGCCTGATCAAGCGTCTTGTCGCCCTGCCCGGCGACGTCGTCGAACTGCACGATAACAGGCTCTTCATCAATCACGAGTCGGCCAGATACTCCGACTTGCGCGAGGTTCGCGAAGCGGTCGGGCTTGGACGCCTTGTCGACGCGACACGCGCCACCGAGGCTTTCGGCAACAGCAGCCGAACGGTGCAGTTCCTGCCCATGCTCCAATCAAGAAGCGACTTCGGACCGGTTGTGGTTCCCGCCGACCAGTTCTTCATGATGGGAGACAATCGCGACAACAGCGAAGATTCCCGCTACATCGGCTTCGTGCCACGCAAGTTGATCATCGGTCGCGCCGGACGAATCCTCGTCTCCGCCGACATCAAGCATGACTGGCGGCCACGCTTCGAGCGCACGATCAGTCCACTGAAGTGATCACGGCTGTCCGGCATCGCTGACAGGTCGGGAACTCCCCTTTTCTGCGGAACCCGATTGTCCATTGACACGCATAAAGCTAGAGCGACGACGGAACAAGCGTCCGCAAATTCCTGCTGGCATCGCCCCTGCGCTCGCGCTAACCTCGCGCGCCTATGACCGACCCCATCCGCAACGACTTCACCCTCGAACCCGAAGACGGCGAACGCCTGTCCAACCTGGTCGGGCCGCTGGACGAACACCTGCGCCAGATCGAGCTGCGCCTCGGCGTCGAGATCGCCAACCGCGGCAACGTGTTCCGCGTACTCGGCGACGAGCGGCCCGTGCAACTGGCCAGTCGCGTTCTGCGTGACCTCTATGCGCTGACCGAAGATGAAATCCTGAGCGCGCCACAGATCAACCTGCACCTGCAGGAATCCGGCATCGAGGCGATCGCCGCCGAGGCCGCCGAGGGCGTCCAGGAAGTCGCGGTCAAGGTCAAGCGCGGCATGATCAAGGGCCGTGGCCCGAACCAGGCCCGCTACCTGCATGCGATCGCCACCCACGACATCAATTTCGGCATCGGCCCGGCCGGTACCGGCAAGACCTATCTGGCCGTGGCCATGGCCGTCGATGCGCTCAACGACAATCGTGCGCAACGCCTGATCCTGGTGCGTCCGGCGGTCGAGGCCGGCGAGAAGCTCGGCTTTCTTCCAGGCGATCTGACCCAGAAAGTCGATCCCTACCTGCGGCCACTGTATGACGCACTTTATGAAATGCTCGGTATCGAACGCGTCAGCAAGCTGATCGAGCGCAACGTGATCGAGATCGCCCCGCTCGCCTACATGCGCGGACGCACACTCAACGATTCATTCGTGATCCTCGATGAAGCGCAGAACACGACGGTCGAGCAGATGAAGATGTTCCTGACCCGCATCGGCTTCGGCTCGATTGCCGTGGTCACCGGCGATGTCACCCAGACCGACCTGCCGCGCCACATCAAATCCGGCCTGCGCGATGCCACTGACGTGCTGCGCGATGTCGACGGCATCAGCTTCACCTTCTTCAATTCCAGGGATGTCGTGCGTCATCCACTCGTGCAACGCATCGTGCGTGCCTACGAGGCGCGCGAGGACGAACTGGCGGCCGCCAAAGACGTCGCGGCGAAATGAAGGAGCGTGAGCGACATCCGCGGCTCCGCGCAATGATCGCGAACGTTCTTCCGATCTATAGCCGGATCCGCTGCGATGTCAGTTGAGCTGCACCTTTCGCGAACGCCGGGGATGTCTCAACGCGGCCTGCCGCAACGAGCCAGTTTCCTGCAATGGGTCGAAGCCACCCTGCGCATGGCCAGGCGGCGCGGAAACAGCGAGCTCTCGATCCGCCTTGTCGATGCCGACGAGGGCCACTCGCTCAATCGCCAATACCGCCAGCGCGACTACGCCACGAATGTGCTTTCGTTCCCTGTCGAGCTGCCGGCGGGCATCAAGCTGCCACTCCTCGGCGATCTCGTCATCTGCGCGCCGGTGGTCGCTCGCGAGGCACTTGAGCAGGGCAAGCCGTTGCGCGATCACCATGCGCACATGACCGTACACGGAACCTTGCATCTGCTCGGCTACGATCACGAGAACGATGACGATGCCACGCGCATGGAATCGCTTGAGCGCAAAATCCTCGCCGCTCTCGGAATCGCCGATCCCTACCTGCAGCGATAGCGCGCGGCAGATCCGCGATCAGTGGGCTGGCAGCCGATCGAATTCACCGATAAAAATCGAATCACCGTAGGCGGCGAATCTCATCCGGCAGCGGAAAACCGCTGCACGCCACCTATGTCGAGCGCTGCGTACAGATTCCGCGACGCATCAAGGATCAAATGGGAGGCTGAGGACGTCTGAGGCGCCCACAAACTATCAATATTCCAGTCTCCCGTGATGGACCTGACGACCTTGACCATCCCGCGATGAGACTGGCCTTCCACAGCGTTCAAATAACCGCCAACGAAAAGGTTGCCGAGCCCGTCATAGCAAAGCGCATAAACACTACCGACCGATGGCAGCGGGTGAACAATGCCATGCCCGAACCCGAAACTTTCGCCAAACCACGCAGGGTCTGTCCGCCAATCGAACGAAAGACGCCGCCCACGAAAACATCGCCTTCTGCATCGATTTGAATCGCGTTGACGCCAATGTCAGGAGCCGGGTTCCAAAGGGGATCAAGCGTTCCATCGGGCTTCAAGCGCAGCAGGTTGGAACGCGGCATGCCGCCGGCCCATTCGAACACCCCGCCAATGATCGTGCCACCATCGGGCTGTCTGGCCATCGCATAGACACTCCCGGG
The DNA here is from genome assembly GCA_964390215.1 of uncultured Dokdonella sp. Lineage (GTDB taxonomy): Bacteria > Pseudomonadota > Gammaproteobacteria > Xanthomonadales > Rhodanobacteraceae > Dokdonella. The sequence continues at coordinate 641 of CAYMHF010000029.1, read as the reverse complement.
ATGCCCTACCTCCATGCTGGGCTGGGCGCTGGTGCCGGTTGGCGGAAGCAGCGCCAGGTTGAACGAAGCGACGCCCGCGACGGACATGTGCGATAAGCCGCCGCCCACGGCCAGCGGGCTCCCGGGCACGATCGTCATCGCGAAGACAATGCCATTCACGTCATATTCCCAATCCGGATCCGTCGTTCCGTATGAAACATTATATTTGTGCAGCTTGGCGAGGGGCCGTGCGGGTATCGACCTGTCGTAGACGAGGGCAAACAACTGTCCGTCCTCGACGTTTGAGAGACGCGGGACTTCGCCTTCCACTTCCGGCATCCAGGCCAGATCAATCGCGCCATTCGAAGAAAACGGGATGCGTGCCAGATTGGCGCGTGGCTGACCTCCGATTTCCGTGAATACACCACCAACGATAAGTGCGTGCGCGTCACTGTCGATCGCCAAGGCGGAGACCCGGTCTGAAGGTTGCGGTTCCCAACTGGTATCGTCCGCACTGTCGCCATCAACCGACACCCTCAAGAGCCGCGACAGCCCGTTGGAGAGGGGGTAGAGACCGTAACCCGCCACGTACAGATGACCATCGCCGCCTAGCAGCCTGTCGGACTTTACTCGGCCGGGCTGCGAATCCGTCTGTGCGGTTC
>CAYMHF010000028.1:0-41515 GCA_964390215.1 uncultured Dokdonella sp. | reverse complement strand
CCCTCGCACAGCCGAATTCTCGCCTCAACCGGCAAAGTCCGACAGGCTGCTAGTCCTGCCATGCGCCGATAGTGGCAAACGCGATCAGGCGTGTTTGGCCTTGAGCTTGGCAACCATGGCGCCGAGCACGCTCTGCGACTCTTCGGAGAACCAGCGTTCGGCGAATTCGTTGTTGCTGAGCGTGGCCGCATTGCGGTCGAAGCAGGCATGCAGGTCGGCGCGGGCGAGGCGGCGTGTCTCGCTCATCGCTATCGGCGGCAGTTTGAGCAGATCCTGCAACCAGCCGATGGCGCGACCGACGACGAGTTCGGTATCGATCAGTTCATCGACCAGTCCGACGCTGTGGGCCTGCTCCGCGTCAAGCATCGCACCAGCCACCATCAATCGTTCGGCGCGGTGCGAGCCGAGCAGGCGGCGCATGGCGGCCTGGATGACCTCGGGCACGACGAGACCGACCTGGACTTCGTTGAGGCCGATGCGGAATGCGCCGCGGGCCATGATGCGGTAGTCGCAGAAAATCGCCAGCACGGCGCCGCCGGCCGGACTGTGGCCGGTGATTGCTGCAACGATCGGTATCGGCGAGCGCGCCAGCGCTTCGCAGAGGCCGGTGAATTCGACCCAGAATGCAGCCATCGCCGGGCGATCCAGTTGCAGCAGATGCGGCACATCAAGTCCGGCCGAGAACATGCCTGCAGGGCCCGAAAGGACGAGGCCGCGCGCGCCCCGGGATGGCGCCGACAGCACGGCGGCACGCAAGGCAGCCACCAGTTCCGGATTGAGCGCATTGACCGGCGGGCGCGCCAGACGCAGTTCGTGGATGTTGTCGTGCTGGATCGTTTCGAGAATGGTCATGGTGGGTTCCGGCTGTGGATATCGGCAAGTCGCCAGTCAAGGATCGCGGGAGCGGCTTCAGCCGCAATGCCGCTTCTGCGTTGCGTGCTGATTGCGGCGAGGCGCGATCATTCGAGAGGGTTGGCCAGTATAGGTCAGTAGCGCAAGCGTCTCATGACAGCTGCGGCAACCGGTGGCAGGCTGTCATGGCCCGCTACCGCTATGATGGGCTGTCAACCTGGAGATGCCGATGAAATCCGTACTGCGTTTGATCACGATCCTTGTCCTGTTCTGCCTGGCAGCCTCGGCTTTCGCTGCCGCACAGGTCGGCGTCTCGAACGCCTGGATTCCGCAAGCGCCGCCCGGTTCCTCGATGCTTGCCGGCTATCTGACGATCAAGAATGCCGGTGATTCGCCGGTCAGCATCCTGGCTGCGCAAAGCGATCGTTTTCGTGCCGTTTCGGTGCATCAGACCGTCATCGAAAATGGCGTCGCCAGGATGCGCGAACTCAACAGTCTCGAAATCGCGCCGGGTCAGGAAGTGAAGTTCGCGCCCGGTGGCATGCATCTGATGTTGATGCAGCCGCGCAAGGACATCAGCCCCGGCGATCGCATCGAGATTACGTTCCTGCTCTCGGATGGCACGCGTGTGCCGGCCATGTTTGATGTGCAGGCGGCCGACGGCGCGAGCACTGGGGGGCACGAACATCAGCATTGAGCATGTCGATTCGGCCGGTGCGATTCGATGGCGCGGATTGAGTGAGCGAAGAGCCGCGTGGTGCGGCGCGGATTTCGTTGACGGTTGCTGCGTTGCCGCCTTGTGGTTGGTCTGATTGCGTTTTGCTGCAATGCATCGAAGAATGCTGGACTTGTTCCCCGAGCCCGCCAAGATACTCGAATCGTGAACCAGGCCAACCCATCCCTCGCCGTCGACGCCCCATGGGTTGTCATCAAGTTTGGTGGTACCAGCGTGTCCACGCGTCCGCGCTGGGACAATATCGCGAGTATTGCGGCAACCCATCGCGAGGCCGGAAAACGGGTTCTGATCGTGGTCTCGGCGCTGTCGGGCATCACCGACCTGCTCAAGGGCATTGGTGAAGGATTCGCCGATGAAGCACGTTGCGCCGAGCTGCGCGACACGATCGTGGCCAGGCATCGCAGCTTGTTCGGCGAGCTGGGCTTGCCCAGGCGCAACGCGCTCGACGCCTGGATGGCGCGGCTCGACCATCTGCTGGCCGATCCGCGCCGTGCCGGCGGCGGCTTTGATTGGCAGGCTGACGTGCTGGCGATTGGCGAACTCTCCTCCAGTACGCTGGGTTCTTCGTATTTGAACGCATTGGGTCTGACCACCCACTGGCTCGATTCGCGTGAGTATCTTCATGCGGAGGCGCTGCCCAACCAGAGTGAATGGGGGCGCTGGCTGTCGGCCTCGGTACGTGTGCGCCACGATCCCGCGGTTATGACGAGCCTGGCCGTGCGCGGCGAGGTGTTCATTGCCCAGGGATTCATCGCGCGCAGCGCGGACGGCGCGACGGCCGTGCTGGGCCGCGGTGGTTCGGATACCTCGGCGGCGTATTTCGGCGCGCTGCTGAAAGCCGAGGCGGTCGAAATCTGGACCGATGTGCCGGGCATGTTCAGCGCCAACCCGCGTCAGGTTCCCGATGCGCGCCTGCTGGCGAAACTTGACTACGCCGAAGCCCAGGAAATCGCCACGACCGGCGCGAAAGTGTTGCATCCGCGCTGCATCCATCCGGTGCGCGACGAGCGTGTGCCGATCCGCATCAAGGACACCAACCGGCCCGAACTGGCGGGCACCGAGATTGTCTGGAAAACGCAATCGACCGCGCCGAGCATCAAGGCGATCAGCTCGCGCAAGGGCATCACCCTGGTCTCGATGGAGTCGATCAGCATGTGGCAGCAGGTCGGCTTTCTGGCCGACGTGTTCGAAGCCTTCAAGCGCCATGGTTTGTCGGTCGATCTGATCGGCTCGGCGGAAACCAATGTCACCGTCTCGCTGGATCCATCGGACAATTTGCTCAGTACCGATGTGCTGGCGCGCTTGTGCGTCGATCTCGAAGCGTTCTGCCGGGTCAAGGTGATTGCGCCGTGTGCCGCGATCACCCTGGTCGGTCGCGGCATGCGCGCCATGCTGCACCGGCTTTCGACCGTGCTGGCCGAGTTCGGTGCGCTCGACGTGCACCTGATCTCGCAATCCTCGAACAATCTCAATCTGACCTTCGTGATCGACGAGGCCGTCGTCGATGCGCTGATTCCGCGCCTGCATGCCTTGCTGATCCGCGCCGAGGTCATGCGTGTCGGTGATCCGGCGGTGTTCGGGCCAAGCTGGCGCGAACTGGCCGAGGATGCGCTGTCGATGCGTCGGCCACCATGGTGGCAGCGCGAACGCTTGCGCTTGCTGGAGCTCGCCGCGGCATCGACGCCACGTTATGTCTACAGCCTCGATCAGGTGCGCGAGCAGGCGCGCGGACTGCTCGGGCTGGGCATGGTCGATCGCTGGCAATACGCGCTGAAGGCCAACCCGCATCCGCAGATCCTGCGTTGCCTGCACGCCGAAGGATTCGCCTTTGAATGCGTTTCATGGAATGAGGTCGAGGCGGTGCGCGCAGCCCTGCCGGATCTGCCGGCCGAGCGCATCCTGTTCACGCCGAATTTTGCACCGCGCGAGGAATACCGGGCGGCGCTCGCGGCCGGTGTGCGCGTGACGCTCGATGCGCTGCATCCGATGGCCGAATGGGGTGCGGATTTCGCCGGACGCGAGATTTTCCTGCGCGTCGATCTCGGTGCCGGACGCGGTCATCACGACAAGGTCAAGACCGGTGGCGCGCAATCAAAGTTTGGTGTGTCGCTGGACGCGATTGAAACCTTCCGCAGCCAGGCGCGGCAGCACGGTGCACGCATCGTCGGCCTGCATGCGCATCTCGGCTCGGGCATTCTCGATGCGCAACACTGGCGCAGCGTGTATGTGCAACTCGCCAGCCTGGCCGAACGCTTCAACCGCATCGAGGTGCTCGATCTCGGCGGCGGCCTCGGCGTGCCATCACGCCCGGAAGACGTGCCGCTCGATCTGGTTGCGCTCGGTGCCGCGCTGGCCGAGGTCAAGCAGGCCTATCCGCAATTCCAGCTGTGGATGGAGCCCGGGCGCTATCTCGTCGCCGAGGCCGGAGTGCTGCTCGCCAGCGTGACCCAGACCAAGCGCAAGGGTGACGTTCACTATGTCGGTCTCGATGCCGGCATGAATTCGCTGATCCGTCCGGCCCTGTACGAGGCCTGGCATGAGATCGTCAACCTGTCTCGACTCGATGCGCCCGCTGATGATCTGGTCCAGATCGTCGGCCCGATCTGTGAAACCGGCGACGTGCTGGGCAGCAATCGGCGCTTGCCGACCAGCTACGAGAATGATGTGATCATGATTGCCGAAGCCGGTGCGTATGGCGCGGTCATGGCGTCGCGTTACAACCTGCGACAGCCGGCTGCCGAGGTGTGCCTGTGAACCGCGTTGATCCACGAACCGCGAAAGCGTTCCGATTTGTGCGCCGCGAATATTCGGCGGGCGAAGCCCGTCTGGTCTATGCGTTTGATGATGGCCCCGAGCTGATAGAGCGGATCGGTTTTCCGCATGCTCCGACCTTGGCGCCGGGGCGCGAGGCCGCGTTTGATGCAGCGCTCGACCTGTTGCATCTGATTGCGGGAGTCAGTTACTACAAGGCCGGGGTTCCCGATGAAATCCGTGTCGAAAGCGCGGCGATGGACGCGTCGACAGCACGGTTCCTCGATGCCCTGTACCTGCACGGACTCGGCGAGTTCGCCTATCACAACAAGATCGACCTGCGCGACAGGATCCGCTTTCCCGTTTCGGCAACCAGCACGCCAATGCGGACGGCACCGCTCGGCCTGCCGCGCAGCACCCTGGTGCCGATTGGTGGCGGCAAGGATTCGCTGGTCAGCGTCGAGCTCCTCAAACGCGCAGCCGAAAATGCCACGGCAGTCTGGATCGGCAACTCGGGCTTGATCGAGTCGTGCGCGCAACGAACCGGCTTGCCGATGCTCAATATCTCGCGGGTAATCTCGCCGCTGCTGTTCGATTACAACCGTGCCGGCGCCCTGAACGGACATATCCCGGTGACCGCGATCAATTCGGCGATCCTCGTTGTCGCCGCCATTCTGTATGGTCACGACGCGATCGCGTTCTCCAACGAGCGTTCGGCGTCGAGCGCGACGCTCGAATACGACGGCGTGCCGATCAACCACCAGTGGAGCAAGGGCTGGGAGTTCGAGCACGGATTCCGCGATCTCGTGCATGCGCATGTTGCCGCCGATCTCGACTACTACTCGCTGTTGCGGCCGTTGTCCGAACTGGCCGTGGCCTCGCGGTTTGCGCGCAGCAGCCGCTACGATGACGTGTTCTCCAGCTGCAACCGCAATTTCCGCATCCTCGGGCCGAAGCCATCAGATCGCTGGTGTGGACAATGTCCTAAATGTCATTTCGTGTTTCTGGCCCTGGCGCCGTTCATGCCGAAGCCGCGCTTGCTCGGTATCTTCGGCCGCAACCTGCTCGATGATCCGGCGCAGATGGGCGGTTTCGATGCCTTGATCGAATACCGTGATCACAAGCCGTTCGAGTGCGTCGGCGAGGGGCGCGAATCGCGCGCCGCGCTGGCCGAGCTCGCCCGGCGTGCCGAATGGCGCGAGGATGCCGTGATCGAGCGTTTCGCCCACGAGATTCTGCCGCAGCTCGATGCATCCGGATTGGCGCTCGAGCCCTTGCTGGTTATTGCCGGCGAGCAGCGCATACCTGCGCGTCTGCTTGCCCTGCTCGAGTCGGATTGAGCGATGCGCATTGCCGATCTGGCCAGCCTGCGCGTTGCCATCTGGGGTCTCGGACGCGAGGGCCACGCGGCCCATACGGCCTTGCGTCAGCGCCTGCCGGAATTGCAGCTGACCGTTTTTTGCAGTGATGCCGAAGCTCATTTCATGGCCAGCGATCATGCCCGTGATCGCTATGCGACCGACGCACCAACGGCCGCCGATCTTTCCGCATTCGACATCGTCATCAAGTCGCCCGGCATCAGTGCCTATCGACCGGAAATGCTCGAAGCGCAACGCAATGGCACGCGTTTCACCTCGGCAACGGCGTTGTGGTTCGCCGAACATGCGCATTCGCGGGTGATCGGCGTCACCGGCACCAAGGGCAAGAGTACGACCAGCGCCCTGATTGCGCATTTGCTGCGCGGTCTCGGCAAATGCACGGCGCTGGCCGGGAATATCGGGCTGCCCGTGCTGGAGCTGCTCGATCCGCCGCTTGAACCGGACTGGTGGGTGATCGAGTTGTCGAGTTTCCAGACCCGCGAAGCGGATCGACTGCAGCTCGCGGTGATCACCAATATCGAGGAAGAACACCTCGACTGGCATGGCAGTCGCGAGCGCTATGTCATCGACAAGCTTGTTCTGGCCTCGGCTGCGGAAACGCTGTTGATCAATCCTGAGCAGGCGGAATTGCGCCGTTACACGGCGGATCATCCACAGCGCCGGTTTTTCGCGACTGCCGAAGGCTGGCATGTCGATGCTGAATCCATCATGCGTGGCCAGCAGCACATCTTCGATCTTTCACGCCTGCCCTTGCCCGGGCTGCACAATGCACTGAATGCCTGCGCCGCACTCGCCGCGATCGAGGCTATTGGCGAGGATGCGGTCGCGGCGGCTGACAGCCTAGCAACGTTCCGCGCCCTGCCGCATCGCTTGCAGACTCTCGGTGTGCGCGATGGTCTGAGCTGGATCGACGACAGCATCGCGACCACGCCGCAGGCGACGATCGAAGCCTTGCGCAGCCTGCAGGGCAAGCTCGTCAGCGTGATCGTCGGCGGTCACGAGCGTGGACTCGACTGGCGGATATTCGCCGAGCATGTGCGCAACCAGCCGCTGCACGCGATCATCGCCAACGGCGCCAATGGTCGGCGTATCCACGCCTTGCTCGGTGATGCGCATGGCCCTCAACGGCATTGCGTCGCCACCCTGAGTGAAGCCGTCGCGCTGGCGCGCAAGCAAACGCCGATCGGCGGAACGATTCTGCTTTCACCCGGCGCGCCGAGCTTCGATCAGTTCCATGATTATGCCGAACGCGGATGCTGTTTTGCCGAGCTGGCCGGTTTCGATGCCGATGTGATCGGGCAGATCGAAGGACTCGGGATCGCCTGAGGCCTCGACTTTCTTGCGGCAAGTCCGATCAGCGCCCGATGCGCTCCAGGATGGCCAGCGTCGGCCTGGCCCGGTTCAGCGTATAGAAGTGCAGGCCCGGGGCGCCGCCGGCGATCAGCTTGCGGCACAGCTCGGCGACGACATCGGTGCTGAACTCGCGGATCGCGGTTGTATCGTCGCCGAATGCAGTCAGGCGTTTGGCCAGCCAGCGCGGGATTTCGGCACCGCACATCTCGGAGAATCGGCGCAACTGGCTGAAGTTCGCGATCGGCATGATGCCCGGCACGATCGGCACATCGACACCAAGCGCACGCACTGCGTCGACAAAGCGGAAATAGCCGTCGGCGTTGTAGAAATACTGGGTGATCGCGCCATTCGCGCCGGCATCGATCTTGCGCTTGAAATTGTTCAGGTCGGCCAGCGCGTCGTTGGCTTGTGGATGGACTTCCGGGTAGCACGCCACTTCGATATGGAAGTGGCCGCCGCTTTCGGCACGAATGAATTCGACCAGCTCACTGGCGTAGCGCAGATCGCCGATGCTGGCCATGCCCGAGGGCAGGTCGCCGCGCAGGGCGACGATGCGACGGATGTCGAGCGCCTGGTATTGCTCGATCAGGCTGCGGATCTCGGCGCGCGAGCCGCCCATGCAGGAAAGATGCGGGGCCGCATCAAGGCCGTGCCGCTCGCGCAAACCCTTGACGGCCTCGACTGTGTGGCTCAGGGTCGAGCCGCCCGCGCCAAACGTCATCGAGACATAGTCCGGCGCAACCGTCTTCAGTTGGCGCACGGCATGCTCGAGTCCCTGACGCTGCTCGTCGGTCTTCGGCGGGAAGAACTCGTAAGAAACGGGAGTAGGCGTCTGCTGAGCGGCAAGCGGTGAGCGGTGAGCGGTCATTGCGAACCTCTGATTTCCGGCTGGCGTTTGGATGTGATCAGCGCGTTGAGTCTTGCGAAGAGCAATTGAATCGATATCTGCATCGATCAGACAGGCCAGATCGCGTGCAATTCAGAGTTGTGTATCCAGCTCCGAAAGCGAGCCGCGGGCGATGACGAGAAAGCGGGTCGGCTCAACCCGGCCACCGCGCCCTGCCCCTTCGGCAATGTTGGAGGGGATGCTGATCGCGGAACGGCGAATCTGGCTGGTGAGACTGAACTGTTCGTGGTCTGGAAATTCGGCAGTAACGCGACACACCTCGCGAACGAGGCGCATCGCATCCTTCCAGACATCCAGATCATAGTGCCGGGGACGTTGCCCCGGCTTTTCCCGCTCACCGCTCACTCAGTACCTGTAATGCTCCGGCTTGTACGGGCCTTCGACCGGCACGCCGAGGTACTCGGCCTGAGCCTTGCTCAGCGTGGTCAGTTTGACGCCGATCTTCTCCAGATGCAGGCGGGCGACCTCCTCGTCGAGTTTCTTCGGCAGGATGTAGACCTTGTTCTCGTAGCTGTCCTTGTTTGCCCACAGATCGATCTGGGCGAGGGTCTGATTCGAGAACGAGTTCGACATGACGAAGCTCGGGTGGCCGGTCGCGCAGCCGAGATTGACCAGGCGGCCCTCAGCGAGCAGGAACATGGCGTGGCCATCGGCAAACACGTACTTGTCGACTTGCGGCTTGATGTTGATCTTGGTCACGCCGGGCAGCTTGTTCAGCGCATCGACCTGGATCTCGTTGTCGAAGTGGCCGATGTTGCAGACGATGGCCTGGTTCTTCATCGACTTCAGATGTTCGATGGTGAGCACGTCCTTGTTGCCGGTCGTGGTCACGTAGATGTCGCCACGACCGAGGGTCGATTCGACCGTATTGACTTCGAAGCCTTCCATTGCCGCCTGCAGCGCATTGATCGGATCGATCTCGGTGACGACGACGCGCGAACCATAGGCGCGCAGGCTGTGGGCGCAGCCCTTGCCGACGTCGCCGTAGCCGCAGACCACGGCGAGCTTGCCGGCCAGCATCACATCCATCGCGCGCTTGAGGCCGTCGGCCAGCGACTCGCGACAGCCGTAGAGGTTGTCGAACTTGGACTTGGTCACCGAATCATTGACGTTGATTGCGGGTACCAGCAGCTTGCCGGCCTCGAGCATCTGGTAGAGGCGATGCACGCCGGTGGTGGTCTCCTCGGAGACGCCCTTCCAGTCCTTGACCACGGTGTGCCAGAAGCCCGGACGCTCCTTGGCCACGCGCTTGAGCAGGTTCTTGATGACCTGTTCCTCGTGCGATGAAGCGGGCTCGTCGACCCATTTCGAGCCGTTCTCGAGTTCGTAGCCCTTGTGGATCAGCAGGGTGACGTCGCCGCCGTCATCGACGACCAGTTCGGGGCCCTTGTTGCCCGGGAAGGTCAGCGCGTCGAGCGTGCAGTCCCAGTATTCCTCGAGCGTCTCGCCCTTCCAGGCGAACACCGGCGTGCCGGTCGCGGCAATCGCGGCCGCGGCGTGATCCTGGGTCGAGAAGATGTTGCACGAGGCCCAGCGCACGTCGGCGCCGATGTCCTTCAGTGTCTCGATCAGGACGGCTGTCTGGATCGTCATGTGCAGCGAACCGGTCACGCGCACGCCCTTGAGCGGGGCATCCGGTGCGTACTTGCGGCGGATCGACATCAGGCCCGGCATCTCGTGCTCGGCGATGTCGATTTCCTTGCGGCCGAATTCGGCCAGCATGATATCGGCAATCTTGTAATCGGTGTTCGGGGAATTCTTTACGACGGCATTCATGCGGTTCGCTCCGTTCAATTGGGGCGGGCGCCGTTCAACAGGAAATGCATGCCGAGCCTGAGTTCGGAATCGCCTTGACGATTCGACCTGCAGCGCCCCTCGGCAGCAAAAGGACGCGCAGTATATCGCTTATTCGCGATGAAGGGATATATGCCCGTCGAAAACGCTCGCAGCGGCTGAATCCGCCGCTGACATTCACCCCGGTTCAGTCCGCACGAATGCGCCACGCCTCGGCCAGAGAAATCGCCCCGCTGCGTGCCAGCGCAATCGCTGCCTGGGTAATCGGGACCATGCCTTCGGCGATCGCCGCCACATGCAACGCATCGGCATCGGCACCCGGCACGATCAGCTGGCGCAGACGCGGAGACATCACCATCAATTCGTAGACGGCCTGGCGACGGAAAACACCCAGGCCTTCGCAGCGGTGGCAGCCACGACCGAAATGGAAAACTTCATCGGCGCCGACACCGAGTTCTTCGCGCACATGCGTGTCGACAGGTTCTTCGATTCGGCAGTGCGGACAGGTCAGGCGAACCAGCCGCTGCGAGACTACCGCCAGCAACGAGGTGCGCAACAGATAGGCCTCAATGCCGAGATCGAGCAAGCGGGTTATCGTGGTCGCTGCGGTGTTCGTGTGCAGGGTGCTCAGCATGAGGTGGCCGGTGAGTGCGCTTTCGACCGCAATTTCGGCGGTTTCGCGATCACGGATCTCGCCGACCATGATCACGTCGGGATCATGGCGCAGGAAATTGCGCATGGCGCTGGCGAAGATGAAGCCGGCGGCACGGTTGACCTGCATTTGCTGGATGTCGGCGATGTGGAACTCGACCGGATCCTCGATGGTGAGGATATTGATGCGTTGTTTGCGCAGTTCGAGCAGCATCGCGTAAAGCGTCGTCGACTTGCCGCAGCCAGTCGGCCCGGTGGCGAGGAACATGCCATGGCTGCGTGCCATGACGTCCTTGACGCGCAGACGGTCGATCTCGCTGAATCCGAGCTGGTCGAGGTTCCACAGGCTTTCGGAGGGGTCGAGCAAACGCACGACGATGCTTTCGCCATGCACCGTCGGCAACAGCGAGATGCGCAGGTCGACCGTTTTCCGGCTGTCGAGCCGAAAGGTCGTACGACCATCCTGAGGACGTCGGTGCTCGGCGAGATTCATGCCCCCCAACACCTTGATGCGGCTGACCACGGCGGGGTTCAGCGCGCGGGCAAGACGGCGCACCGAAACCAGCTCATCGTCGATCCGGTAGAGCACGTCGGTTGCGTCCTCGCCGGGACGCAGGTGGATGTCCGATGCGCGCCGGGAAACCGCATCGGCGATCAGGGTGTGGACCATGCTCACCACCGGCATCTCGAGAGCGAGCCGCTGCGCCTCCTGTTCGCTCGGTGACTGCTGATCGGTCACGTCGGTATCCAGACCCAACTGCCGCGCCATTGCACGATCCTCGACCTGGTCGTAATGGCGCGCGATGGCCTCGCGGATCTGCAGCGTTGATGCGACCAGGGGCAGCACGCGCTCGCGGCTGAGAAAGTCGAGCAGGCGCTGTGCATCGGGGCCGCCCGGATCTTCCATGGCGACCGCGACCAGGCCCTTGCCTACGCGCAGCGGCACGGCGCGCAGCCGGCGTGCCAGATCCGGCGGGATCAGGCCAAGTGCATCACTCTCTGCCGAAATGTGATCGAGCCGCACGAGTGGCAGTCCGAGACGCCGTGCGGTTGCGTAGGCCTGTTCGCCGGCATCCTCGCCGAATGCCTGCCAGGATTCCAGACTGATCGCCGGATAGCCTTGCTCGGCGTACACGTTTGGATAGGTGCCGAGATAGGCATCCAGGGCAGCGGCATCAGCCAGCAGGGGCGGTTCGATCGTGTGGATGTCGCGGTTCATCGGTGTTCTCGTTCGTGCTTGTGATTTGACCGGATGTGCGCACCGATCCAGCACACGTTCGATTGCGACGTTGCGCAAACCGGGTTGTGTGGCCTTGGCTCCCGGATTACCCAAGGTCACCGGGCACTTGCTGAGCGCCTGCGAGATCAAAGCAAGAAAAAGGCCAGCGAATGCACGATGGCGTGATCAAGCCAGACCGGACTGGCTTGTCTGTTGGATCTGGCGGCGGGGCAGTGCCGGGCTGCGGCAACAAGCCGCGCCCTTGATCCGTGTCACGAATCCTGGGTGGACGAAGACGCTCTGGTACGCGCCCCGGACAGTTCGTGCGGCGCGCTCGGATCGCGTGCATCGTGGGCCTTGCGCAACAGCTCGCTGCTTTCGCGCAGCAGGGCCGGGGCGAGCTCGCCGAAATATCTGCGTGCGCTGTTGAAATCCCCGATCAATTCGTCGCGCTGCTTTTCGCGCACGCGTTTCAACAGGTCGTCGAGAACGCCGCGGTATTGATCGAGCAGGGCGGGCAGGCCATCCGCCGCCATGATGATGTCGGCATAGAGTTGCGGTGATTGTGCGAATAGCCGACCGACCATGGCCAGTTCCAGGCGATAGATCGGCGAACTCAGGCGCATCAATTCGTCGAGGTCGGCATTCTCGCGCTGCAGGAAGATGCCATAGACCATGCTGGTGAAATGGCGCATGGCCTGGATCAGCTCCATCGCCCGATCATGGCGTTCGGGCAATTCCTCGCGCAGCACCGCGCCCCAGATGCCGAACTGGTCGATCAGCCATTGGCAGCGCCCGGCGTCGCGACCCGGACAAACCACAACCACCTGTTTGGCCAGGCTTCGGATATCCGGGCCGAACATCGGGTGCAGTCCCAGCACCGGGCCCGGGTGGGCGCCCAACATCGCCGTCAGCGGCGCCTGCTTGACGCTGGTGATGTCGGCGAGGATGCAGTCATCTGGCAGTTTCGGCAGCTTCGCGATCACGGCGCAGGTATGTTCGATGGGTACGCCAATCAGAACCAGGCCGGCATCGGCGAGCAGCGCTGGCGCCTGCTCCCAATCGTCCTTCTCGAATATGCGCACGCAATAGCCGGAGCGCGTGAAGAACGACGCCAGGCAACGACCCAGCGCACCACCGCCACCGACGATGCCCACCGCGCGTGAACGATCACCGGCGGCAGGGAAGTCGGTTTCCTGGGAACTGTAACTCTCGCGCATGACGCGGCGCAGGATGTCCTCGATCAAATCGGGATCGATGCCGGCCATGGCGGCCTTTTCGCGCCGTGCGCCGAGCAGTTGCGCTTCGCGCTCGGGGACATACAAAGGCAGCCCGTGGCGCGATTTCAGAGTGCCGACTTCCGCCGTGAGTCGGGCCCGGCGCGCGAGCACGGCAAGCAGATCTTCATCGGCCTGATCGATCTGGGCGCGCAGATCAGCGAGAGGGGAAATCACGGATTCGTTGCCTGCCATCGGAAGGATCGAACAGGCATTGTGCGAGGCGTTTGGACGACTGGCAATCGGCGTTCGCCGGTGTGGCACAGTGTCGGTCGTCCTCCATCGGATCGCCGTTATTGCGTTCCGGTCAACAGACACACAGGCGATCATCCCGTAGCGCCTGATCTCCTGGCATGCTTTTCCTGGTGATTCACGGGCAAAAAAAACGGGCCGCGAAGCGGCCCGTTGAAGTGTCAGATTTGCCGAGCTCGTTACGGCTGGCAGGTTTCGATCTTGAAATTGTCTATGTACATGCCGTTGGGTGCCGCTGCAGCCGTGTTGGAGTCGGTGACTGCACGGAAGCGAACCTGCACGGACTGCCCGGCAAAACCTTCGAGATCGACCACCGAGACTTTGGGGGTCGGAACCGGGAACGGTGAGGGAGCATGGCACCAGCCCCGTGCGCCAGCATTCGCTTCACCGGCGGAGACCACGCCATCGTACGGATCGGTGAACAGACGACTGTTCTCCAGGTAGGTGAATGCACCCGCGCCAACCTTGATGTCGAGCGTGCCGTTGTCCCAGCAGCCGGTCGGACCGTCAGTCTCGAAGCTGTGGTAGGTCTGGTAGGTCATGAAGATTTCCTGCGCCGTGCCCGGAATGACGATGGAAGGCGTTACCAGGCCGCGGTCGCTGGTCGTCACGTTGTTGGGGATGCCCCAGCCTTGCGTCGTCAGGCCGGTTGTTGCGAGCGGGGTCTGTTTCGTCCAGGTCGTCGCACCGGTACCCACCGTGGTCCAGCCATTGTTGCCGGCGGCATTGAAATCATCCGAGTACAGCGGCGTCAGCGTCGTGCCGCTCGGGCACTGCCCGATCAGGCCGGTGGTGAAGCTGAAGACCAGCGAGCTGGTACCTGCACCGCAGTAGTTGTCCGGCGTGACGCGCCAGTAGTACTGCGTGCTTTGGCTGAGCGCGGTACTCACCTTCCACGTGGTACCGACCACCGTGGCGCTGGCCACGATATTGGTGAAGGCCATGTCACTGGCGACTTCCACGTTGTAGCGCAGGGCTCCGGCGACGGCGCTCCAGGTCAGGGTTGGCAGGATCTTGATGCCGGTCGCGCTGTTGGCCGGGCTGACCAGGTTCGGTGCGGCGGCTGCGGCCGTGGATACGCCGAGGCTCAAGGCGGTCGAGCGAGTCTGGCCGCTGACGCCATTGACGGTGAAGGCGTATTCACCCGCTGACGCGGCTGCGCCACCGGCCAGGGTCAGCACGCTCGATCCGGGTGCGTTGATCGGGTTCACCGAGAAATTGGGCGTGGTGCCGCCCGGATTGCCGACCACGCTGAGCGTGACCGCGCCATTGAAGCCATTGAGAACGCCGGCGCGCAGGCCCCAGGTTGGGTCGCCGCCAGCAGTCGCGGAACAGACTTCGACGCGGGCCGGTGTCTCGTTGACCAGGGCAAAGTCGGCGCTGCCGCAGCCCGGAAAGGTGAACGAGCAGACGCGCGTGCGCCACGAAGAACTCGAGGTGGTCGCGAGATACTCGGTGGTGAAGTAGAACCGGCACTGGTCGACCGGATCGACGCTCATCGAGGCGTAGTCGCCCCAGCGGCCACTGCTGCTGGTCTGCGAGCCGGTGGTGCCGCCGACGCAGGCTTGTTCGTCGCGCATGATGCCGGGCGGGTCGTTGCCGGCACGGCCGGTAACCATGATCTTCGGGTTCAGCGCCGAGCTCGACTTGGAGTAGCCCAGACCGATATTGCCGCTGCCATCAATCGCGATGCCGCCCATCCAGCGCGAATCGCCGTCCGGGGAGAACGTGCCCTGATCGATCAGCGTCTTCGTGGTCAGGGTCTGCGGAACGATAGTCGGCAAGGGCGCGCCTTCGTAGCCGTCGCCGAAGATGCGGTCGACGACGCCGACCGGCTCGGTGACAGGCTGGAGGTTGAAGTGCACCCACTTGATGCCGGCCTGCTGGGTATTGCCTTCGACCACATGATTGAGCACCAGCGAGATGCGTGTTGGCGCGGTGATGTCGAAAGCGCGCGCCGTGGCCCGGTACATCGTATTGGAGCCAAACGAGTCAAGTGCGCTGGCCGTGCCCATCTGTGCAATCTTGTTGAAGTAGGGGAAGAACGAGTCGGCATCGACGCGAGTCGGCAGTGCCGAGATGGTCGTGTTGGCCGGGGTCGTCCAGTCGATGCACATGTCCCAGAACCGGTACTGGCTGGTGGCGAAGTCGAAATGCACAAACGACGGGCAGGAGCCGGCCGGTGCCGCTTTCAAGCCACTGAGATGGATCGGCTGTACGCCATAGGCATCAAAGCCCGGGAAGCGGACGACGGCGGCGGCCGGATTGCCGGACAGCATCTTGTCGCGCTCGAGTGCGATCAGGGCCGCTCCCTGGAAAGTCTGCGGCGATCCGCCGAACTCGTGGGTGATCAGCGTGTAGGCGTCCTGTCGGCTGTTTTCCTCGGTCCAGACGCCCATCTTCGGGTAGTCACCGAAGATCGGCCACTGGAATTCATAGCGATAGTACTGACCGAGCGGATCGGAAGTCTTGGACACGGCAACGCACTGGGCGAAGGGTGTGGTGGTCACGAACTGGGAGATGACCCAGCGCTTGGCCTGCGCATCCCAAAGTGCAGTCGGATCGCCCGAATTGGTGGTTTCGCACTTGCCGCCGAAGCCCACATAGAAGGAGTTGCCAGGGGTCGGCGCCTGGACAACCGCGCCGGTGGTCTTGTCATAGACGGCCCACGCGCCGTTGGTGGTCTGGATGTAGTGCTGGTCGCTGACATCACCGTTGGTGTCGGGTGGCAGGCAGCCACAACCCGATGTGGACTGGGTGATCGCGTCGAACTGGATATCGACCAGCGGTGCCGGAATGTTGGACGGCGTCGTCTGCGCGCGCGAATAATCGGGCACCAGCCAGTTGGTCTGGTTCTGCGGCTTGATCAGGATATTCGGAATTTCGTACGGGTGTTCCTCGGTGCCGCCTTGCATTGGAGAAGCGGGCGGCATCATGCGGATGATGTCGCGCATCGGGGCGGATACATCGAAGCGGGTCGCGTGCATGACCTCGGGAGCCTGGCTGGCTGCCTCGGCGGTTACGCCCAGCGCGAGCAATGCGGCTGCGCACAGGGTGGTCAATCGGTATCGCAAATCCATGTTGAAGGCTCCTCATCAAGATACGGGTAGTTCTTGCGCTTCAACGAGCCAAGCCGTTCGGCTCCGCTGTCAATATTCGATCATTCGGGTCCCTGCTACGGCGCGGTCTGAGCGGATTACTCCTCGTCAAGACGGCGCAGCTGATCGTCGAGATACTTGCGTGTTTCGCGGCTCAATGACTGATCCGCCAATGCCTCCTCAATCGCGTTACGTTGCTGCGCCGGGAATCCCCTTCCGAGCGCGGCATTGGATCGCTCTACCAAGAGTCTGTTCGGACTGCGAAGCCAGCGAGCGAGCGAATCCCGGGACGCAAGGATTTCGCGAATATCGAATACATCGAACGCGAGCAGCACCAGGCTGGTCGGGTCCATCGAACCCTCAGGATATCCGTCCAGCGGCGTAGTTGCCAGTATTTCCTCGGCTGCCGCCTTCCACCAGTCACCCAGTTCGGTCGGGCGCTCGGTCGCGGCCAGAAGCAGCAGGCTGCGCGTGGCCGGCTCGGTGTGCTCATCGCGAGTTACGCGGCCAACAATCTTGCGGTCGCTTGCATTCAGCTTCTTGCTCAGCGAGGAATCGATCGCTATCTGGGCGGCCGCCAGGGCGCGCAAGCCGGAATCCTTGCCATCCAGGGCCTTGAGCAGAAGGTCGAGCAGGTGCCGGCCTTCGCGGCCCTCTTCGCTTGCGGCGACCTTCAGGATCTTGCGCAGGGCGGTTGTATCGGCGAAAAGAGCCGGTTCGATGCCGGAACTGGAGATCAGGATCGCTCCATCCCGATTGAGCGCAACGCCGGCTGGAGCGCGCTTGTCGCGATGGGTCATCGCGTAGGCGAACAGGTACGGCTTGCCGAGTGCTACCGATTTCAGCACCGAGGGCGATACGCGCACATCGATCATCTCGGGCACGTCGGTGTACTCGCCGAACACCTGCTCGCGTTTGAACACGACGCGACCGGCCGGATTGATTTCGGCGACCTTGCCACTGACCAGCCGCGACTGGCTCGACAACATGAGATCAAGCGGCGGTTCGACTGGCGCGGCCAGCGCCGCTCGATGGGTCAGCAGCAGGCTGAACAGGGTCAGCAGGAAGAAGGAAAGCGGAAGCGCGCCGAGTGAACGGAAAGGGGACATGCTGTTTCCAGGTGATGTGTCGGCGCTGTCGAAACATCTCGGACAGCGCCTTTCAATCGCCCAGACTAAGCCATGAGGATCGCGGGTGGAACCCGCTGCCGCTTTCGGCGGCGGGCATTCCGGAGTGACCTTACTTCAGTTTCGCATCGCTACGCAGGGCGTCGACCTTGTCGGTCTTCTCCCACGAGAACGTCGTGAACGACGAGCCATCGGCCAGCGTGACGAGTTCCGGCGTGCGCCCGAAGTGGCCGTAGCTGGCGGTGCGCTGATACATCGGGTGGACCAGGTCGAGCATCTTGATGATGCCGTACGGGCGCAGGTCGAAATGCTTGCGGATCAGCTTCTCGATCTTCTCATCGCTGATCTTGCCGGTGCCGAAGGTGGTCACCGAGATGGAGGTCGGCTCGGCCACGCCGATCGCGTAGCTGACCTGGACCTCGCAGCGGTCGGCAATGCCGGCGGCGACGATGTTCTTGGCCACGTAGCGTGCCGCATACGCGGCCGAACGATCGACCTTGGACGGATCCTTGCCCGAGAACGCGCCGCCACCGTGACGCGCCCAGCCGCCGTAGGTGTCGACGATGATCTTGCGACCGGTCAGGCCGCAGTCGCCGACCGGGCCGCCGATGACGAACTTGCCGGTCGGATTGATGTGGTACTTGGTGCCCTTGTGCAGCCATTTGGCCGGCAGCACGGGCTTGAGGATATGTTCGCGCACGGCTTCGACCAGGTCCTTCTGCTTGACCGAAGGATCGTGCTGGGTCGACAGCACGACGGCATCGATGGCGACCGCCTTGCCGTCCTCGTAGCGCAGGGTGACCTGGGATTTCGCGTCCGGGCGCAACCACGCCAGGGGCGAGTTTTTCTTCTTGCGCACCTTGGCCTGCTGCTCGACGAGGCGATGCGAGTAGTAGATCGCCGCCGGCATGAATTCCTTCGTTTCATTCGTCGCATAGCCGAACATCAGGCCCTGGTCGCCGGCACCTTGTTCTTCCGGCTTCTTGCGATCGACACCCTGGTTGATGTCGGGCGACTGCTTGCCGATCAGATTGAGCACACCACAGGTTTCGCCATCGAAGCCGACGTGTGAGCTGTTGTAGCCGATATCGAGGATGACCTTGCGCGTCAGCGTTTCCAGGTCGATCCAGGCGCTTGTGGTCACCTCGCCAGCGACGATGGCGACGCCAGTCTTGACCATGGTTTCGCAGGCGACACGCGCGCGCTTGTCCTGCAGCAGGATCGCGTCGAGCACGGCATCGGAAATCTGGTCGGCGACCTTGTCGGGATGGCCTTCGGAAACCGATTCGGAGGTGAACAGGGTGCTGCTCATTTCGTCATATATCCTTCAATGCGGATGGATGGATGGATCGATGGGGCGCGCATGATACACCGCTGCCCGGCGTTTTGCAGGGTAGCAAAGCCGACCCCGGCAAGTATTGTGTTGAAGTTGGTGCCGACCTGACCCGCCTGCTGGGTTGGCGGCTTTCCATTCAGTCTTCGGTTGGACGGGGCCTCAGCCGCCCGGCGTCAGAATTCGTGCTTGATGGCGCATTACCTCCAGTCCGATCAGCGGTTAAACTCGGCTGTCGTGCGCAACGGTGCGCAATTCGAAATGCGAGGATTCCATGATCAAACCATCCAATCTTCTGGTTGCTGCCATCGGTATCGCCCTCGGTGGGCTCTGCAGCCCTGCACTGGCCTTGCAGCCAGCGGCGCAATCGTTGCAGAACAAGCTGGCCTTCAATGCGCACGCCGCCCTCGAAACCGCCGAAGGCCGATTTGCAGCCGACGGTCGCGCGACCGCGCTGTACCAGCCTGCTTTCCGCGCCAGCGTGCGCGGCAGTGCCGAATCGATGGCGCGCGAATTCATGTCCGCGCGTGCCGAACAGCTCGGCATCGCCAACAATCCGACGGCGCTTGCCACCACCTATCAGCGCAATGATGGTGGATTCGCGGTGGTTCGCTTCCAGCAAACGCTGGATGGCGTGCCGGTCTATGGCAGCGACATCGCCGTCTCGGTCAAACCCGATGGCGAGGTGATCTTCGTCAGCAGCGAAGCGCGGCCATCGATCAATCCGATTCCGATCCGGCCGGCGCGTAATTTCGTCGATGTGCGCAAGCAGGTCGTGGAGGCTTTCGGCATGCCGGCTGCACGCGACGTGCTTGAACCGAAGTTGATGATCTATGCGGACGCACAGCCGACCCACCTGGTCTGGGTATATGTGGTTCGAGATCCGCAAAGGGCCGGCGAATGGGAGATCGTCGCCGACTCCAGCAGCGGCGAGATTCTCGACTACCGCAACACCGAATATTATGTCGATGGTACGGCCAAGGTTTTCGATCCCGATCCGCTGACCACGGCCACTTCCACCTATGGAAGTGGCGGACTGACTGATGCTGCCGACGCAGATTCTGCCGGGCTGACCGGGCAATTGATCAACGTGACCTTGCGTGATATCACCCAGAGCGGCGGCGTCTACAAGCTCGAAGGGCCATGGGCGCGGTGCCAGGACTGGGCTGCTCCCAGCGGCGGTGTCAACGACTGTCCGACCCCGGCGACTCCGGATTTCAGCACGACCCGTGCCGACCAGAAGTTCGAGGGGCCCAACGTCTATTTCCTGATCGACAAGCAGATGCGCTATCTCAATCAGACGCTGGGCGTGAGCGTGGTGCCGAACTCGGTGGCCGGGGGCGTACGCTTCGATCCGCACGGGTTCAACGGCGATGACAATTCGTCATTTTCGTCAGGATCCGATCAGTTGCAGTTTGGCGAGGGCGGGGTTGACGATGCGGAAGATGCGGACGTCGTCCTGCACGAGCTGGGCCATGGCTTGCACGACTGGATCACCAACGGTGGTCTGTCCCAGACCGAAGGTCTTTCCGAAGGTGTCGGTGACTATTTCGCCAATTCCTACAATCGCTCGACCGGACACTGGACGCCAGCGGATCCGCAGTGGTTCTGGATGTTCCATTGGGACGGGCACAATGAGTACTGGAGTGGCCGCGTGACGAACTGGAATATCGGGCATACCTACCCGGGCAATATCGGCAGTTCAATCCACACCCAGGGTCAGTACTGGGCCTCGTGCAATCTGGTTGCCTGGGTTGCGATCGGTCGCGATGCGATGGACAAGGCGATGCTGCTCGGACTTTCCATGACCAGCGGCAGCTCGTCGCAGAAGGCCGCCGCGCAGGCGATCATCAATGCAGCAGCGGCCTCGGGCTACACACCGAGCCAGATCAATGCACTCGGCTCGGCCTACAACACGAGCTGCAGCTACAACGTGACGGTGCCAGCCACCGATCTGATCTTTGCCAACGGTTTCGAAACCAACTGATCCCGGCATCGATCCCGGTGGGGTGACCGCAAGGCGCCCCACCGGATTTCCATTCGCGCGGTCGTGTTACTCGGGAATCGAGGTGGATAAATGGGATTCAGCAAACAACGGTGTTCACCTATGGAGCTTCAGGATTGCTCGATCAGGTTGACGCGCCTGACGGTCGGTCACTTTACTACGTCTATGACGACAATCGACGATTGACCGCGATCCTTGAGCCCGAGGGAGGAGGCAAATATGCAAAGCACAGCTTTGTCTACAATAACGCGGGCGGAGTCCTTGCTGAGGTTTATTCCAGAGGAGCCGAGAGCTCTGGCGGCGGTTGTGAGCATCCGGTCGGCGGTTTCTGCCCGCGACCTTACGAGTTTGAAGGGCCTGATGGTTCCATTGCACTACAAGGGGATCCAACAGCTGCCAACAGCTATTACGAGGCGCTTACCGGGGGACGCACCCCGCTGGTGACGGATGACACGTTCGTCGTCAGTCGTGCCTACTACACGGACTTCGACGAACTCAACCGTCCTCGTCGGCGCTGGCAATCCTTCGGTGCGCAGGAGAGTTACACCTATGACAACAACGACAACCTCTTGACTGTCACTGATTCTCTCGGCAACACCACCATCAACAAATACGACAGTCTCAATCGGCTTCGCGAGTCGAAAGACCCACTCCTTGGAATTACCACGTTTACCCATAACGTATCTGATCGTCTGACTTCCGTTATTGACCCTCGATATGTTTCTACATCCTATGAGTACGATGGCTTTGGGCAACTCTGGAAACAAGTCAGTGCCGATACGGGTACGACCACATTGAGCTATCTGTCCGACCGACGTCGCAATTGGATGAAGCGTGCTGACAATGTCACGACAAACTACACTTACGACAGCATCAATCGCCTGACAGTGGCTGCAGCGAACCAGAAGAGTCAGACATTTACCTACGATTGTCCGACTGGAAATAGTCGAGGTCGCTTGTGCAGGGCCGCAAATCCCGATAGTTCGGTAGCCTACGAATACACTCCATTTGGTCAGACCACGAGGATTTCCCAAGAACTGGCCGATCCAATCGCGGCCTATACCACCATGCTTTTCGACTACGACGGGCTGGGTCGGGTGAAGAAGGTCTACGGATCGGGGGCGAACAATCCAGGAACCATCTATGAATACAGCCGTGGCCGGGTCAGCGGCGTGAAGTGGTGGGATGGTTCGACAGAGAAATACCTCGCCACTGATATCACGTACGACCCTATGGGTCCGATGACCGGATTCACCTACGGGAATGGTCTGACGCGAATCGAGACCTACGACGTCAACGGGCGTCGCAAGAATACAAAGGTGGCCGGCACCAGCGGCATCCAGTCGCTGACCTACGGCTACGATACAAACAACCGCATGGAAACGCTGACCAATGGCGTCAATTCCAGCCTGTCACAGACCTACGGCTACGATGACCTTTCAAGATTGAACAGTGTTACGTCTGCCTCCGGCAACTGGAGCTATACCCATGATGCCAATGGCAACAGATTGACCCACAGTTTCGGCGGATCCACCACCAATTATTCAACCCCAAATGGAAGCAATCGTCTTTCCAGCCTCAGCGGCGCAACCGCGCGCGGCTACGGCTACGACAACAACGGCAATGTCACCAGCATGACGGGGAAAACGTTCACTTACGATGACTTCAATCGCCTGCGCACAGCAACGGCCAACTCAACAACGGTGGACTATCGCCTCAACGCCGTGGGACAGCGCATGTACAAGCGGGTCAACACGGGTGGAAATGTTGTCCAAAGCCTGTACGCCTACGATCCATCGGGTACCACGCTGGTCGACTATGACACAGTGCATGGTGTGAGCCAGTTCGCATGGCTCGGTGGCGAACCCATTGCGGTCATGAAGGCAAATGTGCCTTATTTCATCCACGGCGATCACCTGGGAAGGCCCGAGGTTGTAACCAATGCGACAAAGGCAGTGGTTTGGCGCGCTGCCAATCAGGCGTTCGACAGCACGGTGACCCTGGATGGGTTCGGTGGCCTTAACCTCGGTTTCCCGGGACAACTCCGCGATACCGAAACGGGAACCTGGTACAACGGATTTCGGGATTACGATCCGGTGACCGGGCGCTACCTGCAATCCGACCCGATCGGGTTGGCGGGAGGGTTGAATACGTATGCCTATGTCGGGGGGAATCCGGTCAACTTCGTCGATCCGTATGGGCTTCTACAGGTTAGGGGGTACATAAGTCGGGCGGGCGGTAGTGGAAACGAATGGATGTTTACATTTGAATTTAGCCCTATTTCTGCGAAAAGCGTCCCGAGTTGGGGTGGTGCGATAAGACGTGGCGTCAATAGGGTAGGCATGATAGTTGGTGCACTTAAACCTGGGGCCATCGGGCCGAAAAGGCCATTCGCTGACGGATTGAAATGTGGTGTGTTAGATGAAAAGCTGAAGAAACTATACGAAACCGCAGGCTATGGGTCTTTTGATCAACTAAATCGCGCTGAGGCGGAGGTGTTATTGAACAGCATGTGGGAATTAAATCCCGAAATGCGAGAACTCTACGACCTACCCTCCACCATGTTGAATGACGCTATGGAGGCCGGTCAATCAAACTGGTGGAATGGGGCTATGGAGCAGGCTCATCCAGGGGAGGGTGGTGGATGAAAAACTATGTCAAAAGAGCCGCGCTAAGCACGAGCTTGGCCTTCTTGGTTTTGATGTCGTATACGTTGTCAGCGATTCCAATAACGCAAATTAATGCAGATAGATTTGTTGCTATGATTATTGGATCTTTGATATGTTGTTTAATGGGCGGATTCATCGCAGCAGCATTAGTCCGGAGGAACGATCTAATGATGCTTATTGTTGCGCAGCTTGTTTCGGTCATTACGCTTGCCGTATTTTGGCGGCTTTAGCAGGTTGTTGAAATTCTCCGACGTTTCGCTTGGATTTTTTTGAGTGGATTAGTGGATAATGGCCTCGTTGAAATCTGAGGGTTTAGGCAATGTCACCAGCATGACGGGGAAAACGTTCACTTACGATGACTTCAATCGCCTGCGCACAGCAACGGCCAACTCAACAACGGTGGACTATCGCCTCAACGCCGTGGGACAGCGCATGTACAAGCGGGTCAACACGGGTGGAAATGTTGTCCAAAGCCTGTACGCCTACGATCCATCGGGTACCACGCTGGTCGACTATGACACAGTGCATGGTGTGAGCCAGTTCGCATGGCTCGGTGGCGAACCCATTGCGGTCATGAAGGCAAATGTGCCTTATTTCATCCACGGCGATCACCTGGGAAGGCCCGAGGTTGTAACCAATGCGACAAAGGCAGTGGTTTGGCGCGCTGCCAATCAGGCGTTCGACAGCACGGTGACCCTGGATGGGTTCGGTGGCCTTAACCTCGGTTTCCCGGGACAACTCCGCGATACCGAAACGGGAACCTGGTACAACGGATTTCGGGATTACGATCCGGTGACCGGGCGCTACCTGCAATCCGACCCGATCGGGTTGGCGGGAGGGTTGAATACGTATGCCTATGTCGGGGGGAATCCAATTTTCTACATCGACCCCCTGGGCCTGCGAAACTGGCCGAAGTCAATTGTAGGTGCAATGAATTATGCTAATGCGGGCAGGCTGTATGCAGCCGGGGCACTGCGTCTCGCTGTAAGTGCAGGACTGGAGGGGACTGGCATCGGAGCGCCGGCGGGTGTTGCTACTGCAGCCTACGGATCCTGGAATATTTCAAGCGCAGAAAAGGCGCGCGAGAGAGGCCGTCAGCAACTTGCAGAAGCTGCGTGCGAGGACAGCAGTACTTTTTCCGCAGGCGATGTAAACAAGGCTTTTGCAGGGCTCTTGCCGTGGGGAACTGAAGCGGATGATCCGGATGAGCCATACTGGAAGGATATTGCCGGGACTCATCTTGGCGATGCGCTATCGTCGCCCATTGATTTCCTGAGAGAGATCGGGACCCTAGGGCAATGATAAAGTCGATTGGCGCGAGATACGTCATTGTTGTAGGTGCTGCAGTCGCTGTGTGGTTCTTCACAAGATCTATCAGCCCGGCTTTCATAACTTTCGTTGCTTTGCTGATTTTTGTCGCTAGTACGATATGGTTCATAGTTTCGATAGCAAAGGATCCAGCTCGAATTGGAGAGAATTCTAAGCGGTGGTGGCGGCTGTTTTGGGATGCTTTTTGGGGGCTCTAAAGCTAATGGAGAGAACTTCCAGCGGTAGGGGGGTCAATACCCCTCAGCGCTGCCATTCGAAAGTAGAGACTGACGTTCCTGCCATCGGCGTTTGAAGACCATCGGTGGCAGGTTGCCGATGGATCTGTGGCACCGTTGCTGGTTGTGTACGGGCATCCAGCGCTGCGTCTCTGCCCGGGTGGATGCCAGCGTCCGGAAAACATTGGCATCCAGCACTTCAACACGATAGGTTCCGTTGAATTGCTCGATGTAGGCGTTCTAAGCCGGACAACCTGGCTGGATGAAATCCCAAGTGATGTTGTTGGCCCTCATCGAGAACACCGCGATATTCATCAAGCAACATGCGGTTACACCGATGATTCCGATTGCTTGATGTCAGGTGATCTGAGCCGATAGTCTGCCAGGCTTTAGCAAGGGTTCGGTGTCCGTTAGACTGTGCGTCTCAGCTGGTCCGATATTGGCCGCGCTCTTTCCCGTCAGGATCCCATGGCCCTCATCAGTGGCACCGTGCGTGCCCATCCCGAAACCCGCCTTGCGATCATCGCGAGCCGCTGGAATCCGCGCATCGTCGATGTGCTGATCGCCGGTGCGCATCGTGCCTTGCTTGAACAAGGCGTTGCCGCGGAGGCGATCGACCTGGTGCGCGTGCCGGGTGCCTGGGAGATTCCGTCCGTTGCCGCGAAGCTGGCCGCGGCAGGTCGGCATGCGGCGATCCTGGCGCTGGGTTGCGTGGTGCGCGGCGATACGCGTCACTACGAGCATGTCGCCGATGGCTGTGCCGAGGGTTTGATGCGCGTCGCCACTGAATACCGCGTGCCCGTTTTGAACGGAGTGCTCGCCGTCGAACTGCACGCCGATGCCGAAGCGCGCGCCGGCGGCAAGCATGGCAACAAGGGTGAGGAAATCGCGCTTGCCGCGCTGGAAATGATCGATCTCTGGAGAAGCCTGTGAACCATCCGCACCGCCCCGAGGGCGTCGATCTGGCCGCCCGTTCGCGTTCGCGCCGGCGTGCCCTGCAGGCCATCTATGCCTGGCAGGTGGGTGGCAACCGCATGATCCAGGTGATCGAGCAGTTCCGCCATGAGCAGGACATGGAGATCGCCGACCTCGAGTATTTCGAGGATCTGCTGCGCGGGGTCGAAAAGAATCTGGCTGAACTCGATGCCGGCATCCGCACGCATATCGATCGTGAAATCTCCGAAGTCGATCCGATCGAACGTGCGGTCATGCGCATCGCCGCCTACGAGATGCGTTATCGCCCGGATGTGCCCTATCGCGTCATCATCAACGAGGCGCTAGAGGTGACCAAGCGCTTCGGTGCCGATCAGGGCCACACCTATGTCAACGGCGTGCTCGACAAGCTGGCCGGGCAGTGGCGTGAACTCGAATACCGCAACAAGGGTCGCTGATCGCCGGGGCCCGCAACGCGATCGCCAAGATGGCCGAATTCGAACTGATTGAAATCCTCAAGCGGCGCTGCAAGCCGGCGCGCGCCGATGTGCGCCTCGGCATTGGCGACGATGCCGCCGTGGTCGTGGTTCCGCCCGGCCACGAGCTCGTGATCTGTGCCGATACCCTGGTGGCCGGCGTGCATTTTCCGTTCGCTACCGATCCTGCCGATATCGGCTGGAAGGCGCTCGCGGTCAACCTCAGCGATCTGGCTGCGATGGGCGCGCAGCCCGTCTGGGCGTTGCTTGCGCTGACCCTGCCAGCGGCGGATGCCGATTTCATCACCCGCTTCGCCGATGGATTTGCCGGTCTCGCTGCGCAGTACCGGATTGACCTGATTGGCGGCGACACCACGAGCGGGCCACTGACGATCACCGTGACTGCGCATGGATTCGTGCCGACCGGACAAGCGTTGCGTCGCGATGCGGCCAGGGTCGGAGATGTCGTCTTTGTCACTGGCACGCTCGGCGATGCGGCGGCCGGCCTGCGCTGTCTGCAGTCAAATGATGCAGAGAGACTGCTCATCGACGCCGCCTGCGCCATGCTGATCGCGCGTCTGAACCGCCCACAGCCGCGTGTGGCCGCCGGGCTGGCGCTGCGCGGGCTGGCCCATGCCTGCATCGATGTCTCGGATGGCTTGCTCGCCGATCTCGGTCATGTTGCCGACGCCAGCGGCGCCGGTATCGAAATTGGCGAAGACTGCCTGCCCGGCTCGACCGCCTTGTTTGAGCGCTTCGACGCCGAAACCTGCCATGCCCTGCAAATGAGCGGTGGCGACGATTACGAACTGGCCTTCACGATTGCCGAATCAAACATCGAAGCGATGCAGGCGGCGATGATCCAGGCCGATTGCAGGGTTTCACGCATCGGTCGTGTCATTGCCGAGCCGGGTGTGCATGTGCTCGATCGGCACGGCGAGCGCAAGCAGGTTCACAGCAAGGGATGGGAGCACTTCGCATGAAGCTCGACGCCCGACAACGCGGCGCGGTGTTCAGTCATCCGGCCGGCTGGATTGCCAGCGGGTTCGGCTCGGGCTTGAGTCCGTTCGCCCCCGGCACGGCAGGTTCGGCCGCCGCCCTCCTGCCGTGGCTGTTGCTGCGCGAACTGTCGATGCCCTGGGTCGTCGGCATCATCGTCATCGCATTCCTGATCGGCATCTGGGCATCCAACGTCGTCATCGAACGCCTGCGCATCAGCGATCCAGGTGTGATTGTCTGGGATGAATTTGTCGGCCAGTGGATCAGCTTGTTGCCTTTGCTGATTTGGCCGGAACATGGGTTGTGGATGGCAGCGGGGTTTTTCCTGTTCCGCCTGTTTGACGTGTGGAAGCCGTGGCCATGCTCGTGGGCGGATCGCAAGGTCAAGGGAGGCTTCGGCGTGATGCTCGATGATGTGCTGGCAGGTTGCTACGCGGCAATCGTGCTCGGCCTTCTTTTGCGTTTTTCTGACCTGGCCTGAGATTTCACGCGAACGCTTCAGATTTTTTGGGAACGAACCTTCGTCAGGATGGGCTTCAATCGCGATGCTTGGAGTTTTTACGCTCCTTCGTCGCGCGGCATTCTGCTTTTTTCACTCACCTTCCGGCGGGCGAGCGAGTTACTTCTCTTTGAATGGCCACTGCGCCGCAGGAGCGTAAAGACTCCATCATTGCAACTGTAGTCCCACGAAAAACTGTTGCCGTACCTGAAAGCCGCATTGAACTCGTGGATGGGCAAACCAGACGGGCAATACGCCAGGCAAAAGTTCGCCGCGGTATCTTGCCGGCGCAGTCTGGTCATGCCCGAGATATAAGTGGGAACGATGGCAGTGTGTCAGCAAAAGGAAACCCCCCGTTCAATCCGGCAACAACTTGCCCGGATTCAGGATCCCCTCGGGATCAAACTGTGCCTTGATCCGGCGCATCAGATCGAGTGATACCGCGTCGATCGCGCGGGGCATGAATTCGCGTTTGGTGAGACCGATGCCGTGCTCGCCGGACAAGGTGCCATCCATCGAGAAGACGAGGTCGAATACATCCGACAGGCAACCCGGCGCATTGCCCGCCTGGATCGGATCTTCGGGACGGTAAAGCAGGTTGACGTGGATGTTGCCGTTGCCGGCGTGGCCGAAGGTGACGATCGGAATGGCATGGCGTGCGGAAATTTTCTTGAGGCCGGCGATCAGTGCGGGGACGCGGCTGACCGGAACGACGACATCTTCGTTGATCTTGTTCGGGGCGATCGTGCGCAGCGCAGGCGACAGTGCCTTGCGCGCCGCCCACAGGCTCGCGACTTCATTGGCATCATTGGCCGCGTGCAATTCGATCAGGCCGGCGCCGCCAGCGGCGCGGCTGATCGCGGCGACGGCCGAGGGCAGCGCGTCGGTCTCGCCATCGACTTCGATGATCAGCATTGCGCCGGCCACTGGAATCGAGGCTCCGGCGTGGTTGCGGGCGAGACGCAGGGCTTCGTCGTCCATGTATTCGAGTGCGCACGGAGTCACCGGCTGCGCCATGATGCGGGCGACGGCGGCCGCCGCAGCGTCCATGTCGACATAGGTCGCGCGCAGCGTGCGTTGATCCGATGCAAGCGGGGTCAGCTTGAGGGTGGCTTCGGTGATGAGGGCCAGGGTGCCTTCGGAACCGATCAGCAGGCGGGTCAGGTCGTAGCCGGTGGCGCCCTTGCTGGTTGGCTTGCCGCAGCGGAACTCCTCGCCGCGACCGTTGACCGCGCGCAGGGCGAGGACGTTGTCGCGGGTGGCTCCGTATTTCACCGCGCGCGGTCCGCCGGCATTGCAGGCGATATTGCCGGCGATCGAGCAAAACGGTGCCGAGGTTGGATCGGGCGCCCAGAAGAAGCCGTGCGGTTTCAGCGCGGTTTGCAGATCGGCATTGAGCACGCCGGGTTCAACCACGGCCAGACGATTGGCCGGATCAATCTTCAGGATCCGGTTCATGCGCTCGAAGCTGGCGACGATGCCGCCATCAACCGGCACGCTGGCGCCGGTGGTGTTGGTGCCACGTCCGCGTGCGGTCAATGCGATGCGCTGTTCGCGACACAGGGCAACCAGGGCCATGACTTGCTCGTGCGAGGTTGGAAACACCACCGCGTCGGGAATCGCCTCGCGACGCGAGTTGTCATAGGCGTAGACCGCACACTCGGCCGGGTCGACGCTCAGTGCATCGGCGGCGAATATCGCCTGCAACAAAGAGAACGTCGGGCTGGCCGATTTCATTCCTCTATCGCCTCGATGGGACGGCATTGCAAACAATCGGCTCGAACACGTTTTCCAAGCCGTTCCATATCATTGGCACCATTGTTGTTCGCATGGCACACCGTCATGGTCTCCATCCATCTTAGTGTCTGGACAATGGTTCAGGAAATACTCTGCTTCCGCACATGAAGTCATCTCGGAGCACCTGGTTCGACCGTCACACGTGAATGAGGAATTGGAGATCACGGTTGCGGGCATGGATCGGGTGATTTGCGGAATTTCGTCGGATTTCCCGATTCCTGATTGGTCGGAGAGTCGTGGATGCACGAGCGCTCCAAGAACCACGATAACAAGAATGCCCAGAATTGTGCCGACGATGTCACTGGAACGGCCGCGAGCCTCGTGACTGTGCTTTACGCGCGCATGAGAGCTTCCACCCGGACGCATGATGCGAACCGCGCGCAGTTTTCCATCGTGACTTGTTTGCGTTTCATACGAGACCAGTTCCTTGAGTGTTGGCCGCACGCCGTCGCGTGGAAAAGCGGATATATGGACGAAAATCTCGCTACTGCCCTGGGCTGGCGAAATGAAGCCAAACCCGCGATCGTCATTCCATTTTGTCAGTGTGCCGTGAGTTCTCATGATTGAGATCCAGCGTTCGACAGCATGACTTCCGCTATTTCATCGGCAGCAACTGGATGCAGCATTGGTTTCGCCAAATCAAGCAATCGATCGGAAAGCGTGGTCGAGGATTCGGAATGTGCCATGCGCCGCACTATGCGGCGGACATGCTCAGATTCGCAACCGGCGTGTGCGTATCTGAATCAGTCCGATGATGCCAACTGCAAGGGCGAGCAGGAGCAGGCTTCTCCCGGATAGTATCGGCAGGATTGATGGCGACCCATTGCCGCGGCCAACGTTCATGGTTGCGGAAAGCACGGCAAACGGACTTCCGTCAGGGTCTTCGATGTAGTGGTAGCGGGCGGTGACGGCATAGCTGCCGGCTGCGAACGATCCAAGGGGCTGGTCGAAGTTGAAGACCGTAACTGGAACTTTGAAGCAGGCAATAACGTTGGAGAAAAAATCGATCATCACGTTGCTTTCGTCGCGGCTGATGGTCGTCATGTCCGGATCAACGCCTGGGCCGCCGAGCATGCAGCCATCCGAAGGAACATGTGCTGTGATTGGCGAGTTCTCCACCAGGGAATCAGCAAAGCGGATCTCCAGTGGGCCGACCCAATCGCCGTTGCCGACGAGCCCGGGATCACTCTGCGCATGTGAAAGAGGCGTGCAGGACGCGAGACCGGCGCAAATAATGAGCGCATTCCATCCTTTCATTTTCCGCCTCGGCAAATGCTTAGATTGCGTGTTAAACAAAGATAGTTTGCGCGGATAGTGAACTCGCGATCCAGGCAATACAAGGATGTGAGGCGCCCGGAATTGCTATGGCTGTGAATACTCAAACACCTTGACCACCCGTTCGACGCCGGGAACGTTGCGCGCGATTTCCGTGACCATCTCGTCCTCTTGCGGATTGACGATGCCCATCAGATAGACGACGCGATGGGCAGTGCTGACCTTGATCCGGGTGACATCAAAGCCCGGCACGCTGGTTGCGTCGGTCAGGGCCAGCTTGACCCTGGCGGTGATCTTGTTGTCGCCACGGCGAGTCCAGAAGCCTTCGGGTTCCATGATGTCGATTTCATTGACGATACGATGGACGCCTTCAAAGCCGGTGACGGTGACTTCGGCGCGTTGCTTGAGCTCGGACGTGCGTACTTCGCCCATCAGCAACATGACACCGTTGTAGACGGCGATCATGACCCGGTTCTTGAGCACCAGCTCCTTGTCCTTGTTGATCGTGTCGTAGGCGCCGAGCTGAATGCGCTTGTCATCGACGACGGTACCGAATCCACGGCGGTCATGTACCGAAGATCCGGTTGCCACGGCGCCGGTGGCGACCACGGCCACGCAGCCGCTGAGCAGGGACAACAGCAGAACAGGAATCAAGAGAAGTTGCAGGCGGTATCGCATCGGGAATCCTCAGGCGGTTTCGAAGGCATTGCGTTGCCAGTTGATGATCGGGCTCTTGGCATTGCCGCTTATCGCAACGACGTCGAAGCGGCAGGGCTGGCGGGACAGGCTGGGGTTGGCTTGCAGAAACAGGCTTGCGGCCTTGCCCAGGCGATCGCGCTTGGTCGCGCCAACCGAATCGAGGGCGCCCCCGAATGCCTGCGAGCGCCGATAGCGAACTTCGAGGAACACGACTACCTCGTGATCGCGCATGACCAGATCGAGCTCACCAAAGCGGCTTGTGAAGTTGCGCGTGATCAAAACAAGTCCCTCGCGCTGGACATGGGCCAGGGCAAGATCCTCGAATACCGAACCGGTGCTGCGCATCAATGGCTGCCCTACTCGATCGGTAGCGGATCAAGCGCGCCCTGCGCGGGTTGGGCGACGCCGTCGACGAAGCGCGCCCAGGTCAATACGCGATGGATGCGTCCGAAGCTGTCAGCGGCGAGTTGCCCGCTGGCACCATCGAGGTAGGTTTCCGGATGCGCGAGCAGCCAGTCCATATAGGGCAGCAGAGCGTAGGCATCCATGCCGAAGGCGAACAGGCGACCACCGACGCCGTTGGCGCTGGCCAGTTCGCGTGCGATCGCATTGCGATCCGGGCGCCCGGGTACCGGCGAGAACAGCCAGGTCGCATCGCAGAATTCGACGCCGTTGAGGTCGCGATCGAGAGCCGCATTGATCTCGTTGGCGTTGATGTGTGAAGTCGCAAACACCGGCGCATTGATGCCGGCGAGTTTCAGTTGCGGCAGGAGCAGGCGCGCCTGTTGCGGACGCATGCTGATGAAAACTCCGGCATCGGCGGGCGCAACCCGCGTATTCCCTTCGCTGGCACTGATATCGGCGATCCTGGTTGCCGCCTGCAGAATCTCCGACTTGTAGTTGTACTCGGCGTCCGGCAGTCGCGACTCACCGATGATCGTTCCGCCGCGTGATTCGAATTGCGCACGGAAAGCCAGTGCGGCGCGCTCCGCCCAGTCGGTCTGCGCCGCGATCAGCGCTACCCGCGAGATGCCGAGACCGATCATCCGTTCAGCTGCCTGTACGCCTTCAGCATCGGGCAGCAGGGCGAATTCGGCACTGCCATGCGGTGGCACTTCGCCGGTATCCGGATGGTTGAGAGCCAGCACGCGCACCGGCAGCGGTTGGCGGAACAGCGTGCCCACTGCTTCGCGCAACAGCGGGCCGACGACGAAATCGGCGCCATCCGCGACCGCTTGCTGGTAGGCGGCCAGCGCATCTTCGGGCGACTTGCCGGCATCGTAAGTGCGCAGTTGCGGCCGCTCGCTGCTGTCATCGGAAAAATGCGCGGCGAAGAATCCGTCGAGAATCGACCGGGAAACGCCAGCGACCGGCCCCCCCAGCGGCAGGATCAGCGCAACCTGACGGGGCGCGTGGTATCCCT
This sequence comes from uncultured Dokdonella sp., assembly GCA_964390215.1. GTDB lineage: Bacteria > Pseudomonadota > Gammaproteobacteria > Xanthomonadales > Rhodanobacteraceae > Dokdonella. The sequence continues at coordinate 8,467 of CAYMHF010000028.1, read as the reverse complement.
CTCGATGCAAGTCGTTGTCGGCATTCGGTATCAGGGTACCAACCGGTCGCTGTGGTCGTGGCACTTCGCGAGGCAAGGTCTGGCCACGCAGCTTCAGGGCCTGCTCGATCCATGGCAGCAAGGCATCATCGGGTCGCAACGAACCGGCGCGTCCCTTCAGGGTTGCATCGTCGAGTGCGCCGAGGATCTCGATGATCTGCTCGCGGTTGATATCGCGATCATGGCCTTTCAGCTCGCCATCGAGCGTCGCGCGCATGCGAGCCGCCGCGAAGCGGTCGCCACGAACGCTGGCGACTCGCGCGCGCAGCTCAATGAAACGCAATCGCAGCGAATCCGGCATCGATGTCTCGGAACTTGCCAACAGTGCCGAAGCACGCTCGGCATCGCCGCGTTGCAGGGAGATCTCGGCATCGATCAGATCCAGGCGCAGGGGTTCATCGCCACTCAGGCGACTGCGGCGGATATCCCTGATCGCGCGTGCCGCGCCATCGAGGTCGCCGTTTTCGCGCAGCACCTCGGCAGCGCGCAAGCGATAGTGCGCGCTGGCGCCGCCACCGCTGTCGGTGGCCAGGGCCAAAAACTCGCGCGCAGCGGCATCGAGATCACCATCGCGCGCGAGTTGTTCGGCATGTTGGGCCGGCGGCGTATCGATCCGGATCGTCGAGTTGTCGGTCACACAGGCACCGAGTGACAGGGCGGCCAGCAGAACGACAAGTTTCAGGGGGGTGGACAGGCGTGCGGAAAAGGACATGGGCGGTATTTTCGGCGGCGACAGCGGAATGATAGCCCGGATGCCTCCATGGGCGGCCCGATGCGTGATTGATGGGATGCGCGGGATTCGGCACGCTCGGCTATTCTCGATTATCGCATCCATGTAGAAAGCATCATGAACGAGCAGCCTGGACGTCTCTGGGTAGTGGCCACGCCGATTGGCAATCTCGATGATCTGTCCAAACGGGCCGAACAGATCCTGTGCAATGCCAGTCTGATTGCCGCCGAAGATACCCGCCACAGCGGCGCACTGCTGTCCCGCATCGGCAGCCGTGCGCCAACCATCGCCTTGCACGAACACAACGAACGCGAGCAGGTGGCGCGCTTGATCGAAGGCTTGCAGCAGGGTGGCGATGTCGCCTTGATCTCGGATGCGGGAACGCCACTGATCAGCGATCCGGGGTTTCGTCTGGTGCGTGCCGCGCGCGAAGCCGGGATCCCGGTTTCTCCGGTGCCCGGGGCGTGCGCGGCGATTGCTGCCCTGTCAGTGGCCGGTTTGCCCAGCGATCGTTTCGTCTTTGAGGGATTTCTCGCGGCCAAGGCGGCGGCGCGTCGCCAGCGACTGCAGCAGTTGGTGGCTGAATCACGCACCTTGATCTTCTATGAATCCAGCCATCGTATTCTCGATGCGCTTCGAGACATGGCCACGGTGTTCGGCGAGCGACGTCACGGCGTTGTTGCGCGTGAGCTGACCAAGGTGTTCGAAACCGTACTGTCGGGGCCGCTGGCCGAACTGGCTGAGCGGGTTGCTGCGGATCCAAACCAGCAGCGCGGGGAATTTGTCGTGTTGGTGGCCGGGGCCAGCGGCGAAGAGGCCGATGCAACCCTGGCCGAAGGGCGTCGCGTGTTTGCCTTGCTCTGCGAAGAGATGGCGCCGTCACGCGCCGCGCGAATGGCCGCCGCAATCACCGGTGCGCCGCGCAAGCAGCTCTACGAAGCGTCGAACGGCTGAACCCGCTTCCAACCGCAAAGCGGCAACGCCTTCAACGCCAGCAAATCCCGCGCAGCAGTTCGCGTGTTTTCTGTATGAGAGGCCTTCAGGCCCGATGCCCTTCGACCCGATTGCGAAAAGAGCACCGCGACCGAAGTAAGTCCTCTTTCGGGACGGCTGAAGCCGTTTCCAACAACGAGGCGGCAACGCATTCAACCTCATCGAATCCCGCGCCGCAGCTCGCGCGCTCCTCATGGGAGGCATTCATGTCCGAAAGCCGCGCAATTGCGCGGCTTCCTGAAAGCGCCTTGGGTTGGCCTCTCCTGCAGGTTTCACAGGAGAGGCCAGCGGAGGCTACTGATCGCCGCCGAAGCTGTCGGCGAAGATGCGATCGGTTGCCAGGCGAACCACCAGGCCATCGTGGTCGGAAACGCCGACTGCGGTGGTGCTGGTGTTTTCGTCGGCGTCGGCCGCATCGAGGTCGGCGCGGCCGTACTCGAAACCGGCGAACCAGATACGTGCCGCGTCATTGAGCAGGGCATGGTCGAGCACCTGCATGATCGGCACGTCGCGACCCTTGTCGAACGATCCCGCCGGCGTGTAACCAAGGATTGCGCCGAACTGCTCGGTGTAGAGGAACGAGTACTGCTCGTTGGCCGGCAATGAATTGACCGCATCCCACAATGGCGGATTGACAATATTCGGTGCGCCCAGATGCAGCACATTCCTGGTGTCGTCGTAGAGCCCCTCGATCAGCCCGGTGATATGCACGAAACCATCGCTGAACTGGTAGTCGTTGAAATCGCCGATCACCAGCAGCGGCCGGTTCGGTTGGGCGAGCTGTTCCTGTTGCACGCGTTGTGCAATCGACTTGCCCTGGGTGAAGCGCTTGAGACGATTGCGATCGACATCGCCCTGGGTACAGCTCGATCCGCTCGGCGCATCGACGCAGCTGCGCGATTTCGGGTGGATGACAATGGTGGCGAATGCCTGGCCATCGAAGCTTGCCTCAAGCTTGAGCGAGGGTCGATCGTGCAGATCGTGCGGCAGGCCGTCACGCGGATCGATCCATGTCTCGTTCTTGTCGAGCTGGGTGATGACCACATTGCTGACGCGGTCAGCGCGAACCAGATAGCCGACATCGATGCCGCCGCCGTCGTTGCCTTCTTCGAGGTAGGCGGTATAGGTGACGCCGAAATCGGTCGTGATCCGGTTGGCCAGCAACTGCAACACGGTGATGTTTTCTACCTCGATCACGCCGAGCACATCAGGAAGCTTGAGCACGTTGCCGACATAGTCCGAAAGTCGGGCGACCTTGAGATCAAACGCGGTCTGATTGGGTTCGCCGCCGTTGCCGCAGGTAAACGTGGTGTTGGCCACAGTGTCGCAGAAGCGCAGCATGTTGAAACTGCCAATGCGCAATTCGGCACCGAGCTGCCCGGTCTTGACCGGACGCGGAATCACGTTGGCCTCGGTCACGGTGAACGCGGTCGGCCAGACTTCGTAGTCGCCGAAGTTGTAGGCAACCACGCCGGTCGCGGTAAAGCGGCTGCCGCCGGTAATCGCGGTATTCGGAGCCACGGCACCGAGAGCATCGGCATCGAGTTCGAAGATGTGCGGATTGCCGTTGAATTGTTCGGCGTTCGGGTTGTCGATGCCCGGTACCAGTGGATACAAAAGCCCCGGAGTCCGCAACGAGCGCGTGCCGGAGGCCGAAGCAAAGATCTGTGCGTAGTTGTCCGAGCTGAAGTACGGGTTGGCACGGGCGACGATGCCGTTGTCGATCTGCACGCGCATGCCCTCGAAACATTCGAAATTGGTCGTGCCGCAGCTCAGCGAGAGCAGATCCTGCGACGGTGTGCTGGCGTCGAAGCTGACCGGCGTCGGCAACGGATTGCCCGGGCTCTGCACAACCAGGTTGCTTACGCCATTGAGCTCGGTCATGCCGAAATACTCGACGACGTTCGCCGTCAGGCTGACCTGATCGCCGATCACCACGGATGGTGCCGTGTTGGTATAGACGTAGATGCCTTCCGACGTCATCGCCGAACCATCGGCATCGGCATCGGCGGCCTGCATGAAGAAACCGGTCGGGCCGATGGCCGTGACGATATTGCCGAGCGTGTTGATGCGTTGGCCTGCGATCGGCGAGCTGTCGCCCGCGCCCTGGATGTCGTGGATCGCATAGGTGCCGATATCGTCGTCTTCGATCGTCGCGGTTGCGCTTAACGACAGTGGCAACGCGCCGGTGACGCCAGTCAGGTTCAGCGTGAAGTTGCGATCGGTCTGCGGCGTGGTGTTGCCGATGACGTTGATGCTGATCGTGGTCGAGGTTCCGGCTTCCGCGATCGAACCACTGCCGCTGGCAGCGGTGTAGTCGGTACCGGCGATCGCCGTTCCATCGGCGGTTGCGAAATTGAACGAAACGCCACCGCTGGGGGCCGCCGCGCTCAATTGCACGGTGAACTGGAACGGCGTGGAAGCGGTATCGCCTTCGGCCAGTGAAATATTGGCAACGCTGATGGTCGGCGTGCCGCCTCCGGCACATTGTGCCGTCGGACTCGAGGTGTTGCGTGGCGCGGCGGGAGCGATATCGAAATCGGCGGAGTTGACACCGGTGTTCGTGCAGCCGTTGGTCTTGCGGATCGCCGCGTTGACGGCCGACATGGCACCCGCAGGGTTCGGGCAGTTGGCTGTGCCAGTGCCGACGAGATCGACGACAGCGCCACCGGTCGGGCAGGTGCCACTCAGTGCGGTCGTCGAATTGGTCAACGCCACCTTGACGTTCGAGCCTTGCATGGCAACCGCGCCGATGGCATCCGGGGTCGGCAGCGGCGTGGTGCCGCCCGTGCCCGCTGCCTGCTGAACCAGGTAGTACTGGCCCGGCTGCAAGGTCACATTGGTCAGGTTGGTGACCGTCCAGGAGGATCCGGTCGACGAGGCGTATTGCAGCGCCCAGCCATTCAGGCTTTGTGGCGCGCTGCCCGCATTGAACAGCTCCATGAAATCATTTGTATAGGTGGAACCGGTGTTGCCACCGCCGCCATAGACCTGGCTGATGACGACCTGGGCGTTTGCTGTGCTCAGCCCTGCTGCGAGCAGCAGGCTCGCAGCCAGCATTTTCGAGATTCGGAACATGACTTTCCCCGTTTGATGTGAAACCGCGCTTGAATGTGTGCGACGCATTGTGACGCTGATATTGCATGGCTCCCGGCTCGGCGAGCGTGCGATCCTGTATCCCTTCAGCGGATGCAGGCGAAAACCGTGATCTCCTCGCGATCATGATATAGCTGGCGGGCGCGCCATTCGATACGCTTGCCAACATCCGCAACCGCTGCTTCGACGAGGCTTCGACACAGGCGAACCTCCTCGAAGCGCTTCTTCATCGGCAGTTTGAGATTGAAGATCGCAAAGCGGCACCAGCCACCGGCGAGCCAATCGGCCATGCGTGCAGCGACCTTGCGTGGTTGCTCGACCATGTCGCAAACCAGCCAGTCGACCGGATTCGGCGGTCGATATCGGAAACCGTCCTCGCGCAGATGGGTGACCAGGCCGGAATCGATCAGGCCCTGGTCCATCGGGCCATTGTCCACCGCAGTCACGCTGATCGAGCGGCGTACGAGTTGCCAGGTCCAGCCTCCCGGTGCCGCGCCGAGATCGACTGCGCTCATGCCGGGCTTGAGCCAGCGCTCGCGCTCGTCGGCATCGAGCAGGGTCAGCAGTGCTTCTTCGAGCTTGAGCGTCGAGCGACTGGGCGCGGCGGATGGAAAGCGCAGGCGCGGAATGCCACCGGGCCAGCTTGATGATGTCGCGATGCTGGCTTCGGCGACATAGGCGGTTTGCGCATTGGTCAGGCAGACATGCAAGCGCGACGGCGCTTGTGGATCAAGCAGCGACTCGCGCTTCATTGCGGCAACCAGCGCGTTGTTGAGTGACCGGCACAGGCCGGCGAGTTCGCGTGCGGCGTCGTTGTCGGGCGCCTCGATCCAGGCATCGCGATAACGGCGGCCCGTTGCACGGATTGCCGGCATCAGCACGCCGAGGCGATCCTCGCGTGGCAAGCCATCGATCTTCGTCGCCACGCGCAGCAATTGGCGGGCGAAGGTCAGATCGCGCCAGCCGACCGAAGCGGCGAAGCGGGCCTGGGCGGCAGGATCGGGAAAGACGAACTCGACGAAGCCGCTGTCGCGCTGGCTGCGTGCGAAACCGGCAGTCGCCAGCTCGGCGTCCCGGGCCGCGAGCTCCTGCGCGCATTCGCTCTCGAATCCGGGGCGGCAATAGGCCAGAACGCTGCTTCCGGCGCCGCTCATGTCGGGTCGGCCGCAAGCGTGGATTCGAGCCGGAGATTCAATAGCTTGCGCCGGCGGTCGAGCGGTACAGCTCGAAGACTCCACGCGCCTGTTCGCGCAGCACGTCGCGGCGGACCTTGATCGCACGCTTCTCAAGTTCGCCGATCCAGTCAGTCGGCAGCGGGCCTTCGTCGAACTCGCTGAGTTCCATGACATCCTCGGCGCGCGCCCCAATCACGAGTTCATCGATGCCGGCCCAGAAGCTTGCGCCATAGCACATCGAGCACGGCTGCGCGCTGGTCGCGAGAATGAAACGGGCGCCATCCTCGTTGAGGCGAAACCGGCCGAGCCGCGCTTGCGCACTCATGAAGGCCATCATCTCGGCATGCGCAACCGAGCATTGCTGATCCACGACACGATTGACGCCGACCGCGATCAGCTCGCCGCTATCGCGGAAGATGGCTGCGCCAAACGGCCCGCCACTACCGAGTTCGACATTGCGCCGGGCCAGGCCGATGGCGAGCGCGATGCGCGCAGTGTCGTCCTCGCAGCGTTGGCTGAAATCGATCTCGGCATCGATCCAGTCGGGCAGGTCGAGTTCGATTCGATGCCGGGTGTTCACGCGCCGACTGCCCTGGCCCAGGTGTCGCGCAAGGTCACGACGCGATTGAACACGGGATGTGCAGATGAATGATCGCGGCGATCGGCGACAAAATAACCGAGTCGCTCGAACTGATATGCCGATTCCGTCGTCACATCGGCAAGGTCGGCTTCAAGCCAGGCGCGGACGAGCCGACGTGAATCGGGGTTCAAATGATCGCGATAGGTCTTGCCGTCACTGTCATCATCGGGGTCGGCAATATTGAACAGGCGATCGTAGAGGCGCACTTCGGCAGCAATGGCCGTGCGCGTGTCGACCCAGTGGATCGTGCCCTTGACCTTGCGATCGGCCCCGCTGCATCCCGGTCGTGAATCGACATCGAGCGAGCAGCGCAGCTCGATGACTTCGCCGTCTGCATTCTTGATCAGCTCATTGCAACGGATGATGCCGGCGCCGCGCAGGCGTACTTCGGTGCCCGGCATCAGACGATGGAAGCCCTTGATCGGCTGTTCGAGGAAATCATCACGCTCGATCCACAGCTCGCGTGAAAATCGCACACCGCGCCGGCCGAAGGTGTCGTCTTTCGGGTGATTCGGAAAATCCAGCAACTCGGCGTGATCCTCGGCGAGATTGGTCAGGATCAGTTTCAGCGGGTTGATAACGCCCATGCGTCTCGGCGCCGCGCCATCGAGCACTTCACGCACGCAGCCTTCGAGCACACCGTATTCGATGACCGAATTCTGCTTGCTGATGCCGGCGCGTTCCCAGAACAGGCGGATCGCGGTTGCCGGGAATCCACGCCGGCGCACGCCGGTCAGGGTCGGCATGCGCGGATCGTCCCAGCCATCGACCAGGCCATCCTGAACCAGGGCCATGAGCTTGCGCTTGCTCATCACCGTGTAATCGAGATTGCCACGGGCGAATTCGATCTGGCGCGGCCGGCGTGGCGTGTAGGACAGGCCGGCGGCGACGATCGATTCGGCCAGATGCGGATTGGCCGGCAGATCGATCTGGTCGAGGCACCAGTCATACAGCGGCCGGTGATCCTCGAACTCGAGCGTGCACAGCGAATGGGTGATGCCTTCGACCGCGTCGGAGATGCAATGCGCGTAGTCGTACATCGGATAGATCGGCCAGGCATCGCCGGTGTTCTGGTGGCTGGTCTTGCGGATACGGAAGATGGCCGGATCGCGCAGGTTGATGTTGCCCGAGGCCATGTCGATCTTCGCCCGCAACGTGCGCGCGCCGTCGGCAAACTCGCCGGCACGCATGCGCTGGAACAGGTCGAGATTCTCGGCAATGCTGCGATCGCGGAACGGCGAGTTGCGCCCTGGTTCGGTCAGCGTGCCGCGATAGACGCGCACCGCGTCGGCATCGAGGTCGCAGACGAAGGCCTTGCCGTCCTCGATCAACTTGATCGCGCAGCGATAGAACACCTCGAAATAATCCGAGGCATGGCGCTGCTCGGCCCACTCGAACCCAAGCCAGCGCACATCCTCGCGGATCGCCTCGACGAACTCGATGTCCTCGCGGGCGGGGTTGGTGTCGTCAAAACGCAGGTTGCAGGTTCCGCCAAAATCACGCGCGATGCCGAAATTCAGGCAGATGCTCTTGGCGTGCCCCAGATGCAGATAGCCGTTCGGTTCGGGCGGAAACCGAGTCCGCACGATACCGGAGTGCTTGCCACTGGCCTGGTCGGCGATGACGATCTGACGGATGAAGTTGGTCGGGGTGGTCGTTTCAGTCATGCCGATGGAGCCGCCCCTGGCGGTGCTTGGACAATCGGCAAGTTTAACCCGGGGGAGCGGGGAGCGGTAAGCGGGGAACGGTTAGCGGGTAGCGGTTAGCGGTAAGTGGTAAGTGGTAAGTGGGGGA
>CAYMHF010000027.1:18672-43790 GCA_964390215.1 uncultured Dokdonella sp. | reverse complement strand
CTATATGATTATCAAGACGTATTTGTGGGGAAACCTCAGGCTGAAGCCGCTTCCTGCGATGGAGCCGAGGGGGATGGGCAGATTCGCAGCGCCGCCAGCCTGACAGGGCTCAGCGGCGTGCGGGATTCGGGTGCATCAGTGTTTGGGGGAGGTATGCATATGAGCCCACATGGAGGTGAGCTTGTCCTTCGCGAGAAGCTTTTCCTTCTTGAGTGTATGCAGGGTCACCACATCCATCGGCAGTACGCCGAGCTCGGCATCGCGAACCTTGTCATCGAGCTCGCGGTGCTTGTGATAGAGCTGGCGGAATTCGGTGTTGCCATGCATCAAGGATTCCAGATCTTCTCTCTCAGCTTGTTCGAACATCAGGCTACCTCCTTTGAAGTCGGAAATGCAGACACCATGACGCGACGCCTCTCGGCGTCGCGTCATGGGTTGCAGGGACGATGGAACAGACACGCTTTGGCCTGAATTCAGGCCGCCTGAGCCGCTGAGCCCAGCGCTCGGATCGCAATCTTGCTGCGACACGGGCGTGCGCCACTGCCAGGCACCCGACCGTGCGTATCGGCTGGCTGGGGCCGATCTCGCGGGATGAACGGTCTTCTGTGCTGAACTCATGGGCTAGGCACTCCCATGCGGGTTCCAGAGAAACACCGGGTCGCATGGGGTTTAGAAACTACTCCTTTGCCTACCCCTTGGCAACCGCTTTTCCGGCAATTCTCGATTTGAAAATAAATCGTTAAGTCATTGTTTTTCAACGAGAATCACGTCGACTCGTCGATTCCTTGCACGTCCTTCGGCATTGTCGTTCGGGGCAATCGGCCGCTCGGCTCCGACACCGACCGCAGTCATTCTGGAAGGATCGACCCCGAGGGTCTCAAGCGCATCGCGAACTGCCTCAGCGCGCTTTTGCGACAGAACCTGGTTGGCATTGGCGCTGCCGGTCGAATCCGTATGTCCCTCGATACGAATCAGCTTGCCTGGATCCTGGGCGACAAACTCGGCCACCTTGGCCAGCGAGTCACTGGCCTCGGCACGAAGTCGGGACTGCCCGGGTGCGAAGGCGACATCGTCGAGCGACATCTGCATGCCTTGCGCGCCGCGTGTTGCGCGCAAGGTATTGATGCGTGTGCGCAGCGCATCGGCGGCGGCACCCGCGAGCTCAGCCTCCCGACGTGCCAGCGCGGTTTCGCGTGCCTGGGCTTTGGCAAATCGCTGCGCCTGATCGGCCTCCTCGCGCGCGGCTGCGGTCTCCTGCTCACCGAGTGCCCGCGCCTCCTCTGCCTGGCGCTCGGCTTCCTCGGCGCGGATCTGCGCCAACAGACGCTGCTGGTCGAGCTCGCGACGCGCCTGCTCGGCTTCGTGTCGGGCAGCGGCAAGTTGCAGGCGACTGTGCTCGCGTTGCAGATCGGCGAGCTGGTTCTCAAGATCGACAACGTTGGCTGTGGCCCAGGCGATATCGACCCGGCGCTCGGCCATGTACAACAGGTGTGCGCGCTTCTTGCCCTTGCCACTCTCATCAAGGGCGGCCAAGGCAGCGCGGGCGCGGGCTATTTCGCTGGCTGCATGAGTGCCGAGCCGGGTGTCCGCTTCAAGCTGGCCAAGGCTGCGAGACAGCCGTTCGAGATCGACATCGAGCTTGGCCGCGCCTGCCGGTGACGCAAACGCCAGCGATGCGAGCAGGATCACGATGAACAGGGCGGTGCGGCTCACTGTGCACCTCCCGCAGCGGCACCGGCGGCTTGCAGGACACGATTGATTTCGGCGTTTTCCTGCTTCAGTTGGTCGACCGACTCTCGCAGTTTGCCGAGCCGGGCCTTGATTGCAGCGAGCTCGCTGTTGGCGGCGGATTCATCGGCCAGATTCGCTGCCAGGGTGTAGTCGCGATCCAGAATGGCCGCCTGTGCCTGATTGAAGCGCTCTTCGGCAAATCGCAGCTCAAGTGGCGCGAAAGTTGCAGCACCTGAGTTTCGTGCGCTGACCAGCCGTTGCTGGGCATTGCCAAGCAGGTCGGGTGGTGGTTTGGTTGGCCCGCAGGCCGCCAGCGCCAGGGCCAGAAAAAGGGCGATTGAACCATGGATTTTCAAACCACTTGGTGTCATAAGAGTACTCTGCGCCCGGGGCTATCCCCTATTGTGGGAAGGCTGCCAGGCATTCGCAACGTTCCCGGCGATTTTGGCGCCACGTTTCCGAGGATTTGATCAGATGGACATCGGATATTTTCTCAAGCTGATGACCGAAAAGGGTGCGTCGGACATGTTTCTGACGACTGGCGCTCCGGTGAACATCAAGGTCGAAGGCAAGCTCTATCCCCTTGGCAATACCGGGCTTCCGGGCGGCATGGTCAAGAAGATCGCGTATTCGCTGATGGATGAGGGCCAGGTGCCCCAGTTCGAAAACAGGCTTGAGCTGAACATGGCGATCGCGGTCAAGGATGCGGGTCGTTTTCGCATCAACGTGTTCAAGCAGCGCGGTGAAGTCGGCATGGTCATCCGCGCGATCAAGAGCGAAATCCCGACCATCGAACAGCTGCGCCTGCCGCAGCTTTTCAAGGATCTGATCATGGAGCCGCGCGGCCTGATCCTGGTCGTCGGCGCAACCGGTTCAGGCAAGTCGACCACGCTGGCGGCGATGATTGACCATCGCAATACGAACACTTCCGGTCACATTCTGACGGTCGAGGATCCGATCGAGTATCTCTATCGCCACAAGAAATCCGTGGTCAACCAGCGTGAGGTCGGCCTTGATACGCACAGCTACGCCGAGGCGCTCAAGAATGCGATGCGCGAGGCCCCGGATGTCATCCTGATCGGCGAGATCCGCGATGCCGAGACGATGGAGGCGGCAATCTCGTTTTCGGAAACCGGCCATCTGTGCCTGGCTACCCTGCACTCCAACAATGCCGACCAGACGCTTGAGCGCATCCTCAACTTCTTCCCGGAGTCCGCCCATCGCAACATCCTCATGAACCTTGCGCTGAACCTGCGTGCGGTCATTTCGCAACGCCTGGTCATGGGCAAGGATGGCCGCCGTCTGCCGGCGGTCGAAGTGCTGCTGAACACGCCGTTGATCCGCGACATGATCCGCCGTGGCCAGATCCACGAGATGAAGGAGGCCATGGATCGCAGTCTGCAGGAAGGCATGCAGACCTTCGACCAGGCGCTGTATGCGCTGTACAAGGAAGGCCGCATCGAACTTGAGGAAGCTTTGGCCAAGGCCGATTCGCGCGATGGCCTCGCGCTCAAGATCCGTCTCGCTGAAGGCGGCGAAACGCCGATGGATGAAGGCTTCGAAGATTCACACTTCTAACTACATGGCGGCTGCCACAGGTGCTGAGCGTTCGTCGGCAAGCACCTCGTTGTCGTTGTCGTTGATTGCGACAGCAACGATGAGACTGTTCATCGCCTTGATCAGACCTGTGCCGTTGTCGAGTTTCACTGCGTCGCCGATCCGCGACAATTCGTCGGCAAAGATCTTCAGTGCCTGACGGTACTCGTCGAGCCCACCACCGGCGTCACCGTGCATTGCCCAGAGTGATCGCCAATGCCGATGGAAGTGCCCGACCAACTGGTGAATCATGCCCAGAGCCGGGTGCGGCAACACTCCATCAAGCACGAAGGTGAGCTGATCCTGGATTTCCCATGGCGTCATCACGGACGGAACATTGAACGACTCCAGGCGCAATGCCGGCTGCTTGTCCGGCTCCGGTTTCCGGTAACTGGCCTGCCAACCCGGTACGGCAACCCCATGCGGTCGACCAGCCGCAATCAGACTCCACAGGCCGGGGCCACCCACTGAATCCGCAACCAGGTGGATGCGTGATTTCTCGGTCGTGTTGACGACGCGGTGCGGTCGCCAGGTGTCGAATATCCAGCATTCTCCGCGGGCCATGTGGATCGCGTCGTCGCCGCAGTGGAAGCGGACTTCCGGCTGGGTGACGATCGGCACGTGGACGCGCATGTGGTCGCGCCAGTAATAGTCGATGTCGACGTGGGCGGTGACTTCGGCATTGCCGGAAAGGCGCATGAGTCGGCTGCGACCCCAGACTCCGCCAATCTCGCTCAGTACCTGAAGCAGATAAGGGCAACGCTCCAGTTCCGGAGTGGGTCGCATGGCCCCTTTTACCGCATCACTCTGCGGGTCGCCTTCACGTGAAATCAACGGAACCGCCGAATTGCCCTTGAACCCTTGCGGATGCGGACGCCACACGGATTCGCCGAGCGCCTCGATTTCTGCGGCGAGGATGTCAGCGTCAAACTGCACGGGCAGTTGCAGAAAGGGAACTTGCAGTTTCATGTTCTTGATCCAATCGAAAGGCCAATGGCATCGCGCGAAATCCTCGCCGGCGCCAGCCCGGGAATCATACCAAGGCTGCCCGAAACGGGCTGCAAGGATTGCTCCGGATCGTGACGAGCAGCAATCGCTGGATGGCCGCGCGGAGCATGCGACAATGCAGGTTCTAGACTTGGAATCCATGCGTCGATGATCATCTCGAACCGACACCGATTCATCTTCTTTGCCGTACCGAAAACTGGAACCCATTCCGTTCGCCAGGCATTGCGTCCGCACCTGGCGGAAGAGGATATGGAGCAGGTTGGCCTGTTTGTGCAGAAGCGGTTTCCATTGCCACAGCTCAGCGAAATCGGTCATGGCCACTTGAGCGTCGGGCAGGTTCGGCCGGTTCTCGGCGAGCAGGTATTCGGCAGTTATTTCAAGTTCGCGTTCGTACGCAATCCGTTCGATCGCTTCATTTCCTATTGCGCTTTCATGAGTCGCAACAATGGGCAATTCGAGGCGAATCCGCAGACCTTCATGCGCTTCATCATTCGCGACCGCCCGCCTTTGCAGCACATCCTGTTCCGTCCGCAGTTCGAGATGCTGTGCGATGCCGATGGGCGGGTTGCCATGGATCGCATCGGCCATGTTGAAACCATGCAGGCAGATTACGATTCCATCTGCGCACGCATTGGCATTCCTTCGGCACCGCTTGCGCAGGTCAACGCGTCAAGCCATCGCCACTACGCCGAATACTACGATGACGAGCTGCGCAAGCTGGTCGCGGCGATGTACGCCCGCGACATCGATGAGTTCGGTTATCGCTTCGAATCGGATCGCGCGACTCAGATGGTGTAGTTCCAGCGCTCGATATGGCGCTGCAGGATCGGAATCGCCGGTTCCATGTACTCGCGATACTTTTCCCAGCGTGCCATACCTCGGCGATTGATCGGTTCGACGACCTGGTGGTAGCTCGGCGTGCCGATGAAGCCGCGGTCTTTCGCGCGCTGGTGGAAATTGACCATGCGCTCGTCCCAGTCGATACCGATGAATTCAGCGATCCGTCGCGATTGCGCCTCGATATCGTCGACGACATCCTCATAACGCAACTCGAGCACATCGGGAGCCAGTACCGCGGCCTGATTGATCCAGAAATCGAAGGTGTCGGCATAGCCTTGCGCGGTCGACTCGATGGTCGCGCACATGGCGATGTAGGCGGGTGCCCGAAAGGTCTGCATGAAGTTGCTGAGAACCACATCGCAAGGATGACGCAGGGCGAGAATGATCTTGGCCTTCGGAAAAAGCCGGGCAATCAGAGGCAGGCGCATGATGTTGAGCGGATTCTTGTCGACCAGGCGCAGTGACGGATCCACTCGCGCCTGGGTGGTGACCAGGTTCGCATAGGTTCGACGCAACCGCGTGCAGACCTCGTCATCCAGTTGACCGAGATCATCTGGATACTTGAAACCCGCCTTGTGCATTTCGTCGACCACGTCCTGAATGAATGCGCGCTCGTCCATACTGGCGAGCTGCGGGTGCGCATCCAGCATGGTTTCGAGCATCGTGGTTCCGGAACGCGGAAAACCGAGCACGAAGATCGGCGATTCCTCGGCGCTTGGAGCTTGCACGGGCTTCCAGGCCGCCACCTGCTCCGCTGAGAGCGGCCGTCGGATAATCTGCAACGGATCCGCGCCTTCCTCGAATACCTGGGGCGCGCGTTCGCGCAACTGGGCGAGATGCAATGTCCGACCATGCACCAGCCATTTCATTGCCGCCTTGGTATCGCCGAGCCGGTCGCAAACCCGCGCCAGCTGAGAAGGCAATTGAGGGTCGCGACGAACCAGATCCGGATTGGCAACGAGATCCTCGTACAATCGACGTGCGCCATCGAGATCGTCGCCACGCGCGGCAAGATCGGCATGCAGGTTCCTTGCATCGATGCTCAGCCCAGCCCGATCCAGAGCCTCCTGGGGAATTTGAGCCAGCAGCGCGCGCGACTCGTCAACCCGATTGGTGCGTTCGTAGAACGCGGCTCGGCGCATATCGACACGCGTATTGTGGGGCGCCAACTGTGCCGCCATTTCGAGCGCACGACCGGCCTCTTCGGCTCGGGTCAGGCGGGTCAATGTCCAGCCAAGGTCGGTCAGTACCGTTACATCCCGGGTTGCCCAGCGTTCCCAGTCGGCAAGCAGGCGATCGGTCTGTTCAAAGTCCGCACATTCGAAACAGGCGCCCGCAGCAAGCACGCGCGCCGTTGCATCATCTGGCGCAAGCTCAAGGACGCGCAGCAGGTAAGTGCGCGCTTCGCTGAATTTGCCTTTTTCGAAATTCAACGAGCCCAGATTGAACAGGGCCGTCGTTTCATCGGCATCACGTTCGATGGCGCTGCGGAATGCCTGCTCCGCCTTGTCCGCATGTCCTGAGACTCGCAGCACCGTGCCCAGGTTCGTCCAATTCGTCGCCTGGTCTGGCGAAATGACGGTCAAGTACTCGAAAAGCTGTATCGCTTCAACGGTGCGCTGCTGGGCATCGAGACTCATCGCCAGTACGAGCAGGGCAATTTCGTCTTCAGGTGTTTTCACGAGGACTTCGCGGCATAGCGTTTCCGCTAGCTTGGGGTTGCCCGATTGGTAGGCTTCAAACGCTTTTTGCAACATTGATTCGACTCCGACTTCGCGGCTGTCGGATGGAAGCATCCGCGCCTGAAGGTGCTGCGATTTGTTGGGCATCACAAGGCCGGGCGGCAAGTCCGCCAGGGTGGTTCACTGCCCGCCGCCGCTTGCCCCGCAGAACCACGATGGGTCTGCCAATCGTCCATGGCTGTTCCCACCCTGCCCAATTACCACCGCAACCGGCGAAACGCGACAGGCGGCCAGCCTTGCAAATGAAAAGACCGCGTGGCTTGCGCCACGCGGTCCGGTTACGCGGATGAAACCTCAGATCAGAACTTCACGCCAACACGTGCCCAGTAGTAGCGGCCGACGGTGTCATAGGTACGCTCGTCGGTGTTGCCGTTGAAGCCATACTGCCACAGGATCGGCGGCTGCTTGTCGAAGACATTGTCCACGCCGATATCAAAGCGCGTGTTGATGGCCTCGGCATTGAATCCAGCCGTCAGGTTGTGGTAGGTGACGCCGCCGGTACGGAACGAGTTGTCAAGCGGATTGCCGCCCGGGAACACGACCTGCGAACCATCGCCCGCCGTGCCGTAAACGCCGAAGCGGGTCGGGCCGACATAACGCATGCGCCAGCCGGCGTCGAATGCACCCATGTTCCAGCTGATCGCACCCAGTCCACGCCAGCGTGCGTAGTTGCCGTCACCGCCGGAAGCCGACGAGGTGTAGGTACCTGCACGATGGTAACGCGTGGTGATGTCACCCTCGATCACTTCGGCGTCGTACTTGCCGACATAAGTCGTATCCAGCGAGACATTGAAGTTGCCGAACTTGGTTTCCGGCAAACGGTACTTGATGCTGAAGTCAAGACCGTTGGTATCGACACGGCCGATGTTCTGGGTCAGGTTGCTGACGAAGGCGATATCACCGGTGCCGCCGGCACCGAGCTGACGCGAAAACAGGTTGCAGAAGCGTCCGAACGTGAAGCACTGGTCGATGATGACCTGGGTGCCGAGCGAACCGATTGTGTTGGTCAGCTTGACTTTCCAGAAATCCACCGAGGTCGACAGACCGGGCAACCAGCTCGGGTCGTACACGGCACCCCAGGTGAACGTCCTGCCCTTCTCAGGCTTTACATTCACGTTGGAGCCACGCAGGGCCTGGGTCTGGGCGGTGATCTGCTGGAAACCGGCTGCGAGCCCGGCGCAGGCCGGGTTGGACAAGCGTGGGTCACCCGCTGTCAGGCCATCGCACGGATCGTTGTAGGTATCCGCGCTCGGAGTCGTGCCACCGAACAGATCGCTGATGGTCGGCGAACGGAACACGTCGGCAATCGTGCCGCGCAGCATCAGATCGTCGATCGGACGGTATTCGATACCGATCTTCGAATTGGTCGTGTTGCCAAATGCCGAGTAGTCCGAGTAACGCGTACCAAGCGTCATGTTGAGCGACTTGGCAAACGGCAGATCGGCAAGGATCGGAACGAACAACTCGCCATAGAACTCACGCACGCTGAGCTTGCCGCTGGAGGGCGAGCCGCAGGCATCGGTGAAGGTCAGGCAGGTGCCCTGATTCGGGTCGAGGATGGTCGAGACGAAATCGGGCTGGAAGTAATTGTAATCCTTGCGGTACTCGCCACCGAAGGCAATGCTGACCGCGCCGGCCGGCAGATCGAAGATCTCACCGGTCATGTTGAACTGCGCACTCTTCTGGCTCGCATAGAAGTGCGAGCGCACGGTCAGTTGGAGCTGGTCAAGCTGCGAGCGGGTCAATGCACCGGCGGTCGTGTTCACGTCGAAGTTGAACAGGTTGAGCGGGGTGCAGTTGGCGATCGGCGCCGTTGGCGTACCGCAGCGTGCAACACCACCGGCATCGTAGTACGACGGCCCGATTGCATTGGCAAAGGCCGGCAGATAGTAATAGCCGCTAAAGCCGGCGTCCTGCGAAGTGCGTGCCCAGGTAACACCGGCATCCCACTGCCAGGTATCGCCGAAGCTGCCACGCAGACCGGAGCTGAACTGGTCGGCCTGGGTTTCAAACATGCCTTCGCGATTGCCACCCGAGAGGTCACGAATACCACCGCTGGAGATATTGACGCCGAACGGGTTGTACACGCTTTGCGCGGAAATCGGCGCACCGAGCTGGGCGACGATCAGCGGCAACGGAGCAATGATGTAGCGCGAACGGGTCTTGTTGGTGAAGGCCGTCGCGTATGCCTCGATGGTATCCGTGATGCGGTAGTTGCCGTTCACGAACAGGCCACCGCGCTCCGACGGAGTCATCTCAAGGTTGTACGGCTGATAGTTGAACGTGTCGTTGTTGGCACCGCTACCGATCCAGCAGCGGAACTGGGAGATATCGGTACCTTCAGCACCATGGACGCGGGTCACACTGACGCTGGATCCGGATCCCGGACAATTGAGGCCGAGCGCGGTCGCCCTTGAGCGCGGAATGACGAAACGGCCATCCGGAACCGAGCCGGAGCCGAGCGAAATCACGGTGCCGTAATAGTTGTACAGGGCCGGATTCGCGAAACTGCGGGCACCGGCAGAGACGGCGTCCTGCTTGTTGTAGGTGGCGCCGATGTTCAGGCTGCCACGGTCGCTCGAATGACCGATGTTCATCTGGAAGCCGCGACGCTCGCCATCATCCCGATCGGAGATGCCGTAGTCCATCGAAGCCGAAATGCCCTGATAGTTCTTGCTCAGGATGAAGTTGACCACGCCGCCGATCGCGTCGGAGCCGTAGATCGCCGAGGCGCCATCCTTGAGGATGTCGATGCGCTCGACCATGTTGATCGGAATCGAGTTGACGTCCGCATAGGCAAGACGACGTCCGTCGACCAGCAGGAGGGTACGTTGCGAGCCGAGGCCGCGCAGCGAGATGGTCGCAGCGCCGCTACCACCACCGTTGTTCACGGCCGGATTGGTTGCCGCACCCGAAATCGCCGGAGTTTCCTGGATCAGGTCACCGATGGTGAGCTTGCCGCTCTTCTGGATGTCGGCTTTCTCGATCGAGAACACCGGACTTGCGCTTTCGACGTCAACGCGACGAATGCGTGAACCAGTCACTACGATAGTTTCCAGCCTTTCGCTGCCTTGCTCGCTGTCTTGGGCGAAAACCGGCATGGTGCTCAAACCCACGATGGCCGTGGTACCCGCGTACAGCGCGAGTCGCACAGCTTTCAGAAGCTCGTTGTTCGTTAATCTCATTACGCTCTCCAACGTTTTTAGAGTGGTATTACTGGTGACACGGATTCGGGACGTTGCGCGGAAAGGAACTTTGTGGCATCCGTTCCCTGCTGCTGGGTAGCCAAAACAAACCAAATGGCTGCTGGCATTGGCGGGATACTAACAACATTCTCACGTTATTGGAATCCCCGAGCACGCATTTAACAAGGCTCGATCGGCGCCGAATTGTTTCTTTTAATTCATGGAGTTAGTCGCCCGCGCGTGGGCAGATCGCGCCGCTCGAAACGGATCGTCGGGCACAAGTCGGGCAGCCACAGGGCGGCGCAAGGACAAGCTCGGCGGATTGCGGCCAGGCTGATGCGGACGCGAAAAAACCTTCGCCAACCATGGATGCCTGAAACACGGCGTCCCAACCCGTTCCAGCGTGGCTGGGACGGATCAGAGATCCTGCCGGTACTGGACGTAGGGCATGCGCGCCTGGCTGGGGTCAGACTCGCGCGGAGTCGCCGTATCGAGTGGGCTCGACCAGATATTTTGAGCACCAACGGTTACTTCGCCTCGCCACGGCGTGCGCCACGACACTCCAAGATCGATTGCGCTCCAACGACGATTGCCGATCTGCCCCGGGGCATCGATGCTGTTGATGCTCCCGACGATACTGCCACGCAGCGAGCCAGTGGCCAGGCCAAGCCCGAGCGAAGCCTGATCAAACTCCAGCCTCGAATTGTCGGCGGCATATCCTATCGGCGAAAGGGTGGAATGCCCCAGGGCCGCGCTCAAATCAATCGTTTTCCCCTGACCCAGGGGCCAGACGCCACGCGCATTCAACCGGCGCGAGGAGCGCAAGCGGTAGTCGACCAGGCCGGGCATGTCGATCAAGGCCAGATCGATCGGGCTGGAGGCGGCGGCAGGGTTCGAAAGCAGGGGCAGTTGCTGGTTGTCGGCATTCAGCCAGGACAATCCGAATGACAGGTCGGGCCCGAGCCCGGAAAGCGGGGTCCAGCCCAAACCGAGGCTGGTTGTCAGTGCCGCCGTTGCATCCGCCTGAGCCCCATCGCCGAAGCAGGGACTGGAGACGCAATTGGCCTGATTCGCAAACCCATAGGAAAGCGGCGAGGCGACTCGCTCACCGAGCGTCAGATCGGCCCGAAAACCACGCGCCAGTCGCCAACGCAGGCCGGCGGAGAACAAATCAGTGGCATCAACGACACGCAGATCGGAAACACCGCCAAATGCCGGCGATGGCGGCAAGGCCGGAGCGCCAGCATCACGCGACAGCGCAACGATCGCCAGCAAGCGCCCGTCCGGGCTGGCCCACAGGGGTACAACCTGGCTGGAACTGCCGGCCAATGGCGAGTCCACCTCGATCGAAAGCAGGCGATCAAACAGCGGGCGCTGCGCATCGACCAGGGTCGCAGGTGCAATCTTCTGCGCGACGGCATTCACCGACAGCAGCAGAGACAACACAATGATGACAATGCGCGACAACATCAGGCGGATCCGGTCGATGGGTGTCAGGTGACTACATGGGGCTTTCCAAGTTCCCCGGCATGAGACAGCTGAAGCTGTGTTTCATGACGGATCTTGCGCCGCCAGTGTACTCGCATTTACGAAAAACAAACAGTCTAATGGGTCTCAACTATGCTCCGGTAGCGATTGAATAAACAGCAGTTTTCGATCGCGGCCGAGGAATGGCAAGGGCTTGTCGCATCACGTCGGTGGCGAGGAATGGGGTCTGGCCGAATTCCGGCGATGGCGAATCGGCTCGGCAACGGCTCCACTCGGCAGGGCGACAGGCACCTGCGACGATCTTGTTGCCTGCTATTGGGTGGTCGATGGGCCCGGAGCCTCGGGGACTTCGGCGAACTGGCCGGCGAGGTCGACTTCATCGAGCACATAGTCGCGATTGCAGAACTCACAGGTCACCTGCAGCTTGCCTTGTGCGTCGAGTCCCGCGAAAGCCTCGTCGCGACCGAGCGTTCGCAGCATGCCAAGCACACGTCCGCGCGAACAACTGCAGCTGAACCGCAATGGCCGCCCGACGTGCAGGATCACGCCTTCCTCATGGAAAAGACGTAGCAGCAGGGTATCGATTGGAAGCTCGAGCAACTCGGTGTCGCTCAAGGTGGCCAGAAGATGGCTGACGCGATTCCAGGCGTCGGCATCGGTCGACGTCGACACACCACCGCTATCGGCCATCCGCTGCAGCATGATGCCAGCGCATCGTCCATCGCGCTCGACCAGCATGATGCGCGTGGGCAACTGTTCGGAGCGCTCGAAATAGCCCTCGAAGGCCTCGGCAAGTCGACTCGATTCAACCGCAACCAGCCCCTGGTAACGCGTATCGGTCTGCCGGTTCTCGATCGTGATGGCAAGCTGGTTGCCAGCCAGACCAAGATCGACTTCGGCATCCGGCATGTTTTCATCGCAACGCGCAATACCGCGCAAGTCGCCGGCAGCGGTGCATTCGGCAAACAGCAGGCGCAGCGCACCGGCACCTCGCAATTGGATGGACAAGCTTCCTTCAAACTTCAGTGCGCCCGCAAACAAGGCGCTGGCCACCAGCGCTTCACCGAGCAATTGGCGCACCTCGGGCGCGTAGTCGGCGTGCGCGCAGATTTCGCCCCAGGCGTCATCCAGGCGCACGATACTGCCGCGCACACCCGCTTGCTGAAGCTGGAACGGAAACAACCTGTCGTTGGAATCGTGCACGGCGAGCTCGGTGATGGGGCACATCAAGGTAGGGCCAAAGACGAACTTCGCAAGCGTGGCCGATTGCTTGCGGCAGGACAGTCCGAGTATCGGCATTTGCCGGACAACGAGCACGCGAGGTCGATCTTCAGACCGGATGGCACCAATCTGCCTGGCCCGGATGCGTCAGACCGTCAAGATCCGCGGACGCATGTCCCCATGGTCGATCGGCACATCGCTTGGTCTGAAGGGCGCAATTCATCGTGCCCGTCTTTTCTTGTGCCGGAGAATGGATCATGTGCGTGGGTGGCACAATCGGATCCATGAACCCGCGAAAAAACCGATCCCGAGCCTCCCTCTTCCGGCGTTTGCTGCGCTGGCTTGCCATCGCCTTGCTGCTATGGGTCATTGCCAGCATCGTGCTGGTCTTGATCTTGCGTTTCGTGCCAGTGCCGACTTCGGCTTTCATGGTCGAACGCCGGATCGAAGCACTCCTCGACAGACAGCGGGACTTCACCCTGCACTACCGCTGGGTACCGATTGCATCGGTTTCATCGAACCTGCCAATTGCACTGGTTGCATCCGAGGATCAGAAATTCCCGACCCACCACGGCTTCGACGTCGAAGCCATCCAGTCCGCGTTGGCCGACGCCGAGGTGGGCGAGCGCTTGCGCGGCGCCAGCACCATCAGCCAGCAGGTGGCCAAGAACCTGTTTCTGTGGAACGGGCGCAGTTTTGTGCGCAAGGGCTTCGAGGCGTATTTCACCGTGCTCATCGAGGCGCTGTGGCCGAAGCGCCGGATCATTGAGGTCTATCTGAACATCGCCGAATTCGGTGACGGCGTGTACGGCGTTGCGGCGGCCAGTGAGCTCTATTTCCGCAGCTCACCGCAGCAACTGAGCCTGCATCAATCCGCCCTGCTCGCCGCCGTGTTGCCGAACCCGCGCAAGCTGCACGTCGAGCGGCCCTCGGCCTATGTACAACGGCGCGCCAACTGGATCGAACGCCAGGTTCGCCAGTTAGGCGGAGCCAGCTGGCTGGAACCCTGATCAGTTTCGATCAGGGTTCCGCTCTCGAAGCGGATCTACTCTTCCGAGGCAATGGTCGGTACACCGCCACCTGCGCCGGAATGCCCGATCACGCCCTCGGCGCTGTGGGTTGCCGACAAGCGCTTCATCAGCGGTAGCACGGCGATCGCGATCAGTGCGCAGATCAAGGCGGCGATGCCAAGACGATTGAACAAGGCCGTATAGATTGGCAGGGTCTGCAGCGGTTCGGTGATGTCCTGCGGCACGCTGGCATAGGTTGCGACGACACCGCCGAGATACTGCGAGACTCCGGAAGCAACGTAATAGGCACCCATCATGAAGCCGCCCATGCGGGCCGGCACATAGCGCGCAATCATGGCCAGGCCGAGCGCGCTGACCAGCAGTTCGCCGAGCGAGATCGCGCCGTAGCCCCAGACCATCAGCCACGACGAGACCTTGCCGGTTTCATCGGCAAAATGGCCGGACGCGCCGTAGATGAAAAAGCCGGCAGCGACGATGACGAAGCCGAGCGCAAACTTGCCGGCGATCGACAGATCCTTCTTGTTGCGTCCGGCCGCCGAATAGACCCAGGCGAGAATCGGACTGAGTACAAAGATCCAGATCGGATTGAAAGCCTGGAACTGCGCCGGCGACCAATCCCACCAATGCATGCCGAACACATTGAAGGCGGGGTCGACATTGCGCAGCGCAAACAGATTCAGCGATGTCGACATCTGCTGGTAGAAGATGAAATAGAACATCGTCTGCACGACCAGCACGAGCGCCGCGATCAGACCGGCCCGCTCACCGCGCTGTCCGGTTGCGATCAGCCAGCCAAAGATGCCGACGACCGTGATGGCGGCAATGTAGACGAAGGCGCGTGCGACGGCCTGGTGCTCGAGAATATAGGCCGAGGCGAAAACCGCCACGACGCCAAGGGCGAGGACGATACCGAGCTTGCCCCAGTCGAGTGGGCGCGAATCGGGATCCGAGCCGATATGCGACATCGCCTTGCGCATGAGGAAGTAGTTGGCCAGGCCAAACACGAGACCGATGGCGCAGACTGCAAAGGCAACATGCCAGCCGAGTTCGTTGCCGTAATGTTCGTTGACGTAATCCTTGAGCCATGGTGTCAGCAACTGCGAAATCATCGCGCCGAGATTGACGGCCATGTAGTAGATCGTGAAGGCGCTGTCGATCTTCGAATCGTCGCCCTCGTAGATCTTGCGTACAAGATTGCCGGCATTGGCCTTGAACAGGCCGTTACCGACGACCACCACGCCGAGCGCGCAGAACAGGAACCAGACACTCTCGCCGGGCACCACCATGAGGCCATAGCCGACCGCGAGAATGGCCGCACCCAGCAGCATCGTGCGGCGTGTGCCGAGGATCTTGTCGCCGATCCAGCCACCGATGGCCGGGGCCACGTAGATCAGGGCGGCCGCGGCGCCCCAGACCAGGGTCGCGCGCTCGTCGGCGAAGCCGAGGCGCTGGACCATGTAATAGACGATCAGCGCCTGCATGCCGTAGTAGCCGAAGCGCTCCCACATTTCGATCAGGAAGATGGTTGTAAACGAGCGGGTCTGGCTGTTTCTGGCGGTGGCTGCGGTCATCGTCGGTGTCCGGAGGATTCTGGAAAGTGCGCGAGCCTAGCGCATGCTTGCCCAGTTGGCGTGTGCGAACGCACATCGACAGCGCCACCAGGCGCCGGGCTGGATTGCGCATGAGCCAGGCAATTCGCCGCGACCTGACCAAATATTCGAGCTAGACTCGGTTTACCGCGAGCGCGCGGACGTCGATTCTACGTGGAGGCGAGCATGCTGCAGGTCAAACACCTACTCGATGACAAGGGCCGCGACATTCTCGCGATTGCGCCGGATGCGCCGGTACTCGATGCAATCAAGATGATGGCCACAAGAGGTATCGGTGCCCTGCTCGTGATGCAGGGCGAGGAATTGCTCGGGATCGTCAGCGAGCGCGACTATGCGCGCAACGTTGTCCTCAAGGGGCGCTCGTCGTCATCGACCCTGGTGCGCGAAATCATGGGATCCGGGATGATCATGGTGAATCCCGATGACAGCATCGATCACTGCATGCGCCTGTGCACCAACAATCGCGTCCGCTATCTGCCCGTGCTGGATAACGGCAAGACCATCGGCGTGCTCTCACTTGGTGACCTGGTCAAGGCCGTGATCAGCGAGCAGAGCGAACAGATCGAGCAATTGCAGCGTTATATCGCCGGATAAGCGCTCAGGGTCAACCGCCCCGCTTCGGCGCATCGGGTTGATTTTCGGGACGCGCGGCGTCGAAGGCCGGCAGCCCGAGGCACTGCTGCTCGATCCGTGAAATCACCGGAAATTCGCTCAAATCGACGTCGTAACGACGCGCATTGTAGACTTGGGGAATCAGGCATAAATCGGCGAGCGTCGGCGTATCCCCATCGCAGTAGATGCCGGTGCCCGAGTTGTCATCAAGCATCGCCTCCAGCGCCCGGAATCCTTCCGTTATCCAGTGCCGCGTCCAACGCTCGCGCTCGACCTGGGGCGAACTGAATTCATGCTCCAGGAACTGCATGACTCGCAGATTGTTGAGTGGGTGGATGTCGCAGGCGACGACCTGTGCAAGCGCACGAACCCGCGCACGTTCGCGCGCGGTCGAGGGCAACAGTGCGGCATGCCCGGGATAGGCTTCTTCAAGATATTCGATAATCGCCATCGACTGACGGAACACACGGGAACCATCGAGCAGGGTCGGCACGCGGGCTTGCGGGTTGAGCTCGCGGTAAGCCTCGGAATGCTGCTCGCCGCCATTGTTGACCAGGTGCACGGGCACGATGTCATACGGCAGTTGCTTGAGATTCAAGGCGATGCGCACGCGATACGCGGCGCTTGATCGCCAATAGCTGTAGAGCTTGATGTTGTCGGGCATGGCCCACCCCCTGCATTCCGGAACGGTCGGGGCGACCTTTGCAGTCGCGATCCTATTGTGCAGGATAGTTCAGGCCGGCGAATACTTCTCGACAACCTGATCAATCGCGCCGAAGACCGAATTTCCTGCGGCATCGGTTACCTCGATTCTCACGCGGTCGCCAAACTTGAGGAATGGAGTCGCCGGTTTGCCGTCACGCAGGGTTTCCACGGTGCGCTGCTCGGCCAGACAGGATGCTCCCTTCGAGGTGTCTTCGTTGGCAATCGTACCCGATCCGATCAGGGTTCCGGCGGACAAGGGACGCGACTTCGCCACATGAGCCACCAGCTCGGCAAAACTGAACTGCATGTCGACGCCGGCCTCGGCCTCGCCGAACCACTGCTCGTTGATCCATGTGCGCATGGGCAGGTGCAGCTTGCTGTCCTTCCAGGCATCACCCAGCTCGTCGGGGGTGACGAACACCGGTGACAGGGCCGAACGCGGCTTGGATTGCAGGAAACCGAAGCCCTTGGCCAGTTCGCCAGGGATCAGGCCTCGCAAGGAGACATCATTGACCAGTCCGATCAACTGGATGTGATCCGCCGCCCGGGCAGGCGTGACACCCATGGCCACATCATCGGTGACTACGATGACTTCGGCCTCCAGGTCAATGCCCCATTCCTCGTTGGCGGCAAGGATCGGATCGCGCGGTGCGAGGAAACCGGCACTGGTGGCCTGGTACATCAGCGGATCGGTGTAGAAACTCGCCGGTACCTCGGCTCCACGCGCACGGCGCACGCGCTCGACATGCGGCAGGTAGGCGCTGCCATCGACAAACTCGTAGGCCCGCGGCAGCGGCGAGGCCAGCTTGTCGATATCCAGATCAAACGCCTGCGCAGCCTTGCCCGCCTGCAGCGATTCAAACAGGGCATTGAGGCGCGGCGCCGTGTTGTTCCAGTCCTCCAGCGCGGCCTGCAGTGTCGTGGCGATACCGGTGGCACGCACGCCACGCGTGAGCGCGCGATTGACGACGATCAGCGTACCGTCACGGCCGCCTTCCTTGAGACTTGCGAGTTTCATGCTGTTGCGACGTCCTCTTGACCGATCAGCGTTGCTGCGGATCGAAATGCTTGCGCAGGCCCTGCCAGCACTCGATGTAGTCGTGCTGAAGTTGCGGAGATTCGAGCGCCTGCCGGGTTGGCTGGATCACCGCACGGGTCTCGAACATGAAAGCCATCGTATCGGTGATGTGATCCGGTTGCGAGGTATTGCTGCGCGACGCCTTCTCGAATGTCGCCGCGTCGGGCCCGTGACCGGTCATGCAATTGTGCAGGCTGCTGCCACCAGGCACGAAGCCACCGGCCTTGGCATCGTACTCGCCGTGGATCAGGCCCATGTATTCGCTGGCGATGTTGCGATGGAACCACGGTGGTCGGAAGCTATCTTCGGCACACAGCCAGCGCGGCGGAAAGATCGCGAAATCGATATTGGCCGTGCCCGGCGTATCACTGGCCGAGGTCAGCACGGTGAAGATCGACGGATCGGGATGGTCGTAGCTGATCGAGCCGACCGTGTTGAAGCGGCGCAAATCATAGCGAGACGGCACATGGTTGCCGTGCCAGGCAACGACATCGAGTGGCGAGTGGCCCATCGAGGCCGCCCACAACCGGCCCTGGTATTTGCTGACCAGTTCGAATTCGCCTTCGATGTCTTCGTAGGCCGCGACCGGCGTTTCGAAATCTCGCGGATTGGCCAGAC
Source organism: uncultured Dokdonella sp. (assembly GCA_964390215.1). Taxonomy (GTDB): domain Bacteria; phylum Pseudomonadota; class Gammaproteobacteria; order Xanthomonadales; family Rhodanobacteraceae; genus Dokdonella. The sequence continues at coordinate 25,325 of CAYMHF010000027.1, read as the reverse complement.
CGTTCGAGCCAATCGGGCCAAGATCGGGCAGGCGAAACGCACTGCCAAAATTTTCCGCCACATAGCCACGCGCCTCAGCATCCGGCAGATCGACGCGAAAGCGCATGCCGCGTGGAATCAGCGCGATCTGCTGCGGCTCGATTTCGATTACGCCGAGCTCGGTGGCGAGAAGCAGCCGCCCATGCTGCGGCACGATCAGCATTTCCGCATCGGCATTGCAGAAGTAGCGCCCTTGCATCGAGCGGTTTGCGGCGTAGACATGGATGCCGATTCCGCTCTGCGCGGCGGCACTGCCATTGCCGGCCATGGTTACCAGGCCATCGATGAAATCGGTCGGCGCTGACGGAATCGGCAGCGGATCCCAGCGCAACTGGTTGGGATCGGCCGGCATCTCGTCGAATCGATTGTGCAAGCGTCCGGATTCGAGCAGGACGAAACGCGTGTGCATGGCCGCCGGACGAATCCGGTACAGCCATGTGCGCCGATTGTGCGAGCGCGGCGCGGTGAACGCGGTGCCGGTCAATTGCTCGGCATAGAGTCCATAGGCCGCCCGCTGTGGCGAGTTGCGCCCCACCGGCAACGCGTCCGGCAAAGCCTCGCTGGCGAACTCGTTGCCGAAGCCGGTTTGATACGTGCCCTTATCGTTGTCAGTCATCGTATTTTCTCGAAAGCCCCTTTCCCGTCGGGAGAGGGGAACAAATCACAGTACGCCGCGGCGGATCTGGTCGCGCTCGATTGACTCGAACAGGGCCTGGAAATTGCCTTCACCGAAGCCGGGATTGCCCTTGCGCTGGATGATCTCGAAAAAGATCGGTCCGATGCAGTTCTGGGTGAAGATCTGCAACAGCAGCTTCTTCTTCGTCTCGACATCGGCATCAATGAGAATCTTGTTGCTGGCCATGCGTGGCACGTCTTCGCCATGGTTCGGAATGCGCTCGTTGATGACCTCATAATAGGCGGCCGGCGTGTCGAGGAACTCGATGCCCTTGCCATGCATCGCCTCGACGGTGGCATAGATGTCGTCGGTGAAGCAGGCGATATGCTGGATGCCCTCGCCCTTGTATTCGTTCAGGTATTCGTTGATCTGTGATTTCTCATCCGCTGATTCATTGAGCGGGATACGCACCATGCCGTCGGGTGCGGTCATCGCCTTGGACACCAGCCCGGTCTTGGCACCCTTGATGTCGAAGTAGCGAATCTCGCGGAAATTGAACAGGCGCTCGTAGTAGTCCGACCACTTCTGCATGTTGCCGAAGTACAGATTGTGGGTCAGGTGGTCGATGAAGGTCAGGCCGAATCCGGTTGGATTCTGATCTGTGCCGGCAATGGGCGCGTAGTCGGCCGAGTAGATATCACCGGTATCACCGTAACGATCGACCAGGTAAAGCATGCAGTCGCCAATGCCCTTGACCACCGGCGCATCGACCGCCTTGCTCGCCGCCTTGTGCCCGATCGCTTCGCCGCCATTGGCGATGACCTTGGCACAAACCTCATCGGCCGGCTGCTTGAAGCGGATCGCAAATCCACATGCGCTGGGGCCATGCAGCTTGGCGAAATCGGCGGCGAACGAATCGGGATCCTCGTTGACCAGAAAGTTGACGCCGCCCTGGCGATAGACCGTGATCGGCCGACTCTTGTGCCGGAGCACGGCGGTGAAGCCCATCAGGCGGAAATAGTCGTGCAGCTTCTGCGGCTCGGGCGAGGCGAATTCCACGAACTCAAAACCGTCGACTCCCATCGGGTTGTCAAACGTCGTAACCTGCATGCCGGTATTGGCGGATTCGAGCGGGGTGTTCATGATGAGTTCCTCGATACCTGCGCTAACGGCGCATTGAACAGCGCACCCTAGTTACAATTGCAACCACTTGCAAGAGACACGCAATGCCTGGCCATGCCCTGCTTGAACTCGAAACCTTTCTTCCATACCGGCTTTCGGTGCTGTCCAACACCCTGAGCCAGGCCATCGCCAAGGTTTACGACAAGCGCTTCGACCTCTCGGTGACCGAATGGCGCGCCATGGCCGTACTGGGTTGCCGCGCGGACATCTCGGCGCGAGAAGTCGCCGAGCGCACGGCGATGGACAAGGTCGCGGTCAGCCGCGCCGTGGCGCGCATGCTCAGAAAGGGTCTCATCGAGCGCGGCACGGCGCGCCACGACAAGCGCCAATCGGTACTGCGCCTGTCTGCGGAAGGCTGGAAGATCTACGACCAGGTCGCCCCCCTGGCGCTTGAGCACGAGCAACGCTTGCTCGCCCACCTGGATGGCGAAGAGCGTCAATGGCTGGCACGCATTCTCGATACCTTGTGGAAGGCGGAATTGACCGAATCGATGCGCTGAGATCAACAACGAAGCGGCAACGCCTTCAACACCAACAAATCCCGCGCCCCGGCTCGCCCGCTCGTCGTAGGAAGGGCATTCATGCCCGATGCTTTTGGCCGGATTGACGAAGAGCATCGCGGCTGAAGCCGCTTCCAACAACGAAGCGGCAACGCCTTCAACATCAACGAATCCCGCGCCCCGGATCGGCATCTTCTGCAAGAAGGGCATTCATGCCCGATGCTTTTGGCCGGATTGACGAAGAGCATCACGGCGGGAGCAAACCCCAGGGCAGGAACCGCGGAATCCGTCATCGGATTCCGCGCCGTCATTTGCCTGTGGATTCTTGACGAGGGGTTATTTCACGCCGTGCATCCATTTCTGAATCAGCGGCGCAATCAGGAACAGCAGAACGCCGGCACCGACCAGCGCATAGAAGCCGAAGGTGTAACCGGCATGCGCCGATACGACGGTCATGCCACCTTCACCGCTTACACGGCCGGCGAAGATTCCGGCCAGATTGTTGCCGATGGCGATTGAAAGGAACCAGCAACCCATGGCGAAACCGGTCAGCTTGGCCGGAGCCAGCTTGGTTGTCATCGAGAGGCCGATGGGCGACAGGCACAGCTCACCAACCGATTGGATCACATAGACCATGAACAAGGTCCAGAACGGAATCTTGCCGGCGTCGTCGACCATGCTCTTGAGCGCCACCATCAGCAGCAGGAAGGCGAGGCCATTGAAGATCAGGCCAAGGCCGAATTTGCGCGGAATGGTCGGATTGTTCTTGCCCATGCGAACCCACAGCCAGGCCAGGATCGGCGCCAGCACGATGATTGCGACCGAATTCACCGACTGAAACCAGGACACCGGGAAATCGTTGGTGCCGGCCAGCGCATTGAACAGGCCGACCATGCCGATGTCGCGGTCGACGATCTTGTCGGCAAGGAAGTTGAACGAGCTGCCAGCCTGTTCGAAGAACATCCAGAAAAGGACGTTGAAGATGAAGATGGTCAGCATTGCCATGACCTTGTCGCGCGGCACATTGCCTCCGCGCACACCCTCGCGGAACAGCATCACCGCCGGGATCACGAACAAGGCCATCAGGATGTATTGCAGAAACGTGGCATCAATGGTCAGCAGGGTGTAGAAGACCGGAATACCGATCGCGACACCGCCGAGCAGTACCAGCGAGACGTTGCGCATGCCGGCCTGGTGCTCGGCATGCAGACCGATTCCCTTGAGCTGGCGACGACCGAACCAGAACCAGACCAGACTCAGGATCATGCCGACACCGGCTGATATGAAGACGATCTTGTAGGCTGGCATGTCCTCGATACCGAACAGTTTCTTGGCCAGGAACTGGGTGATCAGCGGTGCCACCAGGGCGCCCAGGTTGATGCCCATGTAGAAGATCGTGAAGCCGGAATCGCGGCGCTCGTCGCCCTGTGCGTAGAGTTTGCCAACCAGGGTCGAAATGATCGGCTTGAACAGGCCATTGCCGACAATCACCGTGGCCAGACCAAGCTTGAACATCGTCTCCGTCGGTGAGGCGAGCAGGAACAGGCCGGTCGCCATGATCAGGGCACCGAGCAGGATCGAACGCTGGTGGCCGATCAGCTTGTCGGCAATGTAGCCGCCGAAAATCGCGCCCGCATAGACAAGGGCGAGATAGGCGCCATAAAGCTCACTGGCCGGTTTTTCGCCGGAGGCATCGCCGCCATGGAACTGGGCGACGATGTACAGCACCATGGCCCAGCGGATGCCGTAGAAGGCGAAGCGCTCCCAGAACTCCGACATGAACAGCATCCACAGCGGTCGTGGATGCCCCAGGAGCTGCGGAAATTCGGGTGGATGATCCTCAAGTGCCGCCGGTGTCGCGTTGCCGCTCATGCAGTTCTCCGTCGATGAACAGGGTTAAACCGGCCGAGGATTACCGACCCGGGCATCGGCGTCAAATATCCAATCGGCTGCCGCAGTGCAGCATAGGCTGGCGAGCGCTCAGCTGCCGATCACCGTGCGCACTTCGAGCAATTCCGGGAAGAAGGTCAGGTCGAGCGCCTTCTTGAGGAATCCGACACCCGAGGATCCACCGGTGCCGCGCTTGTGGCCGATGATGCGTTCGACCGTCTTCATGTGGCGGAAGCGCCAGAGCTGGAACGACTCCTCGACATCAACCAGTTGCTCGCAGAAGTGGTATTCCGACCAGAATTCGTCGGCGTTCTCATAGATCCGCTTGAACACCGGCACCAGTTCTTCGCGACGCCGGTGTGGCAGCGACCAGTCACGCTCGACGCAGTCCGCGGGAATTGCATGACCGGCGCGGCCGAGATGGCGCAGGAACTCGTCATACAGGCTCGGTGCCTCCAGCACGGCGCGCAACTCGGCCTGGCGCACGGGATCGTGGTCGAACACGGCGAGCATGTCGGCATTCTTGTTGCCGAGCAGGAATTCGATCATGCGGTATTGCTGCGACTGGAATCCCGATGCCGAGCCGAGCACATTGCGGAATTGCTGGTATTCGGTCGGCGTCAGCGTTTCCAGCACCGCCCATTGTTCGAACAACTGGCGCTGGATCTGCTTGACCCGGGCAAGGATTTTCAGGCACGGATCAGTCTGGTCGATCGCAAGCAGTGCGCTTGCCGAGCGCAATTCATGGATGATCAGTTTCATCCACAATTCGCTGACATGATGCTGGACGATGAACAGCATCTCGTCGTGATGCGGAGGATCGCTGAGTGGCTTCTGCGCAGACAACAGGGTATCCAGTTGCAGATAACCCCCATAATTCTGGCGGTCACGCAGATCGACTTCGATGCCTTGTTCGAGTTCGCGTCGGTTTTCCATGTTGACTTGCGCACATGCGGGGATTGAAAGCCCACGCTACCGGACGCGTGCGCCATTCGCCAGCACCCATGCCAGGCCGGATTTGCTGCGGTGAGACTTGCGCGCCGGAGCGACGCTTGCTATCAAGCAAGGGTAATTTCGCGACACTGGGACACAATACGGCGCAGTATCGAGCCGTCCGGCACTGGATCCGGATTCCGCACGATATGTTCGCACCGCTCCTGGCGGCCCATCGGCGATACCGATGGCACACAGCGACGACAACTGAAACCTGCGGCCTTTTGCAGGCCCGAATGCGCTGTCACCGTGAGGCGCGATCCAGTGGAGAATTCCGTGCCAATAGCCGCTACGTTCGAGATTGAATACCTCCAGTATCTGAATGCCGATGGCAAACTGGTTCGTGACGACCTGCCCGCGTTCGCGCGCGATGTCAGGCAACTGGTCAAGCTGTACCAGGAAATGCTCATGGTGCGGATCTTCGACGCCAAGGCGATCGCCTTGCAGCGCACCGGCAAGCTCGGCACCTATGCGCCCTGCCTGGGCCACGAGGCGACCTACCTGGCCATCGGCAGCGCGATGCAGGAAGACGATTGTTTCGCCCCGAGCTACCGCGAATACGGCGTGCAGTTCCACCGCGGCGTGAAGCCGCGCGAACTGCTGATGTACTGGGGCGGCGACGAACGTGGCAACGATTTTTCCGGCCCGGCCCACGATTTCGCCTGGTGCGTGCCGATCGGCACGCAATGTCTGCACGCGGCTGGCGCCGCGCTGGCCTTCAAGACCCGCAAGGAGCCGCGTGTGGCGGTCTGCACGATCGGTGATGGCGGCTCATCCAAGGCCGACTTCAACAGCGCCCTCAACGTCGCCGGAGCAATGACCCTGCCGCTGGTCGCGGTGATCGTCAACAACCAGTGGGCCATTTCGGTACCGCGCAGCGCCCAGACCGGCGCCAAGACCCTGGCCCAGAAAGGCATCGCTGCCGGGCTCGATTGCGTGCAGGTCGACGGCAACGACCTGATCGCCATGCGTGCGGCGATGGATCACGCGCTCAAGCGCGCCCGCCATGGGCATGGCGGCATGGTCATCGAAGCAGTCACCTATCGCCTGTCCGATCACACCACCGCCGATGACGCACGTCGCTACCGGCCTGAACAGGAAGTCAAGGATGCCTGGGCGCGCGAACCGCTGCGGCGCATGAAGACCTACCTGATGTCGCTGAACGCATGGACCGAGGACGAGGAGATCGCCCTCAAGGAGCAATGCGCGAAGTACGTCGATGGCGAAGTCAACGCCTACCTCGATACCCGCGCGCAACCGATCGAGAGCATGTTCGACTACACCTATGCCGAGCTTCCGCCGGATCTCGTCGCCCAGCGCGACGAAGCCATGGCCTGGGAAAAGCGCGGCTGACGATGGTTGCGTAGGAAGCGGGGTAAGACGCGCGGGGAAAGAGAAGAGATAGGAGGGTAGAGAAAAGGAGGGGAATCCGG
>CAYMHF010000027.1:0-18662 GCA_964390215.1 uncultured Dokdonella sp. | reverse complement strand
GTTTTTTTTTTTTCGTGGCTCCCCCCTTTTTTTTGTTTTCCTTTTTGTGTTTTAAATTTCTGCGCTTTTGAAGCCGCTTCCTACGGAGCATGTATCAGGCATGTGTGGGGCCCGCGACATTCGTGACATCAATTCATCCGACCATCCAATGCACTACTGACGAACTCAAACCCATGGCTCAAATCACCCTGATCGAAGCAGTCACCCAGGCCCTGGCCTGGGAAATGAAGCATGACCCCAGCGTGGTCGTGCTTGGCGAGGATGTCGGCGTCAACGGCGGCGTGTTCCGCGCCACCCAGGGTCTGATTGAAAAATTTGGCCCGGAGCGCGTGATTGACACGCCGCTGGATGAAACGACCATCGGCGGCATTACGGTTGGCCTCGCCGCTCAGGGCATGAAACCGGTCGCCGAAGCGCAATTCGAGGGCTTCATCTACGGCATGCTCGAACAGATCATTTGCCACGCCGCACGCATGCGCAACCGTACCCGCGGACGCCTGACCGTTCCCGCCGTCTGGCGAGCACCATGGGGTGGCGGCATCCGCGCACCCGAACACCATTCCGAGGCGAATGAAGCCTTGTTCACGAATGTACCGGGCCTGCGCGTAGTCCTGCCATCTTCACCCGGCCGCGCCTATGGCTTGCTGCTGGCGGCGATCCGCGATCCCGATCCGGTCATTTTCTTCGAGCCCAAGCGCATCTATCGCCAGTACAAGGAAGAAGTCCCCGATGACGGCGAAGCGCTGCCGCTCGATGTCTGCTTCGTCCTGCGCGATGGCAGCGATGTGACTCTGGTCACCTGGGGCGCGCAGGTCAAGGAAACCCTGGAAGCCGCCGAGGCACTGGCCGCCGACGGTATCAGTGCCGAAGTCATCGACGTCGCCACGCTGAAGCCGCTCGATTTCGACACCATCCACGAATCCGTGCGCAAGACCGGCCGTTGCGTGATCGTCCACGAAGCGCCACGCACCGCCGGCTTCGGCGCCGAGATCTCGGCGCGCCTGGCCGAGCATGCAATGTACGATCTGCTCGCCCCGGTCGAGCGCGTGACCGGCTACGACACGCATATCCCGCTGTTCCGACTTGAGATGAAATACCTGCCAAGCGTCGACAAGATCGTCGCTGCGGCGAAACGAACACTGGCCAACAGCTGAGCCGACGGAGTCGATGCATGAGCGAGACCAAGACATTCCACCTTCCCGACCTCGGCGAAGGGTTGCCCGATGCCACCATCGTCGAGTGGTTCGTCAAACCTGGCGAGGTCGCCAGACTCGATGAACCGCTGGTTTCCATGGAAACCGCCAAGGCGGTCGTCGAAGTGCCCTCGCCGTTCTCGGGCAAGGTCATCAAGCAGCATGGCAAGGAGGGCGATGTCATCGAAACCGGCGCCGCACTCATCGATATCGAGCTCGATGCCAGCCTGGCGCAACGCGCCGATGCGCAGGAAACCGGACATCATCACGGCCCACCGAAAAAGGCGGCAGCGAAAGCCGAAACCAGCGCTCCGGCGAAGCAGGAATCTCCTGCAGGCAAGTCCGCCCCGGAACGCGCCGATTCCGGCACCGTGGTCGGCGCCATGGAGGCGAGCGACCGCGTGCATGCCGAGCAGACCTCGAACGTCGGCGGCGTCAAGGCGGTACCTGCAGTACGTGCGATGGCCAGGAAACTCGGCGTCGATCTGACCCGGGTCAAGCCCAGCGGCGCCGATGGCGTGGTCACCCTCAGGGACGTCAAGAGCGCAGCCGAAGCCGGCACTGCATGCATCGGCGCCACAGCCGCGCCGACACGCGCAGCCGCGGCAGCCAGTCCGGCAGCTGCGACGCCCGTTGCGCAGCGCTCCGCCAGTGAGCGCACGGCACTTTCCGCTTCCGGCCGACCGATGCGCACCACACCGCCGAGCCAGCATCTCAGCGGCCAACCGGAGCAACTCAAGGGCGTGCGCCGCAACATGGCGCGCGTGATGGCCGCGGCGCACGCGCAGGTCGTGCCGACCATGCTCTGCGACGATGCCGACATCCATGCCTGGACGCCGGGCAACGACATCACCGTGCGCCTGATCCGCGCGATCGTGCGCGCCTGCCAGGCCGTGCCCGCGCTGAATGCCTGGTTCGATGGCGAAAACCTGACCCGCACCCTGCACCCGCACGTCGATATCGGCATTGCCGTGGATACCGATGACGGACTGTTCGTGCCTGCCCTGCGCAATGCCGATGTGCTCGATGCCAATGGCATCCGTCAGGCGGTCAACCGCCTGCGTGACCAGGTCGTCAGCCGCAGCATTCCGGCCGAGGAGCTGAAGGGCTACACGATCTCGCTGTCGAACTTCGGCGTCTTCGCCGGGCGTTACGCAACACCGATCGTGGTGCCACCGACGGTCGCCATCATCGCCGCCGGCAAGGGACGCCATCAGATGACGCCAGTGATGGGCGGCTTCGAGTCACACAAGGTCATCCCGTTGTCACTGACCTTCGACCATCGCGCCGCCACCGGCGGTGACGCGGCGCGTTTCCTCAAGGTGTTGCTGGATGATCTGGCGCGGGCGAACTGATCGGATTCAGCGTCCTGGGGGAAGCAAGGCATCGAGCATGAATGCCTTTCCTACGACGAGCGGGCGAGCCGGGGCGCGGGATTCGTTGACGTTGAAGGCGTTACCGCTTTGTTGTTGGCATGAATGCCCTTTCTACGACGAGCGGGCGAGCCGGGGCGCGGGATTCGTTGACGTTGAAGGCGTTACCGCTTTGTTGTTGGCTTCCGCCGGCCCGAAAGGCGATTTCCTTCGGTCGCGATGCAGTTGAACAATCGCCAAGGATTGTTCGGCACTAGCCGATGCGGGCGTCGGCCTCTTCATAACCGACGATATCAAGATCAAAGCCGGCCAGGCCGACCAGCTTGCGCGGTGTGCCGAGCACGCGCAGATGACGCACGCCGAGATCGGCGAGAATCTGCGCGCCGAGTCCATGACGCCGCCACTCCCTGGCCGGATCGGCATTGTTCCTGGTCGTCGTTCCAGCCAGGCAATCGAGCAGGGCTTCGGCCTCGCCCGCCTCGCTCAGCACCACCACGACGCCACGATCCTCATCGGCGATGCGGCGCAGGGCGGAGGTCACGGTCAGGCCCAGATCATCGCGACGCAGATGCAGCACGTCGGACAACGTGTTGCGCACATGCACGCGGGTCAACACCGGATTGTCATCGGCAACGTGGCCCCGAACGAGGGCGAAATGCAGGGCTTTCTGCACAAGATCGCGATAGACGACCAGACGGAATGCACCGAACTCGGTGTCGACTACAACATCACGCACACGCTCGATCGTGTTCTCGGTCTGCAGCCGGTAGCGGATCAGGTCGGCGATGGTGCCGATCTTGAGCCCATGCTTGCGCGCGAATTCTTCGAGCGCGGGCCGGCGCGCCATGGTGCCATCGTCATCCATCACCTCGACAATGACGCCGGCCGGTTCGAGCCCGGCCATCGTGGCCAGATCGCAGGCGGCCTCGGTGTGGCCTGCGCGCACCAGCACGCCGCCGGTCTGCGCGGTCAGCGGAAAGATGTGTCCGGGCTGGGCCAGATGCTCGGGCCGCGCATCCCTGGCCACTGCGGTCTGGATGGTGTGTGCGCGATCGTAGGCGGAGATGCCGGTGGTGACACCTTCGGCCGCCTCGATCGAGACGGTGAAATTGGTGTGATGCGACGAGGTGTTGTTGTGCACCATCGGCTTCAGGCCGAGCTGGCGACAACGCGCGGCGGTCAGGGTCAGGCAGACCAGGCCACGCGCCTCGCGCACCATGAAGTTGATGTCTTCCGGGCGCACCTTTTCGGCGGCCATGACCAGATCACCCTCGTTCTCGCGATCCTCGTCGTCAAGAATCACGACCATGCGGCCAGCGCGGATGTCATCGAGAATATCGGGAATCGTGTTGAAGCTCATGGCGGGTTTCCGTGGAAGGCTTTCATCGTACGCAGCTTTACCCGTAGGAAGCGGATTCAGCCGCGATGCCCTTCGTTGGGGATCAGGAGCTGAAGCATCGCGGCTGAAGCCGCTTTCTACAATCTGGATCTTTCTAATTCGCGGAATTCGGCAAGCCGCTCGGCATAGCGCGCCATGCGATCGACCTCGATATTGACCGCGTCACCAATCCCCCGCGCGCCAAATGTCGTCACCTCTTGGGTGTGCGGAATCAGGTTGACGCCAAAACGCAGGCCGTCAACCTCATTGACCGTGAGGCTGACACCATCGATGCAGATCGATCCCTTGCTCGCGACATAGCGCGCAAGCGTGGCCGGCACCTCGAACGTCCAGCGCTGCGATCGCGCATCGGACTGGAAATCGATGACGCGCCCGAGACCATCGACATGGCCCGATACCAGATGACCGCCGAGGCGATCGCTCAGGCGCAAGGCTTTTTCCAGATTGACCGGCTCGCCCGCTTCGAGCGTGCCAAGCGTGGTCAGCTTGAGCGTTTCGAGCGAGACATCGGCGGCGAACGAATTCCTGCTGATATCGAGCGCGGTCAGGCAGACGCCGGCGACAGCAATACTGTCACCCGTTCGCACATCATCGAGGCCGAGCGAACCGACGTCGAAAACCATGTGTCGGTCACCTGCGCGCAATTCGCTGCTGGCCAAGTGCCCGATCGACTGGATGATTCCGGTAAACACTCAATTCTCCACGGGTCGCATCAACAATCGCCAATCCTGCCCGAGCATGCGCTGCTCGATCACGCCAAGTTTCCAGCGCGCGGACATGTCGCCGATTGTCGGCAGCGCGAGCAAGGCTTGCGCACTGTCGCCGAGCAGGATCGGCGCGACATACAACAACAGTTCATCGACCAGACCTTCAGCAAGCAAGGCGCCACTAAGCGTCGGCCCGGCCTCGACCTGGATCTCGTTGATGTCGCGCGCCGCCAGCAACCCGAGTACCCATGACAGGTCGAGCCGTCCTGCACGGATTTCAACTGCGGCAAGTTCGACGTGTTTGAAGCGCTGATCGACGGGCCGGGCATCGCGGCCATGCAGGATCAGGGTCGGCGCCGTGCCATCGAGGATGTTCGCCGATGCCGGCGAGCGCAGATTGCGATCGAGAATGACGCGCAGCGGCGCAACCTGCACGGCTTCGCCGCAATCTCCCGCTGGCCCGGAAATGCGCACGGTCAGGCGCGGATCATCGGCCAGCACCGTGCCGATGCCGCTCAGGATCGCCGAACTGCGCGCGCGCCAATGTTGCACATCGGCGCGCGCGGCCTCGCCGGTGATCCACTTCGATTCGCCATTGGCCAGTGCGGTGCGGCCATCGAGACTCATCGCGAGCTTGAGCCGCAGCCATGGACGAGAGCGTTCGATTCGCGAAAGAAATCCACGATTGAGCTCACGCGCAGGTGCCGCCATGAGTCCGCTCTCGACCGTGATTCCGGCTGCGCGCAACCTGGCCGTACCGCGACCATCAACCGCACCGAAGGGATCCGCATGGGCAATCACGACACGCGCGACACCGGCTTCGATCAAGGCGTCGGCACACGGCGGCGTGCGCCCAAAGTGCGCGCACGGCTCAAGCGTGACGTAAGCGGTCGCGCCGCGTGCCCGCGCGCCTGCTTCGCCCAGGGCGAATGCTTCCGCATGCGGCCCACCGGCCCGCTGATGCCAGCCGCTGCCGACAATCTGCTCGGCGTGCGCGAGCACGCAGCCGACGCGCGGATTCGGCTGGGTCGAGAACAGGCCGCGCTCGGCCAGACGCAGGGCCAGCGCCATGTGTGCATGGTCGATGGCGCTGAAATCCGCCGCATTCACAATCGCCAACTCATGCTCCGTCAACCCTTCTTGCGCGTGACGCCGTCGCCAAGCAGCGGCAATTGCAGGCTCTCCAGGCCGGGCAGGTCACGTTCGAGTTTTTCGATCTCCTCGCGGAACGCCTGGACATCCTCGAAACTGCGATAGACCGAGGCAAATCGCACATAGGCGACCTGATCGAGTTTCTTCAGTTCGCGCATGACCAGTTCGCCGACCCGCATCGAGGCCATTTCGCGCTCACCGCTGCGGCGCAGGTCATCCATCACGCTGCGCACCGCCGCATCGACCTGGTCACTGGCAACGGGACGCTTCTGCAAGGCCCGATTGAAGCTCGTGCGCAGCTTGCGCTCGTCGAACGATTCGCGACGGCCATCGGACTTGACCACGGCCGGCAATTTCAGCTCGGCCGTCTCGAACGTGTTGAATCGCTCGCCGCACTTTTCGCACTCGCGCCGACGCCGGATCGTCGAGCCGTCATCGGAAACGCGCGAATCGATCACGCGGGTGTCTTGGTGCTGGCAGAACGGGCAGTGCATTTACGGGGCCGGGAATGGGGAATGGAGAATGAGGAATGGGTTTGAAGCGGCTATCGGAAATCTGGCGGGATCCTGCACGGATATCGAATACCCGCTCCTGCCGATTCCCGATTCCCGATTCTCCATTCCCGGCCCCTCAGCCATACACCGGATACTTCCGGCATTGCGCCGTTACCTTGTCGCGAACCAAAGCGATGACCTTGTCATCATTGGGCGCATCAAGGATGTCGGCGATCCAATTGGCGAGCTCGATGCAGTCGGCTTCGCCGTAGCCGCGCGTGGTCACCGCCGGCGTGCCGATGCGCAGGCCCGAGGTGATGAACGGCGAGCGTGGATCGTTTGGCACAGCGTTCTTGTTGACCGTGATATGAGCCTTGCCGAGCGCGGCTTCGGCATCCTTGCCGCTCGATTCGCGACCGATCAGGTCGATCAGCATGAGGTGATTCTCGGTGCCGCCTGAAACGATTTTGTAGCCGCGTGCGATCAGGGTCTTAGCCATCGCCTTGGCATTGACCACCACCTGGTTTTGATAGGTCTTGAATTCGGGACTCAGCGCTTCGAGGAAGGCCACCGCCTTGGCCGCGATCACATGCATCAGCGGGCCGCCCTGGATGCCGGGGAAGACGATCGATTGCAGCTTCTTTTCGTGCTCTTCGCCGAGGCCTTTCGAAATCACGAATCCCCCGCGCGGGCCGCGCAGGGTCTTGTGCGTGGTCGAGGCAACCACATGCGCGTGCGGTACCGGATTCGGATAGACCCCGGCGGCGATGAGGCCGGCGACATGCGCCATGTCGACGAAAAAGATCGCACCAACCTTGTCCGCGATACTGCGCATGCGCGCCCAGTCGACCACTTGCGAATAGGCACTGAAGCCACCGACCAGCATTTTCGGCTTGTGTTCGACGGCCAGGCGCTCGACCTCGTCGTAGTCGATCAGGCCGTTTTCGTCGACGCCGTACTGCACGGCGTTGAACAGCTTGCCCGAGATGTTCGGTTTGGCACCGTGGGTCAGATGACCACCGTGGGCCAGGCTCATGCCGAGGATCGTGTCGCCGGGCTGAAGCAGGGCCAGATAGACGGCCTGATTGGCCTGCGAGCCGGAATGCGGCTGCACATTGGCATAGTCGGCCCCGAACAATTGCTTGAGTCGTGCAATGGCCAGGCGCTCGGCCACATCGACATGCTCACAGCCGCCGTAATAGCGTTTGCCGGGATAGCCTTCGGCGTACTTGTTGGTCAGTACCGAGCCCTGCGCTTCGAGCACGCGCGGACTGGCGTAATTCTCGGAGGCAATCAGCTCGACATGGTCTTCCTGACGCACGGCTTCGGCGGCGATTGCAGCAGCCAGCTCAGGATCGAAACCCTCGATACGCATACCTTTGGAAAACATCGACAAACTCTCGGCAGCCATGGCGGAATGCGCATGTTACCGCGTTGCAACATGTTTCATGGAATCGGCCGTATCGCGAGGCCGCTCAGGGCTGTTCCGGAGCCAGCAGTTCGATCGCCATGACGACCGCATCTTCACGCCCGCGCTTGCCCGGGTAGTAGTTCGGTCGCCGGCCAATCTCGTTGAAGCCCGCGCTGTCGTAAAGCGCGATTGCCGTGGTGTTGGAGGGGCGTACTTCGAGAAACACCCGCTCGGCGCGATGCCAGCGGGCCAGATCGAGCAGACGTGCGAGGATGCGCCGGCCCTGGCCCCTGCCCTGCTCGAACGGCGCGACGCAGATGTTGAGGATATGCGCCTCGCCACCGGCCACCGAAAGGACGCCGTAGCCGATCACTTCGGCCGAACGTTCGAGTACCCAGCACTCGTAACCGGAGGCCATGCAATCGCGGAAGATCCCGTAAGTCCAGGGATGCGGATAGGCGCTCAGCTCGATGCGCGAGATCGCCTCGAGATCGCTTGCGCGCATTGCGCGGAAACTCGAAATCGGATCCTGCAGGTTCGCGACCATGACCCACCTCAAGCGTTGCGCGGACGCAGGGCCTGCGCTCGCGACAATCGCTTGATTTCGCCCCACAGCGCGCGCTTGGCGGCGGCACTTTGCGCGAGCACGGCCGGCTCGTGGCTGACCACCCAGGCGATTTCGTTCTGTCGTTGCGCCGGCACTTCGGCGCCGAGCGATCGCGCCAGCGACTCGCCCAGAATCAGCAACCCGCGTGCTGCGGCGATGGTTCCGACCTGTCCGGCATCGGTAATCGCCGCATCGAGCCCGGCCATACGCAGGCCACGCAGCAAATCACCAGGCAGACGGCTATCCTGATCGCGTGCACAGACGATCAGGAAATTCGCTGGTGGCGAAGCATCCATCCGCGGCATCCGCTCGGATGGTACCGGCGCTTGCGCAATCGGCTTGTCGGCAGGATCCGCGGCTTGTGCACGCGGCACGTAGACATCGATACCGATCTCGGCGAGCAGGCACAGGCTGTAGTCATCGAGCATGCTCATCAACCTCGCTCTTGAGCAGATCGGCATGGAACTCGGCAAAGACCTGGTCAACCGCGCTCGACAAGGCCACGGCGGTCGAGCCCAGGCGCTGGTCGGCGGCAGCGATATCGGCATGGTAGATCTCGTCGAACCGCGGCGTGCCGTCGGGCCGATCGACGCGCAAGCGCAACACGACGCTGGCAACAAAACCACCCTCCACGGCTGGCACCCGCTCGAAGCGCAGGATGTGGCCACTGATGCGCAGAGCGGCCTGACTCGCCGGAAGTTCATCGGTGACGATGGGTGCAACGGCCGCGTTGCGCAGCTCGATCACCAGCCGATGTTGCAAGGATCGGGTCGGTGGATCAGTCCACAACTGGTAGTGGTACTGGCGCAATTCGCTGCCTGCCGGATCGAGTGCATAGATCAGCGCGCGGTCGGCGTAGAGGCCGTCGGCGGCGAACAGGTTGACCACGATCGGCGTATTGAAGATCAGGGCCTGGCTGACCGGCAAGGCCTGCGGCTTGGTCATGCGGAAATAGGTGTGATCGGGAACCCCCGGCACATTGCCGCAAGCGGCCAGGAAGAGGGCGACCAGGGCCGCAGCAAGGAATTTCATCGGCCGTCGTCCTCCAGCTTGTCGGGTTCCGGCGAGCGCAGCAGTTGCCCCGGATTGCGTCGGATCTCGCGGCTGAACTCATCGAGGTTGCGCGTGGCCGATTCGAGATGGTGGGTGATCACGTCCATGCGGCTCGACAGACTGGCCATGACCGTGGCCAGATCGGTCACCGCACCGCGGATGTCGCCACGATTCTCGCGGGCGATATCGGCGAGTTCGTCGACGGTCTGGTCGAGTGTCTTGCGCGTTTCGCGCAGCTCGCCGCTGAGTCCCTCAACATTGCCAAGGATGCTGGCCACCGCCGCGCGATTCTGCGGCTTGAGCAGGTCGTCGAGTGCACTGGATGCATCATTGAGCTTGCCGAGCAGGGTCTGCGCCTGGCCGAGGATCTCCGGCGCATTGTCATCGAGCGCGCCGGTGATCGACTCGACACGCTGCGACAGGCGCGCCACCATCGGCGTGATCTGGTCGCGGGTCAGGCTGCTCACCTGGCCGGCAAGTTCGCCGACCGCGGCGAAGATATCGGCATTCTCCACGCCCTTGAGCTCGCCACCCGGCGCCAGCACCTCGCGACTTGCCCCTTCCTGGATGCCGATCGACATGTCGGCAAGCAAGCCGCTCGATTGCAGTCGGGCAATGCTGTCCTTCGGAATGGTCCAGTCGCGCTTGACCGACAAGGTCACCTTGTAGCGCGTGCCGCTGGCGTTGCGCTCAGGTTCGACATCGCCGACTTCGCCGATCCGGTAGCCTTCGTAGAAAACCGGCGCGCCATAGCGCAGGCCGGTGACGTTGTGATAGCGCACAAAATAATCGGTGGTCACACCGCTGCGTCCGGTGATCAGGGCCAGACCGACCAGCAGCAGCACCAGTGCCACGCTGACGATGACCCCAACCATCACGTAATTGACCGTATCGCGCTTCACCCGAGCACTCCCCTCGATCGCTGCGGCATTCTAGCCTTGCCGGCCCTGCCGATGCAGGCAATCACGTTCACGCCTCATCCCCGACCAGTCGGCGCAGATATTCATCGGCGTCGATCTGCACCTCGCGCGGACGACGATTGAGCAAATCCTGGATACGCTCATTGTCAGCCGCGCGCACCTCGGCGGTGGTTCCGGTCATCAGCACATCACCCTGATCGAGCACGGTGATCGTGTCGGCGATCTTGAACGCGCTTTCCAGTTCGTGGGTGACCACGACGATGGTCATGCGCAAGGCATCGCGCAGGCGCAGGATCAGTTCGTCGAGTTCGGCGGAAACGACTGGATCGAGTCCGGCCGATGGCTCGTCGAAAAACAACAGGCGTGGATCCATGACGATCGCCCGCGCCAAGGCGGCGCGTTTGATCATTCCGCCGGAGAGCTGGCTCGGCATCAGATCCTGAAAACCACCCAGATTGACCACCTCCAGCTTGATCCGGCTCATGATGCGGATCGTCTGTTCATCGAGATGGGTGTGTTCGCGCAGCGGCAGGGCGACATTGTCGCCGACCGTCATCGAGGTCAGCAGGGCACCGCCCTGGAACGATACGCCGATGCGTTTGCGTACATCGAGTTTCTCGCGGTCGCTGGCCGTGGCCAAGTCCGTGCCGAACAGTTTGACCGTACCGGAGACCGGCCGGTTGAGGCCGAGCATGTGCCGCAGCAGGGTGCTCTTGCCCGAACCCGAACCGCCCATGATCACGCGGATCTCGCCCTGACTCACACTGAAATCGACCGCATTGAGGATGCGCCGCTTGCCGTACCAGGCTTCGAGCTTGTCGACTTCGATAAGGGGGGCGGGCGTATTCATTTCGCGATGCTTCGTTGCTCAAGGCGATCCAACCACAGGTGTGGACTGCGATAGGCATAGAGCCAGATCGCCCAGAGATTTGCCAGCGACACGATCCATTCCGAAATCTCTCGGATTTCAGGCATCGCAATTCCGTTGGGATCGAGGAACAAACCAATGGCAACCATTATTGAGATGCCAACAACCCACAGAATCGCGAAAACCACGAAAAGCGCGCGCCAGAATCCGCGTGTGCTAAACGATCGTTGAAATACGTAACCTGCTTCGCCCGCAATTGAACCTGCTACCAGCAGCAGCGCCAGCAAAATCATCAGGACACTGAAGACGTCAAAGCTGCTTCGCATTTCCGTATCGGGCGGCAACTGAAACGCGACAACTGCGGCCACACTGTAAAGCGCAACAAACATGGCGAGATGCGCTCGCCAGAACCACAACCAACCGCCTTTGGGAATGTTCGTTTTCATCGATTCAGGAAAAACGAAAAGATCATGTCGGCGACGATGATCCAGCAAATCGAAAGAACCACGGCGCGGGTCGTCGCGCGACCGACACCCTCGGCGCCGCCGGTCACCGAGAAACCCGTGCTGACGCCGATCAGGGTGATCAGCAGGGCAAACACGAAACTCTTGGCGATGCCCTGGCCGACATCGCCCGGCGACAGCAGCGACATCGACTGCAGCATGTAGGCAGTCGGGGTGACATTCAGCGCCGGCGCGCTGTACAGAGCGGCACCGAAGATCGCCACGGCATCGGCAAAAATGGTCAGCAAGGGCAGCATGATCAGCATCGCGATCAAGGCCGGCGCGACCAGATAACGCACCGGATCGATACCGATCACGGCCAGCGCGTCGACCTCCTGGGAAACCGTCATCGAGCCGATGCGCGCAGCCAGCGCCGAACCGGAGCGGCCGGCGACGAGGATGGCGGTGATCAGGGCGCCGAATTCGCGGGTGACCGATTTGGCCACGGCGATGACCACCTGCGATTGCGCACCAAACTCACCCAGCGCCGAGACAAACTGGATGCCGAGCATGATGCCGACGGTAAACGCGAGCAGACAGACGATCGGCAGCGCGTCGGCACCGACCTGGCGCATCTGCTCGAATACCGCACGCAGGCGCAGCGGCTGGCCGACACGCCAGCCCATCACCGAAAGGTACAGCGAATCCAGCAGCAACATGGCCGCATAGCCGACGCTACTGAGCGCACCGACAGTGGTCTTGCCGACTTGCGCGAAGATGCGGGTCAAGGCTTGGCGACCGGTACGCTGGTGGTGGTGGCCACGTCCGCGACCGAGACGACAATCGGAAACACCCGATCCAGCCGGGCCAGCTCGAGTACGGCGCGCACCGCATCACTGACCGCGACCAGGGCAAAACCCTTGCCTTTCGAGCGCGCATTCTGAAAGCCCTCGACCAGGGCCGCGATGCCCGAGGAATCGATATAGCTGACCGCGCTGAGCTCGACGCCAACCCTAGCGCTGTTGCCAAGCGCCGCCAGTACCGCATCGCGCACCTGCTGCGACCATGAAAGATCGACCTCGCCAGACAGGCGGATGACACTGCAACCGTCGATGGTCTCCTGCTCGATGCCGTTCATTCCCGATCTTCTCCAAGGTTGCTGTTGACGTCGATGCGCTTGCGCATGATCAAGCGGTTGCCGCGGCCATCCGGCGATCCGTGCAGCACCCACTCGTCCATCACCTTGTCGATCAAGGCAACGCCGAGACCTCCGCTGCGGCATTCGCCGAGCGGCTTGGCGCGCACGCATTGCGCATCCACCGCTGGCGCCGAATCGAGCAGGCGGAACTCCAGCACGCCCTCATCCATCGTCACGCGCAGATGGATATCCCCCGAATTTTTCGGCCCGTAGGCATGGCGAATGATATTGCAGCAGGCCTCATCGACGGCGAGCACGAGTTTGTCGCGGATGTCGCGTTTGACGCCGGCATCATCGAGGGCGCCGCGCAGCAATGAGCGGATCTCGCGCATCTCCTCGGCGCGCGCCGGGAAACCCCGCTTCAGCAGCACTTCCGGACCATGCGCGTGCATGCGCTCGATCAGCAGCAAGGTGGTGTCGTCAACCAGGCGCAGATGCTTGAGCTCGGAGAACATGCCGCGCAGACGCGGCTCGGCCGAAGCGCCCGCGTGTCGCCTGATCAACTCACGAACGCCTTCCGAACCGATCGTGCGACGCTGCGCATCGCGCACATCGGTGACACCGTCCGAAAAGCAATACAACGAGGCATCGGCCAGATCAATTTTGTGATTCGCGAAGGTTTCACCGGCAAGAATACCGAGCGGGGCGCCGCCAGAGAGGTATTCGGTGAATTCACCTCGCCGATAGAGCAGAGCCGGAGGAAAGCCGGCGGCCGCGATTTCGACGTGCTGTGCATTGCGATCGCACTGGCCGACCAGGGCGCAGACGAAACGCCCATCGAGATTGCTCTGGCACAACTCCTCGTTGACCCGTTGCAACCATTCCGAGGGCGACGTGCCTTCCTTGCCGACCCAGCGCAACAGCGAGGCGACCCGAACCATCAGCAAGGCCGCATCCAGGCCCTTGCCGGAGACATCGCCGATAAAGAAGCCGATGCGGCCATCGGGAAGGTCGAAATAATCGTAGAAATCGCCGGAAATCTCGTGTGCCGGCAGATTCATTCCAAGCAGGGGAAAGCCATCGCGGCGGCGCTTGGGCAGCAGGGATTTCTGCATGCGCCGGGCCAGATCGAACTCGCGCTTCATACGCGCCTGCTGGACGAGCTCATGAGCCATGCGCGCATTGTTGATGGCCAGCGAGGTCGGCGCGGCGACCAGACGCAGGATTTCTGCATCATCGGCACTGAAGGCGCCACCGCTGCGCTTGTTGATGACTTCAAGCGCGCCAATCGGACCCTTGGCCGTCGCCAGTGGCGCGCACAACAGGCTGCGGGTGACAAATCCGGTTTCGGAATCCGTGCTGCGATCAACCCGCGCATCGGTCATCGCATCGGCGACAACCTGATTGCGGTTGTCGGCCACCGCACGCCCGACCACACCCTGGCCAAGTGGAATGCGCAACCCGGTGATATCGATCGGGCCGACGCAGACCCGGCATTCGAGCATGTCACCGTCCTCATCGAGCAGGAACAACGAGGCGGCCTCGGCATCCATGAAGTCGGCGATGCGATTGACCGCTTCGTTCAGCGTCTGGCGCAGATCCAGCGATACCGCCAGGGTTTCCGAGAGATCGGCGAGAAAGGCGAGTGCGCGCGCCTCGCTGGCAGCGGCCACGGGCATGACCATGGCCGACTGCGGGTTCATTCGTCGATACGCTCGCTGTGACGCAAGGCACGCTGCTCGCGCCAGCGACGCAGACCCCACAAGGTCATGATCGGCCCGGACAATACATAGAGCACGCCAATACCAAACAGCACCCGCGGCGGATCGATGGCCAGGGCAACGATGATCAGCAGGGCAACCGGAATCCAGATGAAGGGTACCTTGTCCGAGGTCGGCCACGCCTTGAAGCTGAAGTAGCGCACATTGCTGACCATCAGCAAGCCGGCGATCACCGCCATGAAGGGGGTGACAAACTGCACATCGATGCCGTTCAGATCGAACTTCTCGACCGTCCACACGAAGGACATGCACAAGCCCGCCGCCGCCGGGCTGGCCAGACCCTGGAAATAGCGCTTGTCGGCAACCCCGACCTGGGTATTGAAGCGGGCCAGGCGCAAGGCCGCGCAGGCGGCATAGATGAACGCTGCCGCCCAGCCGACCTTGCCCCACAGCGGGCCATATTCGGTCAGCGAAGACAGCGACCAGGTGTACATGACCAGGGCTGGGGCAACCCCGAAGCTGACCAGGTCCGACAGCGAATCGTACTGGACGCCAAAATCGCTTTGCGTACCGGTCATGCGCGCGACCCGGCCATCCAGGCCATCCAGGATCGCCGCGATGAATACGGCCAGCGCCGCCTCGGAATAACGACCGCCAATCGAGGCCACGATCGCGTAAAATCCGGCGAACATCGCGGCAGTCGTGAACAGGTTAGGCAACAGGTAGATTCCGCGCGGTCGCTTGCGCGAACCGGGAGATGTGTCTGCCATGCTCAAGGCCATTCCAAAAAGTGTGTCGAGTTTAACCGATCCTTGCGATTTGCCACCGAAGTGCTTGTCAGACAACGAAACTAGTGCTATCCAGTGCGCTGATTGAGGGCCCAACTGTCGGCTCGAACCGACGCGGAGAACATGATGAAGCCCAGCTCGATTGTACTGATCCTTGCCTGCCTGAGTGCCGCCCCTGCGCTTGCCCAGCAGGTCTATTCGTGGACCGACGCCAACGGTACCCAGCATTTTTCCGATACGCCGCCGCCGCCCAACACGGCCTCGGCCAAGAAGCTCATGGTTCACAACGGCGTCACCAGCACCTCTGCTGAGCCGGCTGCCGAAGAAGCCAAGCCCGGCCCGACGATGGCTGCCGCCGCCGGTTACAGCGAAGAAGACATCAAGCGCAATTGCGCCATTGCGCGCAAGAATCTTGATATTTACAACGCCTCGGCGCCGGGAGATGAAGCGCTGCCGGAAACCCAGGTTCAGTATCAGATGAATCTGAACAAGGCCAAGGAACAGATCAAGCTGTTTTGCGGCTGAGGCGAGCATGAGCGGCGGGTGACCTGCCGCGCCATCGCAAGAACCCGGCCGATGATTTCGCAGCGATATGAACGCGAAATCTGTCCCGAATCCGCCAGTTCATTGCCCTGTGAGGTGGCAGACGCAGTGAAAGCCGACGCGCTTCTGTAGAATCGCCGATCCATTGCGATCGAAGCGAAACCATGCGCCTGTCCCGTTTTCACCTTGCCACCGTCAAGCAAGTCCCCGCCGATGCCGAAATCATCAGCCACCAGCTGATGCTGCGCGCCGGCATGATCCGCAAGCTCGCCTCGGGCATCTACACGTGGTCGCCACTGGGCCTGCGCGTGCTGCGCCGGGTCGAGGCGATCGTGCGCGAGGAGATGAATCGCGCCGGTGCGATCGAATTGCTGATGCCCTCGATCCAGCCGCAGGAGCTGTGGGAGGAGACCGGGCGCTGGCAGAAATTCGGCGGCCAGTTGCTGAAGATCAAGGATCGCAAGGAGGCCGGATATTGCTATGGCCCGACCCATGAGGAAGTGGTCACCGATTTCGCCCGTCACGAGCTCAAGTCCTACAAGCAACTGCCGGTCAATTTCTACCAGATCCAGACCAAGTTCCGCGACGAGATCCGGCCGCGCTTCGGCATCATGCGCGCACGCGAATTCCTCATGAAGGATGCCTATTCCTTCCATGTCGATGGCGAAAGCCTGGCCGCCGAATACCGCAACATGTACGACACCTACACGCGCATCTTCACGCGCCTGGGTTTGCGCTTCCGCGCCGTCGATGCCGATACCGGCGCGATCGGCGGCAGCGCTTCACACGAGTTTCATGTGCTTGCCGACTCGGGCGAGGACGCGATCGCCTTCTCGTCCGCCTCGGACTACGCGGCAAATGTGGAAAAGGCCGAGGCGCTGGCGCCGGTCGGCGAGCGTCCTGCTCCACAGGCAACGATGGAAACCGTCGATACACCGACACAGAGGACCATCGACGAGTTGACCGCCTTCCTTGGCGTCCCCTCGAACCAGTGCATCAAGACCATCATCGTGCGCGGCAATGAAGGGCTTGTTGCCCTGTGCGTACGTGGCGATCACGAGATCAACGAGATCAAGGCGGCGCGACTGGCCGAGCTGCCCGATGAATCGGTGCTCGCCGACGAGACGGAGATCGAGCGCATGATCGGCTGCAAGCCCGGCTTCATCGGCCCGGTTGGTTTGCCGGAGTCCATTGCCGTCATCGTCGATCGCGATGCCGCCCTGCTCGCCGATTTCGTTTGCGGTGCCAACCGTGAAGGCAAGCATCTGCGCCATGCCAACTGGGAACGTGATGCGCGCCTGACGCGAGTCGCCGATTTGCGCAAAGTGGTAAATGGCGACGCGGCACCTGACGGCAAGGGCACGCTGTCGATCGCCCGCGGCATCGAGGTCGGCCATGTGTTCCAGCTCGGCGACAAGTACGCCGAAGCACTCGGCGCAAGCGTGCTCGATGACCAGGGCAAGGCTCGCATCATGTCGATGGGCTGCTACGGCATCGGCGTCAGTCGCATCGTCGCCGCCGCCATCGAGCAGAACAACGACGAAGCCGGCATCCTCTGGCCCGAGGCGATGGCACCGTGGCAGGTGGTGATCTGCCCGATCAACATGGCCGCCAGCGAAGCGGTACGCGACGAGGCCGAACGTCTCTATGCCGAACTCGAACAACGCGGCATCGACGTGGCGCTTGATGATCGCGGCCTGCGTCCGGGGCCGATGTTTGCCGATGCCGAACTGATCGGCATTCCACACCGCATCGTCATCGGCGATCGTGGCCTGGCAACGGGAACCTACGAATACCGTCGCCGCGGCGAGGCCGAAAATCGTTCACTGACCCGTGCTGAGTTGCTCGCCTTGCTTGCTTGAACAGGTGCTCAAGCCAATCAGGATGTCGAGTGAAGATTGCCGCAGGCTGCGCCGTGAAGATCGGGAATCCGCGTGAACACCAGCCCTGAACCAACGCCGCAGAGCGAGCCCAGACGTCAATTGCTCAGGCGCGAGGTGCGCTCGATTTTTCCGCTGGCGATCGCCGTGATCGTCATCATTGCTGCGGTGATCCTGCTCGGGCGCGAAGCCGAGCAGCATCTGCACGCGATTGAAACGGCGATCAGCGGGCTCGGCCCGTGGGGGCGCGTGGCCTTTGTCGGCTTGCTCGTGATCGGCACCTCGCTGCTGATTCCGGAATCGCTGTTCGGTCTGGTCGCCGGTGCCTTGTTCGGTCTCGCCGAAGGCATTGGCCTCATGCTCATCGGCAATCTCATCGCCGCCGCGCTGCAATACGGCCTTGCCCGGCGCCTGCTGCATGGGCCAATCCAGCGCGCGCTCGAAAGCCGCCCGCTGCTGCGTTCGATCCAGTCGGCGGTCATCCGCGACGAGCTGCATCTTCAACTGCTGCTGCGCCTGACGCCGCTCAACCCGGCCCTGATCAGCTACCTGCTCGGTGCCGCCGGCGTCCGCTTTGCCGGCTTCATGCTGGCCAGCGTGGTGCTGGTCAGTCATTTCGCCATCGAAGTCTATCTCGGCCACGCCGGCAAGCAGATTCTCGCAGGCGGATTTGGTGTCGCCCAGGGCGGCTGGCAGCACGGCTTGCTGATCTACGGCGGCACGGCGCTCGGCCTGACTGCCGTCATCCTCGTATCCAGGGCCGCCCATCGCGCCGTGCTCCGCGCGATCGCCGAGAATTCAGCTGGCGCGGCCGAGAGCCGCAATCCGTAGCGACCGGCTGTTGCAGGATGCGGCTTTAGCCGTCCCAAAAGGGGACTTCCTTCGGTCGCGATGCTCTTTTTGTAATCTGGGTGAAAAGCATCGGGCATGAATGCCCTTCCTACGAAAGATGCCGATTTGGGGCGCGGGATT
>CAYMHF010000026.1:0-45242 GCA_964390215.1 uncultured Dokdonella sp. | reverse complement strand
CACGATGCCGTGCGGATTGATCGTCGGGTGGCTGCGAAAATAGTGGTGGCGGATGTGATCCATGTGGACGGTCTCGGCCACCCCGGGCATCTGGTAGATATCGTGCAGCAAGCCGTTGAGATTTGGATAGTCGGCGATGCGTTTCCTGTCGCACTTGAAGTGCGTCATGTACACCGCGTCGAAGCGCACCAGCGTCGTCCAAAGTCGAAGATCGGCTTCGGTCAAGGTGTTGCCCAGCAAGTAGCGGCTTTCGCCGAGACGACGTTCGAGATTCTCAAGCGTTTCGAACAACGCCGTCACCGCTTCGTCATAGGCGGCCTGGGTGGTGCAAAAGCCCGCCCGGTACACGCCGTTGTTGACGTGCTCGTAGATCGTTTCATTGATCGCATCGATCCCTGCGAGCAGATCGTCCGGGCAATAGTCGCCGGGCCGCGCACCAACCTCGTCGAACGCCTTGTTCAACATGCGGATGATCTCGGAGGATTCGTTGTTGACGATGGTCTCGCCTTGCTTGTCCCACAGGATCGGCACCGTCACGTGTCCGCTGTAGTGCGGATCGGCCTTCAGGTACAGCTGGTAGACCTTGTCGAATCCATGCAGCGGATCACCCGTTGTGCCGTCAAAATCCGTGGCCAGTTCCCAGCCGTTCTCAAGCATCAGCGGATGCACCACGGATACGCCAATGTGTTGCTCCAGCCCTTTCCATGCGCGCATCAGCAGTGTCCGATGTGCCCACGGACAGGCGTAGGACACATACAGGTGATAGCGGTCGCTTTCCGCCTTGAATCCGTGCTCGCCGCTTGGCCCCGCCTTGCCGTTGGTCGTGATCCAGTTGCGGAATTGGCTTCTGGAACGTTCGAAGTGCCCACCACTGTCCTTGGTGTCGTACCACTCGTCGTGCCATTGCCCATCCACCAATAGTCTCATGAGTTTTCTTTCCTCGTTTGTTGCAACGGGTTCAATGTGCCGGGTTGCTCTTGAACCGCAGGAAATCAAACCACCCGGTTCTGCAGCGTCACCCGTGCGTTTGTTTGGAGTGCGCTCAAAACCGATAAATCGCCGCCAGTCCGGACTTGGTCGGCATGCGCTCGACCGGCACGATCACGACCTCACCGCCCTTGCGCAGCACCAGTTCGCCGAGATCATCCAGCATGTCGTCGGTTTCCGGATCGGATAGTTCACCCGACGACAGCGCGCCGGTCGTCGCGTCAATCTTGCCCGGCATGCGGTGTCCCGCTTGCAACAGCAACGTGACGATGCGGCCCTGCGTCGCGGCGCGCGCGGCGTCTGAAAGATCACTCGTGCCTTGCTGCTTTGCATTTGCTGCAGCAAATGCGTCAACCAGCCCGGCCAGGCGCTCAAGATACATCGGCTGCACCAGCGACCACGCGCGATCGCGCAGCTGTTCCGGCGTCAGATCCTTGGGATTGACATCAATGCTCGCCGCAAGCAGGTTCGGATTGTTGCTGACCTTGCGGAAAAGGTGATGGTGTTCCGGTAATGCTGCGAGCAACAGCGGCAAGCCGGTCGGCCGCGTATGCAGCTCGGTCACCGCTCGATCCACAGCACGGAAGAACCGCTCGGTGTCCGCATCAATCGCATCGTTCTTGACGTCGCTGCTGCCGTGGCGCCCCATGGCGCCCGGTTCGACGCGACCATGGGTTCGAATGGCACGCTCGCGTTCGGCGTCGATTGAGACAGCTGCATCGAGAGTACGCGGAACTCCCGATGCAAGCGGGATTTCATCCACCTGATCGCGGTTGCCTTCGAACAGATGTGTCTCGTTGCGATTGATCGCAAGAATCTGATAACGATCAGCTGATTGCATGATGCGCATCAGCGGCTTGGTATGGAAACTGTCGGCGACCACCGCATACTCGGGAACCGCACGCTGCACCTTGTACACGCGCATCACATCGGGTGCACCGAGAACCGCCAACCCGTCAAAGTTGTGGTTCCAGAACTCCTGGTTCTCGGCAAGTGCATGGAATGGCGCCAGCAGTGAATCGATCTCCCGATTCGGATACTTCTGCCTCAACGATTCCGCCAAACTCTTGACCAGATTGCGGAAGCGGATGGGATCCTGTTGTCGCTCCGGGAAGGCACGATGGGTGGGTTGATAAAGCGACAGGCAAGGCCCTGCCCTCTCGTCCAGAATCACGTTCGGGTAGTCATTCGCAAGCAAGTCCATGATGGAAAGATCCTTGTGCTGAAAAAGGTGGGCAACGCGTCCTCTCCATGTCTGGTCAGGTACGAGTAAATGCAAGCGGCAACGATCTTTCAACGCAAAGAAGACATTCGCAACGACGTGTTCGACTTGAAAATGCCGTGCATGGACGCCGCATCGTGGTCTACTTCGCTGTAATGACCCAGGCCGAATCCGATTCCATGCCCGCCCAGCAGCGTCCTTCGGCACTGTCGCCGTTGCGTTATCCGGTGTTCCGGGATATCTGGGCCGCCAGCACGCTCAGCAATCTCGGCGGACTCATCCAGTCGGTCGGCGCCGCCTGGCTGATGATTGCGATCGCGCCGTCGGCAGACATGGTTGCGCTGGTGCTGGCATCGTTCAACCTGCCGATCACCTTGCTGTCGCTGGTCGCCGGGGCGGTGGCCGACAATCTCGATCGTCGCAAGCTGATGCTTGCTGCGCAGGGTTTCCTGCTCGTGGTCTCGGCCACACTGGCGATATGTGTCTGGAGCGGATGGATCACGCCGTGGCTGCTGCTGGCTTTCACGTTTCTTATTGGTTGCGGCATGGCATTCAATGCGCCGGCGTGGCAGGCGTCCGTCGGCGACATGGTGCCGCGCGCGGAGTTGCCGGGCGCGGTCGCACTCAACAGCATGGGTTTCAATCTGGCGCGCAGCGCCGGGCCGGCCATCGGCGGGGCCATCGTTGCGGCCGCCGGCGCCGCTGCCGCGTTCGCGGTGAGCGCGGTCAGCAATACCGCACTGATCGCAGTACTGCTGCGCTGGCGCCCGCCGCTGAATCCGAATCCGCTGCCTCGCGAAACGCTAGGCACCGCGGTCGCCGCGGGCGTTCGCTTTGTCGCCGGGTCGCCGGCCATTCGCAAAGTCCTGCTGCGCAGTGCGATCTACTGTATCGGCGCGAGCGCGCTCATGGCGCTGATGCCGCTGCTTGCCAAGGATCTGATCGGTGGCGGGCCGCTGACCTACGGTCTGCTGCTCGGCGCGTTTGGCGTGGGCGCGGTCGCCGGCGCCATCGGCAACGCGAGGTTGCGCCAGCTGATGTCGACCGAGGCCATTGTCCGGCTGACCAGCATCGGCTTTGCCGTCGCTGCGGCGATCGCCAGCGTGAGCACGCATCTGCTGGTGACGATGGCGGCGATGCTGCTGGCCGGAGCGGGATGGCTGCTGGCAATGGCCACGTTCAACGTCGCCGTGCAGATGTCGGCTCCACGCTGGGTCGTCGCGCGCGCCTTGTCGATCTATCAGATGGCGGCATTTGGTGGGCTGGCGGCCGGCAGCTGGTTGTGGGGCGAAGTCGCGGCGAAAGAGAGCGTCACCTTGTCACTGCTGGCGGCATCCGTGGTCATGCTCGCCTGCGCGGCGCTGGGGCGCTGGCTGCCGCTGGCACAAACAGAGGAACTCAACCTTGATCTGCTGCGCCTCTGGAAAGAGCCGAGCACGGTCGTCCCCGTCGACGCGCGAACGGGTCCGGTCGTGATCACGATCGAATACGTGATTCGCGAGACGGATATCGCCGAGTTCATGGGAACGATGGTCGAGCGACGCCGTGTGCGGCGCCGTGATGGCGCGCGCAACTGGAGGCTGCTGCGTGATCTGGCGGATGCCGAGGTCTGGATCGAACGCTATGAAACGCCGACGTGGCTCGACTACGTTCGCCACAACAGCCGCATGACGTACCACGACGCGGCCATTTCCGAGCGCCTGCGGGCTCTCCACTGCGGACCCGGTGAGCCAGGCGTCCGCCGCCGGATCGAACGACAATGCGCTCCGCGTCTCTGGCAGCAAGCGCGCGAGCCACTGATCGATCCCACCCGGTTGCCGTAGGGCATCGGAATGGGCGATGCGAAATAAACGATTGGATTTTCACGGATAAATACATCCAGACTCCAAAACCTTCCTCGCCAGACATCATCGGCTATGCTGTACGGTGGCTTCAACACGAGTGACCGCGATGCTTGACGCGGCCTGTTTGGGACACGACATGATCCGGATTCTAAAAGTCTCGACCGTCCTCTTGATCCTGACCGCGTTGGCAATCGTTCTGGCGCGGATCGTGTTTTCCATCCCTGACGTCAAGGATCGGCTTGATGACGTCGCCCTGCCTCCCGCGCAAGCCGGCCCCCTGGCCGACCGCGCAGCGCGCAACCTCCCCGACCTGACCGGCATCGCAGCATTGGGCAGTGGCGCGGACGCGTTTGCCGCACGCATCCTGCTGGCGGATGTCGCCGTCTCCTCGATCGACGCGCAATATTACATCTGGCGCGGCGACCTGACCGGCTCGCTCCTGCTCGATGCCTTGCGCCGCGCGGCGGATCGTGGCGTGCGCGTGCGCCTGCTGCTGGATGACAACGGCACCTCCGGTCTCGATGCAGAAATCGCACAACTCGACGCGCACGAGAATGCTGAGGTCCGGCTCTACAACCCGTTCAACCTGCGCCGTTTCAAGATGTTGAGCTTCGGCTTCGACTTCTTCCGCCTGAACCGGCGCATGCACAACAAGTCATTCACCGTCGACGGTCTCGCCACGATCGTTGGCGGGCGCAATGTCGGTGACGAATACTTCGGAATCGGCGCCACGCCGCTGTTCGTCGATCTCGATGTGCTCGCCGTGGGCAAGATCGTTGCCGAAGTGGCCGCCGATTTCGACCGCTACTGGGCCAGTCCCTCGGTCATTCCGGTCGGGGCCCTATTCGCGGAAACCGGCGGCGATGCAATCTCGGAGCGGATGACGCGCTGGCGTGCAGACCCGCGATTCCTTGGCTACAAGGCGATCCTGAAAGCATCGGACCTCATCATGCCCCTGTCCAGTGGCACGCTTGATCTGGAGTGGACCGACGCCGTGCTGGTCAGCGATGACCCGATCAAGGGACAGGGAGCGGTTCCGCGCGAGGATCTTCTGACCGGTCAGCTGGCTCGCAAGGTCGGCGCCATCGAGCGGCGTTTTGACGGCGTCACGGCCTATTTCGTGCCCGGCAAAGCTGGCGTCGAAGCTTTTGCCAAGCTGGAAGCTCAGGGTGTCGACGTGCGCATACTGACCAACTCGCTGGAGGCCACCGACGTGCTGCCGGTGCATGCGGGCTACGCCAAGCGGCGGGAGGCAATGCTCGCGTCCGGAATCACCCTCTACGAGCTTCGCCGCATGGCCGTGCCGGACACCCCTGATGATCTGGGTATCTTCGGCTCGTCCGGGGCAAGCCTGCACGCCAAGACCTTCGCCGTTGACGGCAAGCGCATCTTCATCGGCTCATTCAACTTTGATCCGCGCTCGAATCAGCTCAATACCGAGATGGGTCTGCTGATCGACAGCAAGATCCTCGCGAACAGACTGCACGCGGCCTTTGATGAGGGTTTTCGAGGTCTTGCCTGGCAGGTCGAAGAGCACAACGGCAAGCTTGCATGGGTCGATCCGGCGACCGTTTCGATCACCACGCAGGAGCCAGGATCGAGCACCTTGCGAAACCTCGCGCTGACGGTGGTCGGCTGGCTGCCGGTGGAGTGGCTGCTCTAGCCGTCTGGCCGCGTTTTCAAACAGGTTCGCGATCCAGCAGCGACAAGGCCTTGTTGACAGAAAAGATCTTTCCATTCACCCGGGGGATGCCGAAACCCTTGAGGCGCGCCGTGTGCATTGCCAGGCAGGCTTCGGCACTGGGCAAATCCTTGAAGTGATAGATGCCGCCCGCTTCGCCAGCGGCCTCGTTTTCCGTTCATATCATCCAGAGCAACCCGGCTCTTCGGCAATCGAGCGTGCAAGACCCTGCATGGATTCGCTCATGGCCTGTCCCCAGGGTCCCGCGTTGGGAAAATCAACTTGCAGCATGTAGCTCATGAAAATTTCCTTCTCGATTCCTGATTGACGCCTGTGCGGCTGCGATCACGCCACTGCTGCATTCGAGCATGGAGAGACTCGACTCAAGCGGCGATCTCTTGCTGCAAACGGGCGAGCAGTTGCTCCGTCGTGACGAATCCAGCGGCCAACGGCCTGGTCACGCCATCTTGCTCCAGCAGCAGCGTCGGGAAAGAGCGCACGCCCCATTGCCGACAGCGAACGAAATCCTGCTGAACCGCCTGTTGGGCTTCCGGTGATTCGAACACGGCGCGGAATTCATCAAAGTCCAGTGCCAGGCCGTTGCAGATGCTGGCGTAGAAATCCGCCGCCTTGGGGTCTTGTCCCTCGACATAGAATTTGCGCTGGACCGCCGAGAAAAATTTCAACGCGGTCGAGATCGGCAACGGTTTGCGCGCCTGGAGCAGCTTGACGGTCGCCACGGCGCGGCAGGCAGGCTCGGTGTCATAGTCAAAATGCGCTGCCTCCAGCAGGGTGAAGCCGAAGGGCTGCCCGGTGACCTGGGCGATGTGGCGCCATTCGTTGCGCAGGAAATCCTTGAACGCCGAGTTCCACGGGTCGCCGCCGCCCGCCCGCAAGCCGCCCATGGTGATCGAGAATTCGATGCCTTGTGCTTCGCAGAAAGCCTCTGCCGCGCCGACGGCAGGCGAGATGCCCCAGCACCAGGAACACATCGGATCACCGATATAGCGAACGGCCCAACCACGCTGTGCGACCACGGCGGCGGCTTCGACGGGCTTGTCCGGCTCGGGCAGCAGGCAGACGCCGGTGACGGGATCGCACTTCATCATGGCTGGGGATTCCTTTGCGTAACAACTTGAGCAAATTCGCTTCGCTTGACATGGAGTTGGAGGGTCAACTTGTCAATGCCCCTTGCGCCGATGAAAACGTATCGAAGATTGAGCAACGACGGCTTGATCGCAAAATTCTTGTGTCTGCTCGCGCCCTTCAGACAGCGGATGAAAACCGGCTTGCGACACCGCTGAGTCGCTAGCCCACATGCACAGATTCCAGTTGCAACGTTGTAGTTCATGCCATGGGCCTGAATCCTTGTTCATCGCCGTCTGCTATCGTGGATTGCCGGGGCAACCCTCCACTGCCCGGGCGCAACCTGATCCGAATGGGCAACGTTGCACAGGCAGGACCCATGCTGGCGGTGAGCCGGATGGATTGCCAGCGAAGCTCATACGGGCCGGCAGTTCTTGAATTGACAGTCAGGCTGCACGACTGTCGGCAGTCGCAAGCTGAGTACGAGTCCATTCACTCCAGAGACAAGCATTCGTACACCACTCTGGAGGACCTGCTCGGTTGCCTCTCATCAGCTTTTCCAACAGCAATAAAGCCAACAATCAATAACAGCTCCGGAGGGCAAGATGTCCACAACTGCATCATCCGATGGAAAGCAGACCTTTTCATGGTTTGTCCTGAGCCTGATGGCCAGCGTCACCTTTGTCGGCATCCTGTCCGAACTGGTGCCGTCCGGCATCTTGCCGCAGATGACCGAGGGACTGGGCATTGAGGAAAGCGAGGTCGGCTTCATGGTCGGCGTCTACGCGCTGGCCTCCGCCATCGCCGCCATCCCGCTGGTCAGCGCGACCCTGGCGTTCAATCGCAAGAACCTGCTGATGGCGCTGCTGGTCGGCTTCGCCGTCTCCAACATCGTCGTCGGCCTGTCGTCGTCCTATACGGTCATCATCACCGCGCGCATCGTCGGCGGCATTTGCGCCGGCGTGATGTGGCCGATGATCGCCGCCTACGGTACGCGTCTGGTCCCGGAAAACATGCACGGCAAGGCCATCACGGTCATCATGTCGGGCAATACCCTGGGCATCAGCATCGGCCTGCCGGCAATGACGGCGATCGGCCTCAGCTTCGGCTGGCGCAGCGTCTTCATGGTGCTGGGCGCGATTGTCGCGGTCATTGCCGTGCTGTCGCATTTCTACTTGCCCGAGGTGAAGGGCGAAAAGCTCAGCCGGAGCAATTCGCCACTGGCCGTGCTGAAGATGCCCTCGATGCTGATTGTCTTGCTGTTGACCTTTCTATCGGTCGCCGCCCATTACGGCATCTACACCTACATCACCTTGCTGGTGGAGCTGATCGGCTTCCGCGGTGGCATCGGCGTGGCCCTGCTGATCTTCGGCATCGGCTCGGTGATTTCGGTGATTGTTTCGGCGAAATACATCGACGCCTATCTGCGCCCCATGATCGTACTCATGCTTGGCGTTGGCGCCCTTTCCATGGCCATGTTCCTTGCCTTCAAAGGCACCCTGGTCATCTCGCATGCCGCGTTCTTCCTGTGGGGGCTGGCCTTTGGTCCGCTGGTGACGATGTACCAGACCGCCGTGACCAAGCAGGTTGAAAAAGCCCGGGACATCGCGACTTCCGTGCAATCGAGCGTCTTCAATCTCTCGATCATGGTCGCCACCTGGGTCGGCGGCATGCTGCTGGTCCATTTCCCGGAAAACGGCGTCAAGCTCATTGTTTACATGTCTTTGGCCTGCTTTGTCCTGGCCACGATCATTGCGTTCCTGTCCAAGCGCACCCTGCGCTCCTCCCCAGGTCCGTCCACCACCCCATGAGTGAGAAAACCATGAAGAAATTTACCAATGCTTTAATTTATCGGCAGCACGATGACGTCAGCGAGATCCTCGTTGATAAAGGTGTCATCAAGCAGATCGGCAAGAACTTGCCCAAGGCAGACGAGGAGATCGACCTGCAGGGTCGTCTCGTGGTGCCACCTTACGTGGATGCCCATCTGCATCTGGATTATGTCTATACCGCGCGCAGCGAGGGCGCGGCGAACGCCAGCGGCACCCTGTTCGAAGGCATCGCCCGCTGGCACGACGTCAAGAAGAACCAGACGATTGACGACGCCAAAGAGCGCGCGCTGAAGGGCATCAACGAGGAGGTTTCCAGGGGCGTCCAGTTCATCCGCACGCATATCGACGTGTGCGATCCCAAGCTGACCGGACTCAAGGCGATGCTGGAAATCCGCGAACAGCTCAAGGACAAGGTCACCATCCAGATCGTCGCATTCCCGCAGGAAGGCATGTATGCCTGGAAGAGCGGCGACGAAATGGTCGAGGAAGCGCTGAAGATGGACGCGGATTGCGTCGGTGCCATCCCACACTTCGAGTGGGCGCGCGAAATCGGCGAAAAATCCATGCACCGCACCGTTGAGCTGGCGGTCAAGCACAACAAGCTGATCGACGTGCATTGCGACGAGACTGACGACGTGATGAGCCGCTTCGTCGAATTGCTCAATGCGCTGGTGATGTCCGAAGACATCGGCACGCGCACAGCCGCCAGCCATACCTGCTCGTTCGGCTCGGCGGACAACGCCTACGCGTTCCGCATGATGAGTCTGTTCCAGAAATCCGGGATGAACTTCATCTCGCTGCCCACCGAGAACGCCTATCTGCAGGGCCGCCAGGACACCTACCCCAAGCGCCGCGGCCTGACCCGGGTCAAGGAGTTGTGGGAAAGCGGCATCAACGTCTGCTTCGGCCAGGATTCGATCAACGATCCGTGGTATCCGGCCGGCAACGGCAATCTGATGAACATTCTCGACAACGGCATTCACCTCGCCCAGACCATGTCGTTCGACGAACTCGACCGCTGCATTGACCTGATCACCTACAACGGCGCGAAGACCCTGAACGTGGAAGACCAGTACGGCATCGAAACGGGCAAGCCGGCCAACTTCCTCGTGCTTGATGCCCGTTCACCGTTCGAAGCCGTGCGCCAGCGCGCCGATGTATTGGCATCGATCCGCCATGGCCAATATTTGTTCAAGCGCCCCGAGCCGAGCTACGAGATCGCGCTCGATCTTCGTGCCAAAACGAAGTGAATAGGATGCAAAATTGATCCTGGATTCATTCTTTCAGAGATACTGATAGGTATTTTTTAATTTGCGCATTACACGAAGGGTATTTTGAAACACATCCATCATATACAGTAACAATAGCGGCTGGCGCCGTGCTCGATCTGCTGCCAAAAGCCCGTTGCTGACCCGGGTGCAAGCTCCGCATCCACAATGACCCGAGCCTCGATGAGGATCCTCTGTAGAAGCGTCTCGCAGTGGAAACTTTCGGCGCAAACCTTGCCGTGTCTTCGCTTGCGGAAAGTCGCGGGGCAAACGACAGTGGCCTCACTCTCTGCACAGTCACTTCGGCCCTGAACAGTTCGAGCGGTTCCGAGTCGATTGACAGGGTGTCCGATCGGGCGACGGCAATTATTCGACGACGGCCGGCAGCTTTTCCGCAGCTTCCGATTCGACCTTGAGCTGATCTTCGCGAACAGTCAGGCGAACCTTGCCGCCATCGGCCAGCTTGCCAAACAGGAGTTCGTCGGCGAGGGCACGCTTGATGTTGTCCTGGATCACGCGGGCCATCGGCCTTGCGCCCATCTGCGGATCGAAACCATGTTCGGCCAGCCACCTGCGCGCTTCGCCATCGACATCGAGCGAGACGTGCTTTTCCTGCAACTGCACTTCGAGCTCGATCAGGAACTTGTCGACCACACGCAGGATGTGCTCGAAATCAAGCGCGCCGAATTGCACGATTGCGTCGAGCCGATTGCGGAATTCCGGCGTGAACGCCTTGCGGATGACTTCCATTGCATCGGAAGCGTGATTCTGGTCGACAAATCCGATTGTGCGCCGCGCCGCCGCCTGGGCCCCGGCGTTGGTCGTCATCACGACGATGACGTTCCTGAAATTCGCCTCGCGACCGTTGGTGTCGGTCAGCGCGCCGCGATCCATGATCTGCAGCAGAATATTGTAGACATCCGGATGCGCCTTCTCGATCTCGTCGAGCAGCAGGACGCAATGCGGGTGCTTGACGATCTGCTCAGTGAGCAACCCGCCCTGGTCGAAACCGACATAACCCGGCGGCGCGCCGATCAGGCGCGAAACCGAATGTGCCTCCATGTATTCGGACATGTCGAAGCGCACCAGCTCGACGCCGAGCTGGAGCGCGAGCTGGCGGGTCACTTCGGTCTTGCCGACACCGGTCGGGCCGGCAAACAGGAAGTTGCCAATCGGCTTGTTCGGATCGCCAAGGCCCGAGCGCGCCATCTTGATCGCACTGGTCAGCACCTCGATCGCCGAATCCTGGCCGAACACGACCATCTTCAGGTTGCGATCGAGATTGCGCAGGACATCGCGATCCGAAGCCGATACCTGCTTTGGCGGGATGCGTGCCATGCGCGCGACAATGTATTCGATCTCGGACACGTCGACCTTGCCGGTGCGCTGATCCTCCGGCAGCAGACGCTGGCGGGCACCGGCTTCATCGATGACATCGATGGCCTTGTCGGGCAGCAGGCGATCGGAAATATGCTTGACCGAAAGATCGACTGCGGCCTTCAACGCATCACTGGTGTATTCGACATGGTGATGCTCCTCAAAACGCGATTTCAGGCCCTTGAGGATCTCGACGCTGTCGGCGATGCTCGGTTCAACGACGTCGATCTTCTGGAACCGACGCGCCAGTGCCCTGTCCTTCTCGAACACGCCGCGGTATTCCTGGAACGTGGTCGAGCCGATGCAGCGCATCTCGCCCGAAGCCAGCATCGGCTTGATCAGATTCGAGGCGTCCATGGTTCCCCCGGAAGCCGAACCGGCGCCAATGATGGTGTGGATCTCATCGATGAACAGGATCGCTCCGGGCTCCTTCCTGAGCTGGTTGATGACACCTTTCAGGCGCTTTTCGAAATCACCGCGATACTTGGTACCGGCGACCAGGGCACCGAGGTCAAGCGCGTAGATGGTCGCGTCCTTGAGAACATCGGGTACCTGGCCCTCGACAATGCGCTTGGCCAGACCTTCGGCCAATGCAGTCTTGCCGACTCCGGCCTCACCGACATACAGCGGATTGTTCTTGCGCCGTCGGCACAGCACCTGGATCGTGCGTTCGACTTCAAGCTCGCGACCGATCAGCGGATCGATCTTGCCCTGGCTGGCCAGCTCGTTGAGGTTGCTGGTGAACTCGTGCAGCGGGTTGCCGCGGGCTTCATCGGCACCCTCGCCTTCGCGATTGGGTTGCTCCGCTCCGGGCGCCTGGGTCGACTCATCGGTGAGCTTGGCAACGCCATGGGAGA
Organism: uncultured Dokdonella sp.; assembly: GCA_964390215.1. Taxonomy (GTDB): domain Bacteria; phylum Pseudomonadota; class Gammaproteobacteria; order Xanthomonadales; family Rhodanobacteraceae; genus Dokdonella. The sequence goes on along the minus strand of CAYMHF010000026.1, from coordinate 33,088 downwards.
GGAAATTGACCACATCGAGCCGATTTACATCCTGCTGGCCGAGGAAATACACGGCGTGCGAATCCTTCTCGCCGAAAATCGCGACCAGCACGTTGGCGCCGGTGACTTCCTTCCGACCCGATGACTGGACATGGTAGACGGCACGCTGGAGCACGCGCTGGAAGCCGAGTGTCGGCTGGGTGTCGCGCTCGTCGGCTTGCGGCAGCACCGGCACGGTTTCGGCAATGATCGAGCGCAGGTCTCGGCCAAGTTTCTGCAGATCCGCACCGCAGGCACGCATCACCTGGATCGCGGACGGGTTTTCGAGCAATGCGAGCAACAAGTGCTCGACCGTCATGAATTCATGGCGCTGCTCGCGGGCCTCCTTGTAGCACTGGCCGATGGTGAGCTCTAGATCCTTGCTGAACATCCGTTCTTGCCTCGCTGGATGACTGATGCATCGGATATGTGGGGTGGCTCAGGACTTTTCCATGGTGCACAACAAGGGATGTTGATGTGTACGCGAAAACTCGTTGACCTGGGTCACCTTGGTTTCTGCCACCTCACGTGTATATACGCCACAAACGCCCTTTCCGCGCGTGTGCACGTGCAACATGACCTGGGTGGCGCGCTCGCGATCCATCGTGAAGAATGTCTCCAGCACGACGACGACGAAGTCCATCGGCGTGAAATCGTCGTTCAGAATCACCACCTGGTACATCGGTGGCTTGGCCAGCTGAGGTGGCGCCACCTCAACCGCAGTGCCGTGGTGGTGGTCGTTTTCGTGCTGCGGATCCTGGGGCATGGGTCTGCTGGAGGCTTGTTGTCGGCTCCCAGTATAGGTGTCGACGAATCGGGTTCAAGGGATGTGGCGTGCTTCTGCGCTAAACTTCGCCGCAAATGAACATGGACACCTCTCAAACCAGGACTTTGGCCGCCGAACCGCGCGTTTGGTGCCCGCATGTCACCGTGGCCACGGTCGTACCCCTGGATGGTCGCTACCTGCTGGTCGAGGAGATCGTGCACGGACGCACCGTGATCAACCAACCTGCCGGCCACCTCGAGCCTGGCGAGAGCCTGCAGGCCGCCGCCATCCGCGAGACGCGCGAGGAAACCGGCTGGGATGTCGAGCTGGAATGCCTGATCGGCATACAGCAATGGATCAGCAGCGCCTCAGGCAGCCAGTTCGTTCGTTTCACGTTTGCCGCGAATCCGATCCGCCACGATCCAGCCCGTCCGCTCGACAATGGCATCCTGCGCGCGCTCTGGCTCGATCGCGATGCCATCATCGCCGCCAGCGATCGATTGCGCAGCCCGCTGATCCTGCACAGCATCGATGACTGGCTGGGTGGGCGCCGATTGCCCCTGGACAGCGTTCGCCAGCTTCCCGTCAGCAGCAATTCGATCTGACCGCCATGCACGAGGGATTGATCATGGTCGGCGTTTCGGGTGGCGTCGATTCCTCGGTTGCCGCCCTCCTGCTGACGCGATCGAAGCACGCGGTCGCTGGCCTGTTCATGCAGAACTGGGAGGAAGACGAGCGCTTGGGCCCCTGCAGCGCTGACCAGGATCGCAAGGATGCAGTGGCTGTCTGCGCACGTCTCGGCATTCCGTTTCACGCGCGCAACTTCGCCCGCGAATACTGGGATCAGGTTTTCGAGCACTTCCTCGCCGAATATCGGCTCGGACGAACGCCCAATCCCGATGTGTTGTGCAATCGGGAGATCAAGTTCAAGACCTTTCTCGACACCGCCCGCGAACTCGGCGCGGAACGGATCGCTACCGGACACTACGCACGCAACGATTGTCGCGACGGCCAATGGCGCCTGCTGCGTGGTCTCGATGCCAACAAGGATCAGAGTTATTTCCTTTATGCACTCGGTCAGCAGCAACTCGCCGCCACGCTGTTCCCGATCGGCGAGCTGCCAAAATCCGATGTGCGCCGGATTGCTCGTGAAGCCGGCTTGCCGACGCACGCAAAAAAAGATTCAACGGGAATCTGCTTCATCGGCGAGCGTGATATTCGCGAATTTCTTGGTCGTTACATTCCTGCCCAGGCCGGCGAAATCCGCACACCGGATGGCGTCCTGGTCGGCGAGCATCAGGGTGCGTGGTATTACACGCTTGGCCAACGTGGCGGTCTCGGCATTGGCGGGCGCAGGGATTCCACCGGCGAGCCCTGGTATGTCGTCGGCAAGGACGTCGGCAGCAACACACTGTATGCGGTACAAGGCAACGCCAACGAATGGCTGCAATCGAAGCGACTGGCAGCGAGCGCACTGCACTGGGTCGCTGGCACTGCCCCGGCGCGCGAATTCCGCTGCACTGCACGCGTCCGCTACCGGCAGAATGATCAGGACTGCAGCGTGACTGTGGATGGCGCCGACTGCACGGTCGAATTCGCCCGGGCACAACGCGCGGTAGCCCCGGGGCAATCGGTGGTCTTCTACGATGGCGAGTGCTGCCTCGGCGGGGCCATCATCGAGCGCAGCGATGCGCCGTTCGGCGGATGGATTTCCGCCCGGATATCGACTGCGGTGGAGGCAACGAATGCGTGAATCCCGCGTCATCGCCCTTGCCGGCGTTTACCAGGCCTGCGCCCTCGTGCATGCGCTCGCCAACGAGGGCCGCGCCAACAGCACCGCCATCGAATCCAGTCTCGCCAGCCTGTTCCGCATCGACAGCGACAGCGCGGCCGATGCGTTCGGCGGGCTCCCGGGCGTGCGCCACGGAATCGAGCATCTGATCACCAATCTGGAAGGCAGCCATCGCCAACTGGCCATTTCGCGGCTGGTAATCAGCGTACTCCAACTGGAGCGCAAGCTGGCCGGGCGTCAGCAGATGCTTGGTCAATTACGCGAAGGGATCGAGTCGATCAAGCGCCAGGTAGACCACCTTGGCGTCAGTCACAGCAGCGTGCAATCCAGACTCGCGCAGCTCTACAGCGACACCCTGTCGCGGCTCAAACCGCGCATCGTCGTGCATGGCAATCCGGCCCAACTGGCCGACCCCAGGCGCGTCGAGCAAATCCGCGCGCTGTTGCTGGCCGGCATCCGCGCGGCAGTCATGTGGCAGCAGGTCGGCGGCAGCCAATGGCGACTGCTGTTTCGTCGCGGTGAGTACACGATGCTCGCCCGCGGCCTGCTCACGCGTTGCACGCTCGATCGCGGCTGAGGCTGCGATGTCGATCAGTTCGGCGCGCTGATCCGGATCGAATCGTCGTAACGTACATTCTGCACGGTATGCGTCTTGTGGCCCATCGCGGCGCCATCGCTGATGCTGCGCACGATCCGCCCCGCATCATCGATGAAGACGGTATTGTGCGAAGTCACCGAGATACCCATGATCGTGGTGGCGACGTCGTAGCCAATCACACGGACACTGGCGCCATTGATGGTCTGCGTGCCCTCATCCTTGATATTGCTGGTTCCGCTGCGGATTTCGTCCAGCGTGGACGGGATCAGACGCTTGAGCATGCCACTCATGTCGATCGGTGGCTGTATCCAGTCGCCCTTGCCGGAGCGCATCCAGGTGCCTTCGGGCAGCACCACAAAGGATGCATTGTTGGTCGTCGCGCGGAATCGGCTGATCGTGTCGAACTCGACTTTCGAATGCGTCTCGCGGCCTTTTTCGTCGGTCGACACCGAATCGGCGGCATAGCGCGAATTGATCATGTTCTGGTAGGCGGCAAACAGCGCATCGCGCGCGCTTCCATCGGCGGCGGCCGTGCCCGGAATGACTACGAAACACACGGCGAGCAAGCCGGCAAGCAGAATGCCTGGAATTCGGAACATGAAGACCCCCTTGAAATGAACAGACCCCCGATCCTGCGCAATGTGCGAATCTTTCGCAAGTCTGTCCGGGTCTCCACGACCTCATTCGTCGCGCTCCACCGGTGAATCCCCTGCGACATGAAACTCTCGCGGGATTGAGCTCAAGCAAGCGCTTGCAAGCCGGATCTGACACCTGTGCCGATCCGCTGGCGCGGGTTGCGGAACCGGTGCGCAGCGAACCGGCGCAGCTGCCAGGCTCACCCTTCTGCCTGTACATTGCCGCGGCAAGCTCCGCCGGGCCTGGTCGCCGATGTGATTGGCCGCAGTCTCATCTTCCGGGCTAAACTATGCGTCGGCCGTCTCACGCCAAGCAGCCACTCCCGCAACAAGATCCATTTCAATCAACCCACTGAAGCAGGGACTTCAAGCCAGACTCCAGCTCCGCCGAGGAGTGGTTTGAAGATTCCGCGCAACATCGTTTTCGGAGCACGACATGATTTTCGAAACGCTCGCCACGACCGGTCACGAGGAAGTGGTGTTCTGCCACAACAAGGATGCCGGTCTCAAGGCCATCATTGCGATCCACAACACCGTCCTTGGCCCGTCTCTCGGCGGCCTGCGCATGTGGCCCTACAAGAGCGAACAGGAAGCGATCAACGATGTCTTGCGCCTGTCGCGCGGCATGACCTACAAGAATGCGGTAGCCGGGCTCAATCTCGGCGGCGGCAAGGCGGTCATCATCGGCGATCCGGCAAAGGACAAGTCCGAAGCCCTGTTTCGCGCGTTCGGTCGCTTCGTCAACTCGTTGAATGGCCGTTACATCACGGCCGAGGATGTCGGCATCGACGTCAACGACATGGAATGGGTGTTCCGCGAAACTTCGTTCGTCACTGGCGTCCATCAGGTTCACGGCGGCTCGGGCGATCCGTCGCCGTTTACCGCATTCGGCACCATGCAGGGACTGCTGGCCGCGCTGAATGCGTGTTATGGCAACGAGGATGTCGGCAAGTACACTTTTGCCGTCCAGGGTGCCGGCCATGTTGGCATGGAATTCATCAAGCTGTTACGTGAGCAGGAAGCCAAGGTCTATGTAACTGACATCAACAAGGAACTCGTGCAACGCGCGGTCGATGATTTTGGTTGCACGGCGGTCGGACTCGATGAGATCTACGACACCGATGCGGACGTCTACAGTCCCTGCGCACTCGGTGGCACGATCAACGAGGAAACCTTGAAGCGGCTTCGCTGCAAGGTGATTTGCGGCGCCGCCAATAACCAGCTGGCCAGCAACGAGATAGGCGATGAAGTTTCGCGCCGCGGCTTGTTCTATGCACCCGACTACGCCGTCAATGCCGGCGGAGTAATGAACATCTCGCTCGAGATCGATGGCTACAATCGTGAGCGCGCGATGCGCATGATGCGCACGATCTACCACAATGTCAGTCGCATCTTCGAGATAGCCAAGCGCGACAATATCCCGACCTACCTGGCCGCGGATCGCATGGCGGAGGAGCGTATCGTGACGATCGGCAAGTTGCGCCTGCCCCATCTCGGCGTCAGCGCACCCAGTTTCCAGGGTCGGCGCGGAAGCTGATCGCCGATCCACCTGGCCCAGGAGGTTTCCCGACATGCGCCCATTCCAGCTGAGTGAAGATCTCGATGCCCTGCGCGAAGCCGTGCAGGCATTCGCCGAAAAGGAGATTGCTCCGCGAGCGGATCTGATCGACCGCGACAATGAATTTCCGGCCGACCTGTGGCGCAAGCTTGGCGACATGGGCCTGCTCGGCATTACCGCAGCCGAGCAGTTCGGTGGCTCGCAATTGGGCTATCTGGCGCATGTGGTGGCAATGGAGGAGATCTCGCGCGCCTCAGGCTCGGTCGGGCTTTCGTATGGCGCACATTCCAACCTGTGCGTACAGAACCTGAGCAACAACGCCAGTGACGAACAACGCCGCAAATACCTGCCGAAACTTTGCAGCGGCGAATGGGTTGGCGCTCTGGCCATGAGCGAACCGGGTGCCGGTTCCGATGTGGTTGGCTCGATGACCTGCCGCGCCGAGAAGCGCGGAGACATCTGGGTCGCCAATGGTTCGAAGATGTGGATCACCAACGGCCCGGATGCCGATGTCCTGCTGGTCTACATGCGCACCGCCCCCAAGCCGGCTGGCTCGCGTTGCATGACCGCCTTCATCATTGAAAAAGGCATGCAGGGATTCTCCACGGCGCAGAAACTCGACAAGCTTGGCATGCGTGGTTCAAACACCTGCGAGCTGGTATTCGAGGATTGCGAGATCCCGGCCGAGAACGTGGTCGGCCAGGTCAACGAAGGCGTGCGTGTCCTCATGAGCGGGTTGGATACCGAGCGCCTCGTGCTTTCGGGTGGACCGATCGGATTGATGCAGGCCGCGCTCGACCTGGTCGTTCCCTACGTGCGCGAGCGCAAGCAGTTCAATGCTCCGATCGGCACGTTCGGCATCATGCAGGCCAAGGTCGCCGACATGTACACCGGCCTGCAGTCTTCCCGCGCCTATGCGTATATGGTCGCCCAGGACTTCGACCGTGGCGTGAAATCCCGCATTGACCCGGCCTCATGTCTGATGCATGCCTCGCAGACTGCGGTACAGGTCACCCTCGAAGCCATCCAGGCACTCGGCGGCAATGGCTATATCAACGAGTACCCGGCAGGACGCCTGCTGCGCGACGCCAAACTTTATGAGATTGGCGCGGGAACCAATGAGATCCGGCGCATGCTGATCGGCCGAGAGCTTTTTCACGGCAAGAGTTGACTGTCGCAGTGCCGAAGCTGGTCGCCGACTGAAAAATACTCTTTCTCCGGGCGCTCAGCCTGGCAAGGTCGTCGTGACGGAACGTTACGTATGGCAGGCCCATTCCGGCGTATCTGGAGTAGACTGAATCCAGCGGCCACCGGGGGGCACGATGGGGCTGATTGAAGACAGCCTTGAGTTTTCGCAGGAATCAACGGGGGAGCCTTCCCCGTGGAAGATCCTGATTGTGGACGATGAGCCCGAGGTTCATCAGGTCACCCGCCTCGTCCTCGGCAACTTCCGCTTTGCCGATCGCCCGTTGCAGTTGATCAGCGCCTATTCAAGCATCGAGGCCGAGCAGCAGCTGTGCGCCAACATGGATATCGCGGTCATCCTGCTCGATGTCGTGATGGAGACCGAGCAGGCTGGGCTCGCCCTGGTGCGGACGATTCGCGAGCGGCTCGACAACCAGTTCGTACGCATCGTCCTGCGCACCGGACAACCCGGCCAGGCACCTGAACACGAAGTCGTCGCGGCCTACGACATCAACGACTACAAGGAAAAGACCGAGCTCACCGCGCAGAAGCTTTCGACCACGCTGTATGCTGCGCTACGTGCATATCGCGACATGCGCACGATCGATGCCAGCCGGCGCGGACTCGAGTTTGTCATCAAGGCGTCCCTGGACGTCTTTTCACACCAGCAGCCGCAGCACTTCGCCTCGATGGTGCTCGACAAGCTGAGTGAACTGATCGGGGTCAAGGGTGGCCTCCTCTGCTGCCGCATCGCCCATCCAAACGGAGTATCCCCCGAGCACTTCGAGGTAACCGCAGCGAGTGGCGAGTACGCGCACTATCTTTCGCACAATGCCGAGGAAAAACTGCCGGCGCACATGGCACGGTCGCTCAATCTTGCCTTCAACAAAAAGCAACACGTTTTCTCAAATGACCACTATGTCCTGCATTTTTCCGACAGCGATGCGACCGAATCCCTGATCTATGTCGGTGATTCGCATCGGCTCGATGAGCATGGCCATCGCCTGATGCAGGTGTTCTGCAGCAATGTCGCAATTGCCTACGAGAACCTGCACCTCAATCAGGAGCTGCTCGACAGTCAGCTCGACATGGTCTACCTGCTTGCCGGCGCTGCGGAATCCCGCTCACGCGAGACGGCCAATCATGTGCGTCGCGTCGGCATCATTGCGGCCATGCTCGGTCGCCTGCACGGCCTTGGCGATTCGACTTGCGAAATGCTCAACTATGCCGCGCCACTGCACGACATCGGCAAGATCGGTATTCCGGATGCGATCCTCAACAAACCCGGCCCGCATACCCCGGAAGAGACCGTCATCATGCGTACGCATGCACAACTTGGCGCCAACCTGCTGGCCGGATCGCGTCGACGGGTGTTCCGCCTCGCTGGTGAAATCGCGCTGACCCATCACGAGAACTTCGACGGCAGTGGCTATCCGAATGGACTGGTTGGTCAGGACATTCCGATTGCCGGGCGCATCACCGCCCTGGCCGATGTCTTTGACGCACTCGGCAGCCGTCGCTGCTACAAGGAGCCTTGGCCCGACGAGGCAATCCACGAATTCATCTGCTCCCAGCGCGGCATCAAGTTTGATCCGGCCCTGACCGATCTGCTGATCGACAACTGGGGACAGATCGCCGCCCTGCGCAGACAACTGCCCGACAGCTGACGCAACACAAATCGTCAAGCCTTGAAGCGGATCGACAGGCGCAAGCCGGATCCCGGCGTACTGTCAACCACGATTGTGCCGCCGAGCACCTGGGTGACCAGGTTGTAGACGATGTGCATTCCGAGCCCAGAGCCGCCACTCCCGCGTCGTGTCGTAAAGAACGGATCGAAGATGCGTGCGCATGCCAGTTCATCCATTCCTACGCCGTTGTCATCATAGTCGATTGCAATCGTATCGCCCTGCCGTGCGACTGCAATGCCGATCTCGCCAGCCCGGCCATCCGGGAATGCATGGATCAGCGAGTTCATGACCAGGTTGGTGATGATCTGATAAAGCGCCCCGGGTGCCGTTTCACAGACCACCTTGTCGGCGCAGACGAGCGCGATCCGGTGCGGCGATTTCTTCAATGTCGGCCCCAGCGTAGTCAGTATTTCCTCGATGCAGGCACCGAGTTCGACGACCCGCCTGTCTTCGGTGGATTGATCCACGGCGACCTGCTTGAAACTGCGGATCAAACGATCGGCCCGCTGCAAGTTGCGCAGGATCATTCTTGAACTTTCCAATGCGGACTGCGCGAAGCGTTCGAGATCCGACCGCTTCATGGCTCCAGCGTCCAGCAAGTGCGAGATCCGCCGCGCCTCGTCAGTCAGATGCGAGGCAGCGGTGACGCTGACGCCAATCGGCGTATTGATTTCATGGGCGATGCCGGCGACCAGGCCACCCAGCGACGCCAGTTTTTCAGCTTCGAGAAGCTGGCGCTGGGTCAGGGTAAGTCGATCCAGCGCCTGTTGCAGATCGGCATTGGCTGCGCGCAAATCGACAGTTCGCCTTTCAACCCGATGTTCGAGCTCCTCATTGAGCTTGCGCAGCGCATCCTCGGCATTCTTCAGCGCACTGATGTCGTGCGTGGTACCGGCCAAACGCAGACCGCGTCCGTTTGCATCGCGCTCGACCAGCCTGCCGCGCGAGATGACCCAGACCCAGTCATGTTTCACATCCAGCGCACGGTAGCCAATCTCGAACGCCTCGGTCTCACCCTTGAAATGCGCAACCATGGCGGCCTTGAACTTCGGCAGGTCGTCCTTGTGAATGTAGGGCTCATAGGTATCGATGCTCTGTCCTGCGGCTTCCATGTTGACTGCAAGATTCATCAGCATGTTGTCTCTGACCATGGTTCGGCTGCGCAAGTCGATATCCCAAAGCTCGCCGCCGCTCCCCCACAGCGACATCTTCAAGCGCTCCTCACTCTGCCGAATCGCTTCCTGTACGACTTCGCGTCGGCGCCGCGTTGCCCTGGTTTGCGAGGTTATAAAGCCGATCAGCAGGGCCATCGCCAGCACATAGCTGACATAGGCCATCGGCGACGCCCAAGCCGACGGCGCCACTCGCACATCGACCGATTGTTCCCCTGCTGCAGCCCAGTCGCTTCCATCACGACGCGCGCGCAGCAGCAATCGATAGCTGCCGGCCGTCAGATCCGTATAGGTCGCGAAGCGTCGGCCCGAACCGGTTTCGATCCACTGCGGGTCGTGACCATCAAGTCGATAGCTGTAACGAATCGACTCCGGGTCGGAAAAATCCAGGGCCGAGAACTCGATCGTGAAGTTGTCCTGATCGTGGCGCAGCTCGACCTTGCCGCCGAGCCAGAGACTGACCTCAAGCGGCGATACCGGATCGTGCCACCGCAGCTTGACTGGAACGTTCTGCAGCAGAAGGCGGGTTGCCAGCGGCTTGGGCGGTTGTCGCAACTCGATGCGCAAGGGGTCGAATACGCTGATTCCTTCGAGTCCGCTGAATACGATCAGTCCATCCGGGAGACGTGTCGCGCCATTGATCCAGTACCCCGAGGAAAGCGTGCCATCGTGTGATCCAAAATTGACAAAGCTCTGATGCTCGCGATCGAAACGGCTGATGCCGGTTGTCGTGCTGATCCAGAAGCGTCCTTTCGAATCTTCCATGATTGCGCCGATGGCTTCCGCCGCGAGCCCCTGCTTTGCACCAAATGTCTCGAATCGTGGTTTCGAACCGTTTTCGCGCAGCAGGTGGCTGATGCCGCCACCCTGGGTTCCTACCCAGAGTTCACCGCGAGAATCGACGGTCAAGGTCGAAATGGCATCGCTGCCGACCGAACCCGGGTCGTTGCGATCATAGTGAAAGTGCTCAAAAGTCCGCGACGATCGATTGAATCGATCGAGTCCACCGGCGCGCAAGCCGAGCCAGAGTTCTCCGACCGGGGTTTCCACAATATGGCCGACGGAATCGCCACCGATGCTGGCGGGACTGTCGACACCGAGCGAATCGTGTGGATGATGGACGAAACCTGCGCAAGCCGCGCAGCGTTCATCGAGTCCCTTGTTCAGCGTACCGACCCAGAGCGTTCCAGCGCGATCCTCATACAGATAGAGGATCGAGTCCTCGGCGAGGCTTGCAGAGTCCATCGGATCATGACGGAAATGCTCGAATTTCCTGCCGCCCTGCGGCAGCCGGTTCAGCCCGCCACCCATGGTTGCGATCCACAGACTACCATCGCGCGTCCGGGTGATGAATTGCACGAAATCGTGCGAGAGGGAATCGGGATCTTGCGGATCGTGGGTATAGCGTGCAATCACGCCTTGGTCGAGGTCGAGATGGATCAGCCCGCCTCCCTCCAGCACGCCAGCCCAGAGCGTTCCGTCATTGTCACCCCAGACGGTCAATGCCTGGGGTGACGGTAGCGTGCGCGGGTCGTTGGCGATGCTTTCAATCCGTGTGAACACTTCGGTGCGCGGATCCTGGACGGAGAATCCGTTGGCCCAACTGCCGACGAACAACGAGCCCATGCGCCCGCGCAGCAAGGATGACAGCCGATTCGCGGCAACCGTGTGATCGCGCGCAGAATCATGCGGATAGTGGGTGAACTTGCGATGTGCCGGATCCAGCCTGGCCAGGCCGCGGCTGTTGCCGGCGATCCACAGGCCCCCGTCCGCATCGGCCAGCAAGGCGCGCACAGCACGGTCGGGCATACCTGTTGTCGTCGATTCAGTGTAGTGCTCGATGATCTTGCCATCCTCGGTCAGCCGGTACAGTCCGGTCTCGGCGACTCCGACCCAGACGTTGCCATCGGGGGTCTGGGCCAGCGCATATACATCCAGCGCCGTGTCATGGTTGTCTCGAAGCTCACGCAGACCACGGCCATCCGGCTCGACCCGCCAGAGACCATCACGGGCTCCCAGCCAGACACCGCCATCCGCCGTCTGCAACATGCTGCGCACCATGCGCAGCGCGGGCTGCGTTCCGATGGGTGTATCCGTCAGCTCTGACTTGATGCGGTCGAACCACTGCATGCGTCCGGCAGAGTTCGCAACCCACAGGCGATTGTCTCGATCAATCAGCAGGGCCGTTACATGATTGCTGGCAATCGCCATCGGGTTGGCGGGATCTGCCCGATAGCTGACAAATCGATCAAGCAGGGGATCGTAGTGATTGAGCCCGCCGGCCTGCGTGCCAACCCACAAACTGCCATCCGCATCGGCTGCCAGGGCCCAGACGTGATTTTGCGAAAGTGACCAGGGGTCATCGCGATCGGCCTTGTAGACGCGGAACTCGTAGCCATCGAAACGGTTGAGGCCATCCTGGGTGCCGATCCAGATGAAGCCGCTGCGATCCTGGGCCATGGCCCGAGCGGTCGCCTGTGACAGGCCTTGTGCAGGCCCGTAGCTGCGGAAATGCATCCGTTCGATACCTGGCACCGCAGCGGCCATGACCCACTTGAGCGAGCACAGCAGCAGCATCGTCAGCAGCCATCCGCATCGAATCCGGACTTCCGTCGATGTGCGTCCCCTGTTCATTCAGGCAGGCTAGTCCAGCGCACCATTGACGACAAGCACAGCGTGCTGCACAAGGCGAACGGGATCGAATGAAGCGCTCAAGAATCGTTGCAAACGAGACCATTGCATCGGCATGCCAGGCACGAGCAGACTCCATCCGCCTTGATCCGAGCGGGTCTGATTGTCAGTCATCCAATCCATAGACGGGCGTCACACATGCACATCACCCTTCGACGTATCTTGCGCCCGACTTTCGGGGATCTACGATGAACAGGATTGCCTTTTGCTGTCTGGCCGCGTGTCTGGGACTGCTGATCCCTCGCCACGCCGATGCACTGACCCATGACCCCCTGTTCGGCAACTCGTTCGAGGCGCCGACCGATCTGCCGACCAGCGATGCCGAGGCTGCCCGATTCCTGACCCAGGCGACCTATGGGCCCACCCTCGCCGAAGTCGCACGACTGCGTGCGATCGGCTATTCGGAATGGCTACGCCAGGAATTCAACAAGCCGGCCACTGCGGCTCGACCCTATATGGAGGCTGTCAATGCAGCGCTGCTCGGCGCCGGCCAGAGCGGAGTCAGCCAGAACCAGCGCCTCGATCGCTGGTTCCACACCGCGGCCACCGGCAACGATCAACTGCGCCAGCGCGTCGCCTTTGCCCTGAGCCAGATCCTCGTCATCTCCGATCAGAACGGTGCGATCAGTGGTGAGCCGATCCAGATCAGCGAGTACTGGGACATCCTCGCGCGCAACGCCTTCGGCAACTATCGCGAACTGCTCGATGAGACGACCTGGAATCCGTCGATGGGCAAATATCTCAGTCACTTCCGCAACCAGAAGGCCTCGACCGATGGATTGCGCCAACCCGACGAGAATTATGCCCGCGAAGTCATGCAGTTGTTCACGATCGGATTGATCGAACGCAACCTCGATTTCTCGCCGATCCTCAGTGGTGGCCAGCCGCTACCGACGTATGACCAACCGGTCGTCACCAACTACGCCAAGGTATTCACCGGCTTCAACTATAACAACGCAACGACGATCACCAATGGCACCAATACCTATCTGCGCATGACCTGCATCGAGAGCGCGCACGATGCAACCGCCAAGGTTCTCGTCGGCGGCTCAGCCCTGCCGTCAGGGCAGAGTTGCCCGGAAGACGTCGCTGACGGCCTTGACCTGCTCTTTGCCCATCCAAACGTCGCTCCATTCATTTCGCGCCAGCTGATCCAGCGTTTCACGAACAGCTCGCCTTCGGCGGCGTATATCCAGCGCGTTGCACAGAAGTTCAACAACAACGGCTTTGGCGAGCGTGGTGACCTCAGCGCGGTGATCAAGCAGGTTCTGCTCGATCCCGATGCACGCAATGCACCAACCGCAAACAGCGGCAAGCCGCGTGAGCCAATGCTCAAGCTGACCGCACTGTGGCGCGCCTGGAACGCGCAAATGCCGGCGGCGGATGCCTACGGCAACATCGCGATGGGCATGACTAGCCCGAGCGGAACCTATGGCCAACGTCCACTCGGAGCCGACACGGTGTTCAATTTCTTTGAGCCCGACTATCAGCAACCGGGTGCAATCGCGAGTGCCGGCCTGTTCTCGCCGGAGTTCCAGACGCTCAACGAAAGCACGATCGTCTCGACTGCAAACAGCCTGTACACCTATGGATTCAGCAGTTACGTCGGCATGTCGAGTCCGCCAGGCAATCGCCCGCTGCTAGATATTGCCCCGCTCACTTCGCTTGGATCCGACTACGCCGCGATGGTCGATGAAGCCAACCTGCGCATGCTCTACGGCACGATGTCCGCGGGCATGCGCACTTCGCTGATCAATGCCGTCACGTTCATGGACGGCAACGTCTCCACATCCGAGCGCGCGCGTTCGATCATCTATCTCGTGGCGATTTCGCCAGAATTTGCAGTGCAGCGCTGAGGAAATGAGCATGAGCGGCGAATCCACATCGCGTAGAAATTTCCTGCGTCAGTTGTCATGCGCACTCTGTGCCGGCGGCGCCTCGACCCTGCTGCCACAGTTGAACCTGATCAACAGTGCACTCGCACAGACCTCGGTACCCGGCTACAAGGCGCTCGTCTGCGTCTATCTGGCCGGCGGCAACGACGCCTGGAATTTCCTGATGCCGTATGACCAGGCACGCTACGACGTGTATGCGGCGTCACGCAGCGGTGTCTACAACGCGACCAGCAATCCGGGCGGTCTCGCCATCGCTCGCACGGCATTGGCCGGCACCCAGATCAGCGACGCCAGCGGCAGCTATGCGCTGCACCCGAGCACGGTTGACCGCACCGGCCCGAGCCAGGCTGGCCTGCGCACACTCTACAACCAGGGCAAGCTCGCCCTGATCAGCAATATCGGCACCCTGATCCAGCCGATCACCAAGACCGACTACAACTCGACCCCCGCGTTGCGCCCGCCACAACTTTATTCGCACAGCGATCAGGAAAACCTCTGGCATATCGGACGCACATCCGCCTCGGCACGAGGATGGGGCGGGCTGATTGCCGACCTTGTGCGCACGGGCAACTTCAATCAGACGCTGTCGCCTTGCATCTCGGTTGGTGGCGGCAACCGCTTCGAGGTCGGCGCGTCGACGTTTCCGTATCAAATGTCGAGCAGCGGCGTGACCAACGTCTCGGGTACCGGAACCAGCGGTGCGAGCTACCAACGTGCCGTGGCACTGCAACAGATGCTCGACGCGAGCTATCCGTCTCCGTACCAGGCCGAGTACAGCAGGATCCTCGGGCGCTCACGCGATCTCTACAGCCTGCTCAACTCGGGCCTCGCCAGCGGTGGAATCGGCAATGTGAATACCGATTTTCCAAATGAGTCGCTGGCCAACCAGCTCAAGATGGTCGCGCGGATGATCAAGCTCTCCCGCGACACTGCGTTCGACATCCAGCATTCGCGCCAGATCTACTATGTGCGCATCGGTGGCTTCGACATGCACGACAACCTCATGAGCACGGGTACCAATGGGCATGCCAACTTGCTCACCCGGGTGTCGCAGGCGCTCGGTGCATTCTGGGCCGCGCTCGGCGAGATTGGCGCGCAGAGCCAGGTGACCACGTTCACGATGAGCGAATTCGCGCGCACGCTGTCGACCAATGGCAACGGCTCCGACCATGCCTGGGGATCGGTCAATATGATCATGGGTGGCGATGTGCAGGGAGGGCGCCTGTACGGGACATTCCCCGACCAGACCCTCAACGGGCCGGTCAGCTTGAGTCGCGGGCAATTCATCCCCTCGACCAGTGTCGACCAAATGGCCGCAACGCTGGCGCGCTGGATGGGCGTCACCTCGACTGGCGATCTGAACACGATCTTCCCCAACCTTGGCAATTTCGCCAGCAGCAACCTCGGTTTCATGCTGCATTGATTTCACACGACACAGCGAGCGCAGGCACATGAGCCAGGAATGGCTTGATCGGTGGCTTCTGGCAGCGCTTGGCGTGGCCGGACTCGCGCACCCGGTTTTCGCTGCCAGCGGCTGCGAAAGCATCGCCACGGTTCCGATCACCTGGAATATCGACTATTCGAACGACATCCAGGCGATCTTCAACAACCGCTGCTCGAACTGCCACGTCAAGAGCGGTGGCAATCCGGAAGCGGGTCTCGATCTCGATCCGGGCGCATCCTGGGATTCGCTGGTCAATGCACCTTCACAGGAACAACTGGGCCGGCTGCTCGTCGTTCCCGGGCAGCCGCTCGCCAGCGTTGTGTTCGAGAAGATCAATTGCGCAACACCGAACGCGGGCATGCGCATGCCACGCGGCCGACCACCCTTGCCGCTCTCCGAACAAGCCCTGATTTTCGACTGGATCATGCTCGGCGCGCCGATCGGACATACCGACGTGATCTTCCTGGGCGGCTTTGAAGCGCGTCCCTGACAAGTCTGCGCGTAGTCCGCGAACTACATGAAACCCGGTTGCATCAATCCTTCGAAAAACGCACCGATCAATCGGGGTTCCATCGCCAGCAGGAACAGCACGCCATAAGCGGCACCCCAGAGATGTGCGCTGTGATTGATGTTGTCGCTACTCTGGCGATCCATGTAAATCGAATAGGTGATAAAGATCACGGCGTAAATGATCGCCGGACACGGGATGAAGAAAACATGGATCGTCGCCCACGGCTGCAGCAGGACAAAGGCGAACAGTACGGCCGACACGCCACCCGAGGCACCCAGGCTCCGATAAGCCGGATTGCCGATATTCTTCATGTAGGTCGGCAGGATCGAAACGACGATCGCCGACAGATAAAACACGACGAACCCCAGTGTGCCGATATAGCCGGCCATGATTCGCTCGATCAGCCGGCCGAAGAAGAACAACGTCACCATGTTGAACAGCAGATGCTGGCCATCGGCGTGGATGAAGCCGTAGCTCAACAGGCGATAGTACTGCTTGCCCCGACTGATCGCCGGCGGCCAGAGGATGAGGTCGCTGACCATCTTCGGATTGTTGAAGGCAAGAAACGAAACGATGCAGGTGATGGCGATGATGAGCAGGGTTGCGTACATGAGCGTCCGTAATGGGGTGGCGGGCGGGCGCGAGCCGTGAGCGATTGCGGTGCGGGAACGCGCAGTATCGCATCGACCGGCCTCAATCAAAGCATGCGAGTATCCCATCATGGATCTGCACACAGGAAAACGCATCGCTGTCATCGGTGGCGGACCGGCCGGACTGATGGCCGCCGAAGCCGCCGCCGGTGCCGGCATGCGTGTTGATGTGTACGAACGCATGGGTTCGGTCGGGCGCAAGTTCCTGATCGCCGGCAAGGGTGGGCTCAACCTCACCCACTCCGAACCATTCGATGCATTTGTCACGCGGTACGGATCCCGTCAACAGGAAATCGCGCGCTGGCTCAAGTCATTTGACGCCGACGCGCTGCGTGCCTGGGCTGCCGGACTTGGGGTGCAGACCTTCGTCGGCAGCTCCGGCCGGGTATTTCCAAGCGACCTCAAGGCCGCACCCTTGCTGCGTCGTTGGGTGCGCCGGCTGCGCGCAAGCGGCGTGCGCTTTCATGTCCATCATCGCTGGCTTGGCTGGACTCCGGCCGGCGCACTGCACTTCGGCACCGATGCGGACGAACGGGAGGTCGAGGCAGACGCCATCGTGCTCGCACTCGGTGGCGGCAGCTGGTCGATCCTCGGCTCGGACGGATCGTGGCAGGAAATTCTCGGAAGTCGCGGCATCGACGTCGCCCCGCTGCGGCCGTCCAACTGCGGATTCGATATCAACTGGACGCCGTTCCTGCGCGAACGTCATGCCGGCGCGCCCATCAAGCCGGTATCGATACACTGGAAATCGGCCGCAGGCGACGAGTTCCATCGTCAGGGCGAATTCGTGCTGACCCGCACCGGCATCGAAGGCAGTCTTGTCTACGCCCTTTCATCTCGCCTGCGCGATGAAATCGGCACGCACGGAGCAACCACGATATACCTTGACCTGCTGCCAGGTCGCGAACTCGAAAGACTCGGCCACGATCTTGCCCGTCCGCGCGGCAAGCATTCGATGGCCAAGCATCTGCATCGGCATGCAGGTCTCGACGGCGCCAAAGTTGCCTTGTTGCATGAAGTGCTCGAACGCGAGGTGTTCGACGATACGCAACGACTGGCCGCCGCGATCAAGGCCCTGCCGCTGACCCTGCAACGACCGCGCCCGCTCGACGAGGCGATCAGTTCAGCCGGTGGCGTGCGCCTCGAAGCGCTCGACGAGCAACTGATGCTGCGCAAGCTGCCCGGCGTGTTCTGTGCCGGCGAGATGCTCGATTGGGAAGCCCCAACCGGGGGTTACCTGCTGACCGCTAGCATCGCCAGCGGGCGTCTGGCCGGTGCGGGCGCGGCCCACTGGATCAATGCCCGCGACGGATGATCACCATTGCGTGCGATTGGGCAACAGGCCGCGCAGCTCCGCGTCGCTCAGGTTGCGCCACTGGCCGAGCTTGAGCGAGCCGAGCTTGACGTTGACGATGCGCACCCGGCGCAACTGCTTGACGCGGTAGCCAAACGCGTCGGCCATCAGGCGAATCTGCCGGTTGAGGCCCTGGGTCAACACGATGCGGAAACCGAAGCGCGCAATGCGCTGGGTGCGACAGGGCTTGGTCAACTGCCCGTGCACACGCACCCCGCGTGCCATGCCGCTGAGGAACTCATCCGTGACCGCCTTGTTGACACCGACCAGGTATTCCTTTTCGTGGTTGTTTTCCGAACGCAACAGCTCGTTGACGATATCGCCATTGCTGGTCAGCAGGATCAACCCTTCCGAATCCTTGTCGAGCCGGCCGATCGGAAAGATCCGATGCTGGTGATCGATGAAATCAACGATATTGCCCTTCACCGCGGTTTCCGTCGTGCAGGTGATACCAACCGGCTTGTTCAGCGCGATATAGACATGCTTGCGCACACCCGCGCCAACCGATCTCGCCCTGACCCGCTGACCGTCGATCAGGACTTCGTCGCCTTCGGCATACTCGTCGCCAATGCGCGCGACCTGCCCATTCAGCATGACCTTGCGTGACGCAATCAGCCGATCCGCCTCACGTCGCGAGCAATGACCGGTGTCGCTGATGAACTTGTTCAGGCGCATGGATGCGGTTCGATGGGTGAGTCGTGGCCGGGCATTGTATGGCCAAGCCGGCAAATCGCAGTGTTCATCTGCTGCGCCTGAACCCGCAGCGCGGCTTGCCGCGGGATCCCGCCTGCGCTCATGTATGCAAACTTCGATGCGGTGTCACCCGACCCGACCGCCTGCTGCGGCGACTCCTGCGCTTCGCCAGATGCATCGACGAGCGCTACCAACGCCGCCTGGACAAGGCGGCCGCGATACGCTGATTGCGTTGCCCCCAGGAAGCCATCCCTGTTCCTGGACATGAATGTCGAGTCACCCGCAACCAGCGCGCGAAGCGCATGGAGGTATTGCAGGTCAGCATGGACGCGCGCAGCGACAGCGGTCATCCTTGGCGGCGAAACGACGCGACTCCGCGTTGCAAAGGGGTAGACGCAATGACAGCGACAACGCGTCGAATGGCTGGATCCGGTCTGATTCTGCTTGCGCTGCTTGCCATCGATGTTGTCGCATCGGAACCTGCACCGATGCGCTCTCCGGCCTGGCAAGGCCCCTATCCCTGGAACTACGAAGGAACCCTGCCGCGCGTGGCCAGGCCCGCGTTGATGGCCGGCAACTGCGGCACCGGCACGCCTTTGCCGCGGGTGCTGCTGGCCGGTGACAGCTGGGCGCAATACATGTGGGATGACGATGCCCACAACGAGATCTTCGACAAGTTCGGCATGGCCGATCACCTCGCCGTCAGCCGCTCGCTGGGATCGAATCCGGGCGCCGGTTACAACGGCCCCGAGTATGCGATCTCTGGCAGCGAGGCACGCGAATGGGTCGATACGGCCAACTATCCGTGGATCGCGAACGTCGTCGCCGACCTGCAGGCCGAACCGAGCATCGACACGGTCATGCTCAGCATCGGTGGCAATGATGTGCTGGCCGGAAAATCGGGTGGCGGCTGGTACAAGAACATGGATCTCGACATCGCCGGTTCCGAAGCGGCGTTCTTCACGCGCCTGCTCGATGACAGCACCAGCATTGCCAACGCGATCATGACCGTTCGACCTCAAGTCGATGTGCTGCTTTCGAGCTACGAGTATCCAAACTTCGATGTCGGCTTCTTGTGCTTCATCTACGCCTGCCCGAAGCGCCGTGATCTCAGTCGCGATCCGGACAACGCACTGATCAGCAACAGCGAACTCAACGCAATGATGCTGAATATCGAATCGCGTCGAATCGACTGGACAAATGCAAACCCGCGCCTGTATTTCGATCACGGCGTCGGCGAAATGCACTACTACTATGGTGATGGAGTGTCGGCCCCCGGCATCCTGCCGCGCCCAGGCCAGCATGCACCCGACTACCTGCCATTCCCGGCCGGCAACCCCAGCCGCCCCAGCCTTCGCGCGAATTTCCGCAATTCGGCCGATCCGATTCATCTGAATGCAGATGGCTATCTGTACAAGGTCGCCGTGCAGACCGAGAGCTATTTCTTTCCGAAGTTCCGCGGCGATGTCTCGCTGACCCTGCCCTCGCTTGGCGGCTCGCTCGATGGCTGGGCCGATGGCAACAACGCCGGCACCGACCGCATCCTCATCGGCGATGATGGCACGCGCCTGACCCGCGGCATTGTCAGTTTCGATACGAGCGCCATCGCCGCCGGCGAGACTATCGAATCCGCCAGCATTTATCTTCTGCAAAACCTGCGCAGTGGCAGCAATCCGTTTGTCAGCGGAAATCTCGGCGCGCCGAGCCTCGATGTCGCGGCAAGTTTCGGCACAGCCGATGTCGAGCCGGGCGACGCCATCGCTCCCGCCGACGCAAGCAATGCCGGCTGTTTCATCGGCTCGGCGAATGACAGCTATTACGCATTGCGCATCGATCTGACCGCCGCTGCCATTGCCGCGATCCGGCGCGACGGCATCACCCAGTTCCGTCTGCAATTCTCGAACGTCGATTCAGGCGTCAATCAGGTCGGCTTCAACACCGGCGATGCAGCGCCCAATTCCGTGCCGGAGTTGCATACGACCACCTATGTCATCGAGGAATGGCAGGTGGATGGGAGCGTGGTCGAACGCTCGCTTGATGCAACCGGGCTCGTGCATCGCGGCCTCGCCGAAATCCTCGGCAGCGCCAAACCCGTGCTCGACATCCGCTACCTCGACCGCATTTTCAGGGATGGCTTTGAGACCACCAGCACAAGGCATCCCATCCGATAGTTGCGGGGCAGGCGCAACGCCCGGCAGTACGAACATTCGTCTTCAGTTGCCTGGCGGTTCGGCCTTTACCATCACGATCGGAAAATTGCGCCTTGAACCCTTGGCTATTCGACCGGGCGCAGCCTGGAGGTCAACCCCTTGAGGAAATTGCGCAGGATCTGGTCGCCGCAGGCGCGGTAGTGCTTGTGGCCGGGCTGACGGAATAACGCTGAAAGCTCCGGCTTGGATACCGGAAAACCGGTTTCAGCAAAAATCGCGTGCATGTCGACGTCCCTGAGCTCGAATGCGACGCGCAATTTCTTCAGCAGGATGTTGTTGCTGACGCGGCGCTCTGGCGGTCGTGGCGGCAGCGCCTCGTTCCTGCCGCGTCGATGGATGATGAGACCGTCGAGAAAACTGGCGAGCACGCGATCGGCGCAGTTGAGGTATTCGGCGTCATCCTCCTTGCTGAGGAACCGCTGCACGACATCCTTGTCGATATCCAGATCGGCATCGGCCAGTCGGGCGATCTCGGCAACCTTGATGTCGCTGAGATCGAGCATGTAGCGGACGCTGCGCAGAATGTCGTTGTTGGTCACTTGATTCCTTTCATGAAAGATTGAGAGTCTGCGCCGCACTTGGCGGCGCAATCACGCTCTTGCCGCGATTGTCCGATGCCTACTTCGCGAGCTCATACAGATAATCGACGAACGACATCACCGCGCCATCGTAGCCACGCACGGCCGGATTCGACGATTCGATCACATAGTACTCGTCAGGCGCATGCGCACCGCTGCCATGACCGAGTCCGAAATGCCCGGAGGCCAGGCTGAGCGGCGGATCGGTGAACACGAATCCCGGATACGAGCCGGCATTGCGCGGCCACAGCATCGGCTTCAGTCCGATGCGCTTGAGCACGTCCATCTGCGCCTTTATCAGGTGTGCATCGGCCTTGGTGCTGGTCGGATCGTAGCCACCACTGACATTGACCTCGATGTCGGCATAACCGCGCTTGGCCAGATGCTCCTTCAAGGCGGCCACAGCCGCGTCCATCTGCATGCCGGGGACGAGCCGCATGTCAAGCTTGGCGACGGCGCGATGCGGCAGCACGGTCTTGCCGCCCGGGCCGGTGTAGCCGCCGACCAGGCCTTCGATGTTGATCGTCGGCTGCGACACGAGGCGCTCATTGGCTGCCTGAAATGAAAGATCGTCGATCCAGTGCGCAACGCCATACTGCTTCTTGACCTCCGCCTCATTCCGCGTCGCAATTGCCGCCGCGATCATCGCCTTTTCCTCGGCGCTGATCGGCGCGGCGACCGGATAGTTCTCGACGGTGATCGTGTTGCCATCCGCGGACACCAGGGTGTCGAGTGCCTTGACCAGACGCCAGGCCGGACTGTCGACCATGGCCTTCAGCGAAGAGTGCACATCCTTGACCGGGCCACGCCCCCACTTCTCGCCGCTGGCGATGAGTTCAAGCTCGACCACACCTTTGGCACCAAGACTGACGGTGACGCCGCCATCGAGGCCTTGCGAAGCGGACGGCATGAACACGCCAACCGTCTTCGCCAGCGCGGTCTCGACCTCAGCGCGATGCACGAGTTGGCCGATATGCGGCGAGCCGATTTCCTCTTCGCCCTCGGCCACCAGCACCAGATTCACCGGCAGCTTGTGACCGGCATCGCGAATTGCGTGGAGCGCAGCCAGAAATGCGGATTCCGGCCCTTTCTGATTGACCGCACCACGACCGACGATGACCTTGCCGATTCCGGGTTTGTCGACGATGCGCGCCTCGAGCGGTGGCGAACTCCATTCGGTCGGATCGAACTGCTTGACGTCGTACATGAAGTACAGGCCCACCGTCTTCGCCGCACCGGCATCCAGTGTCGCGAACACGCCGGGCTTGCCATCGGTATCGAGAATCTCGACTTTCTGGAAACCGGCCTCGCGCGCCAGCCTGGCCATGTATTCGGCGCCTTCACGCGAATTGAGATTCTCGGCGGCAATCGATGGCAGCGCGATCCAGTCCTGCAGGCGCTTGACCGATGCATCGTGCTGCTTGATCACTTGCCGATTGATGGCGGCGAGATTGGTTTTTTCCGCACATGCAATGCTCGCTCCGCCAACCAGGATCGCACTGGCGATGAGCAACGAAAGCCGACGGCCTGTATGAGCGCAATCTGGACAAGACACATTCATCCTGCATTCCCCGTAATAGTCATGACGACGACGCGTCGATACTATCAGTGCATGCCGGTGTCTGCCGCGAAATCCAGGGGAAAAACACAGCGGACGACCAGCACCGTCACAGGCAGCGATCCCTCGACCATCAATCCCGCCACAGGCCAGGAAATCCTTTGCTTGCTGGCATCGCCTCAAGCAAAAACGAAACGGGCGTCACGCGCACGACCATTGAAATGTTCGGACAGGTATTTCTCGCCTTCGTCACAGAAGATCGTGACCACAGTCTGCAACTCCGGATAGCGCTTGCGAACCTGCTGCGCCGCCAGCAGATGGGCACCGGAACTCGGTCCGCAAAGCAGGCCGAACTGGCGTGCCAGCCGCTTCATTTCGGCAACGGCGGCAACGCTGGAAACGCTGGTCACTTCGTTCACCAGCGCCGCATTCCGCTGGAAGATTCCCGGCACAAAACCATCTGAAATGCCCTCGATGGCATGACCGGCGATCTCTCCGCAAAGGATCGTCTGCGACTCGCTTGGCTCCATCGCGAACAGACGCACTTCCGGATTTGCTTCACGAAACGCCTGCCCCACCCCGATCAAGGTGCCACCCGTGCCGACGCCGAGAACCAGCGCATCGGGCAGTCGCCCGGGCGGCAGCTGGGCGAGGATTTCTGGCCCGAGGATGATGCGGTTCTCCTCGATATTGCTTTCCGACTCGAACTGGCTTGGACAGAAATAACCGGGTTGCTCGCCGATCTCGCGCGCCCGCTGCAAGGCCTGGTCAACGTGAAAATCGCCACAGAACAACACCTCGGCACCATAGGCGCGGGAGATCGCAACACGCTCGCTGGACAAGCCTTCGGGCATCACCACCAGCATGCGGTAGCCCTTGACCGCCGCAACCATGGCCAGCGCATTGCCGGTGTTGCCGCTGGTCGCCTCGACGATGGTATCGCCAGGGCGCAACAAGCCACGCTGCTCGGCGCGCTCGATCATGTAGTGGGCGATGCGCGCCTTGATCGAACCGGAGGGATTGAGGAACTCGAGCTTGACGAAGATGCCTTCGATTTCAAGCAGCGGCGTGTCGCCGATGGCGTCGAGGATGTTGGCCGATACACCGCGATAGCGAACGGGATTCGCCGCACCCGCGCATAACGATCCGGGCATGCGTACCGGCTCTGGGGCACTTGCCTCGGTGATGAAGTTGTCATCAGGCATGGCCAGTGTTCCTGTCTGAAGGACTGTTGGCAATTATGCGACAAACCAAAACCCGGGTCGCACAAGCCGCCAGTAGCGAGAATCGAAACGCCGGGGTGCTTGTGCGATGCAACTCGCATGTGGGGCTTGCAGCGGGCCTGACCTGATTCACGTCAAGGCAGGATCGCGACAGCGCAATCAAACTGCGGGCCAGGCGACGCCACGACGGCGCACCTGCGCAATCCACGACTCGCCAGCAAGCCGATTTGCTGGCCCACTTCGGATTTACCATGGCCTACCACGACCTGCGCGCCTTCCTCGAACGGCTTGAACAGAACAAGGCGCTGCTGCGCGTCGGCGAAGCGGTCGATCCGGTGCTCGAAAGCACCGCCTTGTGCCTGCGTTCGCTGCGCGCCGAAGGCCCGGCCCTGTTGTTCGAGTCGATGATCGGCTCGCAGCACGCGATGCTCGGCAATCTGTTCGGCCATCGAAAGCGCATCGAGGCCGCCCTGGCCGGGCGTCCGCTGTCATCCTTGCGCGAACTCGGCGAGTTGCTCGCCTCGATCAAGGAACCGCGCTGGCCATCGAGCTTGCGCGGCGCGCTGTCGACCTGGCCGGAACTGGCGCAACTGGCGCATGTCGCTCCACGCACACTCAAGGACGCCGCGTTTCTTGACGAGGTGGTCAAAGGCGATGACATTGATCTGGCTCGCCTGCCGATCCAGAAATGCTGGCCCGGCGACGTCGATCGACTGCTCACCCTTGGCATGGTGATCACCCGTGGCACCCGCCAGGCGCGGCAGAACATCGGCATCTACCGGCAGCAGCCAATCGGGCGCAATCGCGTGATCATGCGCTGGTTACCGCATCGGGGCGGTGCGCTCGACTACGCCGACTGGTGCAGCAAGCATCCCGATCAGCCGTTCCCGATCATGGTCGCCATCGGCGCCGATCCGGCGACCCTGCTGGCCGCTGTGGCACCGGTGCCGGACACGTTGTCGGAGTATGAATTTGCCGGCCTGCTGCGCGGCGAGCGCACGCGCGTCTGGCACAGCCAGCTGACCGGGCTGGATGCGCCGGCTGGCGCGGAGATCCTGCTCGAAGGCTTCATCCATCCCGGCGACCGTGCGCTGGAAGGTCCGTTCGGCGACCACACCGGCTACTACAACGCGCAGGCCGAGTTTCCGGTGATGACGATCGAGCGCATGTCACTGCGGCGCAATGCGATCTACCAGGGCAGCTACATGGGTCGTGCTCCCTATGACGAGCCATCAGTACTGGCGCTCGCGCTCAACGAATTGTTCGTGCCGATCCTGCGTCGGGTGTTTCCCGAGATCGTCGACTTCCATCTGCCGGCGGCGGCCTGCTCGTACCGCGTCGCCGTGGTCTCGATTCGCAAGCAATACGCCGGCCATGCGCGACGCATGATGATGGGCATCTGGTCGTATCTGCGCCAGTTCACCTACACCAAATTCGTCATCATCACCGATGACGACATCGATGTGCGCGACTGGTCGCAAGTGCTGTGGGCCCTGTCGACCCGGGTCGATCCGGCGCGCGACAGCATGATGGTCGAGGCTACGCCGATCGACTATCTGGATTTCGCCAGTCCGGTCGCCGGCATCGGCTCCAAGCTCGGCATCGATGCGACCAACAAGTGGCCCGGCGAAACCAGCCGCACCTGGAGCCAGCCGATCCGAGCCGATGCGGCTGTCGACAAGCGCGTCGAGGCGCTGTGGCAGCGCCTCATGCAACCGTAAAGCCTCGGCTAATCGCTCAGTCTTCGCTGTGCACAACCGCGTTGAGCTCACCTTCGGCGAGCAGCGAGTTCGAGATCAGGCAGCTCTTCTTCGCCTTGTGCAGCGCCTTTTGCGCAGCCTCGGCATCGGTGTCGGCGGGGACGTAAAGATCAGCGTTCACGGTGTAATGGGTGAAGCGGGTCACGCCGTCGACGCGATCCAGCTTCGCCTCCACGCTGCACTGGACGCGCGTCCACGCCAGACCACCGGCGCGGGCAATCGCACGAAAACTGAGCAGGAAGCAATCAGCAATCGCACCGACCAGCAGGGTTTCCGGCGACCACGCATCACCGGGACCACCAAACTCGGCCGGTGGCCAGCTCTCCAGCGCGTCGAGGCCCGCCGAGGTCAAGGTCACCGCGCCTTCCCGGGCTGTGCTTCCTTCAACGCGATAGATATGTGGATAGGCTTGCATGGTTGTGCTCCCGATCGTCGATCCCCCTAGGTTATCGGCGCTCGCGGCAGTAGCTGCTGACCCAGATCAAGCACGGACCCAAAGCCGTGCTGACCGGTTTAGAATCCCTGTCCAGCAACAAGATGGGAATCGGTGACATTGATGGGCAAAACTGATCTTGGCGATCTGCGCGAACAGGCGGAAAGCGCATCACGGCAGGCGCATGCGCCCTATTCCAGCTTGTTCGTCGGCGCCGCATTGCGCTCGGCCAGTGGCCAGATCCATCGCGGCTGCAATGTCGAGAACGGTGCCTTGCCGCTCGGCAGTTGTGCCGAGCGCGGCGCAATCGCCGCCGCGGTGCTGGCCGAAGGCCCGAACTTCGGTCTGGTCGAAATCGCCGTGGTGGCGAAAACAGCGGATGGCACCGTGCAGGCGGTTTCACCCTGCGGCGCGTGTCGCCAGTTGATCGCCGAGTCCGGCCCGAGCGCCCGCGTCGGTTTCTATTCCACCAACAACGAATGGATCATCGCCTCGACGGCCGAGCTGCTGCCCTACGCCTTCGTCCTGCCCGAATCCTGAGCACCGTCATCCCGTATCAGAAGGCTGTCCAGCACCAGTTCGGCCATCTGCGCGAGACCGCGTTCGCGCTGGTCGGGCGCCATGTGCTCATCACGTTCGAGATGATCGGTCATGGTCAACACCGACAACGCCTGGATGCGCTCGCGCATGGCCACGCCGTACAGACCCGCCGACTCCATTTCGATGCCGCTGATGTGGTGGCGCGCAAGCAGGCCGAGAATGTCTGCGTCACCATCGTAGAAACAGTCCGTGCTGAATATGTGGGCGACACGCAAGGCGATGTCGGCCCGACGTGCCTGTGCGCACACATCCTGCATCAGTCCGAAATCGGCGCATGCGGAAAGGTCGTGGCCGCCGAAATGCACCCGGTTGAAATTGGAGTCGGTCGAGGCCGACTGGGCGAGCAGCAGATCGCCGATCCCGACGTCACCGATTCCGCCGCAGGTTCCGATGCGGATGATGCGTTTGACCCCGTAAACCCGCGCCAGCTCGGTCACGTAGATCGCACATGAGGGAATGCCCATGCCGCTGCCCATGATCGTCACCGGTTTTTCGTGATACGTGCCAGTGAAGGCCAGCATGTTGCGGCGCGCACTGACCTCGGTGCAGTCATCGAGAAACTGTGTCGCGATATGTCTGGCACGCAAAGGATCCCCGGGCAACAGGACGGTCGGCGCAATGCTGCCGACTTCAGCGGCGATATGCGGTGTGCTCATGCGTGGGTTTCGCTCGTGGAATGCAGGAAACTGTGGCCGACGGCGAGCGATGGCAAACCCAGATGGCTGGCCATGCTCTGGCCAATGTCGGCAAAACTCTCGCGACGGCCGATCGCGCCAGGCGCGATGCCCGGGCCCGAGGCCAGCACCGGGATGCACTCGCGCGTGTGGTCACTGCCGGGGAAGGTCGGATCGCAACCATGGTCGGCGCTGAGCACGAGCAGATCATGACGGCGCAGGCGGCGGCGCAAGCGCCACAGCCGCACATCGAATGCCTCCAGCGCGGCGGCATAGCCGAACACGTCGCGGCGATGACCGTAGACGCTGTCGAAATCGACGAAATTGGTTGCGATCACGCTGCCGTTGCGTGCTTCGTCCATGGCCAGCAAGGTCGCATCGAACAGCGCGTCGTGACCACTGGCATGAACACTGCGGCTGATACCACGTCCGGCGAAGATGTCCGAAATCTTGCCGATCGCGACCACTTCGTTGCCGCTGTCGAGAACCGCATCGAACAAGGTTGGCGCCGGTGGCGGCAACGAGTAGTCATGGCGATTGCCGGTACGCACGAAATCGTTCGCCGATCTGCCGACAAATGGTCGTGCGATGACCCGTGCGATGTTGAACGGTGCAAGCAGTCGGCGCGCAATCTCGCAAACGGCGTAAAGACGCTCAAGACCGAATCGGTGCTCATGCGCGGCGATCTGGAACACCGAGTCGGCCGAGGTGTAGACGATCGGGCAACCGCTCTCGATATGTTGTTCGCCGAGACGCTTGAGGATCTCGGTTCCCGAGGCATGGCAGTTGCCGAGCAGTCCCGGCAGGTTGGCCTGCTCGATCAGGGCCTGCAGCAATTCCGGCGGGAAGCTGTGCTCGGCTTTCTCGAACTGGCCGAACGGCTCGGTGATGATGACCCCGGCCGTTTCCCAGTGCCCGGAAGGGGTGTCCTTGCCGCAGGCACGTTCGCAGGCAAATCCCCACAGGCCTTCGGGTGGCGGCATGTCGACAAAGCCCGCAGCAGCCTGACCATCATGGGCGGCGGCATGCGCCTGCGGCAGACCCAGGCGGCTCAGGTTTGGCAGACGCAAGGGGCCGCGTGGCGCGGCGGCGCAGGCGGCGGCGATATGACCAAAGGTGTCAGCACCCTCGTCGCCCCAGGCCGCTGCATCCGGCGCCGCGCCGACGCCAAGTGAGTCAAGCACGAGCCAGATCACCCGGCTCATGCCGATACCCCGGCTCGATGCCAGCACAACAGCGGATTCACCGGGGGGGCTTCATCATCGATGCGGAACGCGCACAGCACGCTGTCGGCGGCCAATTCCGCCATCGCCCGTGTACGTGCGTGGACGATGGCCAGTGGCTGCCCGGCGCAAACGGCGACGCCTCGACCGAGCACGGCGGACAGGCCGACCGCGTGATCGATCGCCTGGTCGGCGTGGCTGCGCCCACCGCCCAGGGCGACGACTATCTCGCCGAGCGCGCGCACATCGATCTGACCGACAAAGCCCGGGCGCGTCGCGACAATGGCGTGCTGCACCGGCGCATGCGGCAGCCAGGCATCGACATTTTCAAACAGCGCATGCGCGCCGCCGCGCCCGGCCACCATGCGCTCGAAGCGTTCGGCCGCCGCACCGGAATCCAGCGCTTGCACGAGCTTGCGGCGTGCCTCGGCTGCATCGGCCGCGAGCCCGCCCATCTGCAGCAACTCGGCTGACAACGCCAGAGTCAGCTCACGCAGACGTACGCTGCCGCCCTCACCGCTCAGCAGGTTGAGCACCTCGCGCAGTTCCAGCGCATTGCCGGCGTTGTTGCCAAGCACCTGATCCATATCGCTGATCGCCGCACGCACCTGCATGTCGCCGCCCTCGGCAGCGTCGAGCAGGCGATCCGCCAGGGCCTCGGCAGCGGCCCGATCCGGCAGCTGCGCGCCGCTACCCACCTTGACATCGAGAACCAGCGCCTGCGCGCCGCCGGCGAGCTTCTTCGACAGGATCGAGGCGACCATCAAGGCCGGCACATCCACGGTTGCGGTGACATCGCGCACCGCATACAGACGCCGATCGGCCGGGGCCAGCTGGTCGCTCTGACCGACAATCACGCAACCGCTATCTGCGAGCACCGAACGCATGCGCGAATCGAGTGGATTGATCGTGTAACCGGGGATGCTTTCGAGCTTGTCGAGGGTGCCGCCGGTATGACCGAGGCCACGCCCCGAGATCATCGGCACATAGGCACCGCAGGCTGCCAGCAGGGGCGCCAGCAACAGACTCACGCAATCGCCGACCCCACCGGTGGAATGCTTGTCGAGTACCGGTCCGGGCAGATCATCCCAGCGCAGCCGTGTTCCTGAATCACACAAGGCCTGGGTCAGTGCACGTGTTTCCTCGGCATCCATGTCGCGCCAGGCGACGGCCATGGCCAACGCCGCGATCTGCGCATCGCCCCATGCTCCGCTGGCGATACCTTCGGCAATTTCGTGCAATTGCCTCGCATCGAGGCGCTGACCATCACGTTTCCGGCGGATCAATGCCGCCGCATTCGTCGCCTTCACGATGTCACGGAAATGGCCGCGACAAGCTCGCCAAACAGGCTGCTCGCGCCGATGCGGAAATGTGTCGGGGTGACCCACGATGCACCGAATTTCCCGATCGCCTGGGCCAGGTAGGATTCGGCCTGCTCGAGCGTACGGATGCCGCCGGCGACCTTGATGCCGCAATCCCCACCGTGTTCGGCAATCGCATCGAGCATGATCGCGCTGGCTTCCAGAGTTGCGTTGATCACAACCTTGCCGGTCGAGGTCTTGAGGAAATCAACGCCTTCGGCCAGACCGATGTCACACGCCGTGCGAATGCGTTGCGGGGTCTGCAACATGCCGGTTTCGAGGATCAGCTTGAGGACAATGCCAGGCGCACAGATTTCGCGACAGTCCGCGACCAGGCTCTGCGCGGCAAGCCGATCGGCGGGGGTATCGAGCTTGCGCGGCAGAACGAGGTCGATCTCGTCGGCACCGGCCGCAATCGAGCGTCGGGTTTCGCGCGCCGCACGCTCGCGATCCGACGAGCCATCCGGAAAATTGACCACGGTGGCAATGCGTACGCCGCTGCCCTGCAGTGCACGCCTGGCCGTGGTGATGTGTTCCGGATAGACGCATACCGCCGCCGGAACGCCATGGCCGGTGCGCGCCGAAGCGCACAAGTTCTCGATCACTTGCGGCGTGTCGTCTTCGCCAAGGCTGGTCAGATCAAGCAGCGGCAGCAGGCGCAAGGCGAGCGTGCGTCGGGCATCGCTTGCCGGGTTCGATACCGTTTCGGTGGCCATGATCATGCGGACGTTCCTGATTCGCTGCTGCGCAATCTAGGTTGCCCGCTCGAAGCCTGCCTTGACCTGCGGCAAGCCTCGGCCAGAATTCCGCCTCGCCTGATCCGGATCAAGGCAGCACCCACTTCGCTCGCCGATCATGCCGTGGCACTCTGGAGACTCTTTCATGCAACTGGTTTGTCCTGCCGGCAATCTGCCGGCGCTGATGGC
This sequence comes from uncultured Dokdonella sp., assembly GCA_964390215.1. Taxonomy (GTDB): domain Bacteria; phylum Pseudomonadota; class Gammaproteobacteria; order Xanthomonadales; family Rhodanobacteraceae; genus Dokdonella. The sequence continues at coordinate 1,892 of CAYMHF010000026.1, read as the reverse complement.
CGCGATCGACAACGGTGCCGACGCGGTCTATGTCGGTTTCCGCGATCAGACCAACGCACGCGCCTTTCCCGGCCTCAATTTCTCCAATGACGATCTGGGTCGTGGCATCGCCTATGCGCAGCAGCACCAGCGCAAGGTGTATCTGGCCCTGAACACCTATCCGGAGAGTGCGCGCATCAGCGAGTGGCACTCGGCGGTCGATCGCGCGGCCGACATCGGCGCCAGTGCGATCATCGCCGCCGACATGGCCGTGCTTGACTATGCCGCGCGACGCCACCCGGATCTGCCGCGCCATCTGTCGGTGCAGGGCTCGGCGACGACACAAGCCGCCTTGCGCTATTACCACGAACGTTTCGGTATCGCCCGCGCCGTGCTGCCACGCGTGCTGTCGCTGCAACAGGTCGAACGCCTGTGCGCGGCGACACCGGTGCCGCTGGAAGTGTTCGCCTTCGGCAGCCTGTGCATCATGGTCGAAGGCCGCTGCCAGCTGTCGAGCTATGTCACCGGTGCCTCACCGAACCGGCACGGCGTGTGTTCGCCGGCGCGCTTCGTCAAGTGGGAGGAACAGACCGACGGCAGTCGCACGGTACGTCTGAATGGTGTGCTCATGGATCGCTATGCCGAAGGCGAGGCGGCCGGTTATCCGACCGTCTGCAAGGGCCGTTTCGATGTCGGCGGCGAGGTCTTCCATGCGCTTGAGGAGCCGACCAGCCTGAACACGCTCAGCCTGCTGCCGCAGCTCGCCCGCGCCGGCGTGGTCGCGCTGAAAATCGAAGGCCGCCAGCGCGGTGCCGCCTATGTCGCCAGTATTGCCCGCGTCTGGCGGCGCGCCATCGATGAGCACAAGGCATCCGCCGAAAACTGGACGTTGCGCCCGGAATGGCAGAAGGAACTCTCGGCGCATGCCGAAGGCCACCAGACCACCCTCGGCCCCTATCACCGCAGTTGGCATTGAGCATGAAACTGAGTCTCGGACCCCTCCAGTACTTCTGGCCGCGCGAACAGGTGCTGGCCTTTTATCGGCAGACGCGCGACTGGCCGCTGGACATCATCTATCTCGGCGAAACCGTATGCAGCAAGCGCCGCGAACTCGGTACCCGTGACTGGATTGCGCTGGCTGAAGAACTGGCTGATGAGGGTCGCGAGATCGTGTTGTCCGGTCTGGCCCTGCTCGAAGCGGAATCGGAACTTGGCGCCTTGCAGCGGGTGATCCGCAATGGCCGTTTCACGGTCGAGGCCAACGACATGTCGGCGGTGCAGTTGTGCCGCGAGAACGACGTGCGCTTTGTCGGCGGCCCCTCGCTCAACATCTACAACGCGCGAACCCTGCAATTGCTGCGCGAGGATGGCTTGTATCGCCTCGTCCTCGGCGTCGAGCAGGGCCGCGAACTGCTGCGCGCGCTGGATGAGCAGACCCGCGCCGGCGGCGAAACCCTGCCTGAACTGGAAATCATCGCCTGGGGCCGCCTGCCGCTGTCCTATTCTGCGCGCTGCTTTACCGCGCGCGCGCTTGATGTGGCCAAGGACCAGTGCGGCTTCCGCTGCATCGAGCATCCCGACGGCCTGCCCCTGGCGACCCGCGAAAACCAGTCGTTCCTGACCATCAACGGCATCCAGATCCAGAGCCACGAAGTCTTTGACCTGTGTCCGGAACTGCCCGAGCTGCGAGAAGCCGGCATCGACATCCTGCGCCTGTATCCGCAGATCGGCGACATGGCCTCGATCATCGACTACTTCGATGCCGCCCGCCGCGGTGACCTTCCGCAGCAACGGCGCGGTGCACGTAATGGATACTGGGATGGCGGGGCCGGGATGAACCTGCCGGCCCAGCCGCCTGATCGCGGCTGAAGCCTGAGGTTTCCCCACAAATACGTCTTGATAATCATATAGTT